>CAYNAR010000006.1:0-81431 GCA_964395625.1 uncultured Gammaproteobacteria bacterium | reverse complement strand
AAATCAAGCTTTATTGATATATACAACTTCGCTTAATCTACATTATGCGAAGTATCATGTAATAAGAAAACAGGGTTCTCTTGTTCCCCTGTTTTTTGTTTTTTAGATTTCACCCATCTCTTTTAGTAGTTTGATGGCGAACTTTATCATCTCACTTTTTTCTGTCGAATGTGTCGCACCGGCAGCGACAAGGATTTCATTATACTCCTCGTTGTTCGAAGAAGCCACGATCGGACCAGTGAACCCCGATTTAATTATTTCCTTAATAAGGTTCATGGTATTTGGTGTCTTTTCGATAATGCAGGCGTCCATTATTACGATTGAAGTGTTATCCGCATACTGCTTAAAAAGCTCAGCAGCCTCCTCCAGAGTTTTGGCTGATAAGACTTCGATTTTAGTCCCCTTTAAGTTGAGTTTAAAAAGTTCGTCGTAGCCAGGATAATCTTCCACTAGTAAAAGCATGATAAGGCCCCCTTATTTTTTTGAGTGTTTAAAGGTACTTTATGGGAATTTATTCTAAAGTACAACTTTTTTTGTTTTTTGTCAACGCTATTTAAATACTTCGCATAATATTGTATACTAATTATAATAAGCAAATGATTTGTTTTTAATGATATAAATATATGGCGCAGAAACCAATCATCGATTATTTGACCGACTTTCTTGATTATTCCGAGATAGAGAAAGGATTATCAGCTAAGACGCAGGAGAATTATTCGCGTTTTTTAAATAAATTCTTTAAATGGCTCGAAGAAAACAAGCTCTCCTCTCTTCTACCTAAAGATTTGACCGATGAACATATTTGGAAATATAGAGTTTTCTTATCTCGGCATATCGATCCTCGTAAAAAGATCGGTTTAAAAAAATCCACGCAGAACTATTATTTGATAGCCTTGCGTAGCTTGTTGGAGTTTTTCGTCGAAAAAGGGGTCGAGTGCCTACCTCCTTCTAAAATCAAATTGGCCAAAGATAAGTCCGATAGAGAGGTTAAATTTTTAACCTTGCCGCAGTTGGAAAGACTCCTAACCGCACCCGACGCTTCCGATATAAAAGGTTTAAGGGATAAAGCGATTCTAGAGTCGTTTTTTTCCACCGGCTTGCGTATTAGTGAGCTATCCTCTCTTGATCGCGACCAGTTGAAGATAAAAAAAGAGACCAAAGAGATTGAAGTGGCCGTTGTGGGTAAGGGATCTAAGGTTCGGACGGTTTATTTTAGCGCCAGGTCCGTGGAGGCCTTGAGGAGGTATTTGGAGAAAAGAACGGATATGGACGAGGCTTTATTCATTAATTTTAAGCCTGGCATAAAAAAAACATCCCTTTCTCGTCGTTTAACTAATCGTGCTATTGAGGATATCGTCAAGAAATATGTAAAAATATCCGGCTTGCCGGTAATGGCCACTCCTCACACCTTGCGTCATTCCTTCGCCACGGATTTGCTTTCTCATGGGGTGGACTTGAGGATTGTGCAGGAGTTCTTGGGTCATAGGAATATCGCCACAACGCAGATATACACCCATGTAACCAATAAGCAGTTGCGCGACATTCATCGCCAGGCTCATGGAGGGCAAGATTTGAAAGCTTGACACTATTTCAATAGTGTATTATATTCTTAGAAAGAAATTTCCCCTTGTGGGGAGCTCAAAATCGCTCTTTATAAAAATTGAAATAAACTTTCTCAAGGAGTGGTAGGATGAATTGTTCAGAGATTTTTCAGAGCCATAATTGGTCAAGTATCGGGGCGCCTTATGACGCTATTTTAAATCAAAAAGAGCGTTGGTTGCCTTTGGGTGCCGATGAGTGCAGAAAGATGCTCGACGGTTCAAGAGAAGTCGCCTTTATTATCTTAGGCGTAGCCATTCTTATTACCGGAAATAAAGATGTTATGCGTGTGGCCCATACGTTTATTTTAAAAAGCGGCGAAGAGACGCCTGACTATGTCAATGTCTTAAGATTGATACATAGTCAGAAAAACGATTATCGCGTCGATAGGGAGATTATAGATAAAAATCTCGTGGAAGCCATGAGCTTTCTTTCTGAAGCGCAGAAGAAAAAAATATATCACGAAGTCGATTCGGAGTGTCCGGCTGATGAGGTTGGAATAAAGGAAAAAGAAGAATTTTTAGGTCTTCTGAGAGTTTCTTTGGGGGTTTAAAGGCAAAACACTTGGTTTTTAGTCCAAGTGTTTTTTTATTTGAGTCATGGTAGATATTCCAACGGATTTACCGGTACGCCGTCCTTGCGAACCTCGAAGTGTAGATGCGGGCCAGTGGTCATGCGTCCGGAGCCGATAGTTCCCGGCAGTCCTCCGCTATAGCCTATCACTTGACCTTGAGTCACGTAGTCGTCTTCACTGACGGCTGATCTTGTAGTGTGCCCATAAACGGTCGATAGTCCATCGCCGTGTATTAGCATTATGTATCCATAAGAGGTTCCTTTTATATTCACTCTGGCTACATAGCCGTCAGCCGGTGCATAGATCGGTGAACCCTGAGGTGAGCGTATGTCGATCGCCGGATGCTCATAGACGTATCTGAACGGATATTCAGGGTCGTGGAAATAGGTCGTTACATAGCGACCAGAGACAGGCCAAGTGAAGCCACCGCTGTTGAGTTGTATTTTGTCCTTTTTCAAGGACTCCATTTTTAGCCTGACTTGTTTTTCCAAGCTAGCTATTTCCGCTTCGGCGCTGTCTTGTTCTTTTTTTGCCGCCGCCAAGAGGCTTTGGTATTGGCTTTCTGAGTTTTTGGTCTCCTCCAGGATGTAGTTCTTGTTGTCTTTTTCGTTTTCAAGGGCGACCTTATTTCTCTCTAGTTCTGATTTTAATTTGGAGAGGTCTTCATTTTTTGCGTCGAGAACTACTTTTTCTTTTTCCAATTCTGTTTTTAATTTCTTTAATTGATCGAGACTATCCCCCATCTCCTTGTTTATATCTTCCAGGTATTTAACTCTGTTCAAGAAGTCGGCCAAAGAGTCATTAAGGAGCAGTATTTCCAGTGTTGAAGCGTCGCTTTCTTTATAGATGAGTTTTATTATGTTGGCTATGTTCTTTTTTTCTTGCTCTATCTTACCTGTTTTGTTGTCTATTTCTATCTCGGTCTTCTTTACCTCCAGATTGACTTCCTTTATTTGCGCCTTCGTGTTTTCTATCTCTATCTCCGCTCTCGCCACCTTATTCTCGATTATTGATAGTTCGTTGGCCAATGTTTTTGCCTCTTCCCTCTTTTTATTAATCTCTCTTGTGTATTCCTTCTTTCTTTTGTCTAATTGTTCTATTAGGGATCTATTGTTACTTATTTCTCCGTTTAAACCCCTTATCTCCTCGTTCACAGAGTCGTCGGATTGATAGCCTATAGCTATAGAAAATGGTAAAAATAGGCTTATTGTTCCTAATATTAGAAATAAAAATTGTTTCGATTTACTTGTTCTAATCATAATATAATGATATCATAAAACATTGTTTTTTACAAAAGAATCCTTGACATAAGAACAAAGCTTTGTTATATTGATAATGCGTCAATGAATCTTAATTGATTCGTTTTCTTTTATATTATTTTGACTGTACTACTTAACAAAAACTCAGGTTTGTTATAGTGAGGCGGTCAGTGATCGAAATATGTCTACAAAAAAATCAGCTGGCGTATCCAGACTTGGTCGCGACAGCGAAGCTAAACGTTTAGGTGTTAAGATTTCCGATGGCCAGTTCGCCAAAGCCGGTAATATAATAATCCGCCAGCGCGGAACACAGTATTATCCTGGTGCTCACATTGGCATGGGTGTCGATCATACCCTTTTCGCCTTGGTGGATGGTATCGTCAAGTTCTCCGAGAAGCGCAAGAAGAGATTCAATAATACTTCCGTCAAAGTTAAGGTCGTCAATATAATTTCCGAGAAAGATAAAGTCGTCGCTAAGAAGGTTGAGGTCAAAGAGACTCCTGTTAAAAAGTAAACAATCTCAAAGTTCAAAAAACAGCCCCGAATCATCGAGGCTGTTTTTTTTATGCGTTCTTTATTTCTGTTTCTTTCCGGTCGAGTTTGTCTTTTTGAGTGTTAAGCACGTCTTAACGAATTCTACGAACAATGGATGTGGTGATAGTGGTCTGGAGATGTACTCCGGGTGGAATTGTGTGCCGATGAAGAACGGATGGTCGCTTATCTCTATGGCTTCGACGATTTCTCCGTCCGGCGATGTTCCGGCGATAGTCAATCCTTTTTTCTCCATAGCCTCTCGATATTCGTTATTGAATTCGTAGCGGTGGCGATGTCTTTCGCTGACCGTCTTCGGTGCTTTTTTATCGATGGTGTTTTTTGCGTAAGCTTTTTGCATGTGGGTGCCGGGCGTAATCAGGCATGGCCATCCACCAAGGCGAATAGTGCCTCCATATTGCTTTTTGGCGATCAATTCGGCTTGGTTCGGCATTATGTGTATGACCGGATTTTTCGTCGTCTTATCGACTTCTGCAGAGTTGGCGTCTTTATGTCCTAAGACGTTACGAGCGAACTCGATGACGGCCATTTGCATTCCATAGCATAAGCCGAAATATGGTTTTTTGTTTTTACGGCAGAACTCTATAGTTTTTATCTTACCTTCCGCTCCGCGAGAACCCCATCCTTGCGGTACTATTATGCCGTCGAATTTTTTCAATATAGCGGTTCCGTCCTTCTCTATCTCTTCGGAAGACAACCAATGCAAATTGGCTTTGCAGTCGTTGAATGTCGCAGCGTGCTTTATCGCTTCCAGCACTGAGACATAGGAATCGGTAAAGCAAAATTGTCCGCTCATAAAATATTTTCCGACGATTCCGATGTCGACTTCCTTCTTGGCGTTACGGCGCTTCTCCGCCATCGCCTGCCATTCTTTTAAGTCTTCTTTCTTTTTCTTTAATCCGAATTTCGTCAGTATTCTGTCGCCAAGATGATCCTTCTCGAAATTGAGAGGCACGTCATAAACTGAGTCTATGTCCGGGGCGGAGATGACATCCTCCGGCAATATACCGCAATTCATCGCTATCTTCGTCCTTCTCGGTTCGTCGACCGGCACCTCTGCTCTTGCTACTATGAAATCAGGTTGTATTCCGGCGGCGTTGAGAGATCGGATGGCGTATTGTGTCGGTTTGGTCTTCATCTCTCCCACTTTGCTCGGTATCGGCAAATAGGAGACCATGACGAATTGTACGCTCTTAGGATTGTATAATTTCATCATTCTGGCCGCTTCCAAGAATAATAGATTTTGATATTCTCCGACGGTGCCGCCTATTTCAATGATCATTATTTCGGCGTTGCTTTTTTTGACGGCCTTATGGATTCTTTCTATTACTTCAAGAGGTATATGTGGTACGACTTCCACACAACGTCCTCCGTATTCCAAATTCCTCTCCTTTTGTATGACTGTTTGATAGACTCGTCCGGTCGTCATGTAGTTTTCGCGGTAGATATCCTTATTCAAAAATCTTTCGTAATTTCCGACGTCCTGATCGGTCTCGTCGCCGTCTTCAGTCACAAAAACCTCCCCGTGCTCCACAGGATTCATCGTTCCGGCATCGACGTTGATATAGGGATCTATCTTGATGGCGCTGACATTGAAGCCTTTAGCTTGCAATATCATCGCTATCGAGGAGGTGGTAATCCCCTTTCCGACACCGGACATTACTCCGCCCACAACAAAGACATATTTCGTCTTGTCCTTTTTTATGTTTTCCACCATAAAACTTTTAACAAATTTCGCTCAATGCGAATATTGTTTATTTTATAAAATTATTTTAACGTCTTATTTGCCGAGAATGATCTCGACGGCTTTGTCCATTTGCGGATCGCGGTCGTTCTTGAAATCTTCCTCGGTGTATTTGACCTCGACATCCGGAGTTATACCCTCGTCGTTTATCGATCTTCCTTTCGGGGTCATCCATTTGGCTATTGTGACTTTGAGTGATGATCCGTCGGACAGTCCTTCCATGGACTGAACAGAGCCCTTGCCGTAAGTCTTTTCTCCGATTATCTTGGCGAGCTCGTAATCTTGCAAAGCTCCAGCCACTATTTCCGATGCGGAAGCGCTTCCACCGTCGACTAGTACTACGGTCTTGTATGATTTTAAGCGTGGTAAGCCGAGAGCCTTATAAGAATCCTCTTTGCCGTCGCTGAATTTTTCTTTTACAACATCACCTTCCTCCACCCATTCACTAACCATTTCCACGGCAGTGTCTAGATATCCTCCCGGGTTGCTACGTAAATCAAGGACTATGCCTTTAGGGTTTTTAGTCATCACGTCAATTATAGCCTTGTCGAACAAATCCGCGGTATCGTCATTGAAGTTACTCACTCTAATGACGTAGACGCCGTCTTTACGCATTTCGGTTTTTATACTCTTTACATATATTACGTCGCGAACTATCTCTATATCTTTAGTCTCCTTGAAGCCTTTGCGATATATCGTCAATTTGACACTTGTTCCTTTGGGTCCTCTGATGTGACTGACCGCTTCATTAGTGGTCATTCCTAAAGTCGATGTGCCGTTTATGGCTAAAATCTGATCGCCAGCCTTAATTCCGGCCTTTTCAGCAGGCATATCGGCTAATGGCGCTATAACTGTTATTACTTCGTCGCGCATACCGACTTCCGCTCCGATGCCTTGAAATGTTCCAGACATATCACCTTCAAATTCTTTGTATTCCTCCGGATTCATGAATGTGGTGTATGGGTCGTCTAAAGACGATGCTAGCCCGGCTAGCGATCCATAGAACATCTTTTTATCGGATAAGCCATCCTTATCGACATAACGCTTTTTTATAGCATCCCAGAGTTCCCAGTAGAGATTGAAATCTATATCCTTCTGCATCCTTCCCTCCGTATCCGTCGAGTACATGCCGGCCATCTTTCCTAAAAAGACGGTTTCTTTCTTGGCTGCCTCGGAAAATACTTCATTCGATTTTGCCGCATACAGACCGGCGCCGAACGAAGTGGTCATTAATAGTAGTATAGAAACGAAAATAATAAACCTCTTGAGTCCATTAGCCATTCTTTCTTGTTTTTCTGACATATGTTTATTTACGAATAATTTTTATATTGTCGATATCGCGCAAGTCTATTAGGCGCGATGGCTTTCCTTTTAAATCTTTTCCGATATCTATCACTAAATCGGGCTTTTCGTCTGTGAAATAATTCTCCAGTCCGGATACGTTAAAGAGCGGTTTTTCACCGCTTTTATTGAGACTGGTCGAAACTAACGGCTCGCCGGCCATCCTTATTATTTTAACTAGAAAGGGGTTGTTTGGCAAACGTACGGCCCCGGCCTCCGCAGACCCTAAAACTTCTTTGTTTAATAGGTTTTTATTCTTTAAAATAACAGAAATTTTTCCTGGCCAGATTTTTTTCAAATATTCCGTCTGACTTTTATCCACATAAAAGTATTTTTTAAGCATCGTGAAGCATTTTATTAATACCAACATCGGTTTGTCGTCGTTTCTGCCTTTTATTCTGCGTATTTTCTTTATCGCCTTCTTTTTTGACGACAAACAACCGAGTCCGTATATGGTGTCGGTTGGATAAGCTATGACTCCTCCGCCCCTTAGCGTCGCCACAATCGTCTCAAAATCCTCTTTGGATATTTCTTTCGGGTTTATTTTAACGTAGTCCATGTTTCAAAAGATTGAAAGATCTCTTTATTAAGGCTGTCGCCGGGGCCAATAATTTGATTGAGCCGATCAGATAGGATGATAGTAATGAGCCTTCTAGCCAATTACCGATAAAGCTGCCACTCGAGAAGAAACGCGCAGCCAAAATTACTAGGATGGCGGCGAACACTATGCCGATTATTAACCCGAGGATAGCACCGGATATGTTATTTATCACTCCCAGGAACGGGATAATGGAGATGAAGTCATATATTTTGTCCAATGCGACGAAAATCATGAATATTAGGCGTGCCAATAGGATGAATAGAAACAAGAAACAAGCCACGCGCCCGATATTGTCGAGGCCTCCGAAAAAAGGTTTGACCAAAGAGAATAGTCGTAGGTATGTGAAATTAGCCGCTATAAAGCCGACAACGAGGCCAACCAGTGATCCAAGAGATTTTATCAAGCCCAAACTGAAACATCTCCAAGTGAAGCCCACTATCAATAATATAAGTATCAGGTCTAGCCAATTCATAAAATTATTCAATAAAAGCGGGGGCTTTAATAGCTCCCGCTTTTATTATATCATTTCTATGGATTTTTTCTATCTAGTGGCTCCGGAATAAGTGATGGCTTGCAAAGCGTTCCAGTCCTCCGTGCTTCCAGGCATTCTGCCGTAGATGGCTTTGAAGGTTTTAAGCGCTGCAGCCTCCGATTTTAGATTTCTGTTTTGGGCCTGTTGTCTTAATCCGTAGGCCATAACCTTAATTGCCGCGACGTCGTGGGCATTGTTCGTGTCCGCATCGCGAAGATAGATCTTTTTGAATTGAGCCTTGGCGCTGGCCTCGGCTTCGTCGGAGACGATGGATGGGAAACGGCCGTTAGCGATCTTAATGGCATCCTCTAATTCGGATTCAGTTTCCGGTAATTTGCCGAAAGCTTCTTTAAAAGAGTACATGACGGCAGCTCTTTCGCCTTCACCAAGATTTTTAGTATTGGTGTCCACACCGTAGGCGATGAAGTTCTTAATGGCAGTTTCTACGGCACTGCTGATACTTTGATTCAATCCCTCTTTTAATTTCATCAAATGATTGATCTGAGTCTGTTGCTCTTTGATTAAATTTTTCAACTCTTTAATTTCAGCAAGCAAAGCGTCTAAATTGTTGTTATAGAGGTTAGTGGCTTTGTCGCGGATCTCTTCGATCTGCTTAACTCCTTTGTCTTCGGAATTGTTTAATTGAACGGTGATTTGATTGGAGTAAACACCGCAAGCTCCACCCAAATATTCACAGACACGGACATAGTAGGTTCCGTTGCCGGCGAACGGGGTGATGAAGTCGGAGATGACGCCCGGGTTCGAGAGATAGTGGTACTGGTCACCTTCGCGAGTCGGATAGGTCGGGTTCTCGTTCTTGGACCAGACGACTTTGAAGCCGGAAGCGGAGTAGCCGTAGGTATTCCATTTTATATTGCTGGAATTTCCGGCCAACTCTATCTTGGTGACTTTGCCTTGTTTGACCTCTTCTTTTTTGGTCTCCTTTTCCTCTGATGACAAGGTTACTTTTACTTGATTGGAGTAGACACCGCATTTTCCGCCCAAGTATTCGCAGACGCGGACATAGTAAGTACCGGCGCCTTTGAATGGAGTGACAACGTCACTGGTGACATTTTTGTCCGAGTAGTAATTGTATTTGTCGCCTTCGCGAAGCGGATAGGTCGGATTTTCGTTCTTGGACCAGACGACTTTAAAGCCTTGGTTGGAAACACCATCGACAGACCATTTCACTTTGCCATTGCTAGAATCGACAACGCTCATGGTGATGGATCTGACAGCGGCGGATTCACATTCGCCGGTATATTTGACGATAGCTCCGGCGGCATCGGCCTGGCACTTATTGCTGTAAGTCTTGCCGTCTTTTCCGCAAACAGGATTGTAATCCATGGTGCAAGCGGTTTCTTCGCTGGCAGTGCCAAGGGTCACATAGACCTGATTGGAATATTTTCCGCACTTACCGCCCAAGTATTCGCAGACACGGACATAATAGCGACCCTTGCCATCAAACGCTTCAAGCGTGTCAGAGCTGGCATTTGGGTTATCAAAATAATGATACTGATCGTCGGAGCCGGTTGGGTAAGTAGGTCTTTCGGTTTTGGACCAGACGACTTTGAAGCCCATCGGCGAGTTGCCTGCGACTGTCCAGGTTACGCCAGCCGGATTATCGGATGATGTGCGCAAGTAAATCTCTTGCACGGTCGAACTTGTCTCACTGCTTTCGGTCTCGTTGGCTAAGGCATTTCCGCCCAGCAACATGACCGACAACAAGAGAAAAGCCGAGGTCAATAAATACGTTTTTTTCATATTTTGTTTATTGGCCGCGAGTTTTTATCGCGTAAATTAATTAATGCTTTACTTATATAATAATACACTATTTGGAGGCCGATGTGAAGTTGACGGGCCTTGTTTTTGTTGGTGTTTTTTGAATTCTTCGCTTGTTTTAGTGAAATGTTTTTTATTAAAACAAAACCCCTTTCGGCGGGAAAGAGGTTTTGCGGTATTTAAACTTTGTTTTCGAGTCTTGGAAATAGCGGTTCGCCTTTTTTTATTTGTTTTTCGGAGAATTGTTTGATCAGTTTTTCTGAAGTTTGAGGCAAGAACGGAGATAGGAGATAAGCGATGTCCAAAACATCTTGGGCGACCGGTTCTAAAACTTTCTTAATCTCTTCTTTATCCTCCATCTTCCAAGGTTTCTTGTCGGCCAGGAAGACGTCGCAGTCGGCAGCTTTTTTGACTAGTATGCCGATAGCCTCGTCGAAGGCGTATTCGTCCATCTTCTTTGCGAACTCTTTGGCCAAGTCCCCTTCTTTTTGAATATTTAATTCAGTCTCTATTTCATTCTTCTCCAACATATTAGAGACGCGCGCGGCTAAATTGCCGATGCCGTTGGCCAGCTCGGCGTTGTACAAGGTCTCGAATTTCTCATAAGAGAAATCGCTGTCGGCGAAAGATTTTATTTCGCGGAGTAGGAAATATCTAGTCGCCTCCACGCCGTATTTAGCCACCAAATCCAAAGGATTGACGGTGTTGCCAAGGGATTTGGACATCTTCTGTCCGTTGGCGGTGATGAAGCCGAACACCAAGACCTGCTTAGAGGTCGGTAAGCCGGCTGACAAAAGCATTGCCTGCCACATAGCGGTCTGTTGTCTTAAATTATCCTTACCGCATACCTGCAATCCCGGCCAATACTCATTAAACAAATCCCCCTCCTTTTTGTCATCCCGGCGAAGGCCGGGATCCAGTTCTTTAGAGTCAGGCCATTCTAAACAAGAAATATAATTGACCAAAGCGTCGAACCAGACATACATGACTTGCGAATCGTCGTCCGGCACCGGAATGCCCCAAGGCATTTTCTCTTTTAAGCGAGAGATGGAAAAGTCCTCCAATCCCCTTTCGACGAAAGATTTAATCTCGTTCAAGCGCCAATCCGGTCTTACGAATTCCGGATTATTTTCGTATAACTCCAAAAGCGGTTTTTGGTATTTGGAAAAACGGAAGAAATAATTCTCCTCATCGATCAATTCCAAATCTTTGTTCGGATGCAAGGGGCAACGGCCGTTCTCGTCCAGCTCGGAGTCGGTCTTTTCCAGTTCGCAACCCACGCAATATTTGACTTGGTATTGTTTCTTGTAGATGTCGCCATTGGCCTCGCAAAGCTTCCAGAAAGCCTGTGCTGCGGCCAAATGATGTTCGTCCGTAGTTCTTATAAAACTACTATAAGTGAGGTTTAAAGCCTCTTTTAGAGCCCCGAATTTGGCGGCGTAACCGTCGCAATATTCCTTCGGTTCCAGGCCGGCCTCCTTAGCCTTCTCATAGATCTTTTGGCCATGCTCGTCCGTGCCGGTATTGAAAAATACCTCGTTGCCTAAAAGCCTCTGCCATCTGGCGATGGCGTCCGCCTTAATGATCTCCGCCGCGAAGCCGATGTGTGGGTCGGCATTGACGTACGGGAGAGTTGTGGTGATATAGAATTTAGACATGGTAAGTAAAATATTAATTTATGAAAGTATTTTTAGCTTTTTCTGAATTCCATAAATAGTGAGACCATAATATTGTTAAAGCAGTGTAAATTAAAAACGTTGAATAAGCTGTTGATAATGTGGCAGTGGGATTATCTTTTTGTAATTGATTAGCAATAAAAATTAATAAGCTCGAAAGTGTTGCTTGTGAAATTCCTATAACAAGAAACCATTTTTTGAATGATCGTTTTCTTTTTGCCATTAGGTAGTTTAAAAAAATATAGGGCAGTAAAAAAACTAGAGTACTAAATAAAACACTAAATATGTCATAATAATTCCAGTTTAATATTATGTCTAGAGTGGTCCGTACTGGAGCTACAAATAAACCAAGACCAAGCAAAAAAAGCCAACCACTAAAGCTCTCTTTTTTTGATAATTAATTTTTACCACACCAACCTTGCTAGTTTCTTTTTCGTAATTTTTTTTTGTTTTTTCTCCACACTTATGACAAAAATTATAATTAGTTAAAAGTTTTTCCCCGCATTTTGTGCAATTCATATTATTAGATACTTCTAGTAATTTTTAAAATTTAATTCCTTGCAGACTTTTAGTAAATCGACACTTTGGATAATTGGAACAATCATAAAATTTTTCTCCTGTTTGGCGGTTAGCTTTTATGAATAATACACCATCGCACTTTTCGCTTAGTCGTAGTCTCGCGTAATCCGCCAGCTGGCGGAGACTGCGGCGATTTTTTATCTGGTATGTTTAAGGTCTTAATAGTATTGACAAAATACACCAAAATGCTATAATTAACAATATCACTACGAAAAAGACCCTGTTAAGGCTCGTCCTTAATGGGGGCTTTTTCTTTTTGGGATTCCAAAATATTCTTCTTGTCGTTCAAATAAACTATCGGGGTGTTTGTTCTTTTTAGCAAGATTGAGCATTTTTTTACCGGCGCTGGAGATAAAATTGTTAGAAATTTATTTTTTTCAAATAAAAATTTAACCAGACCGGCATAGTCGCCATCACTGGAAACTAAAACGGCTTTTTCGAATCTCTCCTCATAAGAATCTTTAGTTGCTTGCAAAACTAAGTCAGTATCACAATTTCCTTTTGCTTTTCCGTCGCTATCATAAACAACTTCTTTAAAAATTAAAGTGTAGCCAGCTTCTTGAAGTTTTGTGTACAAATCTTTGTGTTTCGGAATTAACCCGATAAACAAATAAGCTTTTGTGATTGAATATTTTTCTTTAAGAAAAATTCTAAATTTTTTGTAATCAAAAACCCAGCCTAAGGATTTTATACCTTTGTGCAGGTTGGCTCCGTCTATATAGGCGTTGTTTTTGGTGGCTTTATTCATTTACTTAAATCTCGAAATCTATTTTCTCGAATCCTTGATAATAATTCCCTTTTTTAACCGTCAATTCCAGTACGCAATAGTCGGGGTCGGTGACGCCTTTCGGGTAATACATCTCGAAGCCGGGGCGCCAAAGCTTTTCGCGCACTTCCTGGTCTTGGCGGACTTTTATTTCGCCCATCAATCTTAATCCTTTAAAGGCGGTTTCGTCAAAAAAATAAGCGCCGGCCTTGCTATTCTTCTCTATCTGTTTAATTTTTTTAGCCGAGGTATTAGTAGAGAACAAAATCGTTTCCAGACCGTCATTGTCCATATTGAACATGGCTCGCATATTAGGAAAGTCTTGTTCGTCGATTGTGGCCAGTATGGCGATTTTAGAACTTTTAATAAGCGCTAAGGCTTTTTTCTTGGCGTCTTCGATGGTCATGTTTAAGATTTTATTAATTTTAGAATTTCCGATATCTTGCCGGTCGCCGTACAAATAACCGAATCACCAGCGCCATAAAATATTCTTAGATCATCGCCTTGTGGCACGGCTGCACAGCAAAAAGTCACAGCAGGCATAACTTTGTTTTTTACAGCCTCGTCTAAAAATTCTTTCAACTCCTCATTGTTCATTGACTGCATTTTTTCTAATCCACCAGGAATCACATCGACGATGCCGGTCATCTCATAGCTCTCTTGCGGCCCAAAGATCGGTTCGTTATGGCGATAGATTATTTTTGTCGGGTCATTTAAGTCTAGGAGTAAGAATCCTAAACGATAGGTTTTGTTTTTATCAATGCCATGATAGAGAATTAACCATCCTTGCTCGGTCTTGATCGGTGGCGGACCCATCTCGACAAAGACTTCATCAAATAATCCTTCTTCTCTTTCTACTAAAAATGGTTTATCTGGTACATCCCATTTTAATCCGTCATCGGAAGATGCCAACCAGACATTGAATTCGCCAAAGAGCATCCAGTATTTGCCGTTTATTTTTTCTGAAAAAAGAGCTCCGGACTTTGATCTTTCCTTGCCCATCACTCTTTTATTATTCTCTTGTATTTTTCCATCTTCGTATTTCAATCTTTGCCCACCATTCTTTAAAAAAATAAAATCTTTCAAGGCTGGTCCTTGTTTTTTCCAGTTTATGCAATCATTGGAGGTTGCAATACATAAACGCACATCCTCTCCATCATAAGCGGCATAAGCCATGAAATATTTATTACCGATTTTGGTTATGCGTGGATCCTCTAATCCTCTTTTCTCTTCCGGAGTTTCTGCTTTTAATGCAGGTTCATCAAAACGTTCCCAGTTCTCGCCATCAATCGATGTGGCGTGACCAATGGACGAACGCCATTCCTCGCCACGATTCATAGCACGATAGAAGATGTGGTATTTCTCACCATCAAAAACCGCACCAGGATTATACAATTTAAAATTTTCCCAATCGTTTTTTAAATCAGGCTTTAGAATTGGATTATTCTTCGATCTTTTAAAGATGTTCATATTATTTTATTTTTCTTGTAAATCTCAAACCCTTTTTTCATTATCTTCCCCATCCAACTAGTCCATATATATTCGTAGTCGTCGACCTCCTCTTCTGATATCCAGTGCATCTCGATGTGTTCGGCGCTTAGCCTTATTTCATCACTCTTGTTTTCTACGAGACGGATGATGCCACAGAAAGGCGGAAATTTATCGTTGCTCGGAATATGCGTATGATATTCGATGGGGCCCAGATCAATAAAATTAAGTAAGCCGGTCTCTTCCGCCATCTCTCTTTTGAATGCCTCGTTTTCCATTCCTTCCTCTCCGACATCGATTCTGCCACCAGGCAAATCCCATTTCTCGTCATAATCCTCTCTGGGTAATTTAACGATGAGGCATTTACCATCCCTCATGATCATTCCTTTTTGACTAATGACGAATTTTGCGAATTCCTTTGGCATATTTTCTGTCTAGTTTTGATATTATGCTAGTTGATTATGTTTTTTATCTTCCTGTTGCGAAAATCATTTCCTCTAGTCTTGTTTCGTTGTCGCACTTTTTTCTTAAAACACTATTAAGATCTATTACTAAGTTGTCAGCCATCCTTTTGCCAAGTAAATTTTCGGTAAAATACCATTTAAATAAGCTCGCCTCTTTTAATATTGGTCTTGGATCAGGTACTTCTTTTACATCACGGCAATTCTTATTCGCCTCGATGGCCAATTTGTTATAAATGTTGAAACAATAGGCGGTTGTTGCGTTTCTTTTAAAATAGAATCCATTTTTTGATATCATGTTGTCCAGCTCGCCTAAATCCCCTTTTAAATCAGTGCTATTTATGGCCTTTTTACACATCATGTATTCTATGGAAAAAGGCGCTTTATTTCCTTTTGCTTTATATGATGATAATTTTTCGGAATATGCCTGATTAAGAGATTTCTTTGGCGTCATTGAAATGATTTTTTGCAAAGCATCTATGCCATTCTTTTTAATGCTGACTCCGACTAGATAAGTAATCAAGATGCATTGTGAGTCTTCGATCGAGTTTCCGACAGCGATCGACTTCATGGCTTCGTCGACAGCTTCGTCGTAATGGCCGGATTTAGCTAGGTCGAGTGCCTTCACGACACTGAGTTGGCTCGCCTGTCTCCAGGGGTTGAGCGATACTACTGGCATGTCAGCAGATATGGATTCGGGGTTAGCTGTAAAAGGTGTTTGAAAACTTTTTTTGCCGGCAGCTGACGGGAAGAGTTTTAGAACAGCCTCGTTATCATCCAATAAGGTTTTCACCTCCTCGCTTTCCCATTTTTCGCTATTCAAGAAGTCCACCGCAAGCTCTCTCTTCTTGGATAAACTTTTTAAATCGACAAGACTATCAATCTTTTCCAGGTCATAAAAACCATTCTCATTGTCGGGCAAGTTCACGACAGACAACTGCAAGAAAGAATCATCGATCGGCTTTATGTCGCGGCCGTTGATGAGCCAAAGTAGTCCGGGGATGACGATCACAAGTAAGACAATAATCGACCCAGCTCCGACTAAGAATATGACGAAGCCGCCAAAGATTTGTGATAATGCTGATTTTTTTGTACCCATTTTATTTGTTTACTATTTCTTTTAGCTCTGCCTTATTCCAACCTTCTGTGCCAGCTATGAAATAATAGTAATCATTTATATAGATGGTGGCGTTGCCAGATGAGCCAATCGGGCCGAATTTTTTTTGTGCTTCTTCCTGATTGGAAAAACAGAACCAGGTATCGCGTGAATCATTTTTAGCTCTTGGCAATTCATCATTGTTATCCGGGTAGAAACAAACCAATCCGCCGGTGAAAGCGTAGTCTTTGTTGTAGTATTCGTATTTGCCACTGATTTTTTTATCAGTAGGAGTTGCTTTAAACAGTACACTTCCTTCTTCTTTCCCCATGTATCCAATCTTAACATCGTTTGCAATCATATCCGCATAGCAATCTCCGTTTTTAATGGCAGAAAAATTATTAAAGATCTTTGGACAAGTATTGCTAGTAGCCTTGTTTGTTTTTACCAAGATTACTTCAATAAGCTCGGCATTATTCCAGGCTCCGCAATCGCAGTTAACTAAGTTAAAATTATCAATATCTATCGTGGCGCGGCCGGAGGTGGCCACTGAAATCAATTCTTTTTGCAAAAGCTCGCTGTTGCTGATGCAGAATTCGCTTTTTTCGTTTTTGTTTTCCGGGAGTTTTGGCATCTTAGCTTCTGAATCTGCATCAAGATTCCTAAAGCAGGCCCAGCCGCCATCATATTCCCCTTCATTATAGTAGACGTAGTCGCCGGTTATTCTTGTTTTACCGGTAAAATTCAATTCCTTGTCGTAATCTTCGTTTATGTACGATTTAATTGTCATTCCTGACATCTTGGCGCCTATTTCGATGCCTGGCATAGGTTTTTGAAATTCCGCCGACCACTCCAAGGCAGTATTTTGGCTGTTTTTATTTTTATAGGTGTATAAATACTTTTTCACCGAAACAAATGCTCGGCCGGTTTTGTTTTCGGAGCAGAAAAAATCTTCGGCATTTTTATTTTCATAGTTTGCAAAACAGAAAGCTTGTTTTGATTTATCGTCTTTGAATCTTGGCAACGAAAAATCATCATCAGGAGTAAAGCAGACAGAGCTTGTGTACCACGAACTTTTCGTGTCATACACTTTTGATTTATCGGAGCATTCGTAAGATCCGCGCAGATAGGCCATTACTTCGGCATTTTGCGGAACAAACGTCACACTACCGCTAGTAGTGCTGTTTTCCGTAGATGTGTCTAACTCAGCTATTGCCGCGCATGAATAATAATCATTGACTTTTAATGATGAGAAATCTCCAAAGGTGTTAGTGCTGCACTTGAAAGCTTTTGATTCGCCGTAATCATTTGTTTCTTTTGGCTGATCCTCTTTGGCTGTGTTTGATTCGCCCAAATCTGTTTGGCATTCTTCCAGAGCCTCATAAACAGCAGATAGCTCTTCTTGTGAGCAAGTGCTTTGGCAGCTTGATTTTGTTGCGAACTTAGAGGTTGTTAAACAAAAGAATAGTCCGAATGTCAGGATTATCGCAAAGATAGCTATCCATAGGATAGTGAAAGATAAGGCTAAGGTTTTGTTTTTCATATTAATATTTTTTATATCTTTCTTGAGTCATAGGCCCAATGCAGAACAGCTTGTCTTTGACGCGGGCGGCATTTCAAATCCCCTGGCAGGCAATTCTTGTCTATTTGTTTGGTGTGACGCACTATCGCCTTCCAGCGCTTTATTTGGCGCTTATCCTCGTCGGGAATCCTGCGACCCATGTAATAACGGCAATACCACTGGAACCAGCCGCGAGGGTCTTCCGGATATATCCATCCCTTCCTGCGCCAATAGGATAGCGGTGTTGAGGCGTTGGTATGAAAATAGTTCAAGCTGCAGTCGCGTTTATCCTTGGCGAACTTGGCTGTGGCGAACCAGCTCCTTGGGAATTCTTTTTTGCAGTCGCGCATATAGCGGCCGCAAAAAATTCCTAGGGCCAGCATTTGTTTTGGTGTGATCTCCGGCTTGAATTCCGGATCAAAATTTTTGCCTATCGGCTCGGTCAATTTATATTTATACCCTTTTTGCATTAGGTCATTGACCACGACTATTTTATTTTTCCTCCTCGGCATATTTTATTTTGTAGCGTAAAGCATGGGAAAGAGTCCGGTGACGATTTCCGTTTTAAACCCTTTGCTCTCTAAAAATATTTTTATCTTTTCGACATTTCTCGTCTCGTCCAAGTTGTGATATTCCATGGCGATCTTTCGTATCTTGGCAAAGACTTCGTCGCTAGCGCTAAAGAATATTTCGTACTCCCCGCCTTCGCAGTCTATTTTGAAATAGTCGATTTTTTCTACCTTCTTCTCGGTGATGAAAGCATCTAAGTTACACGACGCGACGGTGATTTTCTTTTGCTTTTCCGATCCGCAGAGAGAATGTCCGCCGGTGTTCTCGGAAAGGAAGAAATTCTTCTGTCCCTCGTCTTTGGCAAGGGCGGCCGGCACCGCTTCGATGTTGTGCAAATTATTTATACAGATGTTTTTTTCCAGCAAAGAGAAGTTTTCCGGCATCGGTTCGAAGGAGTAGACTCTCTTCGCCTTTTGCGAGGCGGCATAAACCGAGAAGACGCCGATCTGGGCGCCGACGTCGAAGACGATATCTCCTTCTTTTATTTCGAATCCGGCCGGGCTGTAGATTTTGTAAGCGAAAATCTCGTCGATGATGCCACGGTCGCAAGTACCGCCACGGACGGAGAATTTTAAACCGTTTTTTAATTCGTAGACGAATTCTTGATTATTTTTTTTGCCCAAAAAGTCGGATAGATATGTGGTCGGGTTTTTGTATAACGACAAAGCTTTTAATTTCGAATTAATTTTATTTAGTAGGCTCATTTATTTTGTTTTAATTTATCATTTATTGGTCTGTCTAACCGACGATGACCACGAACTCGCCTTTTTGGTCGTCGGGAGTGGCGGTTATCTTTTTGATTATCTCGTCTATACTACCGCGATATACCGTCTCGTGCATCTTAGAAAGTTCGCGACAGACAACCACGGACGAGAGCGTCTTCTTTTTTGCGGTGGAATCTCTCTTGCTTCGGTAACTATCCTCTTCTACAAAGACTGGTCTTTCGCTGGCTTCTTTCAGTTCCTCTAAGAATTTTATGATTCTGTGTTTGGATTCGTAGACCGCTACCGGATATTCCGATTCTATTATTCTTTTTATAAAGGTTTGACGGCCCTTTTTATGTGGAGGGAATCCCATGAAGATGAACTTGTCGGTCGGCATGCCAGAGATGGACAAGGCGGCTGTGACAGCCGAAGGTCCGGGGATGGATTCTATCTTGATATCATCGCCGAATTTTTCGATGACTTTGGCGACCAAGACTCCTCCTGGGTCGCTGATGCCTGGTGTTCCGGCGTCGGTGACCAAAGCCAAATTTTTCCCATCCTCTAATAATTTAATCACTTGTCCGACCTTGATGTCGTCGGAGTGTTGATGATATGAGATTGTCGGAGTGTTGATGTTGTAGTGCTTAAGAAGGACGCTGGTGTTACGAGTGTCTTCGCATAAAACAAAATCGACTTCGCCCAAGATTCTTATGGCGCGGAGACTGATGTCTTCTAGATTACCGATTGGTGTCGCGACTATGTATAGCATAAATGAAAAAATGATTTTTAAATTTTATTCAATATCCTCTTTTCTCTCTCTGACGTACCTGGTCCATTGTTCGGCGATTTCGACTAAGACTTTGAACGGCGCTTCAAGGATAAAGTCCATGATGAACATGAATATGTTTATCTTAGAGACCTTTTCCGATAACCAGCGGCCGACTATCGCTATCGGTATGAAGAAGAAATCCATTAGGAAATTTATAAGACTTTCATGTTTCTCGACTACGAATAAGGCACGTACGTTGCGACGAATACGCAGAGCGAAAAAGGCTACAAAGACAAGGAAGAACAGGAATATGACGATGCTTACCCAGGTGAAGTTTATCTTTTGCAAGACATAGACTATAGCACCAAAGGTGAAAATGAAAGTTAAGAAATATAAGAATTGGAAGATGAAGTGTATGAATGGATGCCTCTTCGAGGGTTTTTTTAGTACGATAGGGTCTTTTCTGCTTTTTTCTTCGAATGTTATCTCTTCCACGCCGGCCACGACTTTTTTATTGTTCTCGTCTGTGGTCACGCGAGTGAACATTATGACGATGAATAGTAGGAGTGGCGGGAAGAGGATGTTTATAGCCAGAGAAATCGGATTCAGCGGTTCATGGAAGTATCTGTTGGCCGGAATTTCCAGCGCCACGGCAAAGACGGATTTTGTCAGCAGGATGTAGATGACGCTATTAATGCCGGCACGCCAAAGCTTCGCCTTGACGTTATCGAATCTTTTTAGGAAGGCTTTTTTGGCTAAATCCAGGAATGAGGAAGGTTTATTTTTTGTGTTTTGGTATACTGTGACAGGGTCGTCGTTTATGACATCAGCCTGAATCGAGTAGAACAGCGTGTATCTACCGACTATCTTATCCATTTGCCTTATTATGGGGTGTTCCAATTGGCGCTTGACTGCCCTGCGAAGGGGTAAGATGTTTTTGGCGATCTTTTCCACGTCCTCGTCTTTCGGTAGCCACCAGTTGGCGTTGTAGTACTTGAAGACTATGTGCGACAACATGGCGTCGTCGTATTTTAAATAGGTTCTGTAGATGGAAAGGTATATTTGCAATGGTAGATCTTTCTCGTAATCGGCGAAATTGACAGGAAGCTTGATGACTTTCTGCAAGTATTCGTACATGTTGCTGACAATGATCTCATTCGTTTTGTCAGTGTTTAATATGCCCTCTATCTCGCTGGCAGCGATACCTATTATCCAGCTGGACAACTCACCCTTTTCTTGAATGACCATCTTCTCAACTGTTCCCGTAATGCCGTGTGGCATTGCTGATTTACGCAAGCGAAGCCACTTATCAAGGAGATTGGCTACGTCGTCTATCTTACTTTCCGGAACTTTGTTGTTTTTGAGATATCCGGCACGGATCAGCTCTGTTAAAAGATGCCTAGCTATATCCTCGTTATCGCTTTTGACGATAGCTCTCTCTATGACTAACTGGCGTTTCAGGATGCGGGCGATGGCGTTCTTGCGATGTAAGTGTTCTTCGTTATAATCTACATAATTGCGAATTTTCTCATAAAAAAAAGATAGCTTGGATATTAAATCCGAAACTCTTATTTTCGCCTCCCCGTCGCCGGATGACCCTCCGTCGCTCTTTTTTTGTTTTTCCTTATAGATTATTTGGAAAAGTTTTTTGGTCGGAGCGGATACTTCCAACGTTTCGCTTTTTTTCTTCGATAAATACGGACTAACCATAATATTATTATAGCAAGCTTTCTACGATAACATTTTAACTCTTTTTTTCAATAAAATCAAATAAAAAAGAACTCCGTGAATACACGCGGAGTTCTTGATAGATACGGCTATTTGCTTATTTCGACTTTTTCGGCGATATCCTTCTTCATCTCTTCGTTCCATTTTTGAGTCCATTCCATGGCCGGTTTAGACCAGAACAATAAAGCATAGACTTTATCTTTGCTTTCGCCGATTTTTTCGTAGTCTTTCTTCTCGTCGCCACTGAGACCGTCGTTCCAGTATTTCTTATTGAACACTCTCATGACCAATGGTTTGGCGTAGCCACTAACATTAGGGTCGTATGATGCTTGGTCGGAAGTCGGGACGAGGAATTCTATGTCGGTGAAGTTGTCGTTCTTCTTGCTTTGTGTTTGATAATAGATAAAATCTCTTGGTAAATACAAGCCAAATTTCAAATCTTGATTGGTATAGTGGAAATAACCCTCTTTATTGAGCTGATCCATCATTTCTTGCTTTTTACCACAACCGGTCAAAACAAGGGTAATGCCGAGGAATAATACTAAAAAGTAAAGTTTTTTCATAGTAGTGTTTAAGATTAACTAACAAGATTTTATTAGAACTTGATGTACTTGTCAATTAATTTCTTTAAAGTCCATGCTTTGTAGGCTCCGTATATAAAAACGTAGGCTATCATTATCGTCGCCAGTCCCATGACTAACTTCAACATGAAGTCGGTCCAGACTATCAAGATGCCTAAAATTAAAAGGAAAATGCCGTTTCCTAGTAGAACCCAGGCGAAATGGTTGATTTTTTTCTCAATAACTGATGAAACTTTAGCCATAATTTTAATATATTTTATTTTTATTATTCTTCTTGTCTATTATAGCACATTTTTTATCTTTTGATAAAATAATATCTAGTCGTTGGTAGGTGTTTTTATTGACTTTTTTGTTGTTTTGTGCTATAATTATGGCATACTCTGAAGTTTAGAGTCTGTTCTTTAAAAAAGAATAATCACTATTTTATAATTTACAAAACAAAAGGAGTTCTTAATGAGAAAAGCAGTAAAAGGTCGCAATGGAAAAATTGTAGCTAACGTGACTCATGACGCCGCACATCTTGACGAAGTCGCAGCGTATTCTGCGCTCGTGCATTTCGGAGGTGAAAAAGCTCCTCTCTTTTCGGGGTCAGATTTAAGTAGCGTTAAGATAAAAAACGCTATTGGCATTCTCGGGGGCGAATTCGATGAGCATGGTGATAATGGTAGAAAAGAAATGTCGGCGTTTGCCATGGTGGTTAAAAAACTCGGAATCGACAGTCAGTATAATGTTAGAAAAATCCTCGATTTTATTAATCGTGTCGATTCAGGGGCTGGCAGTCATCAGTTCGACATCTCAAGGCTTCTGCTCAATATCCACACTGCTTATCGCGATTCAAAACAGGGAATTGAATGGGCTATGGCTATTCTGGAATCTTATTGGAATGATGAAAATTATTTCAAGAGACCAGCGGAAGAATGCGGTAAGCTTTTCGCACGAATAGGTGCTGGCTGGCTTGACGCTCGGTTCGGCGATAAGACACTCTTTAATAAAGAAGCCATCATGCAAAGGGTTCAGGAAAGAATTAGCAAAAAATGGTATTGTGTCAGCAGAAGTTGGCAAAAGGAAGAGTATGCCGATGATCCGGTTATTAACTCTCTTTCGCGTTTTTTTACCAATGATTGCGGGTTAATGCTTGATCCATTCTGTCTTCCTCGTGCAATAGCTTCCGTCGTCGCCACCAAGGGGCTGGATATAGCTATTGCTCTCGCCTTTCAGGCTATTTCAGCAAAATATTCAGCTGAAAAAAGTATTATCAAGACATCGCCGATACTGTTGGATGGTGACAGGTTCTATGCCGGGAAATACAAAGTTTTCGGGTTAACTACCGAAAGCAAAGGTGCAAAAGATGCAATTTTTCGCACTTTACCTGCGGATATTATAATCCTTAAGAATTCGAAGACTGGTCAGGTGCAGATTTTTTCACGAATATCTTCTGGGGTCAATTTTGATAGATTGGCTTCCGCTATTCGGAAGGAGGAACTCGCGTTGGCCGAAGACCATAAGAATTATTTCGTTTCCGAATTAATTAAGGACGGTAATTCATGTGGTATTAGTAATTGGTATTACATTAAACCGCAGAAACAGGGCAATCGTACGATCGGTTCTTTCATGTTGCTTAATGGCAGTGATTCTTATCCTCAGATTCCGGCCACTGGAATCGAATGGAATCGTCTGAAAGAAATAGTGAGTAATTCTTTTGAATAATCACTAAATCGCTTATTTTAGCCCCATTTCTTTAAAGAAGTGGGGTTTTTTTCTTGCTAGTCACAAAAAGGCGCTCCTCTATTGACAGCTATAGCCTAATCCTGTAATATAATAATGTAATTAATAAAACGCCCAACGGGGCTGTTTTTGTTATAGAACAATATGATCAATAAGATCGTCAATTACGTAAAATCTTCCATTGAAGAAATGAAGAAGGTTTCCTGGCCGACCAAGAAACAGACCTACGAATACACTGTTTTGGTGTTAGTGATTTCTCTCGGCACAGCTGCCATCTTAGGCGGCTTGGATTTTATCTTTAATCTCGGATTGGAGAATATCCTCAAAAATAAATAAAAATAAAACGCTGATAAAACAGCGCACACTAGCCTAAATATATGGCCAAACAAACTTTAAATCAAGGCAGAAGATGGTATGTTCTTCATACTTCATCCGGCTACGAGGAGAACGTTTCGCAGAATTTGCGCCAAAGAATCGAAACTATGGACGTCGAAGACCAAATCTTCAACGTGATGGTTCCGACCGAGAAAAAGATCAAGATCAAGAACGGAAAGCGCAAAGTAGTGGAAGAGAAGATTTATCCAGGGTACGTGCTTGTCGAAATGATCGTTACCGATAAATCTTGGTATGTCGTGCGCAACACCCCGAATGTTACCGGTTTTATCGGTACAGGAACGACTCCGACTCCGGTTTCCGAGGAAGAGATAAAGAGCTTGCAGAAGAGGATGGGCATCGAAGAGCCGAAATTCAAGATCGATTTTTCCGTCGACTCCCCTGTCCGCATCGTGGATGGTCCCTTCAAGAATCTTGAAGGCAAGATAACCTCCATCGACGAAGAAAAGGGTCGCGTCAAAGTTTTGGTCAGCATGTTCGGACGCGAAACTCCTATCGAATTAGACTTTTTACAGATTAAAAAGATATAACAATATTAAACGGTACGCTTCTTACCGCAATAAAATTTTATGGCTAAGCCAAAGAAAAAGATAAAAGCCCAAATAAAGTTGCAGATCGCTGCCGGAGCCGCTACACCTGCTCCGCCGGTCGGTCCGGCTTTGGGTCAGCATGGTTTGAATATCCAAGAATTTGTCACCAAATTCAATGCTGCTTCTCAGGATATGCGCGGTGATACATTGCCTGTCATCATCACCGTCTATGAAGATCGCACTTACGACTTCATAATGAAGAAACCTCCGGCATCTTCTTTGATCAAGAAGGCTTTAAAACTTCAATCCGGAGCCAAGAATGCCAAGACCGAAAGAGTCGGCACTCTCACTAACGCTCAATTGGAGGAAATCGCCAAGATCAAGATGCCAGACCTCAATGCCACTGACATTGAGGCTGCTAAGAAGATCATTGCCGGAACCGCTCGTCAAATGGGCGTCGACGTGAAATAATTAATAAAATAATTGTGGAAGATGGATTATCCATCGTGATACCACGAAATATTATGTCCAAAGAAAAAAAGGCCACCACGGCCGAAGTCAAGCCGACTGAAAAGAAGGCTAAAAAAGTCACTTACAATTTCGACAGAACTAAGAATTATCCTATCGCCGAAGCTATCAAGATAGCTAAGGAATCAGGAAAGGAGAAGTTCGACGCTTCTATCGAGGTTCACTTCCGTCTCGGTATCGACCCGGCTAAGGGCGATCAACAGATTCGTGGAACAGCCTCTTTGCCGAACGGTATAGGAAAGACTGTCCGCATCGCCGCTTTCGTCGAGGCCGGTAACGAGGAGGCCGTCAAAGCCGCCGGTGCCGACATCTACGGTAGCGAGGAATTGATCGAACAGATCAAGAAGACCGAAAAGACCGATTTCGATTTGGCCGTCGCCGAGCCTTCTATGATGAAGAAGATGGGCGTCATCGCCAAGATTCTCGGTACCAGAGGCTTAATGCCTTCACCGAAGAACGACACCGTTACCGATAATCCGGCCAAGGCTGTCACCGAGTTTAAGAAGGGTAAATTGAGCTTCAAGAACGACGATACTGGTAATATTCACTTGATAATCGGTAAGAAATCTTTCGCCGATGAAAAATTAGCTGAGAACTATAAGACCATCCTTGATATCATCAAGAAGTCTAAGCCAGCTGCCGCCAAGGGAACATTCGTCCGCTCCATCACTATCTGCTCCTCTATGGGCGCCGGAGTCAAAGTTCAAGTAGAGTAATGTACAAATAAAAAACATCGCTTTTAAAAGTGGTGTTTTTTATTTTTAAAAGTTGTGATATAATATAGTGGTAATTTAATTTAAAAATATGATTAAAAAAATAAATATCGGAGAGATAATAAGCGCTGGTTGGAAGATTACCAGTAGCAATTTTTTAAGTTTGTTAGGTTTATTGTTGGTATTATTGGTAGTAAACATCGTGCTTTCCGTCCCTTCGGATATTTTGGAAACAAAAGAATTGACTTTGGGGCTAGTTGTCTACAATATCCTTGTCTCAGTGATCGGGATGATAATGGGTATGGGTCTTATTAAGATAGTACTCGACGTCGTTTCTGGTGGTAAGGTGGAGTTTATGAAGCTTTTTACTACTTACAAGAATTTTCTAAACTATTTCCTGTCCTCTCTTTTGCTTACGGTCATTATTGTATTACCTTTAGCGGTTGTCATTGGTGCGGGTGTCGCTTCAGTGGTATTAACGAATAAAAATAGCGTAGCCATGATTGTTGCCGGCCTTCTTTGTATCGCCGCTATCGTGTATATAATATATATGTCGATCAGACTATCATTCAATAAATATTTCATAATAGATCGTGGTGTTGGGCCCGTCGAGGCTCTCAAGCTTAGCTATAAAGCAACTAATGGTCAGGTGACGAAATTGATAGTTTTACAACTCGCGCTTATCGGAATAAACTTAATCGGTATTTTATTGGTGTTGCTTGGACTACTATTTACGATTCCTTTGACAATGGTCATTTCGGCGGTCACTTACAAGCAGCTCGTATCCAGTATTGAACCTGAGCAGGAAAAGACAGACTCCATAAAAACAGAGGAAGCTTTGAATAAAATAGCCGCAGGAGAACCAGTCGTACAATAAATGTATTTTAAAAAAGGATGTTATTTAAAAGTAACATTCTTTTTTGTTGCCTTATTTTAAATGCTTTATGAGTATTGTTGAAGTGCTGTATAAAAAAGTTGTACTGTGATTTATTTGGTAAAAAACAATCTTCTATTATTCTAAAACACTCAAGGGATTGTGTTTGCCTGAAGATTGTAAATTTGATAAAATTGCTTTTCAAGGTTAATAATAATATCTTTATGGAAACAAAAAAAGACTTAATCAAGGAGCGCTTATCTTGGGATGAGCTTTTTATGAATCTGGCCATCTTGGCATCAAAGAGAACGGCCTGCATCAAGGTAACTACGGGATGTGTATTCGTAGACGCCAACAAAAAAATCCTTTCCATGGGCTATAATGGTCCCACCGAAGGAGATCTTCATTGCAATGAAGTCGGTTGCGCTAAAGTCGACGGAGACCCTATTACAAAAAAGCTTAAACGTTGTCGCGGCGCACATGCCGAGATGAATGGCATCATTAACTGTTTAAATCCCAAGATGTTGCGCGGATCGACTTTGTATACCGCCGTATTCCCCTGCTACGACTGTATGAAGGCTTTGAATAATGCTGGAATAAGAGAAATTGTATATAAAGACATATATTTACGCACCAAAACTGGCGGAGAGGGCAAAGAAGAGGAAAACGAAGCTATGGAGTTGGCCGAATCTCGCGGTATGATAGTGCGTCAGTATAATGGCGGTATTTACATAGTCGACAAGAATTAAAATTAATCAGTATAAACTATGGTCCTTGGAATAAAAAAACTTCATGAATTAGTCAAAGAGGTGAAATTGGTCGAAGGGCTTTGCGAGCGCGAGATGAATAATCCTGAAGGGGCTGGTTTTGATTTACGTCTCGCCGAAGTCTACGAGTTGGTCGGTGATGGTTTCCTTGGTGTCGAGGAGAGAAAGACTCCGGACATAAAACTAGTCGCCAAAGCGAAGACCTTAGAAGAGTCAAAACTCTCCGATGATGACGCTTTTGTGTTCGAGCCTGGGAAATACTATCTTGTTAAAACTATGGAGAAAGTTAATTTGCCGACGACTTTGTCTGGGGTTATTTTTCCAAGGACGACTATGTTCCGCTCGGGTCTTGGGCTTTTCAACGGGACCGTTCAGCCGGGGTACTGCGGAGAGCTTACTTTTGGCCTCTGTAATCTTGGCAAATCCAATATCAAGATTTCCTTCGGGGCTCGCATCGTCCATATCACATTTCACGAAGTCCTTGGCGAAGGCAATCAGTATCGTGGACAATGGCAAGGCGGTCGAGTTTCTACTAACGGCACCGAGATGCAAATTTAAAGCATTAATAACACACAATCATTATGCTCTCGACTAAAGATTTTAAAATAAATTTTTTAGGCATCAATCCGGTGCTTAAAGACGAGAATGGCGGATTAGATCCGGAAAGCATTTGCGCCCTTGGAGCGCTTCTGACGTTCAAAGGCAAATCGGCGGAAAACTTGAAAAAGGAAGCGGATGAAAAAGGTCAGGATATGAAACAGAAGGTTAAAACTATCATAAAGAATTCCTCCTTAAAAGGACACGCCTCCATGGCGACTACGCCCGTGTTCTCTTTTTCGTACGAGGCTTCAAAATTCATCGATTCGGCCTTTACCGGGATGGTTTTTTCCTCGTCATTAATGGCTTCTGGGCGCCGTACGGATTCTACTTATGAAGATATAGTCTATCCGTCATCTATTTCCGCGAGCAAGGAAGCTTTGGAAATATACAAAGTCGCCTCGGAAAAAATATTAGATGCCTTTCATGAGATTTTAGAGGTTGGGATAGAAAAAGATCAAGCCTCTAAAATCCTTCAATACGGCGTTTATGGTACTGGCATCATTTCCTATAGTGTGGAGTCCTTTAATACGCTTAAACGCGAATATGAAAGGGAAAAAGACTGGATGCCGGAAGAGGTTGGATTGTTCATTGAAGCCATTGAGGCGGAATTCGAGAAATTGGGCGTCGATTCTTTATTCAAGTCCCGTTCGTTGGCCCCCAGAACCACATATCCATACCCGAATATATTCAAAGATCCGAACAACACCAATTTGGCTAGAGAAATAGCGCACGAGAAATTGAATAGTGCGGAAAGCGAGATAGTGGTCATTAACTCTTTGGTGACGAAATCCCTTGAGGAAAAAATGAGCGACTTAAGGAAGGACCTGGAAGGAATGTATGCCGATAAAGAGACTTTGTTGAATGGCTGGATGAAGGTTTTGGAAAAAAGGGTCGAGATAGCTCGTGATTATCAGAATGCCTTGGATATTAAAATGATATCCAATCTTTCTTGGCGTGTTTGGGGTGAGAGAAAGCGTCATCGTACTATGCCGATGACGGTTGATTCCATATATCATGCCACTAAGCAGGCTTGCTCTGTTTGGGGTAAATTGTCTGAAAAAATAAAGGAATCCGCTCTTAGTAAGGATGACATAAAGACTTTGGATCTCTCATTGAATATACCAACGGCAATAGCCGGCAACGAAGCTGTTCTAAAAATTTATACAGAAGCTGTCGCTGAGGCCTTGGAGGCTTATGCAAAATTAGTAGAGCTCGGCATTCCAGAGCGTGACGCTATTTTTGTCATACCTCGCGCTGTCAGGGTTTACGTTCTTCAAGATGTGAATTTCTATAATTTGATCGCCGGCTACTTCCCTCTTCGCCTATGCACGACAGCTGACGAACAATTACGTCGCGTTACTAGGGATGAGGCGCTTAAAATAGGGAAAAAATTAGAAAAAATGGATTTGGGTTGGCTTATTTGGCATATCGAGCCCAAGTGCTTCAATACCGGTTTTTGTCCGGAAAAGAATTCTTGCTGGATAATAAAGAAAGCGGTCAAATTCTACGATGAACAAGTGCACGAGGAGGTGAAAAACAACTTGGAGGGATTATTCGAAAAAGAACTTAATAAATAAAATAAAACCAAATTCCCGCTTGTGCGGGAAAGATATTGAAAAAACATGGACAAGATTATCTTTGGAGTGACCGGTGAAATGGCCTCCGGCAAGGGTGTCATAGCAAAATATTTAGCTGAGAAATATGGGGCCAGAACGTATAAGTACTCATCCCTTCTTCGTGAGTTATTGGATACCGCGAGCATTGAAAAATCAAGAGAAAATTTGTCAGTTCTTGGAACTAAGGTGCGTGAAATGTTTGGGCGTTATGCTATGACTGATGTTTTAATCTGGCGCGTTTTGAACTCCGAAGAAAAAATAATCGTCGTAGAGGGCATTCGCCATAAAGACGAAGTCGAAGCTTGGAAGAGATTGAAAAACTTCGTTTTAGTGGCCGTCGATGCCAATGCGACAATTCGTTATAATCGCATAAAGACACGAAATGAAAATGTCGGTGACAGCACCAAGTCTTTTGAGGACTTCGTGCGTGACTCCGAAGCCGGAACGGAAGAACAAATCGTCGACACTATGGCCGCAGCAGACGAGAAGATAGTCAATGAGACTACTCTCGAGGAGTATTTGGCGCAGATAGACGCTTTGGTTGGTAAGTATAAAAAATAAAGCGGTTTATGGTGAAAATATACGCAATAGTCGGCATGGCCGGCTCTGGAAAAAGCGAAATAACTAAGTATTTAAAAGAAAAACATGGCTGGCCGTCAGTCTATCTTGGCGCCATAACTTTTGATCGTCTCAAGGATGAAGGCTTGGAGGTGAACGAGAAAAACGAGCGCTATATGCGGGAAAAGATTCGCGCTGAAGGCGGCATGGGTGCCTACGCTTTGTTCTCTTTGCCAAAGATAGAAAAAGCCATAGAGGTGTCGGATAAAGTGATAATAGAAAGTTTGTATAGTTGGGATGAATATAAGGTCTTAAAGGAAAGGTTTGGCGAGAGTTTTGAGGTCATCGCCGTCATCTGTCCTCCTAAGACACGTTATCAAAGATTATCCAATCGTCCGGAAAGGCCATATACCACAGAAGACGCCAAGAGTCGCGATTGGGCCGAAATAGAGAATTCCGACAAGGGAGGACCAATAGCTATGGCCGACTACCCACTCTTAAATGATTCGGACTTGGATGCCTTGTATAGACAAATAGACGATTTAAAATTATAGAATAATTTGACGATACCATTTAAAAGTGGTATCGTTTTTTTAGAGATCTTTTTAAAAGGAGGTGTCTGATGATGGAAAGAAAGAGTCTTATAAACACCGTTTTGATTATCGCCATCTCTTGTCTTGTCGTGTGGTTTTTGGTCTGCGCGACAAAAAGTTCTTACCTCGATTCATTTTGGCAAAAATACGAGCAAATGAGCAAGTATTTTTTAGAGATGAGTTTCGGTAAGAGACTTTAAGGAAAACCGGACATACTTTTTGTCCGGATTTTTTTATTAAAAAACCGATCACATTTTTAGTGATCGGGTTTTGTGATTATTACTCTTTTTCGTCTTTAATGTTCTTTTTGTGAGTTCCTGATTTAACCCCATGGCCCAGTGCGACATAGTCGTCGTATTGTCTTGGTTTCTTGTCGTTAAGCGAACAGGCGGTATATTCCACTTCTTGTCCATTTTTAAGAAGAATACAAAAAGAACATTTTATCGAGTTTTCGTAGCTTGCTTTAGCTTTTTTTATTATCGCCTCTTTCTGTTTTTGGGAAAAGAAAAAATAAAGTTTGCCGGATTTCTCATCGTTCATTTTTCCAGCCTTTCTTTATTGAAAAGTTTACAAAATATTCAAGTAAAAAAACTTGATAAGAAATTATCACTTTATTTTAAATTTGTCAATAACATCAGCTTGATTTTAAAACAATAACACGGTAAAATTAAATAGATAACAATTATACTATTTTTTTATGGAATATGACGTGATTATCGGCCTAGAAATACATGCCGAACTTAAAACGAAATCTAAGATGTTTTGCCGTTGTGAAAACCCTGTAAATCACAATTCTGGCGATAGTTGGGGTGCTGCGGAGCCCAATACGAAGGTTTGCCCGGTTTGCCTTGGACAACCAGGAACCCTGCCCTATCCTAATCATGAGGCTATCGATTGGATAATGACTCTTGGTCTTGGTTTGCATTGCCGAATTAATGAGTATTCTAAGTTCGACCGTAAGAACTATTTTTATCCTGACCTTCCGAAAGGCTATCAGATCTCGCAATTCGAATTGCCGTTCTGCGAGAAGGGCTGGCTCGATGTCGATGGTGAAAAAGTCGATATAACTAGGATTCATTTAGAGGAAGACACCGGTAAGTCTTCACACACATCCGGTAAGGATTTTTCTTTGATAGATTTGAATCGTGCCGGCACACCTTTGGTGGAGTTAGTCACCGAGCCGACCATTAAATCCGCGGAGCAGGCCAAAAAGTTCGGCTGGCGCTATCAGCAGACTTTGCGCTATTTGGGAATTTCCAATGCCGACATGGAAAAGGGTGAAATGCGTTGCGAGGCCAATATCTCTATTCAGGAAAAAGGCAAATGGCTTTACGAAGATGGAATGATTAAGCCGGTCGGAGATTACAAGCTTAACCCAAAAATCGAGGTCAAGAATATCAACTCCTTCAAGTCGATGGAGAAAGCCATTCTTTACGAAATAGAAAGACAAAAGAAAGCCCTGGCCGATGGCGAGCAATTACGCCAAGAGACTCGCGGTTGGGATGAGAATAAAGGCGCGACGGTGCATCAGCGCTACAAGGAGACTTCAGCCGACTATCGCTATTTCCCGGAACCGGATATTCCTCCAATAACCACCTCCGGCCAAAAGATTGAAGAGCTTAAGGCTCGCTTGATTGAATTGCCGGCCGAGAAAAAAGCTCGCTTCATTGCCGAGTATGGTTTTGATTCCGAGACCGCCGAGATATTGATTAACGATAAAAAGTTGGCCGATTATGCCGAGCATGTCGTTTCCGAATTAGAGGCTTGGATAGTCGCTACCGGCGATACTTGGGAGCGTCAAAAGACCAAATTGTCCAAGTTGTCGGCTAACTGGTTGGTTGGCGAGCTTTTTAAGCATCTTAATGCCAACGGCCAAACCATTGCTGACATAAAAATCACTCCGGAGAATTTCGCCGAGCTCATGACTTTGGTCTATCAAGACAAGATTAACTCCTCTGCCGCTCAAACGATTCTTGGTGTGATGTATGAAAAAGGCGGTGACCCGACGAATATCATGCAAGACATGGGATTGCAACAAATGGACGATTCGGCGGCTCTGGAAGCGGTCGTTAAAGAGGTCCTGGAAAAGAATCCGGCGCAAGTCGAGCAATACAAGGCCGGCAAGACCAATGTCGCCCAATTCCTAATTGGGCAAGTCATGGCCGCGACCAAGGGCAAGGCGAATCCGAAGAAAGCACAGGAGATGGTGGTAAAATTGTTAAGTTAAATAGGCACATTATTGGAAGTCCTTGCTAGGCTTCATAGCGGAGGGGTAGGAAATTTTTTAGCGAGCATTTTTGCGCTACTTTTTTAAAAAAGTAGCATAACAAAGAACAACCCCCGAATAAATAAAAGCGATTTCTCCACTTCGCTTCGCTCCGGTTGAAATGACAAACAATAACACTTAAAAATAAAAATGAAAAACAAAACACTCCCCTGTCTTCTGCTAATCTCAATCCTCTTTCTTTCCGGATGCAGCCTAAAAATAAATAAAAAATCTCAAAATAACGACATCACCCTGCGCGGAGCGATGATCGGTCTTAACGTCGGCGAAAATGATTTGCGCGAACTAGCCTCTTGGGGCGCCAATCATATCCGCTACCAAATGAATTGGGACACTTTCCCAAATAGTCCGGCCGACACGGCCACCAGAGCAGAATACGATGCCTGGCTAGAAAAGCAGCTTAAGCGCCTCGACGGCCTTTTGCCGGTTTGCGAGGAGCTTGGGCTCCATGTCGTGGTCGATATGCACACTCCTGTCTGCGGACGGCGCGAAAAAAGCGAGAATGCTCAAGTTCTGGATTTTAAGATGTTCCAAGATGGCGATTGTCAGAAGTGGTTTATCGAGGACTGGGCAAAGATAGCCAAAAGGTATAAAGGAAAGAGAATTATTTGGGGTTATGACTTGCTTAACGAACCTTATCAGGGAAATGTTGCCAATGGACTCTTGAATTGGCACGATTTAGCCGATAAGACGATAAAGACTATTAGAAAAATCGACGGCAAGTCCAGGATAGTCTATGAACCAGCCATCGATGTCATGGGGAAAGAAGAAATAGTGCCTTTTAAGTATAGCAACATTGCTTATAGTATTCATATATACGCTCCGGACGAGTTCACTCATCAAAGTATTAATGGTCGTCCGTACCCGGTTAACTATTCTTGGAATATTGATAATTTAAGGGAGACATATAGGCCGCTTATTGATTTTCAGAATAAATACAATGTCCCGATTTATATCGGCGAATTCAGCGTGATTCGTTGGGCGCCGGCTTTTGATGCTGAAAAATACCTATCCGACGTGATTGCGCTTCTCGAAGAGAATGCTTGGCATGGAGCCTATCATGCCTTCCGCGAGTGGGATGGCTGGAGCGTGGAGCACGACTCGGACTATAATAACAAAAAATCGGTCGATTATATAACGAAAAGAAAGCAGATATTACTGGATTGGTTTGCTAAAAATTCCATAAAAGACGAGTAAACGGTCAGCTAGCCATATTTTCAGTCGAACCTTCAACAAGAACAATAGGCTCTTTCATAGAGGCCAGTCGTCTTCTTGGTTGGTCGTGCTATCATATCCCTTCGGAGAATACCTCGTTGGCGAAAAACGAAAGTTTAGCGGAAACTGCCAGGACCTGGGCGATTCAAGGAGCTGGCGTTATCGCTATGCGCACGAAAATCGAAGGCGCTCAGAAATTCATCGCTGAAATATTGGAAAAGGGCGGTTGGAACGTTTCGGTTGTCAATTGCGGTGATGGCGAGCATGAGCATCCGAGTCAATGCATCTTGGATCTTGTGACAATAAAGCAGAAGAAGGGAAGGCTAAATGATTTGAAAATCGGATTCTTCGGCGATTTGCGCTTCGGAAGAACGGCCCATTCCAAGATAAGAGCACTGTCAAAGAGTACGGGAATATCTTTGTGTCTTGTTTCGATTCCTGAAATGGCACTACCTACGCATTATTTAGACGATTTTAATGGAGAGGTTGTTATTGGAGAGGATGTTGGACTACTTTCTGATTGTGATGTTACCAGCTTGAATAGAATACAGGTTGAACGCCATCCCCCTGACAAGCAATATTTAGTCGAAAGGGCTAAGAAAAAAGGCCTTATCACAAAAGAGATGCTGAGAAACTTCAGATCCGATGCAATTATCATGCATCCACTACCACATGCTGGTGGAATATCCCCCGAGGCTCTTGATGACAAAAGGATTGTGATTCATGACCAGTCATGGTTTGGAATACCATCCAGGATGTATATTTTAAACGAAGGATACACCAATCGTTTCAAAAAGGAGTCGCCGTTATTATCATTGCCGAATGGCAGTATGAAAACGGAGTTTGAGGGTGATCTTGAAGAATATCTAAGAAGTAAAAGTGAGAAAAATTGGAAAAGAGACTTTTTTAAGCCAATCGATAACGGAACGGTTATTGACCATTTGCCAAGCGATTTCGGTGACAAGATTAGATATGTCCTTGAGAGGGCTCGTATGTTCAATTCCGATAGCATTCTTAATACAATCGAAGACATACCCTCGAAAAGCATGGGGAAAAAAGACGTCTTAGTATTAAAAGGAGTCTTCTTGCCGGAAAAAATGATGATATCCATTGCCTCATTTTTCTCCAACGAAGTTACTTTTAACGTGATTAAGGGTGGTCGTTTTCAAAAAATGGTTCTGGATAAGCCGGGGCGGATAGAGAATATCGGAAAATGTCCGAACCTTAACTGCATAACCAATCACGACCCGGAAGCGTTCTCGATATTCCTCCGCTGTGGCGGCGGAAATGTAGAGTGCCATTATTGCGGTCGTTCTTTTGAAAAAGGAGAAATTTTGACTTAAATAAAAGACGGGTTTTATAACCCGCCTTTTTTAATTCAAGAAATCCGTTATTGCTTTTTCAGCCGCTTCTTTTCCGTTTATCCAGTTTATGGCGCGCTTTTTTTCCCAGCGTTTATACCAAGTCATTTGTTTCTTGGTGAATTGATTGATGGCCCGATCCAATAATTCCACCATTTGGTCATAATCGATTTTTTCTTGTAGGTATCGCGAGATAAATTTGTATTCCAAGCCAAAAGATTCCAATCTTTCCCATGACAATGCTTTTTTGTCGTGTAGATCAGAGACTTCTTGGATCATCCCCTCTTTTTCAAGGCGATCTATTAGGCGTTTACTTATTCTTTTCGTCAAAACATCCTTGTTGTGAGTTATTCCTAGCAGTAGAAAATCGTAATCACTCTCTTTTTGAACGACCTCCGAGTTTTCATTATCTTTTTTGTTTGAAAAAACTTCCAAATATCTTATCAGACGGCGTTTGTTGTTTTTATCGCTATTATTGAGTTTTTCGGCAAAGGTGGCGTTTTTTTGTTTTAACAGTGTGAATAATTCTTCGGCAGTTCTCTCTTCTAATTCCCCGCGCAACTCATTATCCGGTTTAACTTCCTTTAGCTGATAATTTTCAACTACGGCTTCCAGGTATTGACCGCTACCGCCGACGATTATCGGCAGTTTTCCCCTACTTAAGATGTCTTGAATGGCTGCAAAGGCAGCTTTTTGATAATCAGCCACGCTATAGCGTTCTTGCGGGTCGGCGACGTCTATTAGGTGATGTTTGATATCGCCATATTCTTGCAAGTCTTTGCCAGAGCCAATGTCCAGGCCGCGATAAACCTGGCGTGAGTCGGCCGATATTATCTCGCCATTGAACTCTTGCGCCAAAGCCACCCCTAGGGAAGTTTTACCCGAGGCGGTTGTGCCTAAAAGTACTATTATTTTAGCCTTTTTTGTGATATTTGACATTGGCGACAGTTATATTAAACTTAAATAAATGGTAGCAGAAAAATAAAGTTCTTTCAATAAACAACAAAAAAGCGAGGGATAGTGATGAGTGGAAAAATTTTAAGCGAATCCGTTTTGGCCAATTGCGAATTTCCAGCTATCGCCGGCATAACTAAAAATAAGGCTGGTGATTTTTCAGTCAATCAGGATAAGAACGTGGAAGTATTGATGAATCAGGCTTTATCCATGGAATTGACCGGTAGCCTTGTTTATCGCAAGCTTGTCGCTCAACACGGGTCTGACATACACGATGTTAACGAATGCGGGGAATGGCAAAATGGCGATGGACTATTTAGTTTCAGGCCGAATTTTCATCCGGGACAGACGGGTGGACCGACATTGATATCTATAACAGCGGACTGTCCGACGATTTGTTTTTCCAGCCTGGACCAAAAATTTATAGCCATCACTCATAGCGGCTGGCGCGGTACCGAGAAGAAGGTCGTGCCAAAAATGTTGACGATAATCAAAAGGCTCGGCATCGATTATTCTAAAGTTCGGGCCGTGATATTTCCCGGCATTTGCGGTGAGTGCTATCAAGTCGGCGAGGATGTCGGCAAAAAGTTCTTTCATTTCAATAATGGATACCTAAACTTGAGATTGGAGATATTTCGACAACTCAACACCTGTCTTGATGCTTTGGCGATAAGCACAGTCTCCTATTGTTCTTATCACTCCAAGGGGGTTGATGAGAAAAATCTATTCAGTTCATATCGTTTGGACGGTACAAAATTTCGTAACGCTGTCTTCGTCGCAAGAAAAGTATAACAAAAAGCCTCGGCAAAAACCGAGGCCTCTTTATTATAAAAAATACCCTTAACGCACAAACTCCCCTTCCAGGGCGAAAGCTTTGGCTTTTTTGATTTTAACCAAGGCGAATTTTCCGTAAAGATTTATATCTGCCGGGGCCGAAAAGGCCACAGTCCTGTTTTGACCATTCTTTCCATACCATTTGCCGTTGCCGGTCTTGTCTTCCACTAATACTACAACTTCGCGTTCTATGAATTTCTTTCCGTTTTCCAGACTTGTTTGTCGCAAAATACTTTCGAGTTCCGCTTCACGTCTTGCCTTCTCCTCCTTTGAGACATTGTCTTTCATCTTGTATGCTGCAGTGCCTGGTCGTGGCGAAAATTGAGCCAAATAGGCCATATCGTAGCCCACTTTTTTCATCAATTTGGCGCTATTATTGAATTGTTTTTTTGTTTCACCAGGAAAGCCGACTATCACATCGGTCGATAGGCCAACATCAGGAATGGCCTTTTTAATCTTCTCTATCAAAGACAGGTAATGTACTGAGGTATATTTTCTGTTCATCGCGGCCAAGATGGCATCGTCGCCGGCTTGAACGGGAAGATGTATGTATGGCGCAAATCGACCGCCGGAAGCTACTACGCCTATTAGTTCGTCGCTCATATCCTTCGGGTGGCTGGTAGCGAAGCGAACCCAGTAATTCCTTGGTAAACCGACACCCTTTTTGATTGGTAGCAATTCCGGCAGATGCCCGACGACTGAGAATAATTCCGGAAATTTTATACTATCCCCTATTTTTTTATAAGAAAAATATTTAAGATCGGCTTTTGTTGCTATAGCCTTATAGCTATTAACGTTTTGAGCGATCAGAGTTATTTCCTTAAATTTTTTACCTATAAAATTACTAGCCTCTTTTATGATTTCATGGGCTGGGCGGTATTCCTCTCTTCCTCGAGCATATGGAACGACACAGTAAGCACAGAAGTTATTACAACCATTGCCAATCGGTATGAAAACGGAAAATTTAGAGACCGTCTTGGGTTCTATATTTAAATAGTCTTTCTTGGTAAAGCTTTTTTTCTTGAGGCCTAGTTTTTTATAAAGGTTCGGCAGTTCTTTTATCGGCAACCAAACATCGACTTTGCTTTCCAATCTATCTATAACATCCTTTCTTTCGGATAAACAGCCGGCCAGGATAATGATGGTATTTTTATTATCTTTTTTTATAGCTGGAATTAAGCCATAATTACGATCCTCGGCCTTTTGTCTGATACCACAAGTATTCAAAACAACCACTCCGGCATCTTGCCTTTTTTTTGCTTTTTTAAAACCGTAAAACTCCAAATAAGAAGCTATCCTTTCACTATCAGCTTCGTTCATTTGGCAACCTATGGTTGTGATGTGGTAGGTTTTCTTCATTTGATTTATCTAAAAAAATATGATAATTTAATATTGATTAAAGGGAAAGAGGACATTTTACAGCCCTTGTCACACCAAAGGAATGCGCCAAAAGGCTTGTTTCGCAAATAATACGTTGAATAAGCAACGACATATTGTAGGTGTATACGGTCATTCTTTTTGTTCTCTTGTCAAAAAGAGGCTCGCAAAAATAACAGCGACAGCTAAGACCACCCTTGGCCCGGTTCTTGAAAAGGACGGGGTTTTTAAAACTTAAAATCCCGCTTATTAGGCGGAATTTTCACAATATCTAGTTCTTTAATCTTTAATCTTTTTGATCATTTCGTCAAGTTCGTCATCGCTACCGAAGCTAATTATGATTTTCCCACCCTTCGACTCTCTTTTTATTTCAGTCTTTGCTGAAAAATAAGAGCGAAAAGTGGCTATACGAACCTGGTCTAAATGGTCGTCTTTAATGCGAGCATCTTTTGTTCCACCTATTTTTCTGACCTGCTTGCTTGTTTCGCTGACAGTCCAATTATTTTGTATAATCTTGCGGAATATATCCATTTGCTTAACAGGATTCTCTATGCCCATCAGATAAACAGCGTGCGCCTCTGTTAACTGGCGCTTAGCCAGTGCATTGCGAATTTCTTCCGGCAGAGACATTAGGCGTATAGTATTAGCCACTTGCGGGCGTGATTTACCTATTTTTTTAGCCACATCATCGGCGGTCATATTAAAATCACTCATCAATTGGCGATAAGCTATGGCTTTTTCCATTGGATTAAGGTCGGCTCTTTGGACGTTTTCGATTATGGCAACTTCTAATTTTTTTTGGTCGTCATAATCACGAACCACCACTGGAACCTTAGCTAGCCCGGCTAATTTCGATGCTCTCAAACGTCTTTCTCCGGCGATTAATTCATAGCGTTCCTTGTTTCTTGTTACAACCAAAGGCTGAATGACTCCGTATATTTTTATAGATTCGGACAATTCCTGTAAATCGTTTTCGTCGAATTCATGACGTGGTTGTCTTGGATTTGGGTCTATTTTATCGACTTCCACCTCCAAAATACCATCCTTTGGTCCGGATGAGACTACGGAGGCTATGTATTCATCCTCTTTTAGCGATGATTTTAGTTTATCGTTTTTTGGCGGTATCAAAGAACCTAAACCGCGACCAAGACCGTAAGACATATCCTTTAATTTAATTCTTAATTTAAAATTTAAAATCGCAGAAAGCGCTGAAAAATTCTATATTTTCTTCTCAAGCTCCATAACCTCTCTAGCTAAACGCTCGTAAGCCTTGCTGCCTTTAGAGCTTTTGTCATAATGCAATATCGAGCGACCATAGGAGGGTGCCTCCGCTAGACGAACTGAGCGTGGAATAACAGATCTAAAGACCTTGTTCGGAAAATACTGGTAAAGCTCGGCCATGACGAGGCTGGATAATTTATTGCGTTGATCGAACATGGTTATCACGGCACCCATAATATTCAAATCCAGCTTTAAATTGTTTTGAACGAGACTAATGGTCTCCATGAGTTGCCCAAGACCCTCTAGAGCATAGTATTCGCTTTGAATAGGGATTAGAACCTCGTCGGCGGCCACAAGACTATTTACAGTAAGAAGGCCCAATGACGGTGGGGCGTCTATCAATATATAGTCATACTCATGCCTAACACTCTCCAAAATTTTCATTAATCTATACTCTCTTTCAACTAAAGAAACCATTTCAATGCCGGCTCCAGCCAAAGCCGGTGTCGATGGGGCGACGCTATACCTGTCCTGTTTCGACCGCTTAACCACTTCGATGATATTTTTCTGCTCCACTAATACGTCATAGAGTCCATGCTCGATGCTTCTCGGATCGAGACCGATGCCTGACGTAGCATTACCTTGAGGGTCGACATCCACAAGAAGGACGTGTTTGCCAAAATGTGCCAAGTACGAGCCAAGATTGACTGCCGTAGTCGTTTTACCAACACCCCCTTTTTGATTGACGATAGCTATTATCTTTCCCATATTTGGCTTTTTGCTGTAAAAAAAGAAAAAATATCAGTAATTCACAGGCGAATAAATATATAGATATTATATATAATTTAAGGCCTTTACGCAACCTTTGGAAATTTGACAAAAAAATAATGATTATCTATAATGGAAATATTCATTGCATTAATGGATTTTTTATTGTTTTAATTCAGCGGGCGTGTGGCGGAACTGGCAGACGCGCACGACTCAAAATCGTGTGGACGTGAGTCCATGTGGGTTCGATTCCCACCATGCCCACAAACAAAAAAAGACTGGCTTTAAGCCAGTCTTTTTTTGTTTGTACTATTGAAGGAAAGGGAATCGAACTGGTCAGAAGTGAAGCAAATTTTTTGCCGCTTTCTGGTGGCAAAAAATGAAGCTGAACGTCCGCCAGTCCTTTGGGGAAGGACTGGCGCTGACCCTGGACAAGAGAGTGGAGCGGAATTCTGCCGCCGAGCGAACGCGACAATTACCTCACTTAAACAACAAAGGCCGAAATGAATTTAGTTTAATAACAGTAGAAACAAAAAGACCGGCTTTATTGCCGGCCCCTTTATACTGTATAAAATTTTTGTTCAGCAATCTACTCTTTTATTATAACCTTTATCCTATCAACCAAGATTGGAGCTTTTTTCATAAAAGATGGCGTTATCTTGATATTGAATTCGGAAAAATCGTCAGACGATGAGAGATACTCCTTTATCTGCGCCTCGTTTAACCCGACTAATTTCTCCCTATCAATCAACGTATCGCCTTTTTTAGCTGACAGAAAACCCATAAAAGAAGCCTCTACCACAGCTTTACCAGCTACAAAATCTGTATTGGATAAACTGTATTGTATACCGCCCTTATCTATGCCTAAAACCTTCTTATCGGTCTCTATTTTTGACAAAAATCTTTCTTCGGCGAGTTTTTCCGCATCCGCCTTATTAAAAGCTATGATATTTACATTAGTGCTTATTTCTATCTTTAGCTCATCCGCCTTATCATTCGCTTTTCCGCTAGTTTCGACTTTTAAAGAATTCTTGTCTATCTCGAACATTACCTTATCATAACCCTTATAATTATCACTAAACTGTCTACTGGCCTTCTCGACTAAAGACGCCTTTAGGTCTTGTAGTCCTTTATCTATGTCTACTTGTTGGATGTATTTTTCTATTTGAGTATTGTAAATAAAAGCTTCTTTGCTTTCGGCATAGACTTTGTCCTGAAGACCGGACCAAAGAGCTGGCAAGATAAACCTACTAGGACCTATAGCCATCTCTTCACTTGGTTCATCAGTATATATGCCGACCTCTACTTGGTCATTCGGCTGAATCTCGACTCGGTCCTTGATGCGATATATTTTACCGTCAGGACTCATTAATCTTGTTGTGGCTATCAATATTTGCTTATCGGCCTTGTTGTTGTGTATAACAACCTTGCCGACTATTTCTTTTCCCAATACCTTAGCCCCAGTCGGTTGAAAAACCCCGTCCTCTTTGACCGGTATCTGCTCCACAACCCCCTCGATACTCTCTTTTGTTGAAGTTTGTTCTTCTTTTTCTTGCGACAAGGCAACAGAAAAAGAAACTTTATCCGCCTTGCCTTCTTTTTTGGGGACTACTTCTACTGTTAAGGATACAAAATAGAAATAAAAAATGGACGACAATAAAAGAATCGTCAATGCTATAAAAAAGAAAGAAAGTTTCCTGTAGAGACTCACAGATCTTGGCTCTTCGACTTTTTCCTTAACGACCTTTTCTTTCTTTTCGGAAGCTTTTTGACTCTTGATGTCGTCTTGTTCGATTCTTTTTCCGGTCTTTTTGAAAAATTCACGTTCTTCCCCAATACTTTCGCCTTTTTCGGCGATCGAGTCCTTGGTCTTGATGTTCTTAAGGGTGTCCTCCTCGTGGTCATCCTTAATATCAGTTTTTTTACTGACGACTCTAACAGAAAGATTGGTTTTTTTGACGGTCTTTGTTGTCGTTTTTGTATTTTTTGAACCGGGTTTCCTTCCTCTTTTTTTCTTTGGGGCGACCTCTTCGGAATCCTTTTCTTTTGTTTGATTGTTTTTTTCTTGAACCATAAGAAAAATAAGTTTCCAAGTTTATCCACTCTTGCTTACTATTATACTAAAAATTTTATTATTCGTCCAAGACCGTTATCATGTCGCCCAACTCCGCTCTTAACTCTTCTTTTATTAGAGAATTATTATCAACCCTAAAACCGGTCTCGATTATCTTCGGTTGACCGTTTAAGCTTATTTTGAAATACACCTTGCTTTGTCCGGAATTTTTCAACAAAATGAGTCGAATTTTTTCAGATTTCTCCGGAGTGAGCTCTTTATTTATTATTATTTTCAAATGGGGGTAAGCCGGCTGACTCGGAGTTGGAGCAGTTTCTTGTTTTTTTTGTTGCTGATTGTCGTTTTTCTTGTAGAAATTACCTCTACTTTTAACCTCAATCCTTTTAAAGATGTCGATAGACCCCGGAATGTCGGCCAATGACAATTCGGCGGCTTTATCCACTAAGACCTTCACCTCTTGATCTTTGTCAGAGACCTTTCCTTGGCATATTATAGCCTTTCCTTCAATCCAAAGATTTGGAGTCTTTTCCAGTACCGTTGGAAACACTAACAATTCAGTCGATGCCACGGCATCCTCTATTTTAACGAAGAGCATCGGCTTATTGCTTTTTGTTATTATTTTTTTAATAGTCGAAATCACCCCGGCCACGCGCACGGCCTCGTCATTGATCCGTTCACGCAATCTGGTGAATGGCGTTATGTAATCACCGAGAAAACGACGGTAATCACTGAACGGGTGCTCGGTGATGTAAAGACCAAGCAATTCTTTTTCCCAAGACAATCTCTCTTGTCTGTCCACGGCCTGAACCTGGGCGAGCTTAATTCTTGGCGGTAAAGTATTGCCAAGGGCGCCAAAGAGGCTAATTTGCTTATTATCCCTGGATCGACTGACTTCTTTGTTGAAATCCAGCAAGGCCTCGAGATTACCAAGAAACAAGCTACGATCGCCGAATTGGTCGAGTGCTCCGCATTTTATCAAAGCTTCCAAGGATTTTTTATTCATATCCCTGTCGACTATCCTTTCTAACAGATCAAAAACATCCTTGTATTTTCCTTTATTTTTTCTCTCCTCTATAATAACCTCGATGATGTGTTCACCGACGTTTTTGATGGCGTTGAGCCCGAAACGAATGAATTCCTCACCCTCTTTCTCCCCCAAGACAACGGTAAAGGACGCGAACGATTCGTTTATATCCGGTGGTAAAACTTTTATTCCCATGTGTCGACACTCGTCAATCTCTATGGCTATGCGTTCTATGTCTTGTTGATCGGAGGTAAGGAGGGCGGCCATAAACTCAGCCGGATAATGGGCTTTGAGATAGGCCGTCTGATAACCGACCATGGCATAGCAAGCGGCATGTGACCTATTGAAACCGTACCCGGCGAAAGGTTCGATAAACGAGAAAACCTTCTCTCCGAGCTCCTTGGATATACCGTTCTTAACACAACCTTCTATAAACTTCTCTTTCTGTTGCGCCAATAACTCCGCTATCTTCTTACCCATAGCCTTACGCAAGACGTCTGCGCCGCCCATGGTGAACCCGGCTAAAGATCTGGCGATCTGCATGACCTGCTCTTGATATATTGCTACACCGTATGTCTTGTCGAGTATCGGTTGCAATTTCGGATGTAAATATTCCACCTTCTTGCGTCCATGTTTTCCGGCTATATAATCGGGAATCCACTCCATAGGACCCGGACGGTACAACGCCACCATAGCGATAATATCCTCGAAGACCGTAGGCTTTAATTCCTTCAGATATCTCTTCATTCCCGAGGATTCGAATTGAAATACTCCGGTCGTCTCACCGTCTTGAAAGAGTTTATAGGCTAATTTATCGTTAAGGGGTATTTTTCCGATGTCTATGTCCTGCCCTCTTGTCCTTTTGATTATCTTCAAAGCCGACTCGATAATGGTCAGGTTCTTTAAGCCTAAAAAGTCCATCTTAAGTAAACCTAGATCGTCGACAGGGTGCAGTGAATACTGAGACACTATGGTCATGTCGGAACTTGAGGCGTACTGCACCGGCATGTATTCGGTCAAAGGGTCTCTGGTTATAATAACGCCGCATGCATGAACGGAAGAGTGGCGAGATACTCCCTCCAAACGCAAAGCGTAGTCGATTATTTTTTTCGCCTGAGGCTCTTTTTCGTAAAGATCCTTAAACTCCTGAACGTTTTCTAACGCCTCGGAAAGGTCGGTAAACATCGGTATAGCCTTAGCGAGCTTGTCACAAAAATCGTAAGGAACGTCCAAGACGCGACCAACATCACGCATGGAAGCGCGAGCCGCTATTGTTCCAAAGGTTATAATCTGAGCGACATGGTCTTTCCCGTATTTGCTTTCCACGTAACGCAAAACTTCGTCGCGACGAGTATCGGCGAAATCTGTATCGATATCAGGCATCGATATACGTTCCGGATTCAAGAATCTTTCGAAAAGTAAATCGTATTCTAATGGATCGAGGTTTGTTATGCCAATCAAATAGCAGACAAAAGAGCCAGCGGCGCTTCCTCTGCCAGGACCAACAACCACCTTATTGTCTTTCGCCCAATTTATGAAGTCGGAAACTATCAAAAAGTAGGATGGCCATCCCATCTTCTTTATAATCGACAACTCATAGTCCAATCTCTCCTTTCTTAAAGGGTCTATCTCTTCATACGTCTTGTCGTAACGCTTTTTTAATCCTTCTTTGGAGAGGTGTTCCAAATAAGAGAACTCGTCATAACCTTCTGGCACAGGAAAATACGGCAACTGAGTCAGGCCGAGTTCTATCTCCAAATCACACATTTCGGCTATTTTCAATGTGTTCGTTGCCGCTTCCGGCGCCTCAGGAAAAGCCGAAAGCATCTCTTCATTAGGGCGCATAGAAAAATCCGTACCGATCATGCTCATGCGACCAGGATCATCCAGCTTCTTTTTGTTTTGTAGGCAAAGCAAGATGTCCTGCGCCTCATCGTCGGTTTTCTTTAAGTAATGGACATCATTTGTTAATACCAATGGGACATTGAGCTCCCTTGATAGTTGTACAAGTTTTTTGTTCAGCTCCGGTTGCCCCTCTAGATTGGGGTGATCCTGAACTTCTAAATAAAAATTCCCCTGTCCGAACAACTGATTATATTCAACTATTCTCTTCTTGGCTTTTTCCTCTTGACCGGCCTCCAGTAAATGAGGAATCTCACCACCCAAGCAAGCCGAGCAAGCTATTAAGCCATCGGCGTGTTTACCTAAAGTCTCCCAATCCACGCGAGGCTTGTAATAAAAACCCTCCAAATGAGCTATCGTGACAAGTTTTATTAAATTTTTGTAGCCGATTTTATTTTTAACCAATAATAGTATGTGGCGATTGGAGCGGTCGTCACTGTTCTCCTTCTTTCGTAAATCAGGGGCTAGATAGAGCTCGACTCCGATAATCGGCTTTATACCTTCTTTTTTACAAGCCTGATAAAATTCAATGACTCCGTACATCGTACCATGGTCAGTAATGGCCAACGCCGGACTCCCCTGTTCTTTGGCAAACTTAACCATCTCCTTGATCTTGGTCAAACCATCAAGAAGGGAGTAATGACTATGCACGTGAAGATGGACGAAGCTCATTCGATTTACTATTTTAAAAAATAAACGAAAAACACTTGCTATATACAAAAATAAGCACTAGCGGAAAAAACCGCCAAATGCCTCCTTGCTTTCTTTATATTATCACAAAAAAAACAAGAAAAGAAGTATTTTTTTTAAGCTATTATAAGAGTAAATAAAGACTATTCACCGTTCTATCGTATAAACACGGACAACACCATCATGACTGAGAAAAAAATAGCGAAATAACCGAAGTTTATCTTTTTTATCAGCCTGAAAAACAAATTTATAGTGATTATTCCGACCACGAAAGCTGATAACACTCCTAAAAACGCCGACCATGACAAAAATTCTTTATCGAAATTAAGAACGATATTGCCCAAAAAGATTATCGGCATACTCATTAAAAAACTCAAGCGCATAGCCGAAACCTCGTCGAATTTACGAAACAATAAGGTGGATACTGTCAAACCGGAACGAGAGAAACCCGGCAACACCGCCAAACCCTGCACGACACCAAGTAATAATCCGTCCTTAGCTTTTATGTCAATCTCCTTACGAAAACCATCTTTCTGTCTCTTAGCTTTCAGTATCAATAATCCAGTCACAAAAAGGGCTAGTGCCACGAAGACGGTGACGAATTTACCGAAGTTCTCGAACTCGGAAGATGCTGATTCGAAAACTTTACTCAAGGCATATCCTAAGGAGCCACTTATTAGCGTAGTCGCCATAAGAAACATCAACAACCGCTTATCCCCTTCGCTAGACTCCTTATACTTGAACATAGTCTTGAATAAAGACACTATTTCTTTGTGAAAATAGATTAAAGCGGCTAAAAATGTCCCTAAATGCAAAAAAAGCGATAGATGCAAAACCTGCATGGCCGACTCGCCATGATCGAAAAAGTTTCCCTTCACAAGAAATACCATCCCCTCAGAAGATAGTGGCAACCACTCCACTAAGCCTTGAACGGCGCCTAATATTAAAAATTCTAACATAATTTATTTTTTATTACCGTTTAAAGATTCGAGTTGCTTCATCACCTCCGGCGTCAGGTATTTTTGAATATTTCCTATATCAAGATTATTCATGTCGACCTTACCACTTCCTATATCAGCTGAAAAACCTAACAACTGTTGATATTGTTGCATGGATTTTTCAAGTATCGGCATCAAATACAACGTACCGATCACTAAAGGAACTATTATAATCAATAAACGCAAAAAGCTGAATATCTCGTCGCGAATAAAATGATTCTTGATTGATTTTACCAACTTCTTGATATCAGCTAAGTCTTTTTTTACATCCTCTTCGTTAGCAATCAAAGTTTGTAAGGTTTTTTTTAAATCTTCTTCCATATTTTTATTGTTAATTATCCTCTAAACTGGCAATTTTCAACGAATTTCTTGCCGAATGAAGTCAATTCGCCCATCTCGTCATCCGTAAAAGAATTTTTATTCTCTAGAGAATGGTCGAGCATCTCGGAATCTGATTTAAATCTTTGCAAATACCAAGCCATTGCTCCCTGTATCATCTTACCCATTTCGATTACGGCATTGCCATCGATAAAGCCCGGCACGCAGGTGGTTCTGAATTCGTATGGCAATCCGCTTTCTTTAATAATCTTAACACTTTCTTCTATTTTTCCAAAATCGACATTCAAGCCAACCGACTTTTCATAACCCGATTTGTCGCTTTTTATATCCATCGCTAAATAATCGACTAGTTTTTCAGATAAGACCTTCTTTAGCATTTCCGGATTACTACCATTAGTATCAAGCTTGACATGAAATCCTAAATTTTTAATTTTCAACAAAAAAGCTGGTAAATCAGAGTGCATCGTCGGCTCACCACCGGTAACGACAACCCCATCCAATTTACCGACTCTGGTTTCCAGAAAATGAAAAAGGCCATCTTCTTCAATTAAAGAAAATTGGCCTTGTTCAAAATTTTGGTCGCTTAGCGACCTATTTTCACTCTTGCCGTATTTGGGCACGAGCATGGGGTTTATCAATGCGGGATTGTAACAAAACGGGCAACGAAACGTGCATCCGACCGTAAAAACTACAGCGGCCACGTGATCGGGATAATCTATCAAACTAAACTTCTCCAATCCCCCTATTTTCATATGTTTAGGCAATGGATCGATCGGGACCCAAGCACCTAACCAATCCGAAAATTAGTTACTAGACTCTACCGCAACCGCAATCCCTAACATCGTAAGTCTTGCGATCTCCGTATTCAGACTTCTTACCCTTATTCCAATTCTTAACAGGGGTAAGCCAGCCGACGACGCGGCTATAGACAATACATTCTTGTCTTTCTGTCTTTATCGGGCTCATACTTTTTTTAAGAATTAAGAAGAAAGATTTTTTTCGGTTTTATGACCATCCTCTTTCTTTTAAAGAAGACTGGTCGTTAACCTCCTTTAACCCTAGGATCTTAACTCTTTTGTTTTTGTTTTTAACTATCTAAATTAATTATTGAATAAATTCTTGAATTAGGCAATGGCCTGAATGATATTTCTTTCCGAGTCGCTTTTTGTCCTAATTTCAACGATTCCTTCCTTGCTATTATTTTTTTCATCCGACTTATCCACTATTGCATTAGCAGATTTTATCTCTTCTTTGTCAATCGATGACTCACCGTTGGGCAAAAAACCTCTCTCGGCATCGCATTTCGGACAATATTTATGCTCACCAGGCAAATACCCATGCTTCGGACAGATAGAAAAGGTCGGAGTGATAGTGAAATAAGGAAGCTTATAGCTATATACTATCTTTTTGACCAAGCTCTTAGCCGCCTCAGGGTTGTCCATTTTTTGGCCAAGGAAGCCGTGTAAAACAGTGCCGCCGGTATATTTTATCTGTAATTCATCCTGAAGGTCTAAGGCCTCGAATATATCATTAGTGTAATTGACCGGCAAATGAGTCGAATTAGTGTAGTAAGGATCTGCCCCATCTTGAAAAGCTTCTTCATTGGCGACTATTATATTCGGATAAGTTTCTTTGTCTTTCTTGGCGAAACGATACGTTGCACCTTCGGCAGGAGAGGCTTCCAAGTTGTAAAGATTATTTGTCTCGTTCTGATACATAGCCAACCTATCCCTCATAAAATTCAATATCTCAATAGCGAAAGATCGTCCTTCAGTGCTGGCGATATTCTGCTTCATGAAGTTAATCAAGGACTCGTTCATTCCGTTGATACCAATGGTTGAAAAATGATTTTGCCAATATTTACCAAATCTCTCTTTTATTTCGGACAAATAGAATTTCGAGTATGGATATAGACCGTCGTCGGTAAACTTCTCTATTATCTTTCTCTTAATCTCTAAACTATCTTTGGCCAAGTCCATTAAATGGGCCAGACGTCTCTTGTAGTCGTCTTTATCGCTAGCCAAGAATCCTATTCTGGCCAAATTGATAGTGACGACGCCAAGAGATCCTGTCAATGGATTCGCGCCAAAAAGACCACCACCGCGCTTACGCAATTCACGATTATCCAAGCGCAAACGACAGCACATACTGCGAGCATCATCCAATTTCATGTCAGAATTCACAAAATTCGAGAAATAAGGGATGCCATATTTGGCAGTCATTTCCCAAACCTTCTCCATAGAAGGACGATTCCAGTCGAATTCCTTGTCGATGTTGTAAGTAGGTATCGGGAAAGCGAACATTCTATTGCGTGAATCGCCTTCTAACATGACTTCGGCGAACGCTCTATTGAACATATCGATTTCCGGCTGAAAATCTCCGTATTTTTCCGGCATCAATTTGCCACCGATAACCACGGACTCCTGACTAAAAGATGGGGTCGGCGTGACATCTAACGTCACATTGGTGAATGGGGTTTGAAAACCGACACGAGTCGGCACGTTCAAATTGAAGACGAATTCCTGAAGAGCTTGTTTGACATTGGTGTAATCCAATTTGTCGTATCTAATAAAAGGAGCCAAAAGGGTATCGAAATTGGCGAATGCTTGAGCTCCGGCCGCCTCACCCTGCAAAGTGTAGAGAAAATTGACTATCTGTCCCAAAGCGCTGCGAAAATGCTTCGGAGCTTTGGATTGCGTCTTCTCGTCGACGCCGGCGAAACCGCGCATTAAAAGGTCTTTCAAATTCCAACCACAGCAATACGGAGCCAACATTCCTAGGTCATGAAGATGGTAATCACCATTGACATGAGCGTCGCGAATTTCCACCGGATAGAGCTTATTTAACCAATATTTAGCAGAGATAGCCGAGGCGAGATAGTTATTAAGGCCCTGAACGGAGAAACTCATATTGCTATTCTCCTTCAATCTCCAGTCGGCTTGACCGAGATAATCTTCCATTAACTTCTCTTCGCTAGTCTTGGCGTTAAGATCTCTTAATTGACGATGTTGATCGCGATAAAGAATGAAAGCCTTGGCGATGGCGATGGCCTTATTCTCTATAAGAACCTCCTCGACCACATCCTGAACCTCTTCGACGGCAGGAATGCTTCTGGAGTGAAACTTGCGAGAAAGCTTGTCGATGACTTGATTGACCAGTTTTCCGATCAGATCGTCGTCCTTGATATCAACGGACTCTGCAGCCTTGGTTATGGCGCTTAGAATCTTGTTCCGGTCGAAATCCACTATCTCGCCGGAGCGTTTCCTGATTTGGGAAATCAAATTAGCTGGCATATTTTTTTGAGGAATTTTAACTTAGAATCTTACGAGACAGTGTCTAAAATCGGCACTGATGGTCAATTCTTAATTCAAATTCACTTCTATTTCTTGAAAATATTTTTATTTCTTAATGTCATTCCTCTTCTTGGCTTAGGGGCACTGGACAGTCTATTAAGAAAAGCCATGAAGTCGTCGGCATCCTTAAAGGATTCATATACGGAAGCGAATCTTATGTAAGCCACTATATCAATATCCTTGAGATGTTTTATTACCGCCTTGCCGATGTCACTAGAATCGACCTCGCTTTGCCGGAGCTGTTGTATGTCTCTTTCTATGTTGTGTATCAACTTCTTGAAATCGTCATCGCTTATTGGGCGCTTCTCCAATGCCCTGCGCAACCCGGAGACCATCTTATCTCGACTATAGGCCTCTTTCTCTCCATCCCTCTTTAAGACGGTCAAGTCGAGTATTTCCATTTCCTCGAAGGTAGAGAAACGAAAGCTGCATTTCTCGCACTCGCGACGACGCCTAATCGATAGGCCGTCGGCAGCCATCCTTGAGTCTATAACCTTAGTCTCTTCGTGGTAACAAATTGGACACTTCATAGTCTTTTCGCTAAAAATCGCTAAAATGGTGGGGAAATTGACGATGTCTATATTTTGTAGTACAACTTCATTTTGAACCCAACATCTTGTGGTCTATGTTTATATTATACACCTTTTAGAAAAGCCGGTCAACGCAATCCCCCCACATTTTTTAACTGAAGATTAGCCTCTTTATTTTTTTTAAAAAAAATTATCCACAAGCAAACGCGAAAATATTTTTTAAAAAATCTACCACCCCTAAAAACCTAAATTGTATTATTCAAACAAGTATATTATAATAAATGTATAATAAAATATATCTACCACCACCCCAAGTTATGTCAATATGTAAAAAACTCAAGAAAAACTTTATTTTAAACACCTTAATTGTGGCTCTTTTAGCCTCAGCGATACCGGCCGCGGCCCAAGAAGCCACTCCGGATCCGAACTTCAATCCAGGCTACATAATAAGCGATGCGGAAGTTTTGGATTATAACTCAATGACAAAGGACGAGATACAAAAATTCTTAGAATCCAAGGGTAGTTTTTTGGCCACCTATTCCATGGCCGATCCAAATACCGGAGAAATACAAACGGCCGCCGAGATAATATATAAAAGATGTCAAGCTAATCTGGTAAGTCCGAAATTTGTGATCGTCTTACTACAGAAAGAACAGGGATTAATAGAGGACCCATCCCCTTCTCAGGGGTCGTTAGACTGGGCGACCGGTTATGGTTGTCCGGATTCCGGTGGTTGCAACCCTCGTTGGCAAGGTCTCTGGAAACAAATCAATAGCGCGACGCTACAGTTTTACGACTATATACAAAATTACCAAGACTATACCTATCAAAAAGGGAAAACATTCACTTTTAGCAACAAATATTCCACAACCATAAAAGGGACTGTAGATGTGACGCTCTATAACGACGCCACGGCGGCCCTCTACAACTACACACCGCACGTCTATAACGGAAACTATAACTTCTGGAAAATTTGGGGGAGATATTTCGCAAAAGCCGTCTATTCCAACGGGTCTTTATTACAAGCCAAGGGTGAAAACGGTGTTTGGTTGATTCAGAATGGGCAAAAAAGACCATTCGCCTCCAAGAGCGCCTTAACCTCCCGCTTCGACGAGAAAAAGATAATTCAGGTTGAAAAATCTATTTTGGACAAATATACCACAGGAGCTCCGATCAAATTCCCAAACTACTCCTTGATAAAATCACCTCGCGGAACGATATTCTTGCTGGTCGACGGCAAAAAAAGAGGCTTCACATCCAGTGCCGTCTTCAAAGCTTTTGGCTATAACCCGGCGGAGGTCATGGATGCGAGCTGGGAAGATATAAACTCCTATGTCGACGGCTCTCCTTTGACGGCAACTTCAACCTATCCGACAGGCGCCTTGCTTCAAGACAAGAAGACCGGTGGCGTGTTTTATGTCGAAGATGGAAAAAAATACCCACTTCATGACAAATCGTTGCTTACCTATAAATACAAAAATAAGAAGTTGACACCAGTCGCCCAAGAAAGTCTAAATGCCTACCCAAGCGGAGATCCGATTCTGTTCGGGGACGGAGAATTATTGACATCACCAGCGACAAAGGCGGTCTATTTGGTTGATCAAGGGAAAAAGAGACCTTTCGCATCGGGAGAAATATTCGAAAAACTCGGTTATAAATGGAATAACATCATCTCGGTGTCTCCGCAATTCCTCAATAAATACGACAACGGAGAAGCTATAAGCGAAAAAAGTTTGTAATATGTCATTAAACTTCGCGGCGATAACCCCTCACTCCCCAACACTCATTCCGACAATTAGTCGAGAGAACTGGTTAAGGTCGGAAAAAACACTGAACTCCTATAGAAAAATCCAAGAGAGTATGCTAAATCTTGGAACCGAAACACTACTGATAATATCACCACACGGATCGAGTAATCACGCCAAGGCCTTAATGAACGTCAATCCCTCCACAATTATAAACTTCGAAGAATTCGGGGATTTTTCATCCAAGACAAAAACTAAAACGGACCTGATTCTTGCTGAAAAAATAAGGTATTCAATTTTAGAGCCTGGGAGGCTCGAAGTGATAAATAAAAAGACTGTCGATTTTGGTTGTGGTGTCCCCACTTTTATATTATCCGGGGAATTCAAAAACCTTAAGACGCTCTATCTCAATTCTTCACCGATTTCTAGTAGGGATAATTTCGAAATCGGACTTTTAATCGGTAGAGAAGTGGCAGAATATGAAAAAATAGTGAGCGTCATAGGTTCATGCGACCTATCTCATCGTTTGAATAAAAAATCCCCTGGAGGATACTCCCCCAAGGGACAAAAACTCGATTTAAAACTGACGAATCTGGTCTACGAGAAAAGAATAGAAGACCTACTCGATCTTGATGAAAAGACCATAAGAGAGGCCGGGGTTTGCGGTATCGGTGCGATCGCCATGCTTTTTGGAATAATGACTGGGGCTGGAATGGATTGGGAGATGTCGTCATCGACATACGAATCGCCATTTGGCGTTGGCTTTTTAACGGCTTCTCTCAATCTTAGAGAGAAGGACCCATCAACCGCGGATATCGTCTAACTCTTCTTATTAGCCTCCCTATTCGCGAAGATCTTAAAAAAGTATTTCCATCTATCTCCCTCCTTGCAAAGCTCCTTGGTGTCATTTAAACACATCTCTACGACATCTTTGGAGTTGTCGCGACAAATCTTAAAGACGGAAGCTTTTTTAAAAGCAGGTATGCTCAGCTCCTTAACCACCCGCAAAGCCAAATCCTGCCACTGATAGGCTGGTGGTTTTTTAACCTCCGGTTTCTTGACTGAAAAAAGAGAACCTAAACTCTGAAACCCCTCCTCTTTTTTATCTGACATACAATATTGCCTTTTTAAAAAATAAACGTTATTATAATAATTTAACGAAAATATAACAATAAATCAAATGGGGGAAATCCTAGACATATTAATAAATCCGGACAAACGACTACGACTGAAGGCTAAAAAGGTCGAAGAAAACGATATATTAAAGCCGGAAATGCAGAAGCTTTGCACCGACATGTTTCAGACAATGATGGTAAAGGACGGCATAGGCTTAGCCGCTCCTCAGGTCGGAAAAAGCATCAGGTTTATCACTATAAACACGAAAAATAAAAAACTTTTCATGTTTAATCCGGAAATAGTGAAAAAATCTATATTGAAAGAAATCGACGAAGAGGGTTGTCTCTCGGTTCCGATGTATTTCGGGGAGGTCAAGAGACATAAATCAATAACTTGTCGTTTTATCGACGAAAACGGAAAGAAGCAAGTACTGAAGGCCTCTGGACTACTAGCCAGAGTCATTCAACACGAAACCGACCATTTAGACGGGGTTCTTTTTATAGACAAGGCTAAAAACCTAAAAAGATTGGACGAGGCTGAAGTGGTCGAAGAGGATTGATTATTTTTTAAAGAAAAACCAACCTTTCTTTTTTTTGCGAAAAATCAGGAACAAGACAAAAAGAATACCGATAACAACTCCAAAATAACTCACCTCATGATAAAGAGCCATTAACCTGTCTTTATTGGCCCCAAAGAAGTATCCGAGTGCCGCTAAAATAGCCGTCCAAATTGCAGAACCGATAAAAGTATAGAGCAGAAAAGAAAAAAAGTTCATTTTAACGAACCCGGCTGGCAAGGATATTAATTGCCTAACGACAGTTATTAGACGACCGATCAATGTTGAGATATTGCCATATTTCAAAAAATAATCCTCTACTTTTTTTACCTTACCAGAGTCTATCATCATCATTTTCGCTATTTTGTGGTCCGACAATTTATAGATCAAAGCACGCCCCAAGAACATCGCGAAAAAATAATTGAATATCGCACCTATAAGGCTACCAATAACACCGGAAATGATCACTAGCCATATATTCATCTCACCCTGAGAGGCCAAATAGCCAGCTGGCGGAATAACGACCTCCGAGGGGAATGGAATAAAGGAGCTTTCTATCGCCATCAACACTATTATACCGACGTACCCCATCTGATTAAAGATGTCCAAAAAATAATTTATAAAATCCATATTATGGAAAGTAAAATAAAAATAATATTTCTGGGCAGCCCAGAATTCGCCATACCGTCTTTGAAGACATTGAACGAAGATGCCCGCTTTAAAATAGTATCAGTAATAACACAACCAGACAAGCCTATTGGACGAAAACAAGAGATAACCCCTCCTCCGGTCAAAAAATTCGCAACAGAAAACAATATCGAAGTTTGGCAACCGGAAAAAATAAAGGAGGTTGCAGAAAAGATCAAAGAAAAGGAGCCTGATTTTCTAGCAGTAGTCGCCTATGGCAAGCTAGTGCCGGAAAGTGTTTTAAACATACCAAAATACGGCTGTATCAATGTTCATGGCTCAATACTGCCTCGTTTTCGCGGTGCAGCGGTTATTCAAGCCCCAATACTGGCCGGCGACGAAGAATCCGGCGTCACCGTCATGCTTATGGACAAGGGCTTGGATACTGGCCCAATCCTTAGAATAGCCAAGACAAGGATTAACAACAATGAAACCGGAGAGAGTTTACACGACAAATTATCGATACTTGGCGCGCAAACCTTACCAGATGTCTTGATCGGCTTTAAAAACGGCGAAATAAAGCCTCAACCACAAGAAGGCGAATCTTTTTATTGCCCGGAAATAAAGAAAGAGAATGGCAAAATAGATTGGTCAAAATCAGCGCCAGAAATAGAAAGAATGGTTAGGGCATACTATCCATGGCCCTCAACGTTTACGAATTACGAAACACAAAATACGAATAAACTTATAAAAATACTTTCTGCTAAAAATGAAATTTTACCGATCAACAAATATAAAATTGGCGAGGTATTTTTACATGATAATGGGCTTTGTGTGCAATGCGGCGACAAATCCTTGGTTATAGATAAGTTACAAATAGAGGGCGGAAAACCTCTTTCTGCTGACGAATTTTTGCGCGGACGCCCTGATTTTATTGGCAAAGTTTTGGCTTGACAAAAGACATTTTTTGCTATATATTATGGTTAAATCCATTTGTTACGGATTTTTTATTTTGAAATTTCCGCATTGATTTACCGCGGTCCCTTCGTCTAACGGTTAGGACATCAGGTTCTCATCCTGAAAATAGGGGTTCGATTCCCCTAGGGACTACAAATAAAAGAACTGGCTTAATGCCAGTTCTTTTATTTGCTGGGGACCCTAGGGGAATCGAACTAGTTGGAAGTGAAACAAAATTTGCGAGGGAACGAGCAAATTGCAGTTGAACGACCGATAAAGTGCCCCGAGCACTTTATCGCCAACTCCGGACAAAGGAGTGAGGCGGAATTCCGCCGCCGAACGACTGCGGAATTCCCCTAGGGACTACTACAAAAAATAAAAACACTCGAGCGAAAGCAAGGGTGTTTTTATTTTTGAAACACTCAAGGCGGGGAATCGAATAGGTCAGAAGCAAGATCCAGAAAGGAGTGAAAGCTAGACCGAATAAGTGAGTGTCCGCTGAACATTCAGGGAAGTATTCAGTTATATTTTTTACGTCTTCCTAGTCCCTGGAAGGCTTGCCTTAAGTTATTTTTTTTTTGATACACTAATATTACAATCGATAGTCTGTTTTTTTGTTCTTTACAATCACATTTTCGAAGGAGTTTATATGAAAAACGTTGTCATTGCTTTTATAGCTTCATTCTTGCTTTTTAGTTGTTCACAAAATACATCGGTAAACAGTATTGATAATAACTATTCATACCAAATAAAATCAAGCGCTGGGGCGATTGTCATTGCTATTACCAACAACAACGCCGAACTAATTACGGCCTGCAACAGTAATGGTGATGCCGTTATTAAATCTGAGGAGCCATTAAATAAAGTTTGTTGTGTTGTTACAGGAAAAAGTGGCATTGTTGATGTGGGCAATGAGATGAATCTTTTTGTTCAACTCAGTGAAATTTCGAAAGAAAAAGGATTAGCAAAAACAACTACAACTGGAACATTTGGGGCTTGCTCCACTGATACGCATGGTGACGCAATTTTTAGATACACAGGAACTTTTCAACAATACTACTGCACTTCTTGGTTGCCATATTTAGGCGAGAGCACTAATCCGAATAAATGGGGCGGATGGGATTTAACGGAATGGTTGCCAACTTGGAAGGGCAAAAAATTACTCATCCCAACGCGCTATCAACTGTACCATAAAACTGCCTATGGTTATTCGATAAGCAGTGCTCTTTTTTTAGTTTCAAACTATTAACACGCAAGCCTATCCATTGTATAATAAAGATAGAGCGAAATTACCAAATTTCGCTCTATCTAAGCTTAAAAATTAATAAAAAACCATGAAAAACTTAATATTAAAAGTGGTAGCTTATTTTATCTACGTCATGCTTAGTGCTGGTATGTTTTTTATTGCTTATGAATATATTTATGATATTTTCACGGATTTTTTAAGATTTCAAGCAACCCATTCATTAGTAAAAAATTATGCGGATTTAATTATTTTTATTATTTGGTGTTCTTTTACTGTAATTATTGTGCAAATTGCTAGAAAAAAAATCTTATTTAATGTTAAAAAATCAACAACTTTAAAAAGTGATAAATAAATTAGAGTTATTCAAAAATTGCCGCCTTTTAGCATGGCTTCGATACAATCTCTGTTGTGTTTGGTGAAATGCTCATAATTTTTGTTTCCCACCCTTCAATTTTACCGCCAAAATAATTGCACTTCAAAACAGAAACTGCCACTTCTGGTTCACTGATGCCGGGGTCCTGCAAAAAATCCAGGTCAACAACCCTGATGCAATAAAGATTATCGACACGAAGAGATGTGTCTTTAAAAACTCCGTGATCACCTATAAGGATAAAGACGGGGAAAGAAAAACAGTACTTCTCAATACCAATATTATGTTCAATTACACACTAAACGAGCCGACAGCCAAGCAGCTTGAGGAAGTCAGAGAATCCGGATATTAAATATGGTTTTTAAAAGAAACCAAAAAGAGGGCAAAACCCTCTTTTTTATTTGAGTAAATATTACGTAGAACTACTTCACTATATCCATCTTTATAACAGTCCCCTTTCCGGCCGATAATTTATCATCTTTTAAACTGGTGTCTAGGTCGTTCAGCTTTCCAGAAATATCACCTTGCACAAAGACGTCGGTCGCAGAATATTTGGTATTGATCAATATTTTTGGCGCCTTGCCGATATCTGCAGTTGTCGGAATCAATTCGATTTCGAAGCCGGCCTTATATTGCTCTGCAGAAGACGATATGTCGTCAACCGACCAGACTACCTGATGACTTATCGGTGAATAATGAATGCTGCCGGAAAGTAGGGATTTTTGATTCGTCCAACCGACATTGGCTGGCAACTCGGCCGAAACGCTCAAATCTTTAAGCTCGTTGCCGGTATTACCGACTTCCCAAAATACCCAATACTTCGTCGGCACGCCAACCACTGGTGGCAATGGGCCAACACCCAACTGATCACCTTGCGCACTGTAATACACCGCCTTAGAAGTTATCGATATGTCAGAGAGTGTTTTTATATTATCACTATAAACGCGATACGACTCTTTGCCGGACGAAGTGTTGTAGGAAATATCGGCCACTAAGCCGATTTCTTGGTTAGTAACATCCTTACTCTTGTCGAAGACAACCTCCAGAGGAAGTTCGATTTTATTATTGGTCAAATTCGGCAAACTTATCACAGTTCCCTTAACAGCATACTGTAAACCTTTTTCCAAAGACAAACTGCGCAAGGAAAAATAATCATTCGAAGAAGATAAGTTTATCTCGATATTTTCTAACTTTTCATTGTTATCGCCAGAAATTGATAATTTAAATTTAACAATTTCACCAATCTTTGTCTGTTTCTGATTCGCATCGATTTGCGCCGCAATCTTCGAGCGATTAATGACGACACCACTGATTATTTCCGATTGTTTTACTTCGCGATAACCAAAGTCTATATTGGTCACAAGATTCAAGTCGACATTATCCTTGACTCTTGGACTAGCTTGAAATTTTATGCGAGCCTCTTGCCCAGCCTTTAATCCTTTTTGGACGATAACGTCGTTTATCAATACCGCATTAACACCGGAAATACTTAAAATATCTAAACTTTTACCGTCAAACGAGACGGTGATATCCTTATCCACGTCAACGCGGCCATTGTTTTTTAACGTTATAACTCCGCCAAAATTAGTGTTTTCATAGATTTTGTCCTGCATTTTCAAAGTAGTCTCTATGGCGGAAGAGTCTATCGTCACATCCAATGACCCTAATTTATTATATTCATAGCCCTTGCGCAGATAGTTAAGGGAGTAGGAAAAAGTCTTTTTATCACCCAAAGCCCCCAATAACGAACCTGTTACGCTAATTTTACCATTGGCGCCACGCGGCAAATCTCCGATAAAAAAAGTATTGGTTTGATCGGAAAAGGATTTTTCAGGAGAGCTGGCTACTAAACGGAAATCCTCCGGCAAAACAAGGGACAAAGAGGCGCCTTGAACAGCGACCTTGCCATTATTACGATAGGTTATGTCTATCGTCGTTAAATCGCTAGAGACGATTTTTTGACTGACTACGACCGAAGATAAATCTATTTCCGGCTTCGGTTCAAGGTTTTTTATTATGACAAAAACCGAAAACAACGAAAGAATGCTTAGAATGAAAAACAAGTCGGCCCAAAGATGAAAAGGCTTCGTTTTATAAAACTTTTCATGCCTATTCTTTATATGACCGACCATTGGTTTGGTCATGACATTGAGAGTACCAATGACAATATTACCACCCTTGGTCGAAACGTCTTGTTTAACGTCCTTCATGATCAACTCCCCTTCTTTTGGGTTATTATCTTTTTCCATATGTTTATATTATATATTTAATAGATAATTAATCCTAGTAATCGGTGCTAGCCGCCATAATTTCAGCCTTACCGTCGTTATTTATGTCGGAAACGGAAATTTTTACACCGGAAAGAGAATTGCGGTCATAGGCATAAAAACTCTTTATCATTCGCCCATCTTTAGTGAACACTTTGACTTCCGGCTTCATTCCTTTGCCAGCGGCGGTCACTATCTCCATCTCCCCTTTACCATCAATATTGCCGACGGCTATACTAACACCACCACGAGATCCCTTATCATAAGCGAAGAAACCACCGGAAAGGGGTCGGCCATCTTTAGTAAATATTCTTATCTGCGGACCGCCATTGGAAGCCGGCGCCGTTATTATCTCTTTTGTTCCATCACCATTCAAATCGATGACGGAAACGTTTACACCACCGCGAAAATTACGATCATAGGCGAAAAAACCGGCTATCAAAGACTTTCCATTCTTGTCGAAGACTCGAACATGAGGCCCGCCACCGGCTCCGGCGCCAGTGATTATCTCTTTTGTGGCATCACCATTAAGATCTGCTACCGCCATAGATATCTCACCCTTAAACGCCCCGTTGTAAGGCTTAAAACTCTTAATCAATAAGTTGTTCTTGTAAATGGAGATAGTTCCGTTTTCATTGACCAGGGCCTCGTCCTTACCACAACCGTCAACATCGGTGATTACAACCTGGCTATTGGCCGAATATTTATCGTTATAAGCGAAAAATCCATCGCGAACCTGTTGACCGGAGCCATCGAAGACGCGATTAAAAAGGCCGTTTTGAAAAGCGCTGTTCTTTATGACGGCAGATTGCGAGGATGATTTATTTTGAGCGATCACTGGAGTCGGCTCCTCTATTTTCTCTGGTAAAACCTCCTTTTTCTCCGGCCGACCCAAAAGAACCACGGCATCACTGCCGGCCACGGAGACCATGTTTATTTTAGCGCCGTTATTCACCAGAGTGTCTTGGGAGCCGGCTATCTTGGAGAAAACCTCGCCATCGCCGAATACATAATTTTTATTTTCCGAGGTCGAGTTGACTACGACGATTCCGTTTTCGAAATCGCGACGCCAAAGACCACTCTTCCAGGTCTTGTTGTTTTTATCTAAGATGTTGATCGGGCTACCGATCGCCTTGCCAAGCTTAGTATCATATTCGTCGTACCACCAGGTCTGCGAATGATCGTTCACTCCATAGTCGAAGGAGAAATAACCATCGCCCAGCAGTGCGGAACCTAAAGAGAAACGCATTTTGCGATAGTTGTCCTTATCCCATTTATTGTCGGTATTGGCGTTTATGACCATCGTCTTAGGTTGACGGAAATTTTTAACGTTGGTGTAAGACTTCATCGATCCGGCCCAAGTACCGCCAGCCTCCCAAGGCGCCGGAAAGCTTTCCAACATAATACCATTAAGGTATGGCTGATAAGCGTCGAAAGCGTGGCTATTGCCCATTAAAATATTATCGTTACCGACGACCTGTCTGGTAGAAGAAAGGAGTTTTTTATTGCCCTCCACCCATTTATCATCCAAATATTTGGCGCTATCCTTTTTACGATCATTGTTTATATCGATGTTACCGGAATTAAGCCAAGAAAGTGTCGGCCAAATATTATCAAAAAAGACGCCATCCCAATTACCGGTCGAAAAAACGTTTTGAGAGATATATTCCGGCAAAAACTCGTTCCAGCGCTTGCCGTTGCATGTTCCGGCGTCATTACTAATATTGAGCATGTTGGTGCTGAACCAAAAAGACACCTTATTACCGCTCTGATCTTTTAAAAACCAAGAATCGCAAACTTCCGATAGGATGTTGTGACGCAAACTACCATAACGAGAATCAGCCTCCTTCATAACCTCCTCCGAATACACATAAGAAAGAAGGATGATATCGGAATTTTTTTGTCTTAATTTCTTCAGATTGCCGGAACTATTATGCTGCACCTCCATATCCAAAATCACCAAGTCATAGCGAGACAAGGCGTCCACCTCTGTGTTGGGAATCTCCCAGCTTAAATAATAATTGGCTAAGCGCGGATAATCCTCCTGCACCTTTCCAGTCATCGCTTTGGCGCTTAGGAATGGGCAGAAGACTATAAATAAACAACCAAAGACTATCAGCTTTGCTGTTTTTAAACTCATTTTAGTTAAAATTTTCTTCAATCATTATATAACTTTTTTATTTTTTTGTCAAGTATTAGGTGAGAAACAAAAAAGCGCTATAAAAAACGCTTTTTTACACAAAAATAAGCAATTTAAAAGCAATTAGGGAGTTCTATGTGCCGGGGTCGCTTTTTTTCCATTCTTCCATATGATTTACGATAGACTCCATCCGATCGGCCGGACGCAAAAGACGCAAATTCTCCTTTGGGGCGACGGAAAAATGCTTAACATTGTCGAGTTCCCACGCCAACTCAAAAAGATTTTCTTCGGAGATCATCCATTTCTTTCCAAATTTCCGAAGATCTATCAAACGAGAATAGGCTCTCAATGTTTTATGGTTTTTCTTATCATCTAAATATTCATGAAAATAAGACATAGCCAACTCACGCTCCGTCTTATAGACTGGGTCTCGAAAGCGCAGACCGGCGTGATTAGTCTTACTTATAGCTCCATAATACCCGTTCTTTTTATAGACAGCGATAACATGATCAAAATCATCGTGAGTAGCTTTAAGATCCATTAATAATGGTGGCATTCCATGATACCACATCGCCACCGCCGATAACAAAGCCCCCTCGATACAGTGTGCCTTCCTCTCGCGTAAGACCATTCTTGGTGACATTACCGTGTCACCATGTTTTTCCATATTCCTTGGTAAGGTATCTAAAAAATCTTGAATCTTAACCGGGGTCGAGAGTTTTTTTAACACTTCAATCTCTTCTTCGTTGAAAGTTGTTTTTATAATGTTATTATTGATCATTGGTAATATCTTATCGCGATTATTTTTTTCTGGAAAAAATATCGAATACTTTTTTAATATCACTCAAAGTCTCCACTTTAACAAACTCCTTTCTCATATCGGCGGCACCGGCAAAACCTTTGACATACCAACATAAATGCTTGCGCATCTCTATTACTCCTTGTTTACCCTTTAACTTTTTCATCAGCTTAGCATGCTCCAAGGCTATTTTAAATATCTCCTTGATTCGTAATTCGTAATTAAGAATTCGTAATTGCTTAAAGATCCAAGGTTGTCCGTAAACGGCTTGGCCGATACCAAGACCGTCAGCGCCAGTCTTCTTGAGCATCTCTTTGGCAGATATCGAATCCTTTATCGCGCCATTGGCCAAGAACAAACCCTTGAACTTTTTTCGCGCCTGCTCCATTAAAGCGAAGTCTATTTCGCCCGTAAAACCGCCGGCCAAAGTTCTCCCATGAAGCATCAAGGCGGAGATCGGTAAATCTTTCATCTTTTCAATGAAGTCCAAAACACTGACTCGCCCAGCTTTAACTCTGGTTTTAACCGAAACCGGCAATTTGGTATTGTCCAAGCAAGCCTTTATGACATCGTACGATAAATCCAAATCCTGGAACAACTTGGCGCCAGCCCCAACTTTCTGAACTTTAGGTACAGGACAGCCAAAGTTAATGTCGATGCCGTCAGGATGACAAGTTTTCTCTATTATCTTCACCGCCTTGGCGAAATGCTTGGGATTATTGCCGAAAATCTGAACAACGAATTTGGCTCCGCCGTTCTTCTTATACGAGTCCAGAAGACCGCTTGTCCTTTCACTGTCATAGAATAGCCCAGCAGTCGAAATCATCTCGCTATAGACCACGTCGGCGCCAAATTTACCACACAGATAACGAAACGGGGCATCCGTGATGCCGGCCATAGGGGCCAAAGCCAAGATCGGTTCGTTATCTTTCTTCTTGCGTTTTATGTCTAACCAAAAATTTTTCATTTTTTAACAATAAAGATCTTTACGCCATCTTTCTCGTCCTTGACATAGCAACCTTTATTCAACAAAGTCGCACGCAAATGATCGGATTCGCCCCATTCCTTCTTTTCTCTGGCCTTGACGCGAGCCTCTATTAGGTCCAATAATTCCGAATCGCTATTCTCCACTTGAGTCATGAAAACTTCTTCGAATACTTTTTTCTCACCATTACCAGAAAGGTCTGTTATAATATCGACTTTTACGCGCTCTATTTTTGACATCTCGGCGATATTCAAACCAAGAACCTTATCGAAATCAAAAATTAATTCCAATTTGCTTCTAGTCGGCAAATTCCTATCAGACAAAACCTCGAATAACACGGATAGGGCTAATGGGGTATTAAAATCATCTCCTATCGCTGAGGCGAATCTTTTTTTATGCTCCGCGATATCGACTTTTTTATCATCATCAACCTTGAACAGTGCATTTACTTGATTATAAAGACCCAGCAAGCCATCCTCGGCGGCAGTTAACGCCTCCCAGGTAAAATTCTGTTTGGAACGATAGCTGGCCGACAAAAAGAAATAGCGCAAAACTAAAGGGGAAAAAACTTTCGCCTTTATCTGCGCCAAAGAAAAACCCGTCCCTTTGGACTTGGACATCTTTTCGTTATCGACCGTCAGGTGTTCGTTGTGGAGCCAATAATTGACATACTTAACGCCATTAGCCGACTCGCTTTGGGCGATTTCGTTGGTGTGATGCGTCGGTATATGCTCGATGCCACCCATGTGCAAATCGAGAGTCGGACCAAGATATTTCTTGCTCATAGCCGAACATTCTATGTGCCAACCGGGAAAACCCTCGCCGTGCTTGACTAGAGGCGACTTGAAAGGTGAATTCCAGAATTGTATCGCCTTCTCATGGGCACCGGCGCGAAAGAACCACAAAGCGAAATCTTGCGGATTCTTTTTCGCCGGATCAGAAACCTCGCCACTCCCCTCACCTGACATATTCTTTTCCAAGTCTTGACCGGAAAGAGCTGTGTATTTTGGAAATTTAGAAATATCGAAATACACGGCCAATGGCGTGGTGTAGGCGAAATCCTTTTTTATCAGATCCTGCACCATTTTTTGCATCTCTTTGATATGCTCGGTGGCACGAGGTTTTTTCCATGGGTCCTTAATATTCAAATCGGTAGTATCCTGCTCATAGACAGCGATATATTTGGCGGCGATAGCCAAAGGATCGACTCCTTCTCTTTTCGCGGCCTTCTCCATCTTGTCCTCACCCTCATCCTCGTCGGAAGTCAAATGTCCGACATCGGTATAATTGCGCACCATCTTCACTTTGTAGCCATAATATTCAAAAATACGACGCACGGTGTCGGCGCAAAAAGAACCGCGCAAATTGCCGATATGCTGCGTCCAATAGACGGTCGGCCCACAGTAATAGAACAAAGCCTCTCCGTTTTTGACTGGCTTAAATTCCTCCTTTTTTCGAGACAATGTATTGTATAAAAATATTTTTTCCATATAAATCAATTTTAAAGTAATTTACCAAAATTAGCAAATAACCCACAAAAAATGCCGGGGGTAAGCCTTAAAACTCCCGGCAAAAAAATTCTAATAAATATTTATTTCAAACCATCGACCTCGGTAATTCTAACCTGATGACATTGTCCAGAATTATCACGATATACAACATAGTATTCGATATCCTCGTTTGTTCTCTTCAATTTATCTATAAACTCTTCATCGAAGGCTACAAAATAATCCAAATCTATCTTGACGAAACCACCGCCGGGGACAACCAGGGTGCGACGACCGGAGCCAATCCTTTCCGATGTCGGGCGAATAGATAGTTCGTATTTCTCTTTAGGGAATTTTATCTTTAGCTTTGGCTGATCAACCGCGCCGGCGCCATAGGAAACATTAACAAAATCGACAAAAAGACGAAACACAAAAGTCACATCCTTCAAAGAGGCGTACGGACGCCTAGACAATTCCCTAAAAGACGACACTCTAAAATTATCCCTCTTAGCAGCTGCTGAGGTACGCAAATAGACTTTGGAAATACGAATGTTGGCAGTGACCTGTCGACGCATTATTCCGACGGTTTGATAGGTAAGCCAAGCATAGACCACCGTTATGGCGACTAAAATCAAATTGGAGTATTCGTTTATTGTTTTCAGCAACCCCATCTTATTCTAGTTTGACCAAATTCTTATTGAAGCATTGCCCGGTGCTAAAATCACAGGCGCAGTCCTCTTCCTTATAGGCTGCCAAACGATCCAGAATATCATTACATGTCAATTCCTTAGAGGTATCACCAACTAAGTTTTTGTTGATGCAAGAATGGGGGTGGCATTCAAACGGAGGAGGAATACAGTCATCATCTCTTTTACAGCCAGAAAGTTCGTAAGAATTACCGTTTTTATTCTTAATGGAAAAACTCTCGATATTAACCGTCTTGTCCGGCAAGATCGTGAACAACACCTCGGCATTATAGAAATCCGCCCCATCACTATAGCCAACAAAAGCTAAATTCTCAGACAACAAATTGACTTCGGAAATTTGCCCCTTCGCTTTTCCGTATCCGGCAATCGGAACCAAATCGTTTAAATTCTTGACCAAATATCTCTCTAAAAGCTCCCTGTCGCCACTCTCTTTGTCACAAACTTCCTTTTCACTCAAAACACATCTATTTCTAAAAGAACACCAAGAATATCCCGACTCAAACAAACACCCACCCCTATCAACTTTAATGCTTTTCCTGTGTCCGCGAGAGACTAACGACTCCACATTACTCATATCGGATAGCAACGTCACAAAAGCGACAGTCATTAAAGATAGCAAGAAAATCACGGCTACAACCATAAAAAATAATCTATTTTCCCGCCTGATCTTGGCAATGTAAGCGGTTTTCGACTGTTTTTTCTCCTTGTTCTTTTTAATCATATTGAATATTTTTTCAAAATAAAACTTCTTAAATTATACCAGAAAATCAAAATTTGACAAAATTATAATTAGAAAATAAGATAATTGAAGATAAATGTTCTTTTCAACTTTCTCTTTCAAATCATTTCCCGAAAGGAAAAAAGATATGAAAACAGCTACGTTCTCCAAGGGGCGTCTGACACCAGGAATTAAAGTCAACAAAAAAGATGCTCCCGCAGACATAAAAGTCGGCGATGAATTACTTGAAATATCAGAACAAGACCCACCACAATTCAAGGGCAAATTAGTGATTTCCGCCTCGATAAAGCAATATAACGATAATTTATTCATCCTAAACAGAAATGGCTCAAGAAGAAAATGCGACCGCAAAACCATCCTAAAGATAATTGGTTTGTTTTCCGTGCAAAGCGGAAATCCAAAAATAATATTAAGCGACAAAAAAGAGTCTATATTGCTGGTTGACTTCGAAGATATCATAATTTCTGGAAAGCACGTCCTATTCTACTCTGGAAAAAATTTCATATCATTACCGAAATCGAAATATTTTTCAAAAAAACCGAAACGAAAAACCGGAATAACAAGAGTAACGAGGAAATTCTTAGTTAAGAAATCTTGCAGAAGGCCAGGAAACAAAGAGGAAAGATATATAGCCAAATGCGTAAAGAAAGAACGCCTGAAAAAAGTGACATCAAGAGAAGAAGATAATATGCTCGCTATTTTCAATAATGCGCAAAAAAGCGCTATTTAAAAAAGACCCCCGTGATGAACGGGGGTTATTTATTTTCTAGTCTATATAAGGCGAATTCACCACCGACACCACTGACCTTAGTCAATCTTAAACCAACCTCCGATAATCTCCTTTCATTGAGATATTCGAAATCCTTTTCTGGAAATTCAAAATTATAATAATACAGAGGAGCTCTCTCGATCAGTTTTTTATAACGTTTGTTCATATCCTGATCACCCAAAGAAGCCACGATAACCCTTCTGGAAGGGAATAACCATTTATCATGATATTGCGTCACGACGACGGCGCTATTTTCCGTCAACTCCAATATCTGCCGATACTCCAATAGACCATTCGTTCGATTGGAAAACGCATAGACAAGGCCCTCTCCCGACCCGTAGAATACAAACCGACAAGACAAGAAAGCGACCACAATGACAAAAACTGACCTTAAGGCGGCCATGGAAAAAACCCTACTCGGGTAAGAGAAGGAAAAAAAACCGATCTTACGCGATCCTGTTTCCGCACTATCCCGATAAGTGAAGACAGCCCATGTAAAACGTAAAAGAAAAAGCACTGCGAACGGTATGGCACCAAGATAAACCGGTAGCCAGTAACGAGTATAGGAATTACCGATAGTTATCTCCTTCGGATTAGGATTGTCGTTGAATTGCCATGATCCATAATAAGACACCAAGACGGCACAAGTCAGCAACCAGGAAAAAAGGAAGACCCAATGCTTTTTTTTGTGCTTGCGAAAGCGCATAAGAAATAGTATCAAACCGAAAATGGCCGGCCAGAACAACCATGGCAACATGCGGACGAAGTAGTTGTTAAAATTACGGAAGGATTTGTCGGGATGCAGACCAAAAACAAAGATACTCTTCTTAACCTGCAAAAACCTCTCTTTTATCTTCGATGGGGCGACGTCGATGACACTCTTCGCGACTTGAGCCGATTCTTGTGTTATGACCGATATGGACTTATTCATTTCGGCATAACCGCCACTCCTAAAATCTCCATACAGCACCTTATTCCAATACAATTGTGGCAAAAAAGCCGTAAACGCGAACGACACGAAAAGTAGTAATTTCAATATTCCACATCTTTTAATATTGAGAAGCCAAGAAAACCCTAAAACCGGCAAAAGCCATAAAGCCTCCGAAGCTCTAATGGTCAAGGAATACCCCAAAAGGAAGCCGGCCAAAGAAACATGAAAAAAAGCGCCCCAATTCATTCTTTTTATGTCGGAAAAACGCCAAGCTAAAAATCTATTATGCTTCCTTCTTGTCATGGCCAGAACGGAGAAATACAATCCCGCGATCAAAAAATCGACGAAAAGGACGTTGTGAAAGAAGCTTCGCACTGAATAATAAAAATAAACCGGAAAGACGGACAGGAGGCAAGCTGAAAAAAAGGCGGTATTCTTGCCAAAAATTTTCTTTACAAGCAAATAGAAGAAAATTATCCCTAAGGAGGCGAAAAAAGGCGTCAGATAAGGAAGTATGGCCGGCGTATACCAACTAGCCAAATTACCATACAAAATCGGCAAACCCAAAAAAGATACCGGCTTGACCATTCCATTATCGCTACGCATACTGCGCGGATAAACTATGTCACCGGCATACAGATTAAGATCCTCATAATAGAACAATTCCCCTGTCTCGGCGTAGTGCTTGGAAAAGAAATAATTAGCGGTCTCGTCGGGAGATGACCATCTAACAAGCTCCGGGCTTTGTACCGACCTTATAAAAAAAGCGCAGGTAATAAAAAAACCGATAGACAAAGCCACCACCGCCAAATCTTGCCAATTCTTCTTTATATAAGATAGGAATTTCATAATTTTCCTTTATTTTAACAAAAAAAAATAAGTTTTTCAAGCCCTGTCAAGCTGACTACGACGACAAATGAAAGATGCTGTTTTTTGTGATATAATTCTATTGAAATGACAAAAAACGACACCAAAGACAGACGATACGGTTTTTTACCTGCCACTTTTTCGATATTCTCGATTTGCGGCTCTTTTGTCTATTATGTCTATTCGTTGAATTGGCTCGGCTCGATAATCACCCTATTATCCGGAATAATCATAATAACGATTCTTGTAAAATTAGGCGTACTAAAACCAGCCTTTTCTCTGCCCAAAACGGAAAAAACGGAAAAGATAGCCATTCTCCTCTACTTAGCGGCAGTAACAGCGTCTTTTGTCTTGTTGTTTCTTTCTCGAACGGAAAAAGCCATCGTCTCCCCGTGGCAAGTCACCCCTCTCGCCTTTTTCACCAGTTATGCGATGGCCACGACAATCCTTTTCTTTCTATCTAGCAAAAAATTCTTTTCGATATTAATCTCCATCCATTATTTCTTAACTTTTTCAGTCTTCTGGATAATCTTTCGCTATGGCTACGGCTACGACCCCCTAATACACCAATCCAGCTTGGAGGCGATAAAGAAGTTGGGTTCGATAGATCCCAAACAGCTACTCTATCTCGGACAATACAGCCTGGAGATACTTCTCAATAGGTTCTTTTTTGTACCAATAGATATCGCAGACAAACTTTTATTACCACTACTTTCCGCTGTGATGTTGCCGTCGGCGATCAATACGGTCCTTGAAAAGCACAACACGACAAACAAGCTACCGATGCTTCTACTGCTACTACTACCATTCTCAATCTTCACATTGACAGTACCACAATCCTTGGCCTACCTCTTCCTGCTTCTTTCGATCCTTTATGGCGTATCGCAAGAAAAACTCCATCTGCCATGGCTCCTTTCCGTAGCCTCTTTTTGCGTTCATCCACTAGCCGGAATACCAGCTTTGTTTTGGGTTGGAATGTTGACTATCAGAAAAATCTTGCCGGCGAAAATAAAGAATGCTTCGTATCTGCTGATGCTACTCCTCTTACCGACCGCGATATACTTATCTTTATCCTTTTCACAAGGACAAGGTGCCATAGACAACAAGACTGTTTCGACGATTAAAAAAATTGATCTGTTATCCGGTTTTTCAAAACAAGAAGATATAATACTTAATTTCGTCAATTTCTTCAATGACTATCAAGGATTTTTCTTGGGAGCGATTTTCGTTTTAGCGATAGCCTTCGCACTCATGAAAAATGTCGGCGAAAAATTAAAGCTATCGTCGGCAATTGCTCTATCGATGTTATTGTCTTGGTTTCTAGTGAAAAATTTCATCGCTTTCTCTTCACTAATTTCCTACGAACAAAGCGATTACCTTTTAAGACTATTAATAATAGCCTTCTTATTCACAATTCCGGTAATCACCGTCGCCTTATCGATTATAGTCGAAAAAATAGAACAACAAGGAGTTTTCATTAAAACCTCGATATCGCTTTTTTCAATCCTATTATTAGTGACCTCCCTATACTGCTCCTATCCACGCAAAGACAATTATCTCAATTCGAAATCCTTCTCGGTCGGCAAATCCGATTTTGAAGCCGTTAAGTGGGTGGAAAAAGATGCTAACGACAAGCCATACGTCGCACTAGCCAATCAACAAGTTTCCGTATCAGCGCTAAAGACGCTAGGATTCGACAGGTATTTCACGACCGACAAAGGAGAAGTGTATTTTTATCCCATACCGACCGGCGGTCCACTCTACAAAATATACCTCGATATGGTCTACGAAAAAGCCGACAAAGAAAAGGCCCTAGAAGCGGCGAAATTAGCCGATGTCGAAACCGTCTATTTCATCATCAATAAATATTGGTGGGCATTTGACAAAATCATCGAAGAGGCTAAAATCAATACGGAAACGATTAAAAATATCGACGATGAAATAATGATCTTTAAATACTCCAAAAACTAAAACAGAGAGAGGTTGGTCATGGGAACAGTGCCAGAAGTTCAAAAACCAAAAACTTGTAAAAAACCAGAAACAACAAAGGAACAAACTTCAATATTTGATACGTTTATGGGTGAAAAACTTAAACAAGAATTTTTTGGTCAATAGACAAAAAAACCGTCCGCGAAAATCGGACGGTTTTAAAATTGAGACAAACTCATATTCTTTTAAGCCACTTCAAAAAGACAAAGGCTAAAACTCCACCAGCAAGTGCAGTAGCCAGTTGTGGCCACGACATCATTGTGGTCACGGCAACAGCTAAATCCTTTCTAAGCACCAAGCTAGCCATTAATTTTACATTCAAGAAAAGAAAAAGATACTTTAACCCGGCACCAAAACAAACACCGAGCCAATACCCTTTATCGGCATTCTTGGCTTTTTGATAAAAATAATCGATAGTGAAGACGAATAGAACATTAGAGATCATTATGAACGGCACTACTGGGGCCAAGACCGGAGGCAATAACCCACCCGCCAAAGCCATTAGACTCGGGATTAAACATAACAAAAAGGCTGTTCTTATACCAACGACAAATAAAGCCACTATCAACAGGGCGTTGACTATTGGCCCGGAAATCCACTGAATATGTATAAAAAAAGGTAAGCCGGTCGCAACGATGGCTAACCCTAAAAAACGCGCGACCACTAAAATATTGGGCCGAGCCATGACGTTTTCCTTGACATACGACATAAAATTCAAACCCCCTTGCTAACGATTACTTAGTTATTATTATGCTCTTGGCTTTTACGGCGTAAATCTTGTCTATCTTCTTGGTTAAAGAGTTTATTTGAGCCGTAGTGCCCTCGACTATCAAAACTATAACCCCTGGGCAATGAGACGAACAAAGCGGGGCCAGATTGACGCCGAGACGAGAGCGGATAAGGTTTCCATTCTCAGTCAAAACCTCTTGCAATTTAGAGGCATTGTCGTGGCGATCGTCGGAAAAGATAGTAATAGTTCCGATGTGTTTTTTCATATTGTTTGATCTAATAGCTCCTTTTTTTATACTTAGTGTGTACAACTTTTTTGTTCAGCTTATTCTTCTTTAGCCACTCGACTACATCCATCGCCGCCTCGTTTTCATAAGACTTCCTTAACTTATTCTTAAAATCTATCTTATACAAAGCCTCTATCCTCTTCTTCCTTATTTCATCATCAATCGGAAATGGTTGTCCGCCACCACCAATACAACCACCCGGACAAGCCATCACCTCTATATAGTCATATTTCTCCAAGCTGGCCAAGATGGGCTTAATATTACTAATCCCATTGACTACGGCGATACGCAAATTTTTGCCGTTGACTTTGACCGTGGCCTCCTTGATTCCAGACAGCCCCCTAACTTCGCCATAATCTATTTTGCCGACACACGCCTTGCCCTTCTTTGAACTGCAAGCAAAATAAGCCGCGGTGCGCAAAGCCGACTCCATTACTCCACCGCTACCACCAAACAAAGCGGCTCCTCCAGTGAACCCACCCATAGGGTCATTGATCTTGGCCGGCTTTATTTGCGCCAAATCAATATTATTCTTCTTAAATAAGAAAGATAACTCCCTTGTCGTCAAAACATGGTCGATTGCGAATATTTTACCGATCTTCATCTCCGGTCGCCTAGCCTCGAACTTCTTTGCGGTGCAAGGCATCACGGAAACTAATTCTATATTCTCAGGCTTAATACCGATGGATTTTGCCCAATGCGTCTTGACGATGCCACCGAGATGCATATGAGGCGAACGAGATGTCGTCAAATTAGGTATTAAATCCGGGCGATACAATTCGACGTAATTGACCCAGCCAGGGCAACAGGCCGTAAACATTGGTAATTTAGGCTTTTTCTGCCCTAACCTCTCCAAAAGCTCCTCTGCCTCTACTATAGTAGTGACATCGGCACCAAAGTTAACGTCAAAGACATAGTCGAATCCTAACTGCTTTAGGGCGGCGGTTATCCTGCCGGCGGTATCTTTACCATAAGGCATGCCAAAATCTTCACCGATGGCCACACGAACCGATGGAGCGAATTGAGCTACCAAAACCTTTCCACTATCCTTTTTCTCCTTTAATATCTTTTCGACATTGCCTACCTCGTATTGTTCTTGGGCGGCTGAAACAGGGCAATGAATAGTGCATTGACCGCATAAAATACACTTGAAACCCTCTCCAGCGCGCGTAGTTATCTCCTGTCTATAACCTTTATCCGAAAATTTCAAAAAGTTAATATCCTGCATCAACGAACAGGCATCGATACAATTACCACAATCGATACATTGAGAACCATCTATTTCAACGGCATTTCTAAATTTTCTAATTTTCCTGTTGCCTTTTCTATCCCTAAAACGAGTCAATTTAAGGTTGTATTTCTTGACAGCATTAAGCAATGGGCACTCGAAACGCCAAGGGCAAGTCGCACACTTCTCGACATGTTCGGCAAAAATCAACTCCAAATTCATATTACGCGACTTTTGAACACGCTCGCTTTCAGTGAGAACTTCCATGCCATCGACGACCTTAGTGGCACAAGAAGGCATCAATCTTTTTGCGCCCTTAACTTCGACGACGCAAACACGACAATTTCCTTTGACGGGGAAGTCCGGATGAACACAAAGATGAGGGATTTCGATGTCATTTTTCTTGGCAACATCCAATATAGTATCCCCTTCTTTTGCTGAATATATTTTTTTGTTTATTTTTACCTTCATCATTAAAGAGGTTTACGAATTAAAAATCTTGGCGACAACCTTTCTGTCTGGAAAATCAATGACAAAATCTTTATTCAAAAGAACGTTGTTTATGTATGATTTTACTGGCCACGGAACGGACAAGCCAAGCCCACAAAACGAAGACTCGCCAAGATTATCGACTAAATCTTTAACCAACTGCCAATCGATTTTTCTCGAATTCATGGTCTCGAACAGACGGTACGTGCCTTCACGGCACGGAGTGCATTGACCACACGACTCGGTCAAGAAAAAACCGATCCATTTGCGCAACACTTCTTGAGGTTGCCACTTATCAGCCTGATATATTGTCAAAGACATAGCGCCAGTTGCCAAACAATCGAGTTGCTCGTCGTTAAAAACCTCACCGCTAGCACCGCCACCGACTTGAACAAAAAATCTTTTACTAGGCAAATTATCTGTTTCTTTTAAAATATCTATGATTTTTTTCTTGCCAGAAAATTCATAGACTCCACGATGTCGACAGTCTCCGTTAATGCTATAAAAACGAATCGACTCATGGACACCATTAGCCATCTCTCCTATGTGATAAAAAGTCTCGATATTATTGACTATCGTCGGATAACCCCAAAGACCGCTCACTGTCGGAAATGGTGGTTTTAAACGGGGTTCTATTTTCTTTTTTTCTATCGCATTTAGGACGGCAGTCTCCTCTCCTCCTATGTAACCAGCACCATGAGGCTTGGCAATGACTCTTATATCGACTTTCTTGGAAGCTATTATCTTTTTTAAGTTATTGCTATATCTCTTGTAGTATACAGAGTTCAGGTAGAGATAGGCGCAAGTCTCCACTCCTCGCTCTTTTAAGAATAGCAAGGATTGTCGCATTCCTTCGATGACGGATTGCGGATATCTTCCCAGCAGATAAGCGTCTTTTTCCACGCCAGGCTCACCCTCGCTACCGTTGGCGACGACATATTTTTTAACAGCAAAAGAATCTTTGACAGCTTGCCATTTATCAGCGGTTGGATAACAAGCACCACCACAGCCTTTAAGTCCTACTTCTTTGATTTTGGATAATATATCCATTTTAAAAATATCAAAAAATAATATTTTAAGTATTTACCATTCTAAATCAGGTTGTTACGACGCATATAATCGGCCAAGTCGGCCAAACGACAGGAATAACCCCACTCATTGTCATACCAAGAGACCAACTTCAAAAGATTTCCTCCGACAACCATAGTGTATTCGCCATCGACGATTGAAGAATACGAATTGCCGACATAATCGCTGGAAACCAAAGGATCCTTAGTCCAAGCCAAAATTCCGCGAAGCTCGTCTTTTTCAGAGGCTCTCTTAAGAGTCTCGTTCACCTCTTCGGCCGAAACGTTTCTCTTCAAGACATACACAGCATCACAAACAGAGACCACCGGAGTCGGAACGCGTAAAGAAAGACCATCAAAATTGCCCTTCAAAGAAGGAATAGTCAAGCCGGTAGCGATAGCTGCACCGGTAGAAGTCGGGACGATATTGACGCCGGCGGCGCGAGCACGGCGAAGGTCTCTATGAGGACCATCAACCAATACCTGGTCGGCGGTATAGGAATGAGTTGTGGTCATTAATGCCTTTTCTATACCAAAATTATCCTCTATAACCTTAGTCATTGGAGCCAAGCAGTTGGTCGTGCAGGAAGCCATGGAGAATATCTTATCATCAGCAGTCAAATCTTTTTCATTAACACCCAAGACGATTGTTTTCATTTCCCCATCATCCTTAGCCGGAGCGGAAATAATAACCTTCTTAGCGCCAGCCTCCAAATGCCAGCCGGCCTTCTCATTATCGCGGAAAATTCCGGTCGATTCAACGACTAAATCAACATTCATGTCGCGCCAAGGCAAAACCTTAGGATCCTTTTGAGCAAAAACTTTATAATGTCTGCCATCAACTATCAATCCATCATTGTTGTATTCGACGTGCTTATTGTAGATGCCGTAAGCGGTGTCGTACTTCAATAAATGGGCCAATGTTTTGACGTCGGTCAAATCATTGATCGCGACGACCTTCAAATCATCGCTGTTCTTAGCTAAAATGGCCTTGAATGTGGCACGGCCGATGCGACCGAAGCCGTTTATGGCAATGTTCATAGTTGATATTGGGCGTTTTCTTAAATAAAAACACCTCCTTGTTAAATTTTATAAATAATCTTATTTATAACCGTTCGCCGAGCGAACTTTGATTATCTCTTGTTGATACTCGTAAATTTGCTCATTCATCAATCTTACGTCGCTACGCAAATCGATTAGCATAAAAAATGCAGTCACTATCATGGTCGTCGCACACAAAACAATAAAAAACATTACGACCAAAAGTGCAAAACGAAGTCGACTACTATAAACTCTTTCCCTATTTTTCATAAACAACATCTCTTTAAGAATCCGTCTATTAAATTATAGCACATACGATTAAAAACAACCAAATAAAAACCCCCTACAAGGGGGCCGATTGGCGAATTCTTTAATTTTTATTCCTATGCTTTTTTACATGAAAACAGCAAACCATAAAAAACCAGCTAAAAACAATACTCCAAAAAAAGACCAAAGAAGGCCAAGCGGTACATCACCATCACTCATTATTTAAAAAATTAATTAGCAGATAATTAGATTTTAGCATAACACAAAACAACGTCAAACAAGCACGATATCCCCGTGTTTTTTATATAAAAATTGATTATACCTTTTTATTTTGCTATAATTTTAGTGATGAAAAAAACAATTTTAACCATACTGCTCGCCTTTTTCCTTTCCGGCTGTTCGCAACAAGCGACGCCTACCGCCACACCGGCGAACGACGGAACTTTTAAGGAAAAAATGGAGACAAAATATATGGAAAACAAAAAAATGCTTTTTGTGGTAGTGCCTAACTTCCGCGATCCAGAACTAATCGTGACGGAAAACATGTTAGCGGCAAAAGGCGCCTTTATTTATTACGCCTCACTGGAAAAAGGAAATATCGTCGGAAACGAAGGAACAACGGTGGAGGCGGGCTATGCGGTGAAAGAAATCAATCCGAAAGACTTCGACGCAATAATATTCGTAGGCGGGCCGGGAATGACGAAAGAATTGGACAACACAGAGCTTCATGCTTTAGCAAAAAAATCCCACGCAAGCGGAAAATTAACAGCGGCTATCTGTATAGCTCCAGCCATGATGGCTAAAGCCGGCGTATTGACCGGAAAAAAAGCCACCGTTTTTCCTACCGGTAAGGGATTCTTAATAGAGAATGGGGTTGATTACACTGGGAATACGACAGAGAAAGACGGTTCTATAATAACCGCCGACGGACCGGAATCATCGGCGGCTTTCGCCAATGAGATAATAAACTACTTCCAACAATAATATGCGCTTACCTCCATCACTGAAAAGCGCCATCAGCGACCAAGAGACAATAGAAAAAGTCTTTTCATTCGGTAATAGATACATACTGATCAGACTAATACTATCCCTTATAAAATGGTTCTTGTTGGCACTAATAGTCGGGGCTAGCTTAATCACAGCCTATATGATATTCCAGGCTAGCAAGACAGGAATAATGTCTTTCTACGAAATAATGCCCCAAGGGATCGCACTAGCCGAAATATTATCATCGAGAATCTTGCTAGTCGGAGGATTTATTTTTTTAACACTCTTTGCACCGATAATATTCTTCTATCATCTTTTTTATTTAAAGCTGGCAAACACCTTCGTTTTAACAGACAGGAGAATAATGGTTAAAAAAGGATGGCTCAACACTAAAATAAAAAGTGCCGATTACGACGAAGTGTCGGACATAGAAGCGAAACAAGGATTCTTCGAAAAAATAATCTATGGAACAGGGACGATTATGATCTCCACTCCAGGTAGCGATGGCTACGAACTAATCATAAATCGAATCGATAATCCCTACGAACTCAAAAAAGAACTCTACGAATTTAAAGAAAGAATGACGCCGAGGTTACCTTCAGAACAAAACAAAAAAGAATAGACAAAAATAAAACCACCTTCAAATCATACGATAAGAAGGTGGTTTTAAGTACTGCCAGGCTCTGTTTCCAGTGCATGGATCAGAATAGTCATAAGCGTTGCCTATTTATTCGTCAAGGAGATCTTGCGATCTTTGTGACGATAATAAGCGGTGCAAATAACAGTGCCGAGCGAACAGCCCAGCGCGTAAAGAACGACCACTCCCCAATTCTGGATGTTGTTGACTATCTGAGTCAAGACATAGTACCAGACCAAAACATTGATCATGGTGACCACGCCGCTGCCGATAAGCATTTTATCGGTGACAGTCTTAGTCCAAGCGGTAGCGATGATCATTTCCAATACGCCCACGAAGAATAACACAAACATGGGACACTGCTGGCGAAGCGAAAATAACCTGGGAAAACCCGAATTACTCTCCTTCGGCCTTAAATTAAAGATTTTTAACGTCCGACCTTTCTTTTGGTTTAAAAAAGCTAAAAATAGGGAAAATATAGAAAAACGCCCTATTTTTAATAGATGCGTTCTTAAACCTCCTATAATTATAGATTATTTTACAAAAAAAGTCAACTTCATATTTATAAGTCGACTTTTCTAAAACAATCTTTCAATTAACGATAAGAGAGACTTCTGATCTGCTTTCCTGCCTTTTTGGCTTGTTTTCTACGAGCTAACTTGTTTTTCTTCATCATAACAATAATTTAAATATAATTTGTTTATTTATAATAACCTATTTTTTCTCAAAAATCAAGTTTTCGGTAAAAGATGCTCAAGAAGCCCGGATAATTCGGGGCCTTTTATTTCTTTATGCATTCCGGGACGAAGATTATCTAGTCTTATATTCATTATCCTAATTCTTCTCAAAACAACGACTCTGTAACCGAGAGCTTCACACATCCTTCTTATTTGTCTCTTTTTTCCTTCGGTCAAAACTATCGAAAAAGTCCTATCCCCTATCTTCTTGACGCCACATTTTCTTGTTTTATATCCGTCGTCCAAAACGACGCCACTGGACATTTTTTTAACAAAATCTTCACTTAGCAATCTGGAAACCGTCACTTCGTACTCTTTTTCGTGCTCAAACTCCGGATCAAGGAGCCGTTTGGTTATCCTTCCGTCGTTGGTCAAAATTATTAAGCCTATCGAATCCTTATCTAGGCGCCCCAAAGGGAATACTTTTTTACCAAATCTTAAAACGTCGGATATTTCCAATTCCCCTCTTTGTGCACTATGCGTTATTACTCCACGTGGCTTATTATAAGCCAAATAGACAAAATCTTTTTTTGCATCGGCCTCGACTTTGTCATCTTGATTGACCATCTGCCCAGGCTCGGCAATTTTGCCGTTTATCAGAATTTTTCCATCTTTAAGCAGGCGATCGGATTCTTTTCGACTACAGACGCCACTCAACGCAAGATACTTATTAATGATAATAGGGAAATTCATAGATTATTGCGACAAAATTTCCTCTAAACGAGTTTTGCCTTTAGCACTCCAATCGGATAAACCAGAGTATTCCATTTCTAGAATATAATCCTCTACAATTTCTATCTCCTTATTCTTTTCAGTCAAAGATAGCGCGTAGCGCATCGTCAAATCGTATTGCAAGCCTAAACGCCTAGACTCGTCATCGAATTGTAGCCACACTTTATTTTCATAAGCCCAAGCTAAAAAATCCGAGTCTTCCTTGTTTTCATCCAGCATTTTTAAAATATTGCTTTCGATCGTCGACTTGCTCATCTCGGAATAGTCGGCCGGCGACAATCTATTCTTTATCGGATCTATCATCTTCTTCAGGTATTCGCTAACTTTTTTTTCATCATAAGGAATATCGGCCACGTCGTAGGAAGGGCGCATCGCCAAACTTATTTTTTCAGGATTCTTGGACAAATCCATCTTTATTAAAGCCGCTATAACCGTTCTCGCCTGCTCAAAACTTAAATCCGTCTTTGTCATCTTATAGATAATATATTCCCAAGAAGCGTCGAGCTTCGATTCTTTTTGTGGAATAAAACGAATCATCATCTGCTTGATAAAGGTCGAATGATTGCGAGCGCGTTGCGGTTCGCCAATGGCATAGCCCTGGCGATGACGAAGCCAACGCAGAGTATCGGTGGTCGGCAATTTCAATTGACGTATTATTCCCTCCGCTTCGGAGAATCCTATCATGACGAGATAGTCGGCCTTCTTACCCAATATCTTCTCCATCTGATCTATGCCATACTGTAAGCCCTCTATAGCACAAGAGTTAGAGACATAATAATCGCCTGGCGGACGCTTCTTGTCGGTCAAAGGAACATATGTCCCACGAGGAACAGCCGTTATTTGAACAGATTGTCTCTTCTTGTCTATTTCTAAAAGCTGAATAGCATCACAATGACCGGCGGTTTGCCCGACACGACTATCGAGTCCTATCACCAAGATTCTAACAATACCGTCCAATCCAAATGGGTCGGAATCGGTCGAGCTACTTAATTGATTCTTCGCCCTCTCTTCAAGAATATTCTCTATGTCTATTTTCTGCTCCTCTATTATCTTTTCCTCTGGCGGAACTTCTCTTGTTCGCGACCAAAAATAAAGACCGATACCCACAGCCATCACGAAAAATATGATAAAAATTAATTTTGAGCGATT
>CAYNAR010000005.1:81577-83043 GCA_964395625.1 uncultured Gammaproteobacteria bacterium | reverse complement strand
ATACTTCGCATAATGTAGATTAAGCGAAGTTGTATATATCAATAAAGCTTGATTTTGCTAGTTTTCTTGATTTAGCCTTTTTTCATTTTTCTTATTTTGCAACTCATCTATCACGGAAAAAAAATAAAAAACTTTTTTAAAAAAACTTTTTCTCTACTCCTTCTATGGATTTTATTTTAAAAATTTTTCTATAAGACATCTTGTAAATCCTATTTTTTGTTTTTCTTCAAATATCTCCATTTACCCCTATTATGACCTTTCCCAAGCCTAAAAAATGGCTAAAATAAGCTAAAATATAGCAACAAGGCTCTAAAACGGCCTAGGATGCATTCTGAGACGTTTTGGGTATAAAACCACACAATAACGATGAAATTTTATCAGGCATCAATCAATTGGTCATGGTTATACCCATAATCCTGATCGAGTCGGTGAAGTTAAGAGATATCTTAATCATTAGCAAGAAGAATCCGATTATGACCAGACAAAAAACTACGACGGCCAAACTAAAAACGAATTTAAAAATTTTTTCTACATCCTTGTTGCTCATATTTTTTTTGTTTTTAATTTATTGAAAATATATCTTATCGCCAAAACGCAAATCGACATATTTTTTGTTTTTAAAATCTTCTTTGAGTCTTTCCCGCTTAACCACTAAAAATTTCTTTATCTGCTGTTCGAAGCTTTCTTTGGTGCTAAAGACAACCTTGACACCCTCCTGGGTTAAGACTTTTATAGTGTCCATGTCGCTATCGATTATAAATCGGCTTATGATTATGTCTTGCCCGGCTATCGACCTTATATCTTCAAATAATTTACCGGCCGAATTAACATAGTTTTTATCTACTTGAACGCGCTTATCTTTTATCCTTTCCGACGATTCATTCGATATTATGGGATATTTACTATCGGAAAGATCGGATAACTGAGCTTCTGAAAGGACATAGCCCTCGGAATCGACCAGATAATACTTATCGCCTTCATTCCAAAAACAAGAGAGAACTTTCTCCTTAACGGTAATATTGATTTTATTGGGCCATTGCTTTTTAATTTTTATCTCTTGAAAACGATATTTATTGGCCACCTCGGTCAAAAACTTCTTTTCATTGAAAAACAAAAGATTGTCATTAGGAATTAATACCAAACGTCTTCCGCTCATCTCGTTATTTATAAGACTCAATATGTCATCATTGGATGTCTTATCAAGGCCATCGAAAGATATTTCTTTTATTCTCCAATACGAAGAAGCGAAGACAAACCATCCCATGCCAATAAAGAAGGATAGACAACAAAAAGCAAGAATCTTCATCTTTAAGCCACTAAAATGACTGAACTTCTTCTTTTTATTAAAGAAGGGGTTTTCTAATTTTTTAGTATTGTAGTCGAAGATCTTGCGACGATTTCTTTTTTTTCCTGACAAAAAATCCATTATTTTTATCTCTTAATAACGCGAAGGTTATCAGGCAAAT
>CAYNAR010000005.1:0-81567 GCA_964395625.1 uncultured Gammaproteobacteria bacterium | reverse complement strand
TCTTCTGATTCCTCTGTCGATGCACCAAGATGTGGAATAACAATACAACCATCCGCTAACTGATTGTTTTCCATTATTGCTATTAATGGCCTATTGGTGGATGAGGCCGTGCCGTTCAACATATGGACAAAGTCCTTCGTCCCATCGGCTTTTTTATATTTTATATTCAAGGCGCGAGCTTGGTAATCGGTGCAATTAGAAGTAGAGGTGATTTCCGCCCACTCACCCATCTCCCCTTCTTTATTCGGCTTGCCCGGCATCCAAGCCTCTAGATCGTATGTACGTATGGACGGAGCACCTAAATCGGCTGTGCAATGATCGATGACGCGGAAAGGTAAACCAAGACCTTTGTAGATTTCTTTTTCTATCTCCAACATCTCCTTATGAGCAAGCTCGGAATTTTCAGGCTTCACATACTGAAACATCTCCACTTTGGTGAATTGATGAACGCGAAATATTCCTTTGGAGAATTTGGAATAACTACCAGCCTCTGTACGAAAACAATGAGATACGGCGACATACTTCTTCGGCAACTCGGATTCGTCGAAGACCTCGTCCATGTGATAGCCGCCCATAGTGATTTCAGATGTACCTATCAAGGACAAATCAGTGCCCTCGACATTATACACTTGAGTGGACTCTCCGCGAGGATTGAAACCTATCGCCCTCAAGACGTCCTGTTTAGCCATGTCAGGGGTTATCATAGGCGTAAAACCTTTCTTATAAAGAGTCTCTAAACAATACTGAGTAAGTGCGAATTCCAACAAGGCTAACTCGTTTTTAAAATAAAAGAATTTAGCGCCGGAAACCTTCGTGGCACGATCAAAATCTATCAAGTCCAAGACCGTGGCCAATTCCACATGATCCTTCGGTTTAAAATCGAATTTTGTCGACTCGCCGACTATCTCCAGCACAGGATTGTCGTCCTCATTCTTGCTGACGGCCACATCCTTGTGCGTCATATTGGGAACCTTGAACAATTCTTCTTTGTAGAGCTCCTCGACTTTCAACAACCCCCCTTCCAATTCGGCTATTTTAGCGCCTTTCTGCTTCATCTTTTCTATCTCCTCAGGAGTCGGCTTACTCTTAGATCCGGAATTCCGCTCCCCTCTTAAAGCATCGATTTCACCGATTATTCTACGACGATTCTCATCCAATTCCAATAGCTTATCTATGTCGGCCGATGAGAGCCTGTATTCACAGTTCTTCTTAACCTCCTGAGCGTTCTCACGAATGTATTTAATATCGAGCATATAACTTAATTTTAATTTTAAATTAAAGGGATAAACGTGTTCAAAAAAATTATACAACTTATTTTTTTGGTTTCATCAATGGGAACGTCTGACATTCGCGCAAAGGCTTATCAACCAAGAAGGCAAATAGGCGTTCGCCGAAACCAAAACCGCAAGTCGGAGGCATTCCATGCTCAAGCATTTCGACGAATTCCCAATCCGGCATCATAGCCTCTTTGTCTCCACGGTCTATCAAGGACTGTTGCTCCTCAAAACGCTTTCTTTGGTCGATCGGGTCGTTCAATTCGCTATAGCCATTGCCTATTTCGGCACCGGCGATAATAATCTGAAAGCGCTCTACCTGTTCATGGTTATCCTCTTTTGCCTTAGCCAATGGCGAGACGAGCTTAGGATGATTAACCAAGAATGCCGGCCCAGAGATATTCTTACGGCAATACTTCCACAAAGTATCCATTAAACGCTCTTTAGTGTTGCCATCGTACTTGACCTGCAATTCTTCCAATTTCTTCTTTATTTCGTCCATAGTGGCCGTTGTGACGTCTATGCCGGTCTGTCTAAGTATCTCCTCCCTATAATCCATCTTTGGCCATTCGCCGGCTAAATCGTATTCATGTTCGCGAGTCTTGAATTTGGTCGTACCAAAAACTTCTTTGGCTATAGTCTGATAGAGTTCGCGGGCCAAATCCATGCCATTCTCATAATTGGCATAAGCCCAATAGAATTCCATATTGGTAAACTCTTGCAAATGGTTCGGAGAAGAACCTTCATTGCGATAAGCGCGCCCGATCTCGAAAGTCTTTTCGAAACCAGCGGCCATTAAACGTTTTTGCCAAAGCTCGCCGACGGAGATACGTAAGTAGACATCGAGGTCGAAATCATTATGATGAGTGCGAAAAGGTTCGGCCTCCGCACCGCCGGTAGTGGTTTCCAGCGTCGGTGTCTCAACCTCCAAAAATCCGTGATCGACTAAAAACTTTCTAGTCACAGCCCAAAATTTGGATTTCTTTATAAGCAAATCGCGTAATTCTTGATTGGTCAAGATATCCAAATATCTCTTTCTGTATCTCTCATCGTCCTCCGATAGGCCATGCCACTTCTCCGGCAACGGCAATATAGCTTTAGAAAGAATTTTCCAATCAGACGACAAGACGCTTTTCTCGCCCTTATGAGTAGTGAAACATTTACCGTTAACCTCTATAAAATCACCCATGTCTACTAGCTTAGAGAATTTTTTAAAAAGCTCCTGATCCATATCCTTCTTGGAAAAAACGACCTGAATCTGACCGGACTGATCCTGCAGTTGAACAAACGACAAATTACCAAAACTCCTTATTATCATGATTCTGCCGGACAAAACAAAAGATTCACCGGCACTTTCTTTTTTTTCAAAATCAGCCAAAATGTCAGATATCAGTTTTTTGTCGCCGGCTTTTGATGGGTACGGGTTAATCCCGGAACTCCTCATCTCCTCCAATCTCTTCACCCTATCCTCCCTTTCACTGGCGCCATCGGCCACATTTTGTTTTTGAAGCTCGTCGTTCATACGGTTTTATGCTAAATAATAAAAGCTAATATTTATAAAGATACATCATATATTATATGTTGACTACGGTTTTTTGTCAAAAATAAAAAAATCGGCCTTTTGTCAAAAAAGACTGGCCGATTTATACAAGAGAACAACCAAAAAACATTAAAAAATATATCGAGATAAAAGCGCCCGCAAAGAGCAATAAACTAATAATAATTCAATCGCAGAAGATTGCTATGTAATGTTTTTTATTGTTTTAAAAGTACCATTATCACTGACAGACAAGTCGACCGGTTAACCGTCTTAAATTAATAGTTGTCTTTTTTTGATTGATATATCTATCAAACAACTATGCTTGTCTTTGTTTAAAATTTTTTATTCTGGTTTTTTCCAGTTGAACAAAAGCGGATTTATGGCCGCCCAGAAGGGCGGCCGTCTCCCGCTGCCCCATCATTAATAGATGAGGCATTAGCAGTTGAGAACTCCTTTACCTTCATTAATCTTTTTAGTGCACCCGGCTTTAGCACAGGGACTATGAATGTTGGCATAAGTAGGAGTATAACTGCCACCATGATTATTCTTCTAATCATGTAAACCCTCCCTTGAAGTTTTAACACAAAGGTATATTAAATACCTGCCCTATTTTTACCATAATACCTACGCTTAGTCAATAGCAAAATTATGGCTAAAATAAACAAAAACGGGGATTATTACCCCGTTTTCAACTACTCAACTTCTAATATTTTATAGGATATCTCTCCTTTCGGCGTTTCGACGAGAACCTTGTCTCCTTTCACTTTCCCCAAGAAAGCCAACCCAAGCGGTGATTCGTTGGAGATTTTTCCTTGAGCCGGAGCGGCCTCATTAAAACTAACTATCGTGTATTCTTTTTTATCACCATTGCTCAAATTCTCAACCCTTATCCTAGAACCCATAGTAACCCTCCCACTAGCGTCAGTGTCGATATCGACAACCACTAGGTTCTTCAATAAAGTAGCCAATTCATTTATTCTACCATCATTAAAAGCTTGAGCGTCTTTGGCCTCATGATACTCGGCATTCTCAGATAGATCGCCGAGCTCCTTAGCCTTCTCTATACGATCGGCTATCTCGCGCCTTTTAACGGTCACAAGAAAATCATGTTCCTCTTTTAGTTTGTTATAACCTTCTTGCGAGATAATTTGTTCATTCATAATAATCTTTTCTTTTTATTTTAAAATTAAAATAAATTATACATTAAAAATTTCTTTTGGGCAAATCAAAAAGTTAAAGCAAGGTTACATCACAAAAAAAACATTGTCAAGCGCATGGACATGGCTTCTTTTCCCAAGAAACCAAAGCCGCCAACAACAACAAAAAGCCAAAACCCAACGGATGATTCGCGTAGGGAGTAAAAATATTGACCATGAAAAATACTAACAAACCCAATATAGCCACCTCACACCAAAAAGTCCCTTTTTCAATGGAAACCCTTACTATGCCATACAACAAAAATAAATAAGCCAAAAGTCCTAGCACACCCATTTTAACCCAAATATCCAGCCATCCCCATTCAAAGGTGTATGTCCTATATAATCCATCGGGACTACCTTCTAAAGCGCGAGGATCTTTCGTCTTGTAAACTACAGCCTTGCCAAAACCATGACCCATTATCGGTGAGGCCTTTATCTCCTCGACGATGACAGGTAATAACAGGTTTCTAGAAGATACGGCAGCTTCGCCCGATACATTCTTAGCTCTATCGGACAAAGCATCGACTAACCCAAAATTGGCGCTTGCTTTCGGATATGGGAATTTAACAACTACGAATATCAAAACCAAGCTAATAACGAAAGACAGTGCGAGCAAGGAGCAGGAAATTAAAATCCTTTTCACACCGAATCTCTTGAACGCCAAAAAAAGATAAACTGGCATTACCAACACTAAGCCAACCCAAAAACTTCTAGAGAACGACACGACTATCACTCCCACAACTAAAGACAAAGACACAATGACTGAAATCAACATTCTTTTATTTTTGACTATTTCACCCCAGAATCTTCCAATGACAAGCATTAGGACATGAAAAATAAATAGCGCGTAAAAATGAGACTGAAAAAAGACTCTAACAAAACCGGATGGCATATTAGTTATCTCTCCAACGCCAGTATTCCTTATCCAGCGATAAAAATCGATCGTGGAAATCCAACCGATGTCGAAGGTATGAGAAAACACGAACAAAACTATGAAAGTTTTAGCAATAAGCCATATAAAGCCAGCGGAAAAAGCCTTAGCCAAAGACCAGAAAGGAGTATCCTCCCCTTCCAACCAAAAATGTTTATTAAAAACAACCTCGTAAAGCGGAAAAATAAATAACAAAAATAGCCAGCCGTTCAAATCCAAAAACGCGTCACCAAAATCATTGAGACGCAAACCATTAATAACTCCAACTAAAACAAACAGGAAAAGCAAGAAGAAATTCTTCAAGAAGCCGCGATTTAAAATTTCCTTTTCCGTAAATACCGACTTTATCCTAACATTCTCCCCCAACGACTTTTTCAAAAAAGAAAAAACAAATAATTTAAGCCACACGGACATCAATATCAACCAAATAGCCATTCTTATGGAAATAGATATTCCCATGAAATCAAGATGTAGTAAATACCCTTTAGACCCGATCACCAACTCCATGACGGCAAAAATAACCCCGTAACGCAAATTCTTAAAAGAAAGGAAAAAGACTAAAGCGACGAAAAAAAAGAAAAAGAAAGGTTCTGCCTTATCATAAGAAAAGCCGATATAGGAAAAAACCTCCAAACAAACTAAAGCGACGACCAGCCAATACGTTTCCGGTGCGAATATTTTTTTTATGATTTTTTCTAGACTCATTTTCTTTTTATCATCCTCTCTTCTTCCGGTAATATTAAACCATGTTTTTCTTTAACCATCCTTAACGCGGTTTTATACTTCTTGACCGCCGGTAAAAAAGGGGCGATTTTATACGCTATAGACGGTAACCAACTGGAAATAGTACCACCAGGACAAATATGAAAAAGGACCTTGTCTATGAATATACCGACCTTTCCTTCGTCCAAAAAAGTCAACCAAAGATCCCAGTCTTGTAATTTACGAACTTCCTCATCCCAACCTGTCTTAGGAAAGTCTCGCGTCCTTATCAAAGAAGTCGTATGTATATAAGGCATCTGTCGTAACTTCTTAGCGTCGAATGGCCAAAGTTTGAATATCTTCTTACCCCAATAGAAAGAAGAATAGACATAACTGGCAGTCGGATTATTCTCCAACACACTCACCATCTCATAAAGACATTCTTTCTCAAGAACCGAATCGGCATCGCAAAAAAGAACATACTCCCCTTTAGCGGCTTGAAATCCATGATTACGACTAGTTGGAGCGCCGCTATTATTTTCATGGTTCATTATTTTATAGGAAATGCCTTCTAGCTGTAATTGGTCTATATACTCCTTAGCTATCTCCATGGTCTTGTCCGTAGACGCGTCGTTCACAAGAATTATCTCTATGTTCTTATAAGTTTGCAGTATGATACTGTCCAGGCAACAACGAAGAACATTCTCCCCGTTGTAAACCGGTATTATTATGCTTATCATATTAACCTTTCGTTATTTTTTATTTTTATACGAAACCCAAAACTACCCAATAATCTTTTCATATATTTTTTCCGCCTGTTTCTTTGCCGACATAGTTTCGACGACACGACGATTGCCGGCAGAACCGAGTTCTTGACAAAGCTTATCGTCTTTTAAGAGATTTATTACGGCAGAGGCTATTTCTTTTTCTTTTTCAGGGTCGACTAATAATCCGTTTACGTTATTCATCACGGCGTCCCTAACACCACCCGAATCACCGGCCACAACAGGCTTACCCGCTAAATTAGCTTCGAGATAGACTATACCGAAACCTTCGTAATCACCGGAAATATCACGAGACGTCATTATAAATATATCACATAATTCTAACCATGCCCAATACTCGCCATCATCAATATAGCCAAGCATCGTCACGTTGTCGGAGACATCTCCCGATTCGGAAATAATCTTTTTCAATCTATCCTCATCCGGACCGGAGCCACCAATAACCAAATGAACTTGAGGATTAAAAGAAAGTATATCTTTCATTGATGATATGACCTTATCGACGCCTTTCCTCTCGACCAATCTCCCCATGAAAAACAAAACTTTCTTACCATCTAAGCGATACTCCTCCTTTAAAGCCTCCACTCTTTTTGGATTGCGAATAAAATTAGGCTCTATGCCAGGATTAGCTACGAAAACCTTGTCCGTGATTTCATGGAACACAGATTTCACTTGCGACGATGTGTAAGAATTAGCACAAATCACTCTCTTTGATGCTGTTAAAATTTTTTGTACAGCTTTTTTTCTCTTTAAAGAGAGGGAAAAATCGAGTCCATGCAAAACAACAGAATATTCGAAGTTTAAGATTTTAGATAAAAGATTAGTTACTAACCCTAGGGGTAATATTTGCCCGACCACGACATGAACCTTCTCGCCACCACTACTCAATCTACGAACAAGCAAAAATAAATGAAAAATCGAAGGAATCCAACGAGGAAAGATCATTCTAAACAAAAGTTTTCTACGAAAAATATTTTCTTCGTCTTTATTTTTATTATCTCCATTGGCTAAAACGACGATATCTCCACCTGGCCAATATCTGACCAGATTATGATAATACTTTGATACACCTCCTTTTTGCGGAGGAAACTCCAGGGTGAATAGTACAAATTTCATATCATCTCACTTTCTTAAAAAAGAATTTTTAATATGCAAAACCTCGTCTTTTTTAATAACCCCCAACAAAAGAATCAGGACGGGATAAATAAAGACGCAAATAACTATAGCTAAAAAGACATTGATCTGCTCTTTCAGATATGCGGCTAAAACACCAATGACAAGAGAAGATAAGAATATCTTAAAGAAGGCGATGGATATTTTTTTAGTGTCGCAGGCCACAATCTTCCTGGATTGGATGAGGCCCAATAAAACCATTAATATGTTAGTGAGCAACACTGTCACAGCAGCACCGACAGCGAAAAAACGAGGAATCAAAATAAGATTCATTACTATACTGACCACCGAGACGATGACCATGTTTATAGTATTCTGCTTCTGGCGATCACACGCGTTCAATAAAGAACCGATCGGATAACCTATAAAAATAAAAAATAGCGAAACCACTATTATCTGCATAGGTAGCACGGCGCCATCGTAACCGGATTTGAATAATAGGATTATCTTATCCGCCAAAGCCATAACGCCGGCCGAGATAGGCATCGCGATAACCGCCAAATAGATAATCGCCTTTTCAAAGGTCGTCTTCAGTTGTTCACGATTCGAAACCCAAAAACTGGACATCGCCGGATATATGGCCGCCGTAAAAGCCGATGGCAAAAACTGCAGAGCAAAGACGATTCTGAACGATATCTGATAATAACCTACGTAAAGGACCGAAGCGAAGTGCCCCAGAAGGACAGAGTCTAGATACGTGTACAATCTTTGAAAAACAACGAAAATGGCAAATGGCAAACTTATTCTTATTATTTCTTTTACAACCTTCCAATTCCACAAAGGCCTTATCGGGACACCTATCTTCTTTGACACGGCGATTGCGGAAAAGATGAACTGAAACAAGCTCGCAGCCAACAAGGCGGCCATTTGCGGAAAAAGTCCTGCTCGAAAAAAAAGCAAAGGTAAGCCCACGCAAATAACAACAAGATGAAATAGGCCGGCGGAAATACTTTCATATTTTAAATTATGAAACCCTCTGGCTATCGCATAAAAAGTGGCAGTAAAAGAATCCAGTATCACACAAAGCAAAGACACCATTATCAATCTCTTCATTAGGTCAGGGTAATCACCGAGGCCGGTAACGAAAAAAACCACAGCCACCGACAAAATAGCCAAAGGAATCTTCAATCCGAGAAAATTACCAAACAGCACCCCTACATTCTCTTTTCTTTTTGCAGCCTCTCTGGTCAAGACATTAGCCAAGCCCAAGTCGGCGACAATCGCAAAGACGGTCGTAAAGGAAATGGCAAAATAATACTTACCGAGGTCCTCCGGACCAAGCTCCCTGGCGAGTATCGTAAAATAAGAGAAGGATAAAATCTTCTGAATCACCAAGGCCATCGTCAGATACGAGGCGTTTTTCGTGATATTTGTTTTTTGTTCAGTCATAATATTCATTATAACACATTTTTCCCTGTAAAAAACCCGTAAATAAGCCCTCTTGATTTATCTTTTCTTTTATGTTAATATAATACAAAATAGCATAGCAAGTGCTATATTTATTATTTTCACTAACGATTTACACAATATATATTATGAAAAAAGACATCCATCCTAAGTACAACGAAAAGGCCGTCGTCGTTTGCGCCTGCGGCAATTCTTTCGAGATTGGTTCCACAAAACCAGAATTGCGCGTCGAACTTTGCTCCGCTTGCCACCCTTTCTATACCGGCAAACAGAAATTGGTCGATACCGCCCGTCGCGTCGAGAAATTCCAGGCTAAACTCGCTGCTTCCAGCACCAAGGTCTCTCGCAGCAAGAAAGAGAAGCAGGCTGCAAAAACAGCTAAGCGCGCCGAGAAAACCAATAAGTAGCTATTCTACAACGGCTATTGTCTTCATTGTGCTATAATTATATCTTGATATAGTCATAGCGCGCTGAAAACGGTAGCCGTTTTATTATAGACAATCATATGTACGAAGAAATAAAAAAAGAGTTCGCCGATCTAGAGGCTCAACTCATAGATCCGACTGTGGCATCAGATCCGCAAAAAATGGCGGCTATCGGCAAAAAACATTCCAATATCAAAGGATTAGTGGATAAGATTTTGGAATTGGAAAGCTTGCAGAAAATCATAGCCGACAACAAAGAGATGCTCGAAGCGGAAAACGACCAAGAACTCAAAGAGATGGCTCAAATGGAAATCACTTCCAGCGAAGAAAGACTGAGAAAATTAGAAGAAGAAGTCTACGAAGAACTACATCCTAGCGATCCGAATAACAAAAAAGACGTAGTCGTGGAAATAAGGGCTGGTGCCGGTGGTGATGAATCGGCTCTTTTTGCCGCTGAACTATTCCGCATGTACTCGCGCTATGCCGAAAAGATGGGATGGAAGGTGGAAGTCTACGACTCGAGCCAGATAGGCATAGGAGGGTTTAAGGAAATAATTTTCGGCATATTCGGCAAAGACGTCTTCAGTGTAATGAAATACGAGGGTGGAACGCACAGAGTGCAAAGAGTCCCCGAAACGGAAAAAGCCGGCAGAGTCCACACATCTACCGTGACGGTTGCGGTAATGCCCGAGGCCGAAGAGGTCGAACTCGTCATAGACCCTAAAGATTTAAGAATAGACACTTATTGCGCTTCCGGTCCTGGTGGACAAAAAGTCAACAAGACATCATCCGCAATCCGCATAACCCACATCCCCACCGGATTGGTCGTACAATGCCAAGACGAAAAATCACAGCACCAAAACAAAGACAAGGCCATGATGATTCTACGTTCCCGCCTGGCTTCCAAAATGGAGGAGGATAAGGCAGCAGCAGAAGGAGCTATAAGGAAAAAGCAAATCGGCACAGGAGATCGCAGTGAAAAGATAAGGACATATAATTTCCCTCAAGATAGAATAACCGACCATCGCATCAAAGAGTCCTGGAATAATATAGGTTTTGTCATGGAAGGAGACTTCGAGAAAATAGTAGATGCCCTAAAGGCCGCGGAAAAGTCGCTAAACTCTCAACAATAGCGCTTTTCAAACAAAAGATGAACATCGAAAGAACCCTCAAAAAGGCATTAGCTAAATTAGAGAAAGGAAAAATAGAAAATCCCACTCTAGAAGCCGAACTTCTATTGTCTTTCGCATTGAAAAAAGGCAGAGAATTCCTATTCTCGCATCCGGAGATAGAGGTTTCTTTTTGGCAAAATCTATCATTCGAAAGAATGGTAAAAAAACGCCTAAAAGGATATTCCAGCGCCGTCATAACTGGTCACAAATGGTTTTATGGACTTGATCTTATTGTGAATAAAAATGTCCTAGTCCCTCGCCCAGAAACAGAAATGATGGTAGATGAGGTCATTAAGGAAATCAATAAAAGCGACTCAAAAACCATAACACTAATAGATATTGGGACCGGCTCCGGATGCATAGCGATAGCCGTAGCCAAAGAACTTTCGAATAAAGAAATAGATTTTGATCTCACTGCCATAGATATATCCAAGAAAGCCCTGACAATCGCAAAAAAGAATGCCAAAAAACATGAAGTAGAAAACTGTATAAAATTTTTATACAGCGATTTATTGTCAAAGAAAAACCTCCATAAAACAACTGGGGCGATATTTATAACGGCAAACCTTCCATATCTGACACCAAGGCAAGTCGAAGAATCCCCATCCATACAGAAAGAGCCGAAAATCGCCCTTGAAAGTGGCGCCGAAGGCCTGGATCATTATTGCCACTTGTTCGAGCAATTAAAGAAAAAAAAGGCTCAAGCAAAAAATAAAATCCTTCTATTCTGTGAAATAGACGACACTCAAAAAGAGACCTTTTCTTTATTATCAAAAAAGGTTCTCCCCGAAGCTGTCTTGGAAACAAAAAACGATCTCAATAGTCAGGATCGTTTAGCTATTTTGCGATTGAACTAATATTCCACTACAACCTCCGGCCTGACGATTTGCAACCAAGTCTGCCCAGCATTGAAAGACGGCGCACTGCCGTCTTTTTTATAGAATTCGGTTCTCGATTCGATGGAACTCTTCTTCCATTCCCCTTCTTCACACTTTCCATCAAGACAAAAAATCGCCTTACCATCACCTACAGTATCCATGTCTAATCTTAATTTTTCATCGACGACATCAGCGGAGATTGTTTGAATTATTATATTTTTAGCGATTATCTTATTACCATTGCCAGTGAGTTGCGGCTCTCCATCAAAAAAACGCACATAAGCGTTATCCTCCCTGACAAAAACCCAAGAAACATCGAAATAGGGATGACTGTATCCTATGGCTATATTTTTACCATCATCTCCCCTATCCTGATAATCGGCATCTTCTTTAAAAGACCAAACCCGTAAATCCTTTGTCATGATAATATTCTTAGAAGTAGAAAAATCATTCAGCTTATCCCAAGAAGTCATTACGTTATGCGGAGCCTCGCGCTCTTTATCGCGCCAAAAATTTTTGCCATTATAAAACTCATTCAAATCCACTATATCACTATCAGCTATCTCAGCCAAAGCCTCTGGACTACCTCCGCAATGACCGTAAATAGCACCCAACTCCATTGCCCAATCCAGAAAATAGCTCCTAGCGCTCCTAACCGGCCCAACTTTCTCTAGGTCCTGAGCATGATTGAGATTATACACCGCCATGAATCTGGTATAATTGCCCTCGACCTCGGCCTCGTAGACGAGATCGGCCATTTCAAAACCGAATTGAGGACGTGCCGACGGGTGATTATCTATCATAATGGCAACCAATGGTTTTTCCAAGGACTCCTCTTTTCTCCATAAACCATCCAATAAACCCCTCACACACTCAGAACAAACACTCTCGTCTTTTACAGCGACTTCTTCGACTATATTATCGCTTTTTTCAGCCACCGTCTTTTTTTTATTCGAAACAGATACAGCAAACAAGACAGAGACGGCTAAAAATAAAAATATGGAAAACACCATTATGGCTTTCCATATTTTTATTTTATTATCAGCGATTTTTTTTGTTATTTTTTTCAAAACAACATTAAAGCTAGACAACATTCCCCTTGTTATATTTAGAAGATTCTAATTACTCCTTTTTATCAGCAACTGGCTGATTCTGGGCTGGGACGGCGGTGGCGTCAGCAGCAGGGGCGACCGGCTCCTGTTTTTCAATCTTGAGCTCAGTGACAGTGGCGACGACGTCATCGGTTTCGGAAGTAAGTCTCATTCCTTTTGGCAATTTCAAATCCTTCATCTTGATGACATCATGGATGTGAGCTAAGACGGACAAGTCGACATCGATATCGCCAGTCAATGCGCCAGGCAAACACTTAACTTCTATTTCGTTTATATTCTTAACCAAAACACCGCCTTCTGTGTCCACTGCAGAAGGAATTCCCACAAAATTCAAAGAGATGTTGGCATAAATTTCCTTATTCATATCAACTTCATAGAGATCGACGTGGATTATGTTGTTGCTAAGGATATCGCGCTGATCTTCCTTAAACAAAACTTTTCCTTCTTCTTTGCCATCAATAGACAAATCGATCAATGTCGATTCACCGGCGGCGGCGAAGGTTTTAGCCAAAAGGCTAGCCTTGATTTTTACAAGCTTATTAGCTTTAAGATGAGGTCCGTAGACGATGGCCGGAATAAAGCCGCTACTAACCATTTCCTTGGTGTTTTCATCACCTTTTCTGGATAAAGATTCCAGTTTTAAACTCATTGTCATATTATTTAAGTTGGAAATTGAAAAAAGAAAAGGCCAAGATGGCCGTTTTTACCCGTTTTCAGATTTCATTAAAAATTAGTCTTTGCTTTTATTATAATATTTTCGACGATTCCTAGCAAGGCAAAACTTGCCAGCATCGAACTACCACCATAACTGACAAAAGGTAGTGCAATACCAACCACGGGCATAATCCCGATATTCATACTAATATTAATAAACATTTCAATAAAAATCAAGCCCATACTACCTAAAACTATAAAAATACCAAAATCATTGCTAATTTTAGCAATACTTGACAATGAGCGGTAAAAAATAGTGGCGTAAGCCAAGAATATCATGAGTCCACCCAAAAAGCCGAACTCCTCACTAATAACGGCAAAAATAAAATCTGTATGCGCCTCAGGAAGAAACTTCAACTGAGATTGCGAGCCAAAACCGACTCCTCTACCCCAAACCCCACCAGAACCAACCGCTATCAAAGCCTGATTAACATTATACCCGGAAGACAAGGTATTTGCCGATGGGTTAAGAAAAGTCCTAACTCTCTCCTTTTGATAATCTTTGAAATAAAACAACCAGAGACTACCTGCCACCACAAAAACAATAGTGCTTATCACAATGAAAAATTTCTTGTTAAAACCGGAAAAAATCAAAAGAGCGACCCAGGTCATCATCAACAGAGACGCCGAACCAAAATCCGGCTGCAAAAAAGTCGGAACAGCCAATGCTATCGTTATAAAAAATGACACTATTAATTGTTTAAAGGATCTTATTTTAACAGCTCTACTAGATAAAAAATAAGATAAAGCCAATATTAAGGCTATCTTAGCAAATTCAACGGGTTGTAAATTAAAAAACCCTAAAGAAAACCAACCTCTCGTGCCACGAATACCACTGCCTATAAAAATAACAACGATCAGAGCTATAAAGGTCAGTGCGTAAAAATACTTAACTGAATTCTTTAAAAATTCATAATCCATCAAAACAAAAACAAAAAAAACCACCAAACCGGCCAAAACAAAAAAAATCTGCTTTTTAAAATTAAGCAAATCCGTCGTTCCTTGCCCTAAGGCTATACTATATATCTCCGTCAAACCAAAACAAGCCAATAATAAGGCGGAAGAGAACATCACCCAGTCTAAATTCTTTAAACGAAAAAATATCTTACCCATCTATTTGCTTTCCTACCTCCCAGGTTTCAAATAATTATTATCGTCCATGATATTTATATAAGGCAATATGCTTATTTTGTTGACACCGGAGAACTCGCCGACTAAAGACATGTCTATTTTCCTCTCATCATAAGAAGAAAATTCCTTCAGAACATACCGACTAATACCAGCTATCCTATCATTTCTGTAGAGTATTATCTCGAGCGGTGCCTCCCAAAAACCATAAGCGCTTTGATTTTTTATAGAAAAAGACAGCTGATTGATGTTGATTTTTTCGGATAATTCACTAGAAGCCCCGGCATTAAAGGTTATATCTTCGATTTTTATCTTCAGTCTTTCACTTTTAAAGGCCTCCCAATTGAATATTTTATGCGGGTCAAGCTTCTTCCAGACAACGTCGTTAACGATAAATTTTGGATTAACCAAACGATCTTCCGACTTTAACTCAAGCGCGGTAAAGTATTTTTTTTCGTTGGGTAAAATAAAACCTTTCCCACACTCTAGCTCTTTTTCACCCGACTTAAAACAATAGTCGACAATTCCCCAGTGTTTAAGATTTTGATTTTTTAACTCCACATAAAGATCGTAAGAACCCTTATTGTCGATTACGGATAACGAAGAAATAGCTAAATTCTTAGCGGCCCTCTCTAAAAGAAACTCTTGTGGCACTGTTTTTATAGAAACCATTTCGGCTACCATCTTTTTGTCGTCGACGGCACCCTTTAAATAATAATAGCCGATGCCAAACAAACCATAAACAGCCAAAGACACTGCGACCGCACCGAATAAAATCAAGACCGAATTCTTAAAAATCCCCTTTCTCTTAGCTAGCCACAAGCCTATCTTCAAATTATTCAAAGAGACGCCGGACACATCAGTCTCGTATCTTTTAATATCGGGACCCGTAACAACACCTTCCATGGAATCTTCTTTTTTATTGTCTTCGTTATATATCATAATTATATTTTACTGTTTTTTAAGCTATAAATCAAGCTCGTCAAAATACTTGTCTTTACAAGGTTTTTTTGATAAAATATGAATATTGACAGCTTTTTCGCCCATTATTAATAGATAGCGGGTTGTTTATTTATTATTACCTAATAATAGCTAAAAATAAAAATAACTATGGCTCAAAAAAACCTAGAAAAGGAGAAAGGAAAATCAAATTACGACTCTAGCTCGATCACAGTACTTGAAGGACTGGAGCCGGTAAGAAAACGTCCAGGCATGTACATCGGATCGACATCCAGCGCCGGCTTACACCATCTTATTTGGGAGATAGTCGATAACTGCGTCGACGAGGCCATGGCCGGATTCGCATCCGAGATAAAAATGACCCTTCTGCCGGACGGAATGGTGGAAGTCGTCGATAACGGTCGTGGCATTCCGGTGGACAAACACCTAAAGACCGGAGTATCTACATTGGAGACCGTTCTGACGGTTTTACACGCCGGTGGTAAATTCGGTGATGGCGGATATAAGGTATCCGGTGGTCTTCATGGCGTCGGAGCTTCCGTGGTAAATGCTCTATCCACATATTTTAAGGCTGAAATAAAACGCGAAGGGAAAATATGGGTTCAAGAGTATAGTATCGGCAAACCCAAAGGGCCGATAAAATCAATCGGTAAGACAGACGATCCAAACGATACAGGAACAACGATCACCTTCAAGCCAGACGGAACTATATTTACAGAATTGGAATTCGATTGGGAAAAAATATTGACTCGCCTGCGCCAACAAACCTATCTGACCAAAGGAATAACCATCGAAGCCGTCGACAAGAGAAAGCCAGATCAAGACAGGCACTACAAATTCCACTTCGAAGGTGGCATATATTCCTATATAAAAGCTTTGAATAGAAACAACGACATTAAGCACGAGAATATTTTTTATGTCGACAAAGACGTGGAAAATTGCAAAGTGGAGGTGGCCTTTCAATATAACGACGGATACAACGAACAGCTACTGCCGTTCGCGAATAACATTCATAACCCGGAAGGAGGAACTCATATAGTCGGTTTTAAAACCGCTCTAACCAGAACACTGAACAATTATGCACGTAACCATAATTTATTAAAGGAAAAAGACGAGAACCTCACAGGAGAGGATGTTCGTGAAGGATTAACGGCCATTGTCAGCGTCAAACTCCCAGAGCCACAATTCGAAGGTCAGACAAAAGGAAAACTCGGCAATGCCGAAATGAAGGCGTATGTCGAACAAATTTTCGGCACGGCCTTATCCGACTTCTTGGAAGAGCACCCACGCGATGCCGAAGCTATAGTCGGCAAATGCGTCTTAACGGCACAAGCTCGCTTAGCGGCCAGAACGGCTCGCGCCTCGATACTCAGAAAAGGAGCATTGGACGGATTGACCCTGCCAGGAAAACTAGCCGACTGCTCTAGCCGAGACCCGAAAGAATGCGAACTCTACATCGTTGAGGGAGACTCCGCCGGAGGAAGCGCCAAGCAAGGTCGTGATAGAAAATTCCAAGCCATACTCCCATTGCGTGGAAAAATATTGAATGTGGAAAGAGCTCGTCTAGATAAGATGTTGGCTAACAACGAAATAAAGAACTTAGTGATCGCAATGGGAACGAATATTGACGACCAATTAGATATTACGAAGCTGCGCTACCATAGAATAATTATCATGACAGATGCCGACGTCGACGGAGCTCACATCAGAACCTTACTATTAACTCTCTTCTATAGACATTTCCAACAGCTAGTCACAAGTGGACACCTCTACATAGCTCAACCACCGCTATATCAAGTCAAAAAAGGAAACGACACAAGATACGCCTATAGCGATGAAGAGAAAATGAAAATAGTAAAAGAGTTCGGTGGAGACGCTATAGAAATAGACAGCGAGGCCGAGGGCGAAGAAGAACAAGAAGAGCAGAAAGAAAAATCGAAAAAACCGGCCTCTTTAAGAATTCAAAGATACAAAGGTCTCGGAGAAATGAATCCGGAACAATTGTGGGAAACGACGATGGATCCGGCCAGAAGAATATTAAAACAAGTGACCGTCGAACAAGCCGAAACCGCCGACGAAATATTCGACATGCTTATGGGAGATGATGTGGCCCCAAGAAAACACTTCATCCAGACTCACGCTAAAAAAGTAACTAACTTAGATATATAAAAAAATATGGCCTACTTGGTTTTACCCATCTTATCGGCGCTGATTGCTCAAACGATGAAATGTTTCATAAAATCAAATCATCGTAAGATAGACATTAAAAATCTATTGGCCTATTCAGGAATGCCTTCCGGCCACAGCGCCTTAGTGGTTTCTCTGGTAACCATAATAGGAATAAAAGACGGCTTATACTCTCCGATATTCGCGCTATCGTTCGTCTTCGCCGTGGTGGTAATACGTGACGCCGTTGGCCTACGACGCTACCTCGGTCAGCACGGAAAAACACTAAACATCTTGGTTAAAGACCTAAGAGATGACGAGGTCTTGGACAGCCACTACCCACGACTATTGGAACAAGTGGGACACACACCGATGCAAGTTCTGGCCGGATCATTCATAGGTCTTTGTGTGAGTATAATCGGAAGCTTCATATTTTAAAAAACACCCCCTCCTAAAAGAGGGGGTGTTTTTTAAAATAGATATAAATCGAACACCCTACAATAAACTTTTTTTGTCGTAATAGATAGCAGAATCTATACCAAAAAAAGACAAGATAGTAGAAGGAATATTTGCCACAGTCCCAACACTATCGCACACCGATAAATCACCGCTCAAAGCCTCAGGGAAACCCATTGTCTTTCCTTCTAAATCGTTTCCCACCAGAACAAAAGGTGTTTTATTTCTTGATATTTCCTTGTTCGCCTTTTCAGTCTTCATATCGATAACCTCTTCGGCCTGACCGTTTGTGGCCATAATTATAACATGACCATCAACACTCAAAACCGCATCGATAACGGATTTAATCATTCTATCCATTTCCTCGAGAATTAAAATAGTTAGACCCATGTCGCCTTTTCTGGCGGCCATCTCTATCACAGAACTAAAAACAATCTTTAAACCGCGTTCCCTATTTTTTATTCTTCCTATTAACTCTTTAAATATCACTCTAAGTGGTAGACAATCAATTTTAGCACCTTCTTCGCTTTGCGGAGAAAATACAATAGACTCCGGAAAATCACCTCCGTTATTATAGAAGAAGCCGGACAAAGGCAATCTATCCGGTTCAGCCATAATGGAGACCGGGGTGTTCTGTTCCGATAGAATCTTACACAAAGACCCCCTTTCCGCATCGTCAATCATAAAATTACCACCAAAAATCGAATAAACTTCCGATTGACTAATATTTTTATTCACTCTATACAAAGATTCCAACGAGGCTGAAGGATATTTCGAGACAACTCTCTTCCAGTTGGTCATAACCGCTTTGGATAATGCGTTCCCTTCGCCATCAGGAGCTATTCCAAAGCCATCCAAAACCAAAACCACTAGTTGCTCGTTTTTTTTATAAGATTCTCTTTTCATTTTTTTATTAAACTTTTTCCGGTCATTTCTTTGGGTTTTTTTCGATTCAATAAGTCAAGAATGGTAGGCGCTATATCGCACAAGGCACCGCCATTATTTATTTTAATCCCTTTCAGGCTCTTGTTAACAAGAATGAATGGCACCTGATTAGTCGAGTGTTCCGTGTCAACCTCTCCAGTCTCAAGATTGATCATCTCTTCTATATTTCCATGATCAGCCGTTATTATAACAGTACCATCATTCTTTAAATAAGCGTCGGTTATCTTTTTAATACAATCATCCAGTATTTCACAACACTTAACACCAGCTCTAAGGTTACCAGTATGAGCAACCATATCCGAGGCAGCAAAATTCAACAGAGTAAAATCAAATTTGCTATTTTTTAAATTTTCCAAAACTTTCTTCGTTAAGGCGACAGACTTCATTCCTGGCGTCTTGTCATAAGAATTCACATTCGGAGATGGAATGACATATTGCTCTTCTCCTCCTATGCGACCAGGATATCCTCCATTAAAAAAATAAGTCACATGAGCGAATTTTTCCGACTCCGCCATATAAGCCTGGGAATACCCTCCTAAAGCTATTGGAAGAGTGCTAGTCAAGTCATCGGATTGATACGCCTTATGTATCTCTTCAAGATTAGGACCAAAATCAGTCATTGAAACAAAACAAAGATTTTTAACCAATCTTGCCCTAGGAAGAGACCCTGGATTTTTTTTGTTAAAGTCTTTCTGAACGAATATTTTAGCAAGTTGACGAGCCCTGTCAGATCTTAAATTAAAGAAAATTACGGAATCATTGTCGCTTATCACTCCTTTCTTATCTATGACATATGGTTTTATATACTCATCAGTTTCATTCCTGTTATAACTTTCGACTATGGCTTGAGCCGCATCGTCTGCTTGCAACCCCTTTCCCATAACTATCGCATTATAAGCATCATTGGTTCTGCCCCAAGACTTCTTTCTGTCCATGGCATAAAAACGACCCATTATAGTGGAAATCGGTACTTTATCTTTTGACCTGCGACGCAACTCCATTATCAAGCGCAAAGCCTCGTGCTGCGGAGAATCACGACCATCGGTGAATAAGTGCAGATATAGATTATTTATCAATCCATTGTCCTTAGCCATCTTGATAAGTGCCACGAGATGGCTCATGTCACTGTGAGGACTCATGTCATCAGAAAGCATTCCCATTAAATGTAATCTGGAATGGTTTTTATGGGCATGATTAATAGCCTCTTTAAAGGCTGGATTTTTAAAGAAAGTTCCGTTGACAATACTATCATTGATCCTTACAGCATCCTGTTCGACTACCCTGCCAGCACCCATATTCATATGCCCAGCCTCACTATTACCAACTTGTTTAACCGGTAAACCGACATATTTGCCGTGGGCGAATAATTTAGTGAAGGGATACTTTTTAATAAGGGAGTCTATTGTTGGAGTTTTAGCTATGGTTATGGCATTCCCTCGACTAGGCTTAGCAATCCCCCATCCATCCAAAACTATCAAAATCATTGGGAGGATATAATCCTCATTAAACAGATTTGCTTGGCATGTATTTTTTATTTTCATATTTTTATTTTCATTATTCTTTCTATCTCCATCAATCTATTATATTTGGAAACTCTCTCACCTCGAGAAAGCGACCCTGCTTTTATAAAATCCGCTCCAACAGCGACAGATAAGTCAGCTATAAAATCATCGTTAGTCTCGCCATAACTATGAGAAATAACTATTTTATAATTATGTCTTTTTGCTAATTTTACACAATCCATCGTCTCGGTCACAGTTCCAGCCTGACTTGGTTTGACAACAATGGAATTGCCGGCCTTTTCCTTTAGCCCTTTTCTGAGCCTAGATTGGTCCGAAGAGAAAACATCGTCCCCGACTACCATTATTTTGCCACCAAGCTCAGAAGTGAGTTCACTCCAAGAACTCCAATCGTCATAAGACAATCCGTCTTCCAGAAAAACGATTGGAAAATCCTTAAGCCACTCATTATAAAGACCAATCAAAGTTTTACTTGAAAAAACAGCTCTATCCAATTTAAAAATATAACTATTCTTATAGGAATCGAATAATTCCGAAGAGCCGATATCTATACCAACTCCGACATCGATCTTCGGTTTGTAACCGGCATTTATCGAAGCCGATAACATAAATTCTATCGCTTGAACACTAGAACTTATATCAGGAGAATATCCTCCTTCACTTCCTACATCGGTGTCAAAACCACCTTTTCTTAAAACTTTAGCAAGCTCGCAGAATATTTCAGAACCCATCCTTACTTTTTCAGATACTGTTTTTTTACCCAACGGTACTATCATGAATTCTTGAAAATCAAGATTGGTGTCGGCATATTTCCCGCCATTGAACATATTAAAACAAGGTGTCGGTAGTGACGGAGCACCAAAATCAAAGCTTTCACCCAGATAGGCGTAAAGCTCTAATCCTTTCACCTTAGCAGCCAAACGTGATACAGCTAAAGAAACCGAGAAAACAGCATTAGCACCCAAATTCATCTTATTATCGGAACCGTCTAAAGAAATCATTGTCTCATCGATACCTTTTTGATCAAAAACGTCCATACCAAGAATCGCTGGAGATATTTTTTTCTCAATATTCTCGATGGCGCGCAAAACACCCATTCCATGATATCTTCTTGGGTCTCGATCGCGCAACTCCAAGGCACCCAATTCGCCAGTGGAAACGCCAGTTGGGACACTTGCACAAGAAAAAAAACCATCATCGGAGCGAATAATCACTTCGACGGTCGGATTGCCACAACTATCCAATATTTCCCTTCCCTTTATCTCCTTGATTTTTGACATAGATTAAAGAATTTTAAATTAAAAGTCGCTTTTAATTTATACAATCATAGTCCTGGCATCTTTTCACCACCAAGATAAGACAGCATAGCTCCTCCGCCAGTAGAGACCCAATCCACATGGGATTGCATCTTTGTCATGTTTATAGCCTCAATAGTCTCCCCTCCACCAACAACGCCAAAAGTCCTTCCCTTCGACTTTGACGCTATCAAAGAAGCGAGTGCGAGAGTGCCATGCTTAAAAGATTCTTTTTCGAACATTCCCAATGGACCGTTCCAAACAAGTGTCTTAGCCCCCTTGATAATTTCTGAGTATAGACGGATGGTCTCAGGACCAATATCAAAAATATAGTCGTCCTTTTTTATATCGGTGACTTTTTTTAAAACAGGCTTCCCGTCCGGACTAGTACTCGTCACAGCATCCACTGGAAGGACTATTTTTTTGTTCTGTAAAAGTTTTTTAGCTATCTCTATTCCTTCTTTATCGATCAACGATTTTCCGACTTTTAAACCCATGGCCTTGAGAAACGTATTAGCCAATCCGCCGCCAATCAATATCTTGGAGGCTTTTTTATCCAAATTCTTTATCAAATTTATCTTTGTCTTTATCTTGGCACCACCCATAAGGACGACTAAAGGTTTCGCCGGCTTCAAAACGCGATTGAGCATTTCCACTTCCTTAGTCAAGAGAAGTCCACTATATGATGGTAGGTGCTTTTTAATTGCATTGACCGAGGCATGTTTTCGATGACACACGGAAAAAGCTTCATTGACATACAAATCAGCCATGGCAGCTAATTTACCGGCAAAAACATCGTCATTCTCCTCCTCGCCCTTATCGAAGCGCAAGTTTTCCAAAAACACAATCTCTCCACTTTTCGCCTTATTAATGGTTTTTTCGACTTTCTCGCCAAAAATATCACTCATTATATAAACTTTTTTATTCTCTTCACCCAAAATAGAAGACAACCTTCTTGCCACAGGAGCAATAGAAAATTTCTTGTCTTTTTTTCCGGCAGGATCACCAAGATGTGTTGATAGCACTATTTTCGCCCCATAACGAGACAAAAATCTTATAGTAGGTAAGACCGCCACTATTTTAGTCTCATCCTTAACCTTGCCATTTTTCATGGGTACGTTGAAATCGACCCGCAGAAAGACTACTTTATCCTTTACGTCTTTTTTGTTTAGTGTTTTTGTTTTCATTTTTTGCATCTTTATATTATTTTTTCAACTCTTTTAATTTAACGTCAACTTTCCTCTCTTGCCCTTCTCTCAAATAAATCAAGCTCACACTATCGCCAGCTTGATATTTTTGCAGTAGAGCAGACAAATGATTTTCAGAATTCACAGAAGCGCCATTGATCGACAAAATTATATCACCCTCCCTTAAGCCTGCTTCAGCTGCGGCACTGTCGACTTCCAAAGCTGGTCTCTTGCCATCAGAAATAATCATAGCGCCCTTTTCATACCTAGAGTCTTTAGTGACCAATGAGCCAAGGTCGACATAATTAAAACCAAGAGATGGGTATTTAAAATCACTATTTTCCAATAATCCTTTTATGAACGGCAAAAATAAACCCATCGAAGTAACACCCGATCCTTGATCGTATATCGCCACCACTTCGCCATTAAGACTAAAAACGAAAGCCGTCTGAAAGAAGCTGTTTAAATTATCGGAAAGCACAATCTTGTCAGAAAGCGAATCACTGGATTCGTAATAGAAACTTTGTTTGTTTTTTTCAAAAAGCGAAGTCACATAGCTCTTCCCCTCCCAATTGACCGCAACCAACATCTGCCCATCGGATAATAAATCATTTGAAGCCAGCTGTTTCACCGGCAAATCTTTAACGGAAGAAAGGTGCATGAAAATATATGGCTCGACCCCCGCCTTTTCTACTCTGTCGATAGAATAGACATCTTTTGATTTAGTGACAACGACATAATTTTTTATCAACTCGTCAACACTAAGACCCTTTTCCGGATTTGGTGCGATAATCCAGCCATCGCTAGTGACTATAAGCCCCTCGGTCTCCTCTCCGTTCATATGATAATAGTCATTAATCAAGAAGGAGTTCTTTTCGGATGAGGCGCTCACCTCTTTTTTCTTTTTAAATACGCCAACAATACTATTTCTGCCAGACGAGACTGTCTCTTTGACTTTACTATCCTGCTCAACAACTATTTTTTTTGCATTTTCTATTATCAAATTAGCTCTCTTCAAACTATCCCTTGATATATTCAAGTCGCTACTCAATGAATTCACTTGTCCACTTGGCAAATATGCTCTCACCAATAAAGAGCCGGTTACACCAGCGGCTAAACAAAGCAAAACCATTAATGATAGCATCATCCATGTTGGCATTTTTTTATTTATCATAACCATTGGGCGGAAAAAATGACAATCATTATGCCAGATACTCCGCAAGTCAAATATACTATAACTGTTTTTTTAGTTAGTGAATCCCTCAAATAAGGCTTAACCACTCCGATAACCATATAATAGCACATGGCCAATATCAACCCCAGATAGCTATACGATAAGGATAGAAAATAAAGAGACCAAGCTATTTGAGTCATTAACAAAGAAATTAAAAAAATATAAATCATCGAGTTTTTTATCGCAATTCTATTTGCCCAAAAAACATTCAAAATCACCAATACGACCAAGCCCATAATTAGGCATACCAGTAAAACTATAGACGTTCCAAGAAAAACCCTTAATCCGTAAAAAAATGAAAATGCGAAAAATACCAACAGAAAACCGGCATACGAAAAAATATTCTCAATGAATACACTCTTATCTTCTTTGCTAATATTCCTTAAATAAAGAAAGGTAAAAATCATTACTAGACCAAAAACTGCTTGTCTTATTACGGCTAATGGAGTCAGCATCGAATATGCTGCCGAAAAAAATATAAACATTAAAGGGAATCCCAGGGTGGCAACATATTCCCACGAAAAAAAACTCCCACCAATCATTTTTTTTACGACAAACGCCATTAGAACAGTTAGAACGAAAAAAGGCAAATACGACAATTCCGGCTTAAAACAAAAAACCTCTAATAGTAATAAGACGAAAATCGGCGTCAAAAACAATAAAAACAAACTTTTTTTCATATCACTGGAAGCTTTTCTCGCTTACTTCAACCCAATCATCATCCTCATCACTCCATTTGTAGGCCATAAGACGCGATGTTTTTTCGCTATCGCTATATACATACTCCACTGCAGTTTCAGAACCTATTCTATTGGAATAATTAGTCTTCTTTCCCAATACCACCGGCTTCTCGACAAATTCAAGCCTCATTTTGCCGATCGGACCATTAAAAACCACGTATTCCAAATCTATTCCACCCTCTTCTTCGATGAAACCCTTCTCATGCTCCAAGACGTCAAAATTGTCCAAAACATTACCTAAAATACTACTCCATTTTTCTTTAGTCATGTTTTAATTATACCTTATTTACCGGCTATAAATCAAATTTTAACCCTATCTGGCATAGAAAATTCACACCCACAATATTTTTGCCTATATAAGCCAAAATTCTTTGACAAAACGATGGACCTTTTAAAACCATCGTTCTCTTTGAAGTCATAACCTAAGAAACTCATGCCGTATCTTTCGCCAGCCTCCCTGCCGCATCTATTTATTTTTTCAGTATTTTTATGAGGACTAATACTTAAAGTTGTGGCAAACATGCTAAAACCCATACTCTTCGCCTTTGCAGCCACCCTACTCAACCTAAAAGAAAAACAATGATCGCAACGACTACCGCCCTCCTTATCGTTTTCCATTCCGGAAATAAACTTCCTCCACGCCTTATGAGAATACCTATCCTCTACAACCCTAACGTTGAATATCTTACCAAGCTTTTTAACCTCCCTAAGTCTCTTTTCATACTCGCTCTTTGGAAAAATATTGGCATTGGAAAAAAAGAATTCGATATTGTATTCTTTGGATAAATCCTCATAGACGGCCGTAGTGCAAGGCGCACAGCAGACATGAAGAGCCAATCTCTTTCTCGGATCATGATTGAACACGTAGGCTATTGGACAAGAAATAGCCACTCCTATGGCTCCGGCCAAAAAATCCAAAGAGGAATTTTCTCTTCCCGGAATAAAGGTTTGCATCTCCTCCGCCAAAAAAGCTAAGGCCAAAGAGATGAAGGATGCCAAAACCGCCGATATGAAAAAATTGAATTTTTTAAATCTGTAAATAATCGTCAATAATAAAAAATTAGTCACTGAAAAAAAGATAAGATGAGCCCCTTTATCATAGAGAGTTATCTTTTTGACAACATCCGGAACTGGTGGCATAGGAACGAGCATGAGGGAAAATATTCCAACTAACCAGCAAATTAAAATAAAAATATATAGTCTTTTTCTCATATTAAGATTTTTTTTTCCTCTCATGTATCGAAAAGAAAACAACAAAAACAGCCATTAATAAAAATAGGGCTGAAACAGCCGCCAGCTTTCCCAGACTCTGCAAAAATAAACCACTCAAACCGAAAAAGGCGGAAACAAAATAAAACAGCAAGGCTGTCTTTCTTTGAGAAAGACCCAACTCCATAAAACGATGGTGCAAGTGCTTCTTGTCAGAAGCCTTGAATGGATTATTGCCAGCTAACAACCTTCTTAATATCGTCCAAACGACATCTAATAAAGGTAATCCGAGAACAAGCAAAGCGATAGCTATCTTACCACCAGATATTATAGACAGGACACCCAATGAATAACCAAAAAACAATGAACCAGATTCGCCAAGAAAAATCTTAGCCGGATTCCAGTTACGAATCAAAAAACCAATACCGGCCCCAGCTAAAGCAATCGAGGCCAATGCTATATCCGGCTGGCTATACTTAGTGGTTGCAGTGAATAAAAAGATAGTAAAACCGCCAATGACCGACACGCCCGTCACTAATCCGTCGACCCCATCCAATAGTTTTGTCGTATACATCATCAACATCAACCAAACGACAGTAAGGACATCGGATAAAACACTATTAAAAAAAAGCAGTCCGCCAAAAGGATTGCCTATTTTTTCGATGCCTATATCACCAATCAAAACGCAAATTACGGCTAAACACGGAAACACAAGCTGTTTGGATGGTGGTAGATTCTTAAAATCATCCCAAACACCACCAATAATTAAGAAAACACCACCGGCAAAAAACCAAACCCAATTCCATGCACCAAGATCACCAACCAAAAGGTTGTTTTTAAAAAGAAATATCGATACAAAGAAAGAACAAAAAACAGCCACTCCACCCAAAAGGGGTGTTGGACCGACATGTATCTTTCTTGCTGATGGATAATCAAGCGCCTTAAACTTCCAAGCTACTTTCTCAATTATAAGTGTAAACAATAAAGACAAAGAAAAAGCGACTAGACAAATTGCGATATATTGAAACATTTTTTAAAGCTCCATTCCTTTTTTAACTACTATCTCGGCCGCGTCGTCTATAAAGACCACATCGCGCCTCTTTATTTCGCCGGAAAGAAGTTTCTTAGCGATCTCATTCTCTACTTTCTCTTGGATCAGGCGACGCAATGGGCGTGCACCGAATTTGGGATCATATCCGGCAGCCGCCAAAACACTAAGACCACTTGGTGAAACTTCCAAACCGACGCCCTTCTCCTCGAGAAGTGATTTTATATCTTTTAACATTAAACCAGCTATTTGTTCAATATCACTCTCGGTTAACGGTTTGAATATGATTATTCCGTCAAAACGATTCACCAACTCCGGCCTCATCACCTTTGATAGATGATCATTTATCAAAACTTCCTTTATTTGTTCCATTGGCACATTATTTCGAACCTGTTCCTGCACATAATCAGAACCAGCATTGGAGGTAGCTATTATTATGCTATTTGTAAAATCAATCGTTCTTCCTTGGCCGTCAGTGAGACGTCCATCATCCATTACTTGCAAAAAAAGGTTGAATATCTTGGGATTAGCCTTCTCGAATTCGTCAAGCAGAACAAGAGAAAAAGGCTTCTGGCGGACAGACTCAGTCAAATACCCTTGAACACCGTCGACATCGCCAATCATCTTTTTAACACTGTCCTCGTGCTGATATTCACTCATATCAAGACGAATCATGAAGTCCTTTTTTTGAAAATAAACCCTAGTTATAGTTTTAGCCAATTCCGTCTTACCGACACCGGTCGGACCAAGGAATAAAAAATTAGCTATCGGTCTATTTCCTGAACGCAGTTCCGCTCGAGAACGACGCAAAGCGTCGGCTACCATTTGCACGGCTTCGTGCTGACCGATCATGTACTTATGCATCTCCTCTTCCAGATTTAATAATTTCTCGCCTTCACCCTCCTCCAAGTCCTGTACCGGAATGTCGGTCATCTGATTTATGGTCAAGGCGATATCGTTGCGATCGCAGACCACGGTCTCGCCTTTCTTTCTACTACTAAGACGAGCGGCTGTCTTTTCCAGAATATCGACTGCTTTAGTCGGAAGGTATTTATCATGGATGAATTTAACGGAAAGATCCCTTGCCGCCTCTACCGCGTTATAAGAGAAAAATACGCCGTGTTTTGCCTCTATATATCCTATTTTGCTTTCTAACATCATCATAGCTTGATCTCCGACCGGCTCGCCTATCTTTATCCTGGCAAAAACATTTCCAATAGCCTTATTGTCTATATACTTTATATAATTACTTTCCGAGACTGTGGCAAAACAAAGCAGAGCCCCTCTATCCAACTCTCCGGAAAGAACTTCCGAAAGCTCTAAACTCTCCTCACCTCCCGCTGCTATGCCGACGATATTTTCAAGGTTCTCAAGAAAAAGAACGATATTGCCGGCACGATTTATCTCATCTATTATGGTCAACATCCTTTCTTGGGCGACAGTCGGCGAAGCGCCAGAAACTAATCTTGCGACATCCAACTCAATGAGTCGCTTATCTTTCAAAATCATAGGAATATCCTCCTCCATAACCATCTCCCTGGCAATACCATTAATAACGGAGCGCTTACCAACTCCATCTGGGCCAGTAAGTAGGGCTCCGGCGCTACCACCTTCTAAAGCTTCAAAAATACTTCTTATTTCCTTGTCCCTGCCGACACAAACATCAAGACGCCCCCACTTGGCGGCCAAGGTCAAATCATAGCCGAAATTATTCAAAAAAGGAGTTGCTACCGCAGTGTAAGCGCGATCCATCGAAGACGACGGCTTATAATGTGCTAATTTTTTATACAGCTTATAATTCTCTATCTGTTTATCGTTTATACGAAACCAAGTTATCGTGTTTTTTATCTTGTTCTCATTGACTTTAAAATCAAGGAGAATCTCCTTTATTATAGACTCCTTTTCAAAACAAAAAGAAAAAACATTCAATGCCTTTATGTCTTTTTGTTTGTTATTATAAGCGTCTATAAAAGATTCTATTAAAACTTCCTTGGTCGATAAGCCGAATTCGACATTTTCACCAGAAACAAGATCTTTCTCAAGCAAAGAAAGTTGATTATCGATTTTCTCCTTAATTGCGGACAAATCGACATTTAAACGAAATAGGAGGGATTTTACTTCCACGGACTTTTCTATAAATACCGAAAAAACATGAAGAGCTCTGATTTCCTTATTTTTAAGACGACGTGCCAAAAGGTAAGAACACTCCAATAGATGAAAAGTGTTTTCATTGCACATCGACAAAACTTCGACGCTTCTTTTGTATTTGCGCAAATCACCCCAATTATCCGGAAAAGTCTCGCTCTCATGAAGCTTCTTTATCTTTTCCCTCTCTTGCCTTTTTTGACTATTTCTATAGATCAAGAAAGAAAAAGACAGACAGGAAAAATAGAAAAATAAAATAAAAATACTCTTGTCTTGTAAGACATCCGTCCAGCGAGAATTACTAACAACATCGTTCTTTATCAAATAGAAAAAAATAGAGCCTATGCCGACGACAAAAAAGATATAGGAGATAACATCAATGGCGGAAATAATCCTCTTTCGCATAGCCCGCGAAGAGATACTCTCCCTGTCGATACTGGATTTGCAATACAAAAAATTACCAAGAAAAAAAGCCCCAAGGCCTTGTCCGTGACAATTATTGCAAACTTTTTTCTTGTCAGAAAAACCAGTGCCGTTACATTCGTCACAGTTCACGAATTCGATTTTATCCTTAATTTCCTCCATAAGAATTAAAAGATTTGATAAAATATCCCCCAAACCGATAAAATCGGAAAAGACAACCACGCTAGTACGGCGACAAAAGACACCAAACACCAAAAAACCATCGCCAAAAATCTAAACACTATTTGAATGAAGCGCATTACGATACTTATCATGACACCCTGAAAATCCTTCTGTCCGTACATGGGGACAAAAATATTCTTTATCCAAACGAAAAGGCCGAGCGACTTTTGCTTATCGCTTAAAAAAACTTTTATTTTTTTTAAGAATTCTACTAACCCGATGGAATACCACCAGATAGGAAAAAACAAGATATTCCAAAAAATATCCGCTATAACGATTGAGGTAGTGGAAGAATTGGAGTTGTTCATAACTATACCGATAGTATATCATTTTTATAAATAAAATAAAAATCCGAGAACGATAAAATCATTCTCGGAAAAACCATCCTTCAGCAAAACAGGGATTAGAATTTTGCGTTCTTCGGGGTGCGCGGAAAAGGAATCACGTCTCGAATATTCGCCATACCGGAAAGATACATAATAGCACGCTCGAAGCCCAAGCCGAAGCCGGCATGCGGTGCCCCTCCATATCTTCGCAAGTCCAAATACCAATAATAATCATTCCTATTCAATCCGACCTCCTCCATCCTCTTCTCCAGCTTATTAAAATCGTCCTCACGTTGAGAGCCACCGATTATTTCACCAATACCTGGAGCGAGCAAATCCATAGCGGCCACAGTCTTTCCGTCACTGTTCTCTTTCATATAAAAAGCCTTTATCGCCTTAGGATAGTCCGTTACAAAAAGTGGCTTTTTAAAGACCTCGTCGGTCAAATACCTTTCATGCTCGGTCTGCAGATCGATGCCCCATTCAACCGGGTATTCGAACTTCTTGTCGGCTTTTTTCAAAATATCTATAGCTTCCGTATACGTTATCCTGCCAAAATCAGATTTAACTATACCATTAAGACGCTCTAATAAGGTAGTATCGATAAACTTATTGAAAAACTCCATCTCCTCAGGCAGTTCCCGAAGGACATAGTTAATCAAATATTTCATCATCTCCTCGGCCAAGGCCATATTTTCGGCCAGTCCGGCAAAGGCTATTTCCGGCTCTATCATCCAAAATTCGCAAGCATGACGAGTTGTATTGGAATTTTCAGCTCTAAAAGTCGGACCAAAGGTGTAAATTTTATTGAAAGCCATGGCCATGGCTTCGCCGTTCAATTGTCCGCTAACGGTTAATCCGGCCCGTGCACCAAAAAAATCCTCCTTAAAATCCACATCGCCTTTTTCGTCTAACGGAGCTTTTTTCAAATCTATAGTGGTGACCTGAAACATCTCTCCGGCACCTTCGCAATCACTGGTCGTTATGATCGGGGTATGGACATAGACGAAGCCCTTTTCTTGAAAGAATTTATGAATGGCAAAAGACAAAACGGATCTTAGGCGAAAAACTGCGGAAAAAGTATTAGAACGAGGACGTAAATGGGCTATATCGCGCAAAAACTCAAAACTATGTCTCTTCTTTTGTAATGGGTAATCCTCTGGAGCGGCACAAATCAAACTTATCTTTTCGACACGTAGCTCGAATGGCTGTCCGGCGGCGGGAGATGACGCTAAAATACCTTCGACTTCAATAGAAGAACCAGTACCCCAACCCTCCACCTCTGAAAAATTAGATAATTTAGTATCAAAAACCACTTGCAGGCTTTTAAAAAAAGTACCGTCGTTCAATTCGATGAAACCGATCTCCCCCGAAGAACGAGACGTCCTTATCCAACCGGAAATCCTAATCTTTTCATCCAATAGAACATTGAATCCTTTAAAAATATCTTTTATGGTCGACATATGGTTATTCTTTTAAAGTTTTATCCTTGTAAGCCCTCTCTATTTTTTTAACCAAAGACTGGATTTCCTCGGATTTTGTTCCAAGAGAAAATTCGACAATATAATACCCGTTGGCTTGTTCTACTTTTCTTGCGCCTAGGGGAAAATAACCATCCAACGCCTCAGCTATTTCAAAAGTATCTAACCCATCAATGATTAGAGGTGGAACGGAAAGCTCCAAAGACCTATCTCCTTTTTGGCAACTTATACCAAAATCACTTTCTAGAGGAATGATAATTTTCTCGATATCTCCGATATTTATTTTTTCCATATCTTTAAAATTAATCAATTATTAATGCAAAAATCAGTAAGCGTTAAAGCTTGCTGATCGCGTTAGTTATCTTGGATATCGTCTCCTCTTTGCCAAGAGCCCATGCCATCTCGAACGGAGAAGGAGAAGCCTTCTCGCCAGTCAAGGCAACCCGCATGGGCCAAAGATAATCCCCTGTCCCTTTTTCATTCTTTTGCAAATACTCCATGATTATGTCCTGTATTTTGGCGACATTCGGATTAACCACAGCCTTACCATTTTCGATAGAACCGACACCGGCTAACTCGTCTAAACCAAAAGAGAAACAATCTTCAGGAATACCCTCTATGACTAATTTAAGGTCGCTAAGCGCCGATTTAGCCCCAGCAGCGTCAGACTTGCGCCAAACAAGCATAGCCGGATCGAACTCCAACTTCTCCGTAAAAAAATATCTAGTCTGCTCCGAAATCTCCGAAAGTTTCTTTAGACGTTCACGAGACAAAAATATAACTCTCTTCAAAAATTCATCTCCTTTTTTATCCTCACGAGAGGTTAATCCTAGATTATCGCTCAAATAAGGGCGACAAAGATCAACTAATTCGTCGAGACCCTTTTGCCTAATATGATAACCGTTGAAGAAATCTAACTTCTCTATATCGAAGATAGCTGGAGAAACACCGATATTTTCCGGTTTAAAAAGTTTTTCCGCTTCCGATAGGCTTATTATTTCATTATCCCCTTCCGGATGCCAGCCTAAAAGAAGCATGAAATTTATCAAACCCTCCTTTAAGTAGCCTTTCTTACGAAAATCCTCCACGGCAACATCCCCTTGGCGCTTGCTCAACTTACCGCCCTCTTTATTCATTATTAATGATAGGTGGTAGAATTTTGGAGCTTCCCATCCGAAAGAACGGTATAGAAGCGCATTCTTCGGGAAAGACGGCAACCACTCGGAACCGCGCAAGACATGAGTTATTTCCATCAGGTGATCATCGACTACGGAAGCGAAATGATAAGTCGGAACACCATCGGATTTAATCAAGACATGATCATCGAGCTCTTCGGCATTGAACTCGAGATCTCCACGCAATTCTTCGTGAAACGTAAATTTACCGCTAAGCGGCATCTTTTGACGCACGACGTATTTTTCACCATTGGCGATTCTTTTATTAGCCTCCTCTATCGAAATATCACGACAACAACGGTCATAGCGTGGCGGTTTCTTCATGGCCTCCTGCTCCTCACGCATTTTAGCCAATCTTTCTTCGGTACAGAAACAATAATAAGCCTCGCCTTTATCAATTAATTGCTGTGTAAATTTTTTATACACATCCAAACGCTCCGTCTGAATATACGGACCATAAGCCCCACCGACATGCGGACCCTCGTCGAATTTGATACCGACCCAATCCAAGACATCTATAAGTTTTTCGACGGCACCTTTCACCTCTCTTTTTTGATCAGTATCCTCGATACGAAGGATAAAATCCCCTTTTAAAGATTTAGCGGTCAAATACTCGAATAAAACAGTGCGCAAATTGCCTATATGCAAGAAGCCTGTCGGAGATGGCGCGAAGCGCGTACGAATCTTTTTATTGTCCATATGTTTAATGATATTATTTTTTCTTAACAAATTCTTTGAATTTTTTCAAAAAAATCTCAGCCGATCTTCGCCTAACTAAATGCACCTGATTAACCAAGTCTTCGGAATCTACCCACTTCCAAGCCGAGTGATCCCAAAAATTCACCTTTATATCCTCGTCGCAACCGACGAACTCGCCTATAAACAAACCCAATCTTTGCCCTTTGTAACCCATGTGACGATTTCGTCCGTTTTTTTCATTCTTTTTGATACCGACGCCAACACCGAATTTATAGCGATACAGATGCTTAAAGACGCGTTTGGGAATTATCCTATCAGTATTAAGCTCTTCTCGCAATTCCCTCTCCCCCGCTTTAAGAATTTCCTCGCCATCGGTTCCTCCTTGCGGAAGCTGCCAATGCCCAAGCTCGCCCTGTCTTTCAACAACAAGGATGTCGTATTTTCCAGAGCTGTTTCTTTTATATAAAAGACAAGACACACAAGAACGATACAAAAATGGTTGAATGAACCGGCTTTCAAGAACGCGCCAAGTAAAAACGACTACCGCGTTAAAAATCCTTTTCACCCTCCCAGGATTCAAAATTAATCTCCATAGCCACTCTAATCCACAATAGCGCATGAATTTCGGGGCTCTTCGCACTTTATCGGATATAAAGTCGATCGCTCCCCCAACGCCCATTAAAACCTTAGCTGAGCCTATCTTAGATATCGAATGATAGGCGTTTTTTTCTTGCCAAGGACAGCCCAGAGCAAAAAATACGACACCAGGATTGATCGACAAGAACTCCTCATTCGGCTCAAAATTATTAGAACGACCACCTACTTGAACTTTAAACTCCAGTTTCGGATACTTCCTACTTACACCATCTACGACATCCTGTTTAGTGGACAGCCCATTCTCCCAAATAACAAAACCGACGGGAATTAAACTTTTTTCGCACTTCTGCAATAAATCGACAACCACATCCGAACCGGAAACCCTAGCTATCTTTTTACCACACAGGAAAGCCGCTACTTTCAACCCAAAACCATCCGGAAGTGATAAATCGGCTTGATTTAATATATAGAATAACTCTTCATCCTTACTAGCCTCTAATATTATCTCCGGATTAGGGGTAAAAACTAAATGTTGCCCGCCATTAAGCAGGCGATCGATTTCGCCGACAACACCATTCCTATCAATATTGTCTATTTTTATCCCTAAAATAGTTATTTTTTCCATCATTTTAATTATAAACGACTTATCTTCTTTTGTCATCTGTTAAAAAAATAGTCCTCCCTTTTTATCGGGGAGGAACTTATTCTAGCGACAAAGACTTGGGCTTGCTTTTTTAAAGCTAATATAACCTATTTCATCTATGTCGAAACAATCTCTTATGAACTTATTAATTTTTTCATTAAGAGGAGAAGGAACTTCTTCTTTCATTTTCTTGCTTTTAATGACACAGAATACCCTCTGAATTACATCTACCACACATTCAGTTTTTCCACCCGCAAGAACAAGAAATTTAACATCTTCAAAAAAAGACTCGTTAAACTCCATCTTTTGATCCATTTTAGAGTTCAAGCGGGTGATAATACTGCCCAAATCTTCGCCGACCACTTCCACCATAACAGCTCCTTTTTAGTTAAAATGTACAAAAAACACCTTTTTCTATTTTAGGATATTTTCATACTCTTGTCAATTAAACCTTTCTTTACGAAAAATCTCCTTGACACCGTAATAATATATAATGTATATTTATATTAGCACTCTATAATAAAGAGTGCTAATATACGACAATAAATCCATATTATGAATATGTTCAATAAATTCACTACAAAGTCTCAGGAAGCTATAATAAATGCTCAAATAATAGCCCAAGAATACGGGCAAGTAAATATCGAGGCCTCCCACCTCCTCTGCTCCCTTTTGGAGCAAGACGAGAGCTTGGTGAAACCGATTCTCGAAAAAATGGCTATAGACCCCGAAGATATACATGAAGAAATTTTAGATGAATTGGAAAAGACGGCCAAAAAGAATCCGGCAAAACCGCAAATAAACAACCACTCCCCCTTTAATAATGGCAATGTAGGCACAGTGTCAGGAACCGCTGAGGCTGCTTTCGTATTGGAGGGGTCAAAAAAAGAAGCGGACAAAATGAAGGATGAATTCATCTCCACCGAGCACATCTTCCTATCCATTCTCAATGTAAAATCCATAGCCAAGGAAGTATTGAACAAGTATGGCGTGGAATACGAGCAAGTCGCTAAAATCTTAACGGAATTAAGAGGAAATAAAACGATAACCGATCCGGATCCGGAGGTAAGATATCGCGTCTTGGAAAAATACACCGTTGATTTGACGGAGCTGGCCAAACAAAAAAAACTGGACCCCGTAATCGGTCGCGATTCAGAAATCAGAAGGATAATGCAGGTCTTACTCAGACGCACAAAAAACAACCCTGTCCTCATCGGAGACGCCGGAACAGGAAAAACGGCCATCGTGGAAGGCTTGGCGCAACGTATCATAGCCAATGACGTTCCGGAGAATTTACGCAACCGCAAACTAGTATCGCTTGATCTTGGCGCATTGATCGCCGGTGCCAAATTCCGTGGCGAGTTCGAAGAAAGACTGAAGGCCGTCCTGAAAGAGATCGAATCTCAAGATGGTAATATCATATTGTTCGTCGATGAATTGCACACTATCGTCGGTGCCGGTGCCAGTGAGGGGGCTATGGACGCTTCCAATATGTTAAAACCGGCCTTGGCTCGCGGTAAAATACGCACCATAGGAGCTACGACCACCAAAGAATATCAAAAATACATCGAGAAAGATGCCGCCTTGGAACGTCGTTTCCAGCCGGTCTATGTCGCCGAACCAACTGAGGAGGATACAGTGGATATTTTACGTGGCATTAAAGAAAAATACGAAATACATCACGGCATACGCATCACCGATGAAGCTTTAATATCGGCCGTAAAACTTTCCAGTCGTTATATATCCGATCGTTTCCTTCCCGACAAGGCCATCGACCTGATCGACGAAGCCACTTCCGCCTTGCGCATGGAAGTCGACTCGACTCCGGAAGATTTGGAAAAAATGAAAAAAGAGATTCGCCGCCTAGAGATAATAAAAATGGGCGGATTCAAAGACAAGAAGAACGACTTCTCGGAAAAAGAATTAAATAAAAAACTGGAAGAGCTGAAAGAAAAAGCGAATCAATTAGAATTGCATTGGCGGAATGAAAAAGACGCCATCGCCAAAATAAGGCAATCCAAGAGGCAGATAGACGAACTAAAGATACAATCGGAAATAGCCGAAAGACGCGGTGACGACTTAATGAAGGTGGCGGAAATACGTTACGGACAAATTCCTGAACTGGAAAAACAAGTCAAAAAAGCCGAAAAAGAATTATCGGAAATCCAGAAAAAAGGACAATCCATCCTTAAAGAAGAGATAGACGCCGAGGACATCGCAAAAGTAGTCTCTCGCTGGACAGGTGTTCCTGTATCCAAAATGATGGAAAGCGAAATCAGCAAGCTTTCGCACATGGAAGAAGAATTGAAGAAAAAAGTCATCGGTCAAAACGATGCCATACATTCGATCGCTAATGCGATACGTCGTTCTCGCGCAGGCATTGGCGAGGAAGGAAGACCAATAGGCTCGTTCTTATTCGTAGGCCCGACCGGCGTCGGAAAAACGCAGCTAGCCAAATCACTAGCCTCTTTCCTGTTCGACGACGAAAATTCCTTGATCAGAGTGGATATGAGCGAATACATGGAGAAACATAGCGTAGCCAAGCTAATCGGCTCACCTCCGGGTTATGTCGGGCATGACGACGGCGGACAATTGACAGAAAAGATACGTCGACGCCCATATAGCGTAATACTTTTCGATGAAGTAGAGAAAGCCGACCCGGAAGTGTTCAACATCTTACTGCAATTATTGGACGATGGACGCTTGACCGACTCCAAGGGTAGAACCGTAAATTTCAAGAACACCGTCATAATAATGACTTCGAATCTTGGTAATGAGATAATCAAAAAATTCTCCATAGGCTTCAAAGACAACGAGGGCCAAAATGCCAAAGAAAACGATTTCAAGGAGATGAAAAATCAAATAGACGGCAAATTAAGAGAATACTTCAAACTGGAATTCTTGAACCGTATCGACGAAATAGTGGTTTTCAGAGCGCTCGACAAAGAGTCTTTGGAAAACATAGTCGACCTAGAGCTTTCCAAGGTTCAAAGCAGACTAAGGAATAAAGACATCGTCCTAAAAATAAGCCCTAAGATGAAAAAGATGCTGGCCAACGAGGGCTATGATATAACCTTTGGAGCCAGACCACTCAAAAGACTTATACAGAGCAAAATACTCGATGAACTGTCGCTGGAAATAATAGAGGGAAAGATTAAAGAAGGATCAAAAGTGTCAATCGATCTCGGACTAGAGAATAAAGTCGTCCTAAGCGTTAAGAATTAAAAAAACACCGGCACTAGCCGGTGTTTTTTTAATCACTATTTTTTCCAAATCGGCACAGTGAAACTGAAAGTTGTCCCTTTATCGACTTCAGTTCTCTCCAGCTTCATGACTCCTCCACCAGCCTCAACTATCTTTTTTATGATATAGAGACCCAATCCCGAACCACTCGGTTGAGTTTTTTTAGCGGCTGCGCTACGAAAAAATTTTTCAAAAATATGCTTTATATCATTCTTTTCTATTCCTTGTCCAGTGTCAGAAACAAAAACTTTAATAAAATTATCACTTCTCTTAATATTTACATCGATAGAGCCAGACTTAGTATAGCACAACGAATTATCAATCAGATTGCCAAAAACCTGAGACAACTGAACCGGATCGGCCTTAACGAGCGGAATTTTATCATCCTTTATAAAATTAATTACAATTCTTCCATCCTTTATTTTATCCGCGGTCGCATAATCCTTTATCGTCTTACTAGCCAATCTAACCAAATCGATCTTTCTCGGCTTCAACTTAACGCCCTCGCCACCAACATAAAAAGCCTTCCAAAATTCATTCAAAACATCGTCAATCCTTTTTGCTCCTTTTTCTACGAAAGACAGCCCCTTTTCGACGCTAAACGACTTATTACGCACCATAAAAACCGAATTCTTTATAATAGAAAGCGGGGTATTTATCTGATGATTGACTATCTTTAAAAATTCATTTTTAACACCTAGGAGCTTGTTAAGATTTTTATTTTTTTCCTCCAACTCTTCAGCTTTTTTCTTTAGTTCCTTTGTTTGTTCATCTACCTTGCCCTGTAATTCCTTGCCAAATTTTTTAATGCACTGATATAGCATAGCATTATTAAGGGCTATGCCGGCCTGATCGGCAAGAGTAGATAAGAGCATCAAGTCTTCCTTGTTATAGGAGTCGCCGGAAAGCTTTCTGCCCAGCAACACCATCCCGGCCACCTTATTGTCGACCATAAGAGGTAGACATACGGAAGCTTTGCATTCATTCATTCTTAAAGCAACCCCTAATAACTGATTTTTATTCTTGAAATAAGCGGAGGTCTCACTTAAAAAAGGCAACTCTTCCGTGACTAACGGCGAAGATGTTTTTTCCAAATACTTGATAAAAAAATCATCCTTTAGTATTTTCTGGCAACGAATTTTATCGAATCCTGAAATTTTAATAGCTTGATAACGTACAGACAAAAAATCCCCGCCCATCAAAGAAAAGACGCCTATCCTTCTGACAGGAATGGTTTTTTTAATTGTGTCAAAAATCAAATCGGCGATTTCCCCGGCATCGTTATGCCTGGTAAGCTCCTGAGCTACAACCCTCACAGTTTCTTCGTAGTTGTGTATATCAGAAAAAAAACGCTTATCCGCCAAATCCTTCAAGAGCACCTCTAAATAATAGAATATTATCGTAAAAACGGCAGCTAAAACAGCCGAGGCCACCGATAGAGAAAACCCGCTATACCCACTAAAGAAAGACTCGAACAACCACAAAGACAGGGAGAGAAAGAAGAATGTGAATAAGGCGGAGCTAAAATACATAAAGGATCTCTTTGCCACTATCCTAATATCCATAAAACGATATCTGATAATCGCATATGCCGAAAAAATAACAAAAGAACCGGCTAGGATGTTTCCGTATGGCGGAATATTGATATCGTACCAAAGAAAATAATTAGTAGAACCGCCAATTATTGAAAAAATAGTTCCGAGTGTTATGTAAAAAACTTGCTTCTTTTTTATACCAAATGATTTTTTGTAGCTTAAATAGAGTAAAACCGAAGATGAGACAAAATAAAAGAAAAAATATAATAAATAAAAATGATAGATAATTCCCGGCTCCGCCCAAAACCTCATCTGGAATTTAGGAACCATTCCCATGATAAAATATGGCGAGAATGACAGGAAGGAAAAAATAAAAGAAAGAACGTAGCCGATTACTATGGCAACTCTACCCTTCTTCTCTATGCCAAGCCAGCTCGTGACGAAATGAAAATAAGCTATCGGAGTGAAAGATGCCCCAATGTGCAAAAGTCGGAACCAGAATAAAGTCGATTCGGCATCCCTGGATAACGGCCATCCAATATAAAAAAACGACCAAACAGCGACAGATAAACAAAGAAAGGCGAAAATTTTATTGACTCTGCTGTTTATGTTTTTCGATAACACAAAAATACCCAAACAAAGACTGATAAGAGCGTTGAAAATCGCGCTAAAAATAAAAAATGAATACATCTCCTTGTAAAAAAATAAAAAACTCCGAATCTTGCATTTTCATTATAGCAAAATTCGGAGTCATAAAAAAGTTCAAGCCTCAGCTATCCCTATTTCGTAAAACCTAGTCGGCTCTTCTTGAAAATAACTAAGATATTTCCAACCAGCCTCTACGAAAGCACTCTCAAGATCACCGAGACTACGATATTGTAACTGCCAACCGGTTATCTCTCTAAGAAGATAGGCGCTAAAAAGATCGTCTTGAGCCATTTTTTCAAGCAAAGCGGCTGCAATCATTTTTCCACCGGGTTTAAAATATCTTTTCAAAGTCTTTAGAAGTAAAACCCTGTGACGATGAGGCATACCGCAAAGAACTCCAATAAGAAGACCTATGTCCAACTTACTGTTTTCTTTGTAAAAATCTTTCATCTTAGTCATATCGGATTTAACAAACTCTATCTCGTCAAATCCTCCGATCCTACTCTTTTCTCTTCCAACGGATAAAGACTTTTCATCAATATCAATACAATCGATACTAATAAAACCCCTCTCTTCATTCATAAGACGAAGAATTTCCATGGCGGTCGTCCCAGCCCCCGCTCCAAAATCAGCGAGATGACAATGACTATGCTTGTCAAGAATTTCTCTTATCATCCTAATGCTTCTGCCAACCACGGAATCAAAACGACCACGCAATGAGATGCCTCCAGCCTTCGACATAAGGAAATATTTTTCTACAGAATCCTGAATCGGTATCAATCTATACATAAGATCTGTTCCGAATGACGTTCCCGGATTAATAGATAAATTCCTCATGACACGGCTTTCCATAAAACGATCGACTACCTCCTTCCAATCTTTGACATTTTCACCATGCAATCCGTTAAGGAAGCCATAAACTACAATCTCCCTAGTCTTTTGAGGCAGACCATCTAAAAGAAAAATCGCCTCTTTAGTCCTTAAAAATTTCTCCTTCTCAGATGCTGGCAATTCATAATGCTTTTGTAGTACTGGGCAAATAGTCTTACCTGCCATCAAATTCTGATCCTTCTTCTCCATAACAATCCTCCGTCCAAGTTGATAAATTTTCAATGTTCTAACTTTCACTACTAAAAAACAAACCAAAACTATTGGCTTGTCTTTATATACAGAATACTATTTATTTCAAGAAAGTCAAGACGTTACGCACGACATCTTTGGGGCTAAATTGAGATTTGATAAAATACCCCTTAGCACCGAGAGCCATACCCTCGCTAATAGTGATATCATCCGCCAAATTACTCATTATCATCACCGGTATTTCCGCCGTCTCCACTTTGCTAGCAAGAGACTTCATCACATCTAGGCCATTCTTTTCTCCAGGAAGAAGAATATCCAACAATATAACACTCGGACGCTCTTCGATGGCCATTTTAAGACCATCCTCGCCTGTTTTGGCTACAAAAACCCTAAACCCCTCCTTCTTAAAAGAAGTCAGGTAAATATTAAGTAAAAACTCATCATCCTCAACAATGAGTATTTTAACCTCCTTACCAATTATTGGCATAAATTCTTATTTAGGTTTTTCTGCTATAAAATTATAGCATGTTTTTGTCGATACCTGCAAACGACTAATAGCACTAACCTTTTTTGCTATAATCTACATCGATTATCATGCGCCCCTCTTTAGCATCATCTATTTCCACACTAACGCTTTGTTTCAAAAACTGACACCCGACGACAGTACCCCTCTTACCGTCTACATTAACTTTATCTCCCGGCATCGGCAATTTAGAAGCTAAATCTCTATATCCTTCGTATTCGTAAGACAAGCAACACATCAAACGACCGCAACAACCGGAAATACGCTCACTACCGCGATGTATAACCTGCTGCGCCTCGGCCATCTCCGAGCTTATCGAAGAAAAGTCTTTTAAAAACCCCCTGCAACACAAAGGTCTACCACAATGCCCGCAATCTCCGGAGAATCTGGCCTCATCTCTGATTCCTATCTGAGTCAAGCGAATAGTCTTATTGAATTGATAGGTAAGGTCTTTTACCAAATCCCTAAAATCTACTCTTCCATCAGCTATAAAAGCGAAATTCAAACGATTCCCACTAAAAGAAGAATGGACGTCTATCAGTTTCATCGGCAAATTATGCTTGGTTATCAAATCACGACAAGCACCAACGATTTCAGCTTTCTCTCTCTTTGAAGGTAATTTCGCCAAGTCTTCTTGAGTAGCGAGTCTTTCGACTGGCTTCAAAACATCCGGAACATCTTTTTTATCGACGATTCTAACAACCTCACCGATCTCTTGTCCCAACTCCGTATCAACAACAACCATATTACCAGCCTTTAACTCCAGATGCCCTAAAGAAAAGTCGTAGACCTTATCCCACTTCGAGAATTGAACTTCTGCTATACGCATATATTTAGGTGTATTTAAAAAAATAATACTCTCTAAAAAGATGCCGCTGCTATGTCTAAGCGGCGGCATCTTTGAAAAACACTATAGTGATTAAGCACCAAATCTCTTGAAAGCGGTAATAGTGGCACCATCCAAAACTTGCTCCACTTTCTTCTTGTCGTCCTTTATAAACTCCTGCCTGACAAGACAAATGCCTTCTAAATATTTATTGACCTTGCCTTCGAGAATTTTATCGATGACGCCGGCAGGCTTCCCTTCTTTGACTAAAACCTCGCGCTCGATCTCTTTCTCTTTGTCGATGTTCTCAGTCGGAACTTCAGAAGGATAGATGTACAAAGGATTGGCGGCAGCTACTTGCATAGCAATGTCGCTAGCCAAATCGGCTTTCCCGGCCACATCAAGAGAAACTAAGACGCCGATTTTACCACCCATATGAGAATAGGCGGCGACAGTACCTCCGGCAAGGACGGCGAACTGTTTGAGAACTATCTTCTCGCCGATTTTACCAGAAAGCTCATCAATGGATTCCTTGACAGTCGAAACACCCATCGGCAGAGACATCAAAGCATCCATATCGGCCGGTTTATTGGCTTTAATGACTTCCAAAACGGACTTCGCCAAATCGCGAAACTTCTCATTCTTGGAGACAAAGTCGGTCTCCGAGTTCAACTCGACCATATAACCTTCATCACCAGCCTCGCTTATCGATAATTCCACGACACCCTCTTTGGCCTCATTCCCCTCTCTTTTAGCGGCTTTCGCTATACCTTTCTTGCGCAAAAGCTCCATAGCAGCATCTATATCGTTGCCAGCTTCTTCTAAAGCCTTCTTGCAATCCATCATACCGGCGCCACTTCTTTCACGCAATTCTTTTATGAGTTCCATAGATTTAATTGGAAACCGAACCTTACTCGAAAGCAAGGGCACGATTTCTTGTTTTATTTTGTTTTTTACTTAGACTCTACCTTCTTAGCATCGTTGACGTTGTCCTTGATGCAATTCAAAAGAAGATTCACGGCTTTGGTGGCGTCGTCATTGGACGGTATCGGGTAATTAACCAAGGTAGGATTAACGTTAGTATCGCAAACGGCAACTATCGGAATATTCTTCACTTTAGCCTCGGCGATAGCGGTAGCTTCCTTCTTGATATCCCAAACAAACAAAGCATCAGGGAGTTTGTGTAAATTAATCAAACCGCCGACCTTCTTCTCTAAACGTTCTATTTCCTTATCAAAATCCAATCTCTCTTTCTTGGTGTACTTGTCCAATTTTCCGCTTCTCTTTTCCTCCAAAAGATCCTTGTATTTCTTAATCATCTTTTTGAAGACGACGAAGTTGGTCAAAAGACCACAAAGCCACTTCTCAGAGATATAAGGCATGTCCATCAATAAAGCGGACTCCTTGATCTGTTTTTTAGCTTGATTCTTGGTGCCGACGAAAAGAATCGTCTTACCCTCGCGAACCAAATTCTCCATGAAAACCAAAGCGTTCTCTAGAGATTTCTGAGATTTGCTCAAATCAATGATGTAAATCCCTTTTCTAGCACCGAAGATGAAAGGCCTCATCTTAGGATGCCATCTTTGAGTGCTGTGGCCGAAATGCATACCGGCCGCCAACATCTCCTCGATTTTTGGCAATTTAGCCATAGTTTTTCCTTTTTTCCTCTACCTCGACCAATAAATCCGTTCAGGCTAAGAACGGACAAGGTTTACCCTTAGCGCTCAAGATATGAGAGATTAAAATTAAAAGCGGAAAGGCCATCTAACGGGCTTTTCCTTTATATTAGTAGTTTAATACAATGAAAGAAAAATGTCAACAAAAGAACAAACGTTGCCAAGCAAAACACATTTTGTAATTCATTAACTAATATTAAACAAAAAAAATCTACTATTCAATGATTCCTCCTCCCAAAAGCTCATTACCCTTATAGAAAACCACACTTTGACCGGAAGTTATAGCGCGTTGTGGCACGGAAAACTCCACCTTGACCTTATCTTCTTTTTTAGAGGAAGAAACCTTGCTAACCAAACAAGGTACGGCCGGATGACGATAACGAATCACGGCTTGGCACTTAAAAGGAAATTTGGGAGCCGAACCGGATATCCAATTGACATTTTCAGCCATCAACTCCTGAGAACTTAGAGCCGGGTCATCGGATTTATTCGTGATGAAAAGAGTATTAGTCTTAAAATCCTTCTTAACCACATAATAAGGACCAGTACCGCCAACCTCGACCCCCTTGCGCTGACCGATGGTATACAAAGGCAAGCCCTGATGCTCACCGATAACGGTTCCTTCGGCATTTTTTATCGGCCCGACCTTCATCTTCAAATTCTCCTTGAGATAATCGTTGTGCTCGCCAGACAAAAAGCAAACGTCCTGACTCTCGTGCTTCAAGTGGGGCAACTCGTCCTTCTCGGCGACTTTCTTGATTTTTTCCTTTATTGAATCACCTATCGGAAACATCAAATGACTGAGTTCGTCTTGAGTTAGGTTGTACAAAAAATAAGTCTGATCTTTGGTGATGTCTTTTGCCCGAAAGAGTCTATACTTACCTCTAACCTTCTTTAGCTTTATATAATGACCGGTGGCCAAATAGTCGCAACCTAAAGACAGGGACTTCTGCAAGAGCTCCCCGAATTTTATCAGTTGATTGCACTTAACGCACGGGTTAGGTGTTACCCCCTTTTTATAAGATTCTAAAAAATAATCCTTAACCTCCTTCTTGAATCTAGTCCTTACGTCGATTGGGTAGAATTTTATTCCGATTTTCTGACACACCCTTCTGGCGGCATCCTCATCACAGCAACCGCGCTCTATACCAAGACGCATAAAGACACCCAGGCATTCGTAACCTTTGTCTTTTAGCATTTTAGCGACCGTAGACGAGTCGACACCGCCCGACATAGCGATAGCCACGCGTGGCTTGGTTTTGATTTTTATCTCTTTTTTCATAATCTTTGTCAATAAAAAAATTACAAGTCAAAGCTATTTTTTAAAAACTTCAAGATATTTTTCAGCTGCTTCCACCCATTTAAATCTTTTAGCCTGCTCTAGTCCTTTTTCCGACAAACGACATCTCAAATCCCCGTCGTTAATCAAAGTCATCAAAGCCTCTTCAATAGCTTTTTCGTTGTTGATATCCACTAATAAAGCGGCATCGCCGGCCGCCTCCGACAAAGACGACGCATTGCCAGTCACTACAGGACAGCCACAGGCCATCGCCTCCAGAATCGGCAAGCCGAATCCTTCATAGAAAGACGGGTAAGTAAATAACTTAGCTAAATTATACAAAGCCGGTCTATCGACATCGTCAATGTAACCCAAAACCTTAATCTTCTCTCTGTTTTTGGATTTATCGATAGTTGAAAGGATTTCTCTATTCCTCCACCCCACCCCGCCAGCCAGTACTAAGTAATAATCATCTACTTTATCGGCGACAGAATCGAAAGCGCGAATCAAACCGGCGATATTCTTCCTCGGCTCCAAATTACCAATGTTGAAAATAAATTTTTCAGGCAATTTGTACTTTTCTTTAACGCCCTCCAATTCACAAAGCTCCTTTTTTACAAACCTACTATCGACACCCGGTGGTATAACTCTTATTTTATCTTCGGAAACATCAAAAATCTTCATTATGTCGTTTTTCGTGCTATCGGAAATAGCCACCACGACGTCTGATTCCTTGACCAATCTTCTCAAGCCGAGAGAACGGTGCCAAAGGTTCTTGCGAAAAGAAAAAAACTCAGGATAAATCAAAAACGAAAGGTCATGAATAGTCAGAACTTTCTTGCAACCATCGGAAATCGAAGAAAAATTTATATGAGGCAACCAGAACAAATCCATTTTATCAGAAGACCCTCCGACAACCACATCCAACTTAGGCCAACGAAAAATCTTTTGCAAAAAATAATTAAATACCTTGTTGGGGAATTTCGTAGAAACGATCTTGGCGACGGAATTATCCAATAAGGGCAAACGACTACGCAAATCATGAAAAGAATTATAATACAAAAAATATCGATTATCCTTATCGATCGCCAAAATAGCGGACAATAGCTCCAGTACATGCCAAGATACTCCACTATACTTTTTGTCCGTCAAAACCCTAATGTCGACTCCTATATTCATAAGAAGCTTATTAGTTTAAAAAAGGAGCTTTTGAGGCTCCCTTGATCGAATTTCTCATTTATAGACAGCAAGCGCTTCATCACAAAATGAATCATTGCCATACTTTCCTATCATGTAATTACCGAGCGGTAAACCAGGATAAGTGACTTTACTGAAAGGAAAAGAAAAGGTCACGTCGTTGCCAAAGGAAAATTCTATTTTTACACCTGTCGCATTACCACAAACCGTAGACAAGGCATCCCCCTTCTCGCCGAGCATCGTCGCCGAAACACCACCATCGATACCGATTCTCACCCTCCCTTTATAGGCAGGAGACATACCATACTTCTCTGATGTTTTACCGAGAAAAATACGAAAATCAAAAACCCTACGCTCTTTAGATCTCATAGACCCTTCCTTTGTGGAATTGTGAAATTTATTTTTTGAAATCCTCGAACTTTCTATTAATGAACATTTTAATCTCTTCTTTAAACCTATCTGCGCTGAATTTTTCCGCCTCCGCGCGAACAACCAGCTTATCGAATCCATCTCTTGAAAAATTATTCACCGCGACAATGACAGCCTCCGGAGTCTGCTTGTCGAAAAAGATGCCACTCTTTCCATTAGTCACTATCTCGGTCGCGCCACCTTTCCCATAGGCTATGACCGGAGTCCCACAAGCCATGGACTCCACGGCACTGATACCGAAATCCTCTTCCTGCGGATGAATAAAAGCCTTGGCATTATAAAAAAGTTTAGCGAGACGATCGCATTCCACTCTTCCTAAAAATTCGATATTCGAAGCTCCTTCGGCTAATTTATTCAATCTTTCGAAATCGACGCCTGAACCGAATATCTTCAATTTACGCTCCGGCATCTTTTTGAAAGCCTCTATGACTATATCAACCCTCTTGTAAGGGGCCAAACGACACCCGATAAGGAAATAATCCTCTTTGTGCAACCCTTCATCAAAAAGCTCACCAGTCACATTATATCTCTTGGTGTCCACCGGCGGGTATATAACTTCACTGTCACGATCATAATATTTACTGATTCGCTTTTGTACGGTCTTAGAGTTGGCTATGACGAAATCCGGTCTTTGCGCGGCTTGCCTGTCCCAAAGACGAATATAGTTCAAAACTAAAAATATGATTTTTTTAAGAAACTTATTATAGCCGAGCTCTTTTATGTATTTATGGGTATCACTCCAAAGATAACGAGTCGGTGTATGACAATAGTCTATATGCATGGTCTCCGGTCTCGTTATAATCCCCTTGGAAAAAGCCGAGGAATCGGATATCACCAAGTCGTAACTGGTCAAATCGAAAAACTCCACCGCCATCGGCATAAACGGCATATACCACTGATAATGTTTTACGCCACCTGGCAATCTTTGAATTATCGACGTATCTATCTTGCAACCTGGATAGTTTTTCTCTACATTATTTTTTTCAGAAAGCAAAGTATAAATGCGAGCCTCGGGGAACATCTCCGTAAAGACCTTTAAAACTTTCTCCGCACCACCGTCTTGAGCTAGGTGGTCATGAACCAAAGCTATATTCATTTTATGTGTATAAAAAATTTATTCGGCTTCCCTCTTTTTAAATATCGCCAAAGGAGTTCTTAGTATTGTAGTCAAATCCATAAGAGGAGACCAATTCTCTATGTAATATGTATCTAATTTAACCTCTTCTTCAAATGACAAATCCGATCTTCCGGATATCTGTGCCATGCCGGTTATTCCGGGTTTTATAGAAAGCACCTTCTTGTGGTGACGCTCGTATTTAGCCACCTCCTCGGGAAGGTGTGGTCTTGGACCAACCAATGACATATCCCCTTTCAGCACCAAGAAGAACTCCGGCAACTCATCTATGGAAAAACGACGCATAATCTTGCCATACCTAGTGACGCGGGGGTCATCTTTTATTTTAACCAATGGGCCGTCCTTGCGCAAATTCCTGTCGGATAGCTCATTATAGCGCATGCTATCACTTTTATCTATCATAGAGCGGAATTTGAAATAACGAAATAATTTTCCACCCTGCCCAACGCGATACAACGGAGAGCCGTCGTCGCGACTAGAAAAGAATATCGGCCCAGAAGATTCGAGCTTTATCAAGATGGCAGAAACAACCAATACCGGCGAAAACAAAATCAACAACAGCAAAGAAAGGATGATATCGAACGTTCTCTTGAGCACGCGCCCCCAACCATCCAAGGGGGTTTTTTTAACCTCCATAACCGGAATTCCGTCAAATTCCGAAAATTCGGTCTTTAACACTTTTGTATCCAGGAGATCGGCTACATACTTAAAGGTAAGATGATTCTCATCGGCAAAATCGTAAAGCCTAAGAACCTCGGCCTTCGTTAAATTAGGGTCAGCCTGCAAAACTTCATCGACTTCATTTATTTTAATAAAATCAGATAGTTCCTGAGCCGTCTCCAATTCAAAGTCCCTCAATCTTTTAACTATTTCATAGCCAAAAGCTTTATTTTGAGAAAAAAGACCAATTAAAGAATCAGCGGTCTTACTGGAACCGACTACGACGACTTTTCTTATACCTATCCCCGCCTTATACAAGCGCCTTTGCAAAAAACGAACAAATACACGACCCAGACTGACAAAAAATATCGACAAAAGCCATCCGGCTAAAATTATAAAACGAGAATCGAATAACTCGCGACGAATGAATATTAAAATAACTACCAACATGAATCCGGTTGAACAAGCCAAAACGACTCTATAAACCTCCTTAAAAAGCCGACGAGCGCTTTTAATCGCATAGAGACCGGACAAAGAGAAAACAATAATCCAAGACAACGCCAAAGGCAAAAGAATCTTTAGATAATCCTCCAGCGTTAATTCAAATATGGCCGGGCGCCAAGAGCTGAATAAATCCGAAAAACGCAAATAATAAGCCGTCAAACCGGCCAAAACTATCATTATGTAATCAAGCGGCAAAAGCAGAACGGAGAAGAAAAGACCTGATTTTTTCATAACATTTATTGAATTTTAATAATTTCCAGGCAAACTATAAGCCGGATTCTGTCTTTGTCGCCAAAGTGATAGTCATTAATCTTGGCCACTGATTACTCAGTAGCTCGTGCGGGCTACGTTCCTCTTCGTTTTGACACGAAGAATTTGCCCTTGCTTCAGGCGGGGTTTACCGCGTCACCCCGATCGCTCGGGGGCGAATCCGGTAGCGAAAATTGATCAGGATATCCTAAAAACCAACATCCGCACCCAGATTCTTTTCACCTTTTATTCCAATTGCTTGGAATTAGTATAGTCTCTGTGGCACTTTCCGTAGGATTACTCCTCGTGGGCGTTACCCACCGCCGCTTTCGGTCGCTGCAAAAGCAAAAACCTCGAAGTCCGGACTTTCCTCCCGTTATACACGGGCGACTATCTGCTTACCTGGAAATTGTCAAAATCCAAAATATCAATATGGCTAATATATCACTTATACCACCAAAAGTCAAACTTAAAATTGACTTATCTTTAAAATAATGTCTTAATAAAAAAATTCCAACCCCCGCAAAATAAGGGTCTGATAAAATCTGGCTTTTATTACCTAAAGAACCTTCATTATCTGATAATAGAACTCTAAATTATTAAGACTGGCCAGTCGCGACCCAGAAGGATCACCAACCTTGAACAAATGATGCAAATAAGCCTTAGTATTATTTCTTAATTCCGGCAGAGAACTATCTTTATTTATAGGGGAAAAATCCATAGCAAAACGACTATTACCTATATTAATAGTCTTATAGAAATCTTTTTTCGTTATTTTTTCAGGAATCTGCCCCTTCCAATAGAAAAGCTTACCGTGGCGCCCCTCTCTCGTCGGCATCACGCAGTCGAACATTTCCCAACCAATGGCATAGCAACGGAAAATATCCTCCGGAGCACCTATTCCAAGGGCAAACTTGTAGGAATTTTTGGGTAAAAGCTCTATAGCAGCCTTAAGGGCGGATTCTAGAAATACCCCGTCTTTATCAAAGTGACGTCCACCGAAGCCATAACCGTCGAAGCCAATCTCCACCAGACGCTTAGCACAATCCCTTCTTAATTCCGGATAAGGACCGCCTTGAACCACGGCAAACAACAACGGTCTTTCCGCATTCTTAATCCTCCGCTTCTTTACCTGTTTCTCGTATTCCATCTTACATCTCTTAGCCCAAGCCACCGTTCTATCGATAGCCTTCTCTATTTGCTCGCGAGAAAACTCATTAGGTGGACAATCATCCAAACAAACCATCATATCCACACCTAAATCGAATTGTATTTGGATAGATTTCTCCGGTGTCAGAACATGAGTCGAGCCGTCCGAGGTGGACTTGAAAATAGCGCCTTCATCATCTATCTTGCCCATCTTCGGATTCTTATGAATCAGGGAAAAAACCTGATAACCACCTGAGTCGGAAAGTAAAGGACCATTCCAATTCATAAACTTATGGACACCACCAGCTTTTTTTATCACCTTCATGCCTGGCTCGAGGTAAAGATGCAATGTATTGACGACAAGAGCCGAAGCACCGACACGACCGACTTCGTCAACGGAAAGAAACTTCACCAAGGCGCGAGTCGCGTCTGGCATAAAAAAAGGGATCTTTAATTTTCCGTGTCTTGTCTCTATTTTTTTGTTCATATCATTTTATCAAAAAAACAGCCGGCAGCTTGATTGTCGGCTGTTTTTATATTCATCAAATAAATCATCTGACGGCGAACTTGTCAAGACAATAAGCCTTGGCTGATTCGTTATTAATATTGCCACAATCTCCTTCGTTATTAGCTGAATAAGCCGCTGCAACATCGCCAAGATAGGAATAATAATTATCACAATACTCCTTCTCTCTTTTTTCAAATTTACCGCAATCCCCTTTTTGAATTTTACCAAGCTCCACTAAATTAACCACGCAAGACCTAGACATCTCGTCTTCCTTCATTTCCTTGCAAAACTCAACGTTCCCTTCATCTGCCGCTTTACTAAACAATGTCATATCAAAACATTTAACCATTTCCATCTGATTCTTTATTAAAGAGCAGGCGCCAAGATCTCTTGTCTTTTGAGCTACCAAGGAAATACATCCGACGGCATACTCCTCGTCTTCATAATCCAAACAAATCGAGGCATTACGCTCTTCTTCGGCATTCTTCAAAATACCGGCCTTACCGGACTTCTTTCCGCCGACATTATTTTTCGCAGAATTGACCTCAACCTTATCAGGATCCTCGACGATTGTATTTTTCCCAAGATCTTTTCCTATTTCCTTGGGCTTTGTCGCGCCAGAAAAATAAATCACCGCCACTAGAACAAATAAAACCAATATCGCCGGCAAAAGTATAAAATATATTTTTTTGTTGTTCATATTTTTGCTTTTTTATTCACTACAAAGCGGTATTATGTTCAATTTAAAATTACTATAGTTCATCTCGCCACTGCCAGTAAAAGCCGTGGAGAAATTAAAGACCGATGGCGAACAACCGGAGCCGGAAATATCACAAGGATTAGGAGGCGTAAAAGGAGAATCTTTATAAGAAGACAAGGGATTGGAGACTCCATTGACCGCGTAAGTTATATTGCTTGGTATGCGAGTCAAAATCAAATTCACCACTCTTGTGTTTATTGCAGCTAAACGACTCTGAACGACTGCCGCACTGGGAGGGTTGGCGGCCGTCTTATTGCCAACGTAATAGCAATAACCATTATAAGATGCGTTAATAGAGTCGTCGACGTTGATATTTTTAAAACAAAGATTGAAATCGCCATTATCACTGGACCATTTACAAATATCCTGTAGTGAATAGCATAAATTCAAACTACAAGAACTAATATTCAAAGAACCATTATTAAAACCAGCTGTCCAATTGTTAAAGGTCTCCATATAAATTTTTATTCCCGAGTCTTTTATAGCCTGTACACCGGTAAGCTCGTTTCCTGGACTATTATCCCAACCATCGGTGGCAAATATTATATATTTTTCCCCATCAGCCGCTTTAGCTCCGTAATCATTAAGCATCTTGGCCGCTTGATTAAACGATGCCATAAATGCTGGTTGATCACTTCGCGCTCCATACGTAGTCACACTGCCGTCTAGCTGACCTTTTTTAACACTTCCACCGTAATCATCATTCATGTTCCCAATATTAATAATATCATGAACTCCACCCGAATAGGTCGTAATTGTCCCAACATGAATGCTTATCCCTTTAGCATTGGCTTCGTTGTAAAATCTGTTTATACTCTCTTTAATAGCTTCTTTAGTGATAGCATACGTCGAATCAAACATACTTCCGGAAAGATCGGTTATAAAAACTATAGCCGGACCAGACTCCTCCGAGGCAGATCCACCATAAGGCATCGGAGTGGCGTCAAAAGTTCCGCCAACAACTCCGCGACAGCTAGGAATATTCAAAGACGTAGACTCACCACTAGCCAAAGAATCCCCACCTGCAACTTCAACCCACTGCGTTGGGCCTGTTGTGTAGTTGCAGGAGGCACAACAATTGATATCATGTCCGAAATCGCACTGTTCATGAATTGCACCTTCGTTAGTAACGGTTCCGTCGTTGCACTCCCATTGACAAGACGGGGTCTCACCGTTATAAGTGTTGCAACCATCACCATCTATATTGTTTCCATCGTCGCATTGCTCGCCATAAGTCCACTGCAGAACACCATCTCCGCAATAACCGGCGTTCAAATACGCACAATTGTCGGCGCCACACCCATATTGCCATGTCGGGCTAGACTGTTGTGGTGTTGGAACGCCATCAGAACCATCACAATCCTCGTAACCATCGTCTTTAGGACCTCCTTTACCTTCCATATTCAAAGTCTGCTTGACCCCATCGCCACAAAAATCGACTATCTTAAGAGGGAGGTCCACCGGATCGCTCACCGCACCATAAGAGTCGACGGCCGTTATCCTTATATTATAATTACCAGGATAATTGGCAGAAGTAAATCCACTTATAACACCGGCATTACTATGAACTAGGCCAGCGGCACTCAAATCGCCAGTTATCGATCCCGGAGGAAAAGATACAGTATGCCCATCGGGGTCGGTTGCTGTCACTCTGCATTCGTAATTATAATGACCAGGAGCTTCTCCAGAAGGGAGGGTGCTCACCCTGACCTTATTGGCACATTTCAAAGGATTGATCACTGGGGGGTTATTATACGCCTCGAAATAGAAAGTTTGTGAAGGAGACCTCTCCCCTGCGGCATTTGAAACATGAACCTCGATTTGTGTCGGCAACACCCTGGCATTGGCAGTCACGCTAACATCGCAACGCATTCGCCCATCGGAAATCAAAGTTGGCGAATAAGAACAAGAGAATCTCGGGTCGCTAAAATTAAAGGTTAAACCGGAATAATTCTTATTAGAATGAAAGGCGTAAACTTGAAAATCCAAAGCCTTGCCGACTAAAACCCTTTGATCTGGCACCGGATATGTCGTAAAAGTTTGTGTTTGTGTGTTAATGCTACAAACTTTATTGACAGTATTTCCATGACTATCGCTAGCTGTAGCATTCAATTCATATGTCCCAGAAACTCCGCCCTCGATATAAGCGGCAAAAATCTGTTTTATCGCCGTACTCGGCGTATTCTTAACGGAGAAGATGGCAGCTGTAGATTCAGGCAAAGAAACAGTAAGCGTCACATTGGAATCATCGGAATCTCTCGCAGTCACATACCCCTCGAACGGTTGACCGGCGACGGCCTTAAGACTTCCACAGTCTATAACCGGAGCTTGATTCGGATTAAAGCTCCCATTACATGCCCCCATCTCCCCATCAACCAGATAGCCGGATTCCATATAGGCACAGGCGTTATACTCCAAACCATCATTACGAGACTCGTAGACCATCGCACTGCTTCCTGGAGGTAAATTCAAGCTGGGGTCGATGGTGTCAGAATCGGCAAAAGACTTGTCAGAGTCGCTCCAGCAAGTATTTTTATCGTACTTTGCATTCAAAGCCTCATCACTACTACACCTACCCAAGAAATTAACGGGATCGACTGGAAGCTCCACACCCAAGGCGGAGCCAAGCGCTGAGTTCCACGAAGGCCAAGTGGAGACCGTTTTCCCAGGCAAATAAGAACCAGAGGAAAGGGTTGGATATCTACCATTCTTCTTTCCATAATTCTCTATCTTTCCGCGAATGCCGACGATGTTGCCAAGCCTTATGACATCACGGACCAATTTGGCTTTTTCGCTATTACAGAAATAACCGGATTCGCAATCGGCATCGGCCAAACAGGACACGGTCTCCTTTTCACTGTTAAAACATTTACCGGGGATATTCAAATTAGTGTTGAACCTCCATTTAGACAGGACTCCGTCAAAAATAGACAAAGTACCAGGATCGGCATCCTGATTATAAGAAATCAAATAAATATTCGTATAGATGGTGCTTCCGGAACAATCAGTAACATCATGAGGGGAACTACAAGATACTGGAGTACGTGAAGTTACACACGACCTAGTATCCTCACTTCCATTACATGGGCAAGAGGTATAATTAGGTGTGCAAGTCACTGTCGGAGAGCCTTCTTGGGCTGCGAGATTGCTTGGTGTTATCCAATAAAGTCTAGCCGACATTGGGCCATCATCAGTCTTATTGGCCGTCCTAAAAACAATCGAATGGCTTCCGCTTGATAAATTAACACTACCCTTACAAGCATCATCATCCGTTATTAAAGGAATGCGAGATGGCTGATAGCAAGACATAACCTTGCTTCCATCTATATAAAGCTCACAATTATCGTCACAAACCGCACCAAACATCCACTTTCCCGTTTCTGTGAGATTTATATTGCCAGTATATCTCACGGAAACCGTCTTCATCTCATAAACAGAGCTATAGGGGCAGGAAGGGCAATCCGGAGGAATGGTATCGTATGAAGAACTCCACTCGATATTCGGCGCTATAGAGGTCGAGCAGTGAGAAACATAGCTATTAGGAACAAATCTGGCTTCCATTCCTGCCGGATTATCAGAGGCAGAACCAGGAGATATATAATTAGGGATATATCCTCTAAAACAATCCGCTGTCAAATTAGAAGAAAAAGCGCTGGCAGGAATTATCGTAAAATTATAATTTATCTTAGAATTACAAATCGGAGTATTCTTAGTACAATTACAAGTCTCGCTCTCGTTATAACATTCACAAGCATTAATGACATTGGCCACATTGACATAGACCGTGCGCCCATCCTTCACGGCGTCATAGCCATCCACCTTCATCGGCGTAGGAGTTCCCTTAAAGCCTTGATTAAGGTACCAATCCATGGCGCTATAATGCTTTGGATTAGGCAAGACTCTAACAGCTATGGCATCGCCGACCTGAGCCGAAACGGACCCGTTTGAAAAAGGCTTGACTAAAAACAAAGAAAAACAAAACAGCAGCACCGCTGAATAGATAAAAAACGAGTAAACTCTCCTTGTCATATTTTTTATATAATTTTTATTGAGAACTTTTCTTTTTAAATTATAACACAAAAAAACTAACGCACCAAACCATCTGACGACATATTGGCGATATCGTCGCTATCCAATTTGGTCGTTTGACCCTTGACCATTTTCTCAAGAGAAGAACCTGTTTTGGCGTCTACAGCACTCGTCTTGCTATTAACTAATAAAACCATTATTTTATTTCTATTCTCATCGCTTGGGGTAATAGAAATGTTGAATTCGGCGTCAGCCCTAAAAACCGTTATCGGCAACCTACCTATCTGCCAATAGACCTTCCTATTCGACTCGTCATAGGATAGTGTGCCGACGGAAGTGCGATTATGACTATCCCACTCTACGCCTATTGGCAATACGGTCTCCACTGAAACCTCATTAAGATCGTGTAAATTATTATTTATGGTCCAATATATTTTAAAACTGGTCTTTTCGCCAACCTTCGGCGGTAAAGGACCGTTGCCGACGGGAAGATTGTCCTCGTCGAAATAGCGAGCCTCCTCCTTGAAGCTAAAATCACTATTTATAAGACTGGTTATGGTGTTGCTACGATTATCCTGTGCCCCAATCGAAGCACTTGAAGATCCGACGTCGTCACCGGAATTATTTATATTGTACTGAGCGAATGCCTTTATCTGAAAATCCTTAGAAAGATCGCTTTCCGAAAAAGGCAAGACATCCACAGAAAAATCTATCGAACCGCTCTCGTTAACATCGATATCCTTCAAAGCTGTCAACTCATCACTTGTCCAAGTTATCGTATTCCCCTTCTCGCGCCCCTTGTTTTTGTCTTGCAATGTCGTCCAATCTACAAAATCACCATCTAAAGCGACCGTTATAGCGACATCCTTCAAGGCCGTCTCGCCCCTATTGGAGTAAGCGATGGAATAGTTAAGGCGATCGCCAAAGTTAACCGGCTTATCGGACTGTGAACCATTCATTATCAAGGAAAGGTTAAGATCGCTCTTCATTAAATCCAAAACGATGGGCTTTTCCAGAAAAACATATCTTTTTCCGCCAATATTCTGTTCGAAGCTTATTTTCAAATTCTCCTTTTCATTGCTCTTCTCCTTGACTTTGTATATTATTTCGAAATTTTCAGCCTTTTCTAAACCGGAAACCATCCAAGAGTCCACAGCCTCTTCCTTAATCTTTTCTATTTTAAACTTAGGCTGAGGCGTCTTATCACCCTGCCTCCTTCCACTGACTATAGTGTTTTTTATCTCAAAATTATCACTTCTCTCTAGACGAATTATAAAATCGGAAAAATAGTTTTTCTCCAATGGCGTAAAATCGATTTTAATCTCCCCCTGTTGATTGATTAAGGCCGTATTCGAATAATTAAAACTGGCATCGAAACCTATACTACGAGTGTTTATAGTGGCAGACGCCTCTTTCTTGAACTCGCTGGAAAAATTCTCAGGCACATAAGACATTTTGGCCAGGATGACCGACGATGATTTGGTTTTATCTATTATCTTGCCTATAATTTCAACAACCCCCTCGCTTTTAGCCTCTATTCGTCCTATATCCCAATTATTCTGTCCGCCGGAAGCTTGTGGTTGCCCGGAAATAAAAATGAAATCTTCGGAATAGCTTAAAGACAGTGTGACGTTCTTCAGTGCCACATATTCTGGATTTTTATAAGTAAAGTAGCACTTAAACTCCTCGCCAGACACCACATCCTCCGGACATTTGACATTGAGATCCAATGATGAGGAATCACCGACCTTGCCATAGACAAAATAGTAATAAACGCCAAGACCTATGACTATAGCTATTAAACTAAACACTATGAGATTGAAAAACCAAAAAATAAAACCTTGGCGACGATTTATGTTTATCCTGTCGACATCGATCTTCTTACCATCCTTATCGCGATAGATCTCTTCCAAGCTTTTTTCTATCTCTTCCTCGCGGTGGGATTCCGCATCATTGGAAACCCGCCCTCTCACATTAACAAAATCATCGGAAGTACTCCCAACATCATCGCTTTCTTTTTGTTTTTCGATTCTTATCTTATTTGCCATATTTTTATTCTGAATCCACTCTTTCCAACATCAAGGCCCAATATTTGTCGCTATCAAATTTTTCATCCACAACCCAACCAGCCTTAACACCGGAAGACTCCGGATAGCTCCAAACAGTGGAGAACTCCGCTGGTGGGATGAACTCAGACTCTATAGAGGAAGATATCATTCCCGGTTGCTTTTGAGCCATGAACGAATAGATATACAAATCTTTCTTCTTAGTCTTCGTGGCCTTCTCTATAAACTCGTCGAAAATCGTCTTCTTTTCACTATAAAGACTCTTTTTCTCGAACTTAAAAGGCAATTTATATTTTATCTTTATAACGACCTCCTGCCCCGGGTCCACCATAACCCAATTGGCAAAAACCGTTTTACCGCTCTCTTTATATATCTTAGTGTTCAAATTCTTTCTATCTATTTCGGCATTTTCACCATTCTCTTCCTCAACGTCAATATCGACACCCCATTCATCGCTAGGATAATCGAAATATATAGGATCTGGCCCTCTAAACCCAGAAGCTTCTAGCAAGACGCTACCCTCGGGAACATAGACCCTCATCCAATTCACATTGCGCACGCCAAAATAAGGCTCTCCATCGACGCCTAAATGCTTCTTTTTTATTATTAATGTATCTATTATTGAACCGTCCTCCATAACCTTAGCTTCATGACTGATTTTTTCCTCCATTTTGCCATCACTCTTACCCCCAGCTATATTAGTATTGACGACACTCAAATAATCTTTTCCGGTATCCTTAATTCTACCCGCCCAATTTCTTTTCTCGGCTTCTTTCTGTAAATCCTCATTCTCGAAATAAAACAAAACTTGTTTATCATTCAAGCTATCATTCAAGACCATGGTAAGCTGGATGAATTTATCCTTATCCAAACGTTTCGGCATTTCCTCCATAATCTTCCTCAATAAATCACCAACCACCCTTTTAGGCTTCTTTTCCGCAACCTCGTTGGAAATCTTTAAGTCTTGAGCCTTTTCCTTCTCTATTATGTCTCGCAGATTAAACCACAGATTGTCAGAATCCATAATGACACCGTACTCCTCGGTCATATCTATAGGACCGATAACTTTCAATATCCTCTCCAAAACAGTCGGAGTGAAGGATATTACACCATCCACACTCGGACCATCGCTCTTCTCATAGAACCAAGACAACTTTTGAGCACTCTTCTTCCAATCTGGCCACCAATTGGCATCCCAAAAATGCCACAAAGGATTCACAAGCCACAAAGGCTCCGGCGCAGTGACAAAATCCCTGAGCCCACCTTCAGTATCATAGCTACCACCCTCAGGAACCTCTATATTCTTTATTTTGCCTTGAGAAAAATCTACTAAGGCAAAACTACCTATAAAACCGCCTGAAGCCCTCATTTCGCTGTTATTTTGGAAAACAAATAAATAGCGTTTGTCCTTTTCGGCCCCTAAAAATATATTTATTTTTGAAGCGGCATCGCAAGAACTATCGATCAACATGGCAAGATCGGTGGATATTTCCTTTATTCTATCAAAAATCTCACTATACTCCTTGGGAAGAACTTTAGAATCTATTCTAGATAAAGAATCATTCAGTTTGGTGGCGTCAGCGGAAGCGGCGCGCTCATATCGAATAAAATCTTCCACCATCTCCGAAAATTTCTTATCTTTCCCCGAAAAGAAAGAGTTGGCAGCTAAGGAAAGATTTTCCCCCAAAGAAGCGGCTGACTCCGCGGCAACCGCGAAATCCTTACCATAGGAGGCAAGACGAACTTTCTTATTAGGTACTAATTTTCCAGCTTCGAGTAAAAGAGAATTTATCTTACCCATCTCTTCTCCCGCCCTAGCGAAATCATTTTTAGCCGAAGAAAAACTAGCCGCGGCCGCGTTAAGTTTAAATATTGAGGCGGCATCGGCGGCAGAACCAAGATTCTCGAGCCCACTCCCCCCTATTCCGAACATCTTACTTTTAAAACTATCGATATCGACAATTTTGTAATAACCGAAAACTTTTATCGGAATGATCACCAGCAAAGACACGACTAAAAAGGATATGACATGTTTAAAAGGTTTAAAAGGCTTAAAAGGATAAAAAAAGCCGCTTCTCCGGTCATTACCTTTTTGATTCCTTACTTTTTTATAAAAAACCTTATCACCGACAAAATCCCCACGCCTCACTCTCCAAATCAATCTCCAGATCGGTCTAATAACAAAAATCGGTAACCACCAAAATTTGGCAGCACCCGTAATAAACCCGAAAAAACGAGTCAAAAGACTGTGTTTACGCGCCTCCTCCCTCTCATCCAAATCCTCGACCATTAATTCCTTGTCGATAAATTCGTCCTTCTTTTCCAATAAAAGATAAGGTTTAAGCAAATCAAGCTTTTTTCCCTTAGCGCCGAAGATTCTTGCCCTCAACTTCTTTTCTTTACGACAAATAGGCGCAACTTCGTCGTTAACGCAATCTAAAACCTTCTTCCTTAGATCAACAACCCTTCCAATAGATCTCTGTGCCAAAAACACCTCGTTTTTATTTTCTTTTTCCTTTAAAAACATTATTTTAATAAAACACTCTCGTATATTTTAAGCGTACGCCTAGCGCATTCCCACCAATCATACCGCTTAACTTGTCTGTACCCCTTCTTCCTTAAAACATCCTTTAATTCCACATCACTAACCATTCTTTCCATTTTTTCAAAAATATCAGACTTGTCATCCGGGTCAAAATACAGTGCCGCATCCCCTAGTATCTCGGGAAGGCAAGATTGATTGGAGCTCGTTACCGGACATCCTTTGGACATAGCCTCGAGCGGTGGCAAACCAAACCCTTCATAGCGCGACGGAAAAATATAAAAATCGGCCAACCGATATAGAACCTCCAAGTCCCTGTCGGGAACGTAGCCAGGGAAAATCACTGGATTATTACTGTTACCATCGTGCCAAAGATTCAACTCCTTTGCTCGATCTTTCAATCTTTTGTAAAAATAATCTTCGCGACCAACCAAAACTAGACTATAATTCGGATACTTCTTGCAAAAACCGGAAAAAACGGACAACAAACTCTCTAAATTTTTATGGGGATAGACATTGCCGACATAAAGAATGAATTTATCCCCATCTCGCTCTTCTTGCGTAGTTATATTATACCTTAAAAGGACATCCTTGTCATCGACTTTTTTAACGAACAAAGAATCGTTTTCTCGCGCCAAATTAGTGACACCTTCATATGTCACTTCTATCTTCGAGGGCTTAATTTTAAACTTTTCCACAATATCGCTTTTGGTAAAATTCGAAACCGCGATAACCTTCTCGGAACGTTTTATGGCTAAAAATATAACCGCCTGATATGCTAAATTCTTCAATTTGTAAAACCAAGGAGCTAAAGTGCTGGCACGAACCGTTGGAAAACGAGTCAAAATCAAATCGTGTATGGTGACGACGAATTTTGTAGGACAGAATATCGGCACGTTGAAATGCGGAAAATGCATCAAATCAACCCCCTCCTTTAAAATCAGGAAAGGCATAAGAAGCTGCTCTTGCCAGGAATACCATTTGACGTTAGCCAAAACCTTTTTTACCAGCGGACTCGTTACTTTCAGCTCGTCAAAATTCTCCTTACTCAAAAAAACCACATACTCGTTCTTTTGATCTATCTTTATAATATTATCCACAATCTCTTGTATATATCTGCCAAGACCTTTCCCTAGAGGACCATAGAAACGACCGTCTATACCTATGCGACGCGGATAATTTTTAATGAAATTTTCCATACTCGGTATTATAACAATGCCAAATGACAAAAAACAGTGGATAAATTATTTTAATAATGATATTCCTTACCCCTAACTATCGTAGCGGCGCGATAAATCTGCTCCAAGAGGACCAACCTCGCCAATTCATGAGGAAAAGTCATTCTGGATAAGGATATTTGATGATATTTTTCAAGCAATTCCTGAGAAAAACCCAACGCACCACCTATAACGAACACGGCATGCCCGTTGGCGGCCTCTATTTTTTGAGCAAAATCCTCGGAAGTGAACTCTTGTCCTTTCTCATGCAAAAGATGCACCGACTCCCTCGAATGTTTAGAAAGAAGCTTCTCGAGTCTCTCCCCTTCTATTTTTTTAGCTTTTTCCTTCGTACCAACAGAAAATGGTTCAGGCTTAACCTCCTCCACCTTCACCGAAGCATAAGGCCTCAGTCGTGTCAGATACTCACTTATAGCCCCAGATAAATCGTTATTTCTAACACTATCCACGGCTATTATTCTCACATCGAACATAAAAAATTATATTAAACCGAAAATCAACCAAATAGCGAAGACAAGACTCAACCATTCCATTATCCCCCACCAACGCGGGACCGACCAGACTATCCAAGGACTAAAGAAATTCTTACCGCCATTCTCAAGGCTGTTTCTCACCTTTTCTATTTGTCCTCTCTTCGGAAAAGACAAAACCTTCCAGGGTTGAAAATATATCCTCTTTACCCAATCATCGGTCTGATGCTTCTTAATCCTCGCATTGCGCTCCTCGTCGTTATCGAAAGTATAGACAATCTTTTTGTGATAAAAAACTTTATATATATTGTCCGATAGAGGTAAAAACAACTTTACGCCCCAACCTATGCCATAAAGATCCAACAATGGATGCGTCATTATGGCCAAAGATACTAATAAAGACATCTTCCACCCCAACCAAAAAGCCGTGGCGAAAAATATTAGCAAAGGCAAAAAAACGGAATGGGAGAAATTATCGCGATGAGAATGGTACCAGCGCCCATAATTAATGCGCTTGTTTAAAAAATAACTCAATAAATCCGGAAAAAAACCACAAAAAGCACCGAACATCAGAAAAGTCGGGGTAATATCAAAACCAAGATAGTAACCGATAATTAAAAAAACTAATTCACCGGCCAAAAAATGCTCAAACATATTTTAAATCATATCATAAAAAATCAAAATAAAAAAATCGCCCCGCTATAAAAGCGAGGCGACCGTAAATAGACTAGAATTCATCATCCTCATCTTCTTCCTCATCAGAGGAGTCGTCCGAGAAATCAGCATCATCGCTAACATCGATGTCATTATCGGAGTCGGCATCATCGCCATCGTCCGTATCATCGCTGGCATATTCATCACCACCTTCTTCGATGGCGACGTCATCTTCTAAATCTTCTTCGTTTGGATCAAAAAACATACTCGTTTTTTAAATTATTTTTATAAAAACCCCTAAGGGTATTTAATCTATCTAACAAAACCGATCTGCATATACCAGCCTTGCGGTTTTTTGCACACCGGACAAACATGCGGAGCTTCCGAACCTTTGTGTATATATCCGCAATTCAAACATTTCCATTCCGTCTCCTCGCTCTGTCCTTTCAAAAGATTGCCGGCCTCCAAGCGATCCGCCAATTTGACATATCTTTCATAATGCTTCTCCTCCACTTCGGCTATTTCATGGAAAAGTGTGGCTGCAGCCTCATCGCCCTCTTCTTTGGCGATTTTCTCGAAAGTCGGATACATCACCTCGAATTCATACTTCTCGCCAGCTGCCGCATTGCGTAAATTCTCCAATGTGCCGGCCAACGGATGTATGTCGTAAGTATTAGTCATTTCCGTAACCTTATCCAATTGCTCCAATTCCTCCTCGGCATGAGCGCGCTCCTGATCAGCCGTCTCTTCAAACACCTTCGATATCCATATTAAACCTTCCTTGTTCGCGATCTTAGCGAAATACGTATACTTATTCCTAGCCATAGACTCGCCGGCTATAGCCTTTAATAAATTTGGTTTTGTTTCCATGTTTTTAAGCTTAATGTTTTAATATATTAACTTTTTTAAAAAAAATGGGCAAGAGCATTTAAAATGGCTAAAAAATCACAACTTTTTCATCAGCCTCCTTTTCTGTCGATAATCCGGGATGGCCAACGCCACCAAATCCCAGAAACGACGAGAATGATTGAACTCTTTTAAATGGCAAAGCTCATGAGCCACGACATAATCTATTATATCATCAGGATAAGCACTAAGGCGATAGCTGAAGTTAAGCCTGCCGATTCTAGAACAACTACCGAGCCTGGTTTTGGCATTATTGACGCTAATCAACCCATATTTAAACCCGTACAATTTATTTATACACTCTATCTTCTCCCTGATACGGCTTTGAAATTTATAACGATTAGCCAAAAAGTCGCTCTTATCCGGCAATACCAATTTATCGGCTTTCTCGGCAGCGACCTTCTCCAAATATTTCGATACCCACTCTTTATTGCCACGAATAAAACTTTCAACCAAAGCCAATGGAGCCCTTTTCGGCTTAGTGACGACAACCTCGCCCAACCTAGTGACGGTTAAACGCAAGTGCTTAGCGCGCAGAGATTCCTTGATGATATAGGAAAAATCCATAAAGACACCTCTAAAAAAGATTAAACTCTATTCATTCAACATTTCCATCAACTCCCCCTTTTCCTTTTCAAACCTCTCCCTGTTTTCATCCTTAATAGCCTGACCAGGAGGCATAACCTCGGCCAAAGGATTTATCTTTACGCCATTCTTGACCATCTCATAATGCAAATGCGGACCGGTCGAGAATCCGGTAGAGCCTACATAACCAATGATTTGGCCTTGTTTAACATGATCGCCTTTTTTCACTGCCATCTTTGATTGATGAGCATAATTAGTGGAATATGTGCCATTATGCCTTATAGAGACTAAATTTCCGTAGCCAACAGTACTCCAGCCGGCAAAAGTGACAACTCCATCTCCAACAGCCCTAATAGGCGTTCCTTTGGCCGCGGCATAATCCACGGCTCTGTGTCCGGTAGACACATTGAAGGCCTCGATATATCTCAATCCGGTAGTGAATCCCGACGATATATATTTAAAAGAGACTGGGGCTTTTAAGAACATCTTCTGCGCCGAATTACCTTCGGCGTCGAAATAACCCTTATTGTCGTCGCTCTCGTGAAAATAATAGGTCTCATATCTTTGACCGGCGTTTATATAGTAACCAGCCAAAACTTTGCCAGGGGCCACATATTTCCCATCAAGATATCTTTCCTCGTATACAAACCTAAACTCATCACCGACCCTTGGGTCGAGGGCGAAGTCTATAGACCACTGAAAGGCGTCGGCCAACTCGATAATAGCTCTCTCGTCGATATCGTTATCCAAAGCGGCTTGATACATGGAACTCTGTACCTCTCCACCCTTCACCACCAATTTCACCTCATAGGCGATTTTCCTTTTTTCCGCCACCCAGGAAACACCAGAAGAGGCTTGGGGGTAGAATTTAGTATTCTTAACGGACAATTCTTCCTCGGAGTCTACCTTATAGACTAATTCTTTAAGCTCTGAGGTGTCTTTTTCGTAAACAAATTCTAAAGACTTGCCCAAACGAACCTTGGAGAGGTCGTATATACTTTCCGCCGCTTCATATATGGCATTGGCCATATTACCGCCCATACCAGCATCTTCCATCAACTTTCCGTAAGTGTCCTTCTCTTTAACTTCAAGATATATTCTTTTATCTTCCACTTTTTGCACTGGAACTTCTTCTTGTGATGCGGATACCTGCAAAGTCTCGTTCTTATTATCTTTAGCCTTATTCTTGCTAATAAAAAAAACCGGCACAGCTACTATTACAGCTAAAATAAAACTTATTTTTATTATCTTCATTTGAAAAAAATAAACCTCGAAAATTTTATAGATAAACGAGGTGATAAGAAAATTATATATCAAAAAATCAAAAAAGCCAACCTAAAGCCCATCCGACAACGACTATTGACAAAAAACAAAAAATATTATTAAATAAACCAATAAAAGTAGCTCTTTAAAAAGAATATAATTACCACAAACAAAGGAGAATAAAATGATCACCACGGAAAAAACGAACCAAGACAAAAAGCCGATGTTCGAAATAAGCAGTGATGATTCCTGCGACAATGATCAGGTGAATGACTGGGTGGCAGAAATAGCCAAAAAAGGAGGCAACACCAAATGGCTCAAAACCTTCTTGAACAATGGCGGGAATCCCAACTCTGCCGACCCCAAAGAGACTGGCAGGTCAGCGATTTTTTTCGCGATAACAAGAAGGGTTAACAATCTACCCGACCTAATAATCAAAGATCTCGAGATTCTTATCGCAGCAGGGGCTAACTTGGATTTTACCGACACAAACGAAAACACTCCGCTTCTCGTCGCTATCAAAGACGAGTATCGGGAAATATCCATAATATCATGCCTCTTAAAAAACGGGGCGAAGACCGATATCTCCAACAAACAAGGACAAACACCGCTAGGAATAGCCGTGGAGAAAGGAAGATTGGATATAGTCAAGCTTCTTGTCGAGAACGGAGCGAATGTAAACTTCAGCAAAAACCCTAACCCGGCACCTTTCAATATTGCGGTGACGAATTGTCATAGCGATATAGTCGAATACTTTTTAGACCTCAAAGACATCAAAGATAAGCCCATTATCCCAGTAACCGATCCGAACTACTTATTGAAAGGAGTCGTTGAAGCTAAGAATGCGAGGATGGTCGAATTATTCATAGAAAAAAGAAAGGCCGACGTCAATCACAGATATATAGGCGGATTGACGGCGCTCATCATAGCCGCCAGTCACGGATGGGAAGAAGGAATAAGACTTCTCGTTAAACATAAAGCTGCCGTAACATCGGTCGACGATTCATTCAACACAGCCTTAACAAAAGCCATAGACGGAAATCATCTCGACTCCGTGAAAGTACTGATCGGGGAATGCAAAGCCGATTATAAAGGCTATTACAAAGGCATGACGCTATCGCAATATGCGAAAAGCAAGGGATACACAAGAATAGAGCAATACTTGAATAGTTTAACCGAATCTCCTAAGAAAAAATGGTGGAAATAAAAAAACACCCGCTCGATCGAAGAGGTCGGCGGGTTTTTTATTACCAAAAATAATACACAATGTTCTCAGAATTATATAACAAAATCCCAGCTTTGGGCTGGGATCTTGTTGTATCTGCTGGGAGACATGGATTCGAACCATGATTACCGCGTCCAGAGCGCGGCGTCCTACCGTTGGACGATCTCCCAAAATAAAAACGACAGACAGACATCACCTTAACAGAGGCAATGTCTCTTGTCAATAATTTAGCAAAAGATGAAAAAAAATTCAATCCTTCCTTTTTAAGGCTAATTGTCCGAAAAATTTAAGACCGAGACGAGTTATATTGAAAAATTCCGCAAGAGTTTTAGCTATTGTGGCTATCCTCCAAAAGACTACCGGGCGCATATAGAATTTCTTATAGGCCATGCCGATATACGAATGGATCGTTTGCGGATCGAGCTCTCCGACCTTCATATTGTATTCGTTCTGATTCACCTTACCGAAGTCCTTCTCTATCACCCAACCATTATTCAACGCTTCGACGTACAATTCAGAGCCTGGAAACGGCGAAGCGGCATAAAAATGAGCGAAGGTTAAAGGCAGGGAAACGGCCAAATCAATAGTCTGGGCAAGCGTCGTCTTACTTTCTCCTGGATAACCCATGACAAAATGACCATCGACGACCAAACCGGCGTTTTTAGCGGCATCGACCGCTTTGCGAGCCTGCTCGACACTGGCTTTTCCACCTTTGGCCGAAAGCTTCAATATTTCATCGGATCCGAACTCTATCCCATAGACGACCTGCCAACAGCCCGCCTTCTTCATTCTCCTGAATAACGCCTCGTCGGCGTAATCGACGCGACTATTAGTGACCCAACGGATTTTCTCGGTCAAGCCGCTTTTCTCCAATTCACTCAACAATTCGTTCAAATAGTCGAAGTCGGAGGTCAAAAATTCCGCCCAAAACAAAAAATCGGTTATGCCATTCCTTACATACTCCTCTATTTCGGCGATTATATTCTTCGGGCTTCTTTTCCTTATCTTTTTTCCGTTATAAGAATGCGAAGCGCAAAACTTACAATTGAACGGGCAACCGCGCATGACGGAAATCAAAACGAAAGGACGGCCTATTATCGGCATTATATAATTCTTGAAATCGACGCCCTTCCAAAAAGGAAACTTCAAATCGTCCAAATTCTCCAAAAAAGCCCTAGGCGGATTGACGACGACGCTAGAACCATTCCTCCAAGCCAAGCCGTTTACAATAGAAAAATCTTCACCGGTCGACATCTTTTCGACCAAATCTTTAGCTATCATTTCCGGCTCGCTCATAACGATAAAATCCAATCCGGAAAACTGCGTCAGCACTTCTTTAGGCAAAGTGGAGACATGAATACCTATCGCCGCAATCTTGATATTCGGCTTCCTTTCTTTGACGGCCGGAACAAACCAACCCAAATCGTTCTTTATGGTCGGGGTCGCAGTGCTTAAAAAAATCAACTCCGGCGAAAAATCCTCTATCTTTTTCAAGACATCCGCCAAAGGAATCTTCTCAGGAGCGCAGTCCAACAACAAAACCTCGTGCTCGTCTTTGATCTGACCGGCTATGGAAGCCAGACTGAGCGGTACGAAAGGAGCACCCCAAATATCGTATTGTTGGCATCTCCCCTCCCTAACCCAAGTTTGATTGTCAGGCGTAGGCGGATTTATTAAGAGTATCTTCATCGATGTAAAATTATTTCGTTAGCATCTGCCACAAAAAATGGAAGACGAATTTCCATCCTTGCGAAGTCGGCAACTTAGAGCAACCTCCCTTTCTTTCATATTCATGAGAGGATATCTCGGCCATCTTGAATCCTTTCTTCAGGGTATTCACGATCATTTCATGTTCTATCAGAAAACCATCCTGCTTCAAATCTATCTTTTCAAAAACTTCCTTTTTAATCCCGCGAAAACCGTTCAAAACGTCCGTTATCCCGGGCTTCCAGCGCCAATTTATGGCCACAGCCATCAAACCGCTGGCCGTAGCCCTAACGACGTTATCCAATGTCCCATGAAGCTCGTCGCTACCACCGAGCATGCGCGAGGCGACGACTAAGTCGTTACCTTGCCTTATCTTTTCTACCATAGCGGGAATATCCGAAGGCTCGTGCGATCCGTCGGCATCGATAAAAACTATTATAGGATTATTAGAAGCGCCGACGCCGACCTTCATGGCATCACCTTTCCCTCTCTTGTTATCCAAAACGACGCGAGCCCCAAAAGATTGTGCAATCTCCCGAGTCTTGTCTTTGGAATGCCCGTCGATGACTATCACATCATCGCAATAGATACGACACTTCTTCACCATATCGCCGATAGTCGACTCCTCTTCTCGAGTGGGAATTATCACGCTAAAGCCTTTAGTGAAAACTTCCATTTTTTTTATTCTTACTTTAATAATTTTTAGCCGACGACCTTGCCGCCGAAAGTCTTTAGAAGGTCACTCATCAAATCTCCGCCGGCCGGAGTTGCAGGAGTCTCGGAACTAGCCTGGGCGCCGGATTGATTTTCGTCAGGAAGAGGGATGTTCGAAGAATCCATGGAGAAGGAAGGAGAACCCGTCTCCACTCCTCCGCTATTCGCACTATTTCCGCCTTCTATTTCCATAGTCTCGTCTATAATGGCCTCGAAGGATAAATTAGAATTATATACTTCTCGCAAAGTCTGCTGTATCGCCTCTCTCATCTTAGCCTCATTGACGCGATCTTTATGGAATTTATATTTAAAAGCCAAACAAACCTTACCACCGTCGACACCGCGCTGTTGACAAGTACGCAAAATAAAAGAAAGGGCATGATTACTAGTCTTCATCTTGGCCAAAAATTCACCCCAGCGAACGCCAAAATCCTCCTTAGTCATTTTAAGGTCCGAAGCTGGGCCGACGTTCTGAGTGGCCTGTGGAGCCTCTGCTTGCACACTGGGGGCCGATTGATGCTGAGGAGTTGAAACAACCGGTTGCACATGTTGAACCGGTGCCGAATAGGCGCGTGGAGCGGCTTGCGGAACGACGCCGGATGTCGGCAAAGCGCGAGAAACCGGAGCATTATCCAAACAAAGCTCCGCTATAGCCATCTCCAAAGGCAATTGCGTTATAAAGGAACTCTTCATCGCCACTCTCGCGGACATCATCTTTTCCAGAAACAAGACCATTCTTTCGATGGATATATCCTTCTTGAGTTCGTTTATCTTAATCTCATAAGACTCTCCAATATCCAAGCCGAGCTTTTCCCCCAATGCCGGATTTATCTTATATATCAAAATCTTCCTCATCAACTCTATCAAGTCCGATAAAAACTTCTCCAAATCGACGCCATCGTCTAACAGTTTATTAACTAAAGCGATAGCTGTTGAACCGTCCTTCTTAGTCAAACATTCGACGAGCTTCACTATCTCGCCCACGGCGGAACGAGGAATGACCAAATCGGCCTCCTTAGCGCTTATCTCCTGTCCGCCGATAGCGACCAATTGACCGAATAGACTCTCGGCGTCACGCATATGTCCCTCGGACTGTCTGGCGACAGCCTCAAGGATCTCGTCACTGACTTTTATCTTTTCCTCACGGGCGATACGAGAGAGCTTTTTGATTATATCGGCCTGTCCTATGCGCTTAAAATCGAATCTCTCACAACGAGATATGATCGTAGCTGGAACCTTATGAGTCTCCGTCGTGCAAAGAACGAAGACGACTCTTTGCGGTGGCTCCTCCAATACTTTAAGCAAAGCGTTAAAAGCCGAAATCGAAAGCATGTGTACCTCGTCGATGATGAAGACTTTGAATTTGGATTTCGACGGAGAGACCCTAGCCGAAGCGATGACGTTTTCGCGAACGTTATCCACGCCAGTATTGGAAGCGGCATCTATCTCTATGACGTCCAAGGCCCGACCATCGCTGATATCCGAACAAGAACTGCATTGTCCGCAAGGCTCGAATTCGTTCTCCTTTCTATTCAAACAATTTATCGATTTAGCCAAAAGACGAGCAAATGTCGTCTTTCCGACCGCTCGCGGACCGCAAAACAGGTAGGCGTGAGCAATCTTACCCGTCGCCAACTCGCTTTGAACCGTCAATTTGATATGATTTTGGCCCACAGCGTCGGCAAAAGCCTGAGGACGATATTTTCTGTATAGAGTCGCCATAAAAAATAAAAAAAGTAAAATGAAAATTTAAAATGAAAAAAACAAGCTAAGGCAAAACATTCTCCCCTTGTTTATTCATTCCAAACTTAGCATTTTACATCTTTAATCTTGCCTATCCGTTTCTAATGACATTCTCGACAGCACCCCATTGACTCTCCCCGAAAGACGGCACAAGAACCACAGCTTTATCTCCGGGAACGCCCTTGAAATAAGTTATACTGGCGGTCAATACGCGCCATTTTCCAGTCTCGTTGACTACCATATAATTCCCTTCCTCGTCCTTCTCTAATACACCCATCACTCTTTTTCTATCTATCGGCTTAGTCTGTTTATAGACGAAAGCGCCTCGATCGGTAATGGTCAATTTCAACATATCTCCTTCGACCAATTTCGATTTAGAGGCATAGTTAGCCGGAATGCTGTATTGTTTACCGTCCGGACCGATCATATTCTGACCGTCGAAGACGCCTTCTATGACATTATCCGAATCGCTGAAAGACTGCTGGACCGCCTCAATACCATCGGAAACTTCCGATAGACCTATTCTAGCCTCGTCTTCCGGGGAAACCAAACCTCCCAGTAAAGCGATCAATTTCTCGTTACTATCTTTAATATTCTCCAAAAGTTTCTTTATTATGACTACCTTATTCTTGGATAAGGAAATAAAACCATCATCCTCTTCGAATTCCGAATCGTCAGCGCTTTCATCGTCATCGTCATAATCGGATAGCACTCCGCCGACCTCGTCATCGTCCTCCAGGACTTCGTCGTCTTTTTCTTCGTGGAATCCATAAGCGCCCAAATCCTCATCGCCGGACGCCCCGGACTGTTTTAAAATCACCTCGCTCATATTTTTATTTTGTTTTTGACTTTATTTTTTTGTTTTTAATTCACAACTAAATAATATCCTAAAAAAAACTTTTTATCAAGAAAAAGGACGACTGCCCTCCTCTAATCGTTCTCGCCATAGATCTCCATCTGACAATTCGCGCAATCGAAGCGAAGTCGATACTTTTTGCCATCTCTGACCAGGTATAACGGCTCCCTAAAAGGAGCTTTTCCATTGTCTACATTTTTTGTACAGTACCCCAGCCAATGGCGCAAACAATGCTTCGTCGTCATCAAGCGTCTGCCTTTACCGCCCGGAAGCTTCTCGAAAGCCTCTTCGATGTCTTCACCACCGCGAGAACTATAAAAATCCTTCGCCAAAGAATTGGCTATATTGAAAGAATAGTCTATCTTTTTGCCGACCGGCCAAAAAGATTCGTTAGCATATTGTTTTTCCAACTCCGCCCTTCGTCCTGTCTTTCTTGGATAGTTCTCCTTTCTTTTCTTGAACAAAGATTCCAATAATTTTCTTCGATAGTCGTTGATTACGGAGACTGGAGCGAACAATGGTTTTTCCCAAGAAAACTCGACTTCTCCTGTATAAAAAATTGAAACACCACTTTTCGACAGCTGTTTTCGCCAATCGTCTTCGGCGGCCGGACCCTTTTGAGCTATCCTCTTCTCACAAGGAAACATCTCTTCCACAAAATTACCATCCTCGTCCTCGACGCTTATCGACAAACCTTTTTCAAGCTCCCTAACCGACCAATCAACCCTCACTGCCCTCTTCGATCCGGCCGTCACCGCCCTCTCGAAAGCAAGATCCTGATTGCGATAGATTTCCACCCCGTTAGTCGGTAACGGCAACTTATTCGGATAGATACGTCCTTCTTCTACCAAGTTGACATTAGTTCCGATCAGTTCGCCACTCGATGAAAGCCAGCAGATGCCGTCGCCATTTTTCAAATCATGTTCCTCCTCCATGACGAAATAGCCATCCTTATTCAAATCGCCCTTTATCTTCTTCGGTGGGACACAAGCTCTTGCGACACCGATAAGCTCGCCCAAGGATTTATTATTATCAGGAGAGATGACCGGCTCTTTCTTACGTCCGGAAAAGAAGTATTCCGTATATCCGCGATTAAAGGTCTTATTGACGTCAGGGCTAAAAGACAACTCCACCCTACCGGAGGAGGCTTTTTCGTACTTATCGCTATTGGAAGCTATCAGAGAATCGAGTTCCTTACGATAGCTGGCCGTAACATTGGCTACATAGACGGCATCCTTAAGTCGTCCTTCTATCTTAAAAGAAGATACGCCGGCAGAAGCCAACTCCTCGAGATGTCCGGATAAATTAAAATCTTTAAGGGATAAGAGATATTTATTCTTCGCTAAAACCTTGCCACCGGTGTCGATCAGATCAAAAGGCAAGCGACAGACCTGCTGACATTGTCCGCGATTGGCGCTACGGCCGGAAAGGGCGGCAGAAAAAAAGCAACGTCCGGAGAAAGAAACGCATAAAGCCCCATGGACGAAGGCCTCCAATTCGACGCCAGGCAATTGAGCGCTAATACTCTTAATTTGTTCTAGAGACAATTCTCTAGCCAAAATAATCCTCTCCAGTCCGGCAGAAGCTAAAAACTTCATCCTCTCTACGTCGTAATTATCCGTTTGTGTGGAAGCGAACAACTTAATCGGCGGGAGTTCCATATTCAAAATACCAAGATCCTGAATTATCACAGCGTCGACACCTATCTCATAAGCCTTTTCTATAGCCTTCTTGGCGGCGGAAAGCTCGTTATCAAACAATATAGTATTCAAGGCCAAATAGACGCGAGCGTAATATTGGTGAGCGAAATCAACTAAGCTTTTGACGTCGTCCCATCTATTGGCGGCGGCTACGCGCGCCGAAAAATCCGGACCGCCCACATAGACGGCGTCGGCACCGGCCAAGATAGCCGCTTTCCCTGATTCCAAATTACCGGCCGGGGCTAATAATTCGAGTTTTATCTTTTTATCGTTCATATTCTTTTACACTAGCACAAAAAATGTTTTTAGCAAAAATTAGCGCTCCTTAAATAATGGCTTTTAAAAAATAAAAAGGCTTAACGCCCTTTTATCGACTCCTTTTTGGAATTATCGTCAAAAGAATTTAAGTCTTGCGTTTATCTCCGCCTCCACCAGAGCCCTGTCACGACCATACTTTAAACGAGATAAGGCCTTTATCTTGTCGGATAGACCGGGAATTAAATTACTATTTTCCGGTGGCCAAGTGGCTGTACGCATAGAGAATGGACGACTAGCGGTGTTATCGATCAAGAGTTTGGCGTAACATGTGCGATTTTCGATATTTATCAGATCGTATTGATTAAAGACCGGTGAATACTCTTTCTCCAATACCTCGGCATCCTCCGAACCGATCTTGAAGGTGAACCAAGACCCGACGTTTCCGAAGACGGCCGACTTTATGTTATCCGCCTCGCGCCCAAGCTGTCCAAGATACTGATGAGCTATGACCAAATTAAGACCATATTTTCTAGCCTCGGATAGAATGGTGTTAATGGAATCAGTGGTGAAATTTTGAAACTCGTCGATATACAGATAAAAATCCTTGCGAGCGGTATCGGGCATATCGGCACGCGACAAAGCCGACATCAATATCTTTCCGACGATTATCAAACCTAGAAGATGGGCGTTCATGTCACCTATCTTGCCTTTAGAAAGATCGACTAGAAGAATCTTCTGCTTGTCCATTATGTCACGCACATTGAACGAGCTAGCCTGTTGACCGATAATCGGCCTCATGATGTCGTTAGAGACGAATTGTGTCAATTTGGAGGTGATATAAGGCACTATATTAGCCAACGACGCCTCCCCTCCCGCCTTCTCGGCCTGCTTGCGCCAAAAATCGACGACGGTTATGTCGCTACAATGTTCCAATTTCAACCTTCTGAAATCCGGATCAGAAAGGACGCGCGGTATCTCCATTAAAGTGGAGCCGGATTCTTGATGCGACATTATCAAAAGCAAGGCGTTGCGCATATACTGCTCGAACATCGGTCCGCCCGTAGACTTCAAATCATACAACTTATCGAAAATCTTGATCAATTCGTTAATCACAAAAGTCTTCTGTTCGGGATAGCGCTCGTCGAACTCTATCAAATTGAGCCCCATTGGCCTGGCCACATCGGACGGAGAGAACAAGATCACATCCTCGGCTCTCTCGGGTGGCACGCAAGACAAGACGTCCTCGATCAAATCTCCATGAGGATCCATAACACAGACACCCTCGCCATTCAAAACATCCTGAGCGGCCAAAGAGGCTATGAATTTAGATTTACCGGTGCCGGATTTACCTATTATATAGAAATGACGTCTACGATCGGCTCGTTTGACCCTCACCTGCCTATCGACCCCACGAAATATGTTACTGCCCAAAAGAGTCCCCTCTGTCGGCAAATTGGCCGGAGCGGCCGCGGTACGAGCGGTGAGCCATGCGATATTAGGCGTCTCCATTCCAGGAAGAGGCAAATGAAAAATACTAGCCAACTCTTCGGTGTTCAGGATAAAACTATCAGCATCGCTCCAACGACGATAGATGAAGTCACTGATCAGACGATCGGATTTTTTTACCGTCTTAGTCTTGAAAAGATTGCCGTATTCGTAATAATTATACTCGGCGAAGGCATTGGCGATATTCGCCAAGTAAGCGCTACCGCGCCCTTCGTTCTTGACGCTGGCGACGATGCGGATGTTGACGTCCAAACCGGCCTTAGCATTCTTATCCTCGATATCCTTGATCGTCTGCTGTTCCATGGCCGACAGGACTTTCGGTTTTTCCGGCATTTTATCCTTACCTGATTTCTTGGTCGCACTGCCAAAAAGAAAACCGAGTGCCGACAAAGACTTGTTTAAAGCCGAAGGATTGGCACCGGCGATGGCTTGAGCCACGCTCTTCCCGGAATTCACCTCACGCACGACAGAAGACACTTTTTTATGCCAAGACCCTAAAGAACTACGCACAACGACTTGTATGGCCAGACTCTCGTCCTTCTCCATCTTGCTCATGACATTGACCAGGGCGTTCAATGGGTCGACCTCCATCTTGTTGTAGGTCTTAATAGGAAAGACGAAACTTTTTCTGGTTTTCATTATACTGCCGAAAACTTTGGAATCCGGAGTAAATATATTGTAGTCCTGAACCTCTTCGACAGAGGCATCGGGATAAAAAGCATGGATTTGTTGCTCCAAATAACGAGCCGAATCCTTAGGAGCGACTATATAGAAATATATCTTCTTGTCATTGCCGACGATCTCGAAAGAGAAATGATCGTCGCGACCAAGAAGATCCTTCATGAAACCGCGCTGGGCCTTCAATCCGCCGACGGAGGCGAATATGGATTCACCGATAGCTATCTGTTCATGCAATTGTTGCGCGGTATACTCCTTTCCCACCTCCCCAGGCTTATCCTTCGGCAATCGCACCTGGAAAACCGTATGCTCGAAATAGCGATTACGCACAAAAAAAGACCTCAAAATCTTAAAAGCAACGGCAAACACTATGAAAAATATCAAAATAAAAAATGCCGGCCAAACTAAGGACGACAAAAGACCTCCATCGACACCGCTCGGCATCGACAGTGGCACGGAAGAACCCCCCTCTTGTAAACCAATATTCATTTTAATTTAACCTTTTTAATTTTATAACTTCGTCGGCTCGAATCTTGGCCTCCTGCTCTAAAAATAATTTGTTGACACCGGGCAACATCGCCAACCACCTTCTTATCAATAGGACTATCTTACCGATATTCACCTTAGTCTTCTCTAAAAGCTCGTTTATCTTAGCGGCAGTATCTTCGCCCACCCTCCTGAATTCCGCCCTCTTTTCGGAAGGCATAGCTAGGTAGGCATCCTCCAATCCCTGCGAAAGGAAATCTTCTATTTGCTTTTGTCTTTTCTCGTATTCGGACACTGCCGGTGTCGGAATCGGCTGGACTATGACGGGTATATTGCCAGCGTCGGGAACCTCGTCCTTTTTCTCCAAAGAATCGCCAAGCTCCTCGAAACCCAAATCCGTCTCCTTTGAAATGGAAGATTCTAAATTCTCTGCTGGTCTTGGCGCTTCAAAAGAAGGGCCCATCGGTTCTTTAGGCATATCCACATCATATCATAAAAATCATTACAAGAAAAATTTTTTATGCTATGATATTATTCAAGACAAAATTCAACAAGGGGAAAAATGGCAAACTATCAAAAAATATCTTCAAAGATACAAGAACTCGTCATCTCTAGCCCGAAAAGTCGATCAAAAATACAATGGCTCAACATCACCAACACCGGAAAAGAAGAGCTGGAGTATTTAATGCGATTCAAACAGTATAATTTCGATTTCCGAGAACTTCATGCCTCCTCGGCCAAAGTCACGGCGGCCAGACCGAGCTTGGAGAAAAAAGAAAAATACTTCTTCATAACACTGCACTTTCCAGCCATGGAAGGTCAAAAAGTCGTATCCACGGAGATAAACTTCTTCATCAGTCATGGTCTTTTGATAACCCTGCACACCGAGAAAATCAAAGCCGTCAACGATTTCTTCAATCTTTGCAAAAAAGACGAGTATTCCTTAATATCCTATCAATTCCCATCATCGGCCGTATTGCTCTACGAACTATTGAAGAAACTCATCGACCACTGCTATTACGTCATGGATACCGTCAACGGCCAATTGAACGAAGTGGAGAAGATGATTTTCTCAGGAAAGCAAAAAAAGGCCGTTTCCGAGATATTGGAGTTGCGCCGAAACATCATTGGCGTTCGTCGCATAATGCTCAATCACAAAAATATCCTAAAAAAAATAATGGAAATGAAAAGTTCCATTATCTCCCCCTCCAAAATGGACGATTACTACCTCTCGCTGATAGAGCAGACCAAAAGGATTTGGGAATTATCCGAAAGCCATAAAGAAATGGCCAAAGCCCTACATGAGACCAATGAATCATTCTTAGACAATCAGACCAATGAAGTAATGAAGACTTTGACCATCTTTTCGGTCATAGTCTTCCCTTTGACGCTTTTAGCGGCAATATTCAGTATGCGCGTCGAAGGAGGTATGCCTCTCGTCGGCGATCCGAACGGGTTTTGGATAATAATAGCCGCCATGGGACTGGGCACAGTCCTAATGATAACCTATTTCAAAATCAAAAAATGGCTATAAGCTAGCGACAAACTTGATCGGACCCGCAGACACTCGGAAGATAACAAGCATTTCTCTCACAGCAAGGACCCCCTGTATAACCGCAAGGGGCTCTTTTTATAAACACTTGAGTCGCTATCATGTAACCGTTGACGTAGGAAACACCCATCCCCGCCTCGTCGTAATCGCTGTTCAAAATATTTGCACGGTGCCCGGGGCTATCCATCCAACCGGTTACGGCCTGTTTTGAGACATAATCATTGTCATACCAAGTTACCCCGGAAACTTTATAGGATTCGGCGGAAGCTAATGCCTGTCGGCGTTTTTCCAATTCGCCCTCCAACCTTGCGACCTTGTCTTTTTCGGTCGTCAAACTTTTCATATCCTCCTCCAAACTATCATTCCATTCTATGATGTCGGCTTGACACTTCGTATCTTCGTCTTCGTTGAAAGTCAAAGAATCGACCAAATAGTTAACCTCGACCGCCCCTATCAAAGCGATATTCTCCCCTACCCTGGAAAAATAATTCAAGCCGCGATTGGTCAATCTATCCAATGGCATCAAACCAAAATCCAAACCTTCATGATGGATTATGGCGTAATTGCATATCTTATTGAAATCGGTCAACAATAGATTTTCCTTGGCTTGGTTTTGGCTATGCTCTCTGGCCACGTTAGCCAATTCCTCGTTCCACTTCAACGCCGACAAACCATTAGCGACCCTCTGTTCGTTGACCATCTTGTGGAGCTTTTGTTCGATCAACGCCAAATCCAGAGGAGATTCCCCCGTCTTGGATGAGCTATCCGACACAGGGGATGCTGAAGAAGACGAACCGACGGCTATCGTGTTCAAATCTTTATCGCTAATGCCGAGCCCAAGGGAACGCATCACCGAGAAAGCGTCGGCCGGACGGCCAAGATAATAACGCTTATGATCGACGGGGTTCACATACCAAGCTTCGCCCTTTCCTTCGACCTGAAGAAATATCTTCCCAGTCTGACGCGAAGAAAAAGAGGCGTCATACGCAATCTTGCCATCGCCGACAGGAGAATAGCCAGCCATAATCTCGACTTTGTCGTCATGACTATCGCCGTCGGTGTCGGCTTTTTGAGGATTAGTCCCCAGAGATATTTCAAGATCATCGCTTAAACCATCTCCATCCGAATCCACTCCGGAAAAACTGGCGACAGCGACCTGTATCTTATTTAAATTATCATTGCTAATACCAATACCCAAATCCCTCATAACTTTCAAGGCGTCGGCCGGACGACCAAGATAATAACGCTTGTGATCGACGGGGTTCACATACCAAGCTTCGCCCTTTCCTTCGACTTGCAACAAGATACGCCCCGAAAGACTGACGGCCAAAGACGGCGCAGCATAGAGATTCTGCGGTAAAAGCACCACCGCTAACGCAAAAAACACGAATAAACTTTTTCTCATCTTCATTTAAAAACCTAATTTAAAAGCGCAATGACAAAAAAAATAAAGCGCTTAGCTTTATTATAACATCTTGGCTTTATTTTTGTAATCGCCCGCGAAGCTTCTATTTCCAGACTATATCGACAGACTCCCCGATCAAATCTTTCTTTTCCTTATTATCGGAAACGATGTCATTCCTTTTTATAGCGGCCTCAAGGAAATGCTCCGTCTTACCAAGCATCAAACCGTTCCTTACTCCCTCAATGACTATAGACAGACGACTGCCGACGAATTTAGCCGAAAAATTTTTATACAATTCATCGCTCAACTCTCTCAAAACCGAAACCCTCTCCTTCTTTACCGAATCGGAGACCTGAGAGGGCATTTTGGAGGCTGGGGCCAAGTCATGAGCAGAGAACGGAAAGACGTGAAGCTTGGAAAAACCGACCTTCTTCATGAAAGAGACCGCCTTCTTAAAATCAGCGTCCGTCTCACCGGGGAAGCCGACGATGACGTCCGTAGTTATGGAAATATTCGGAACGGCCTGACGGATCTTTTTTGTCCTATCCAAAAAGAACTTGGTCGTATAAGGCCTCTTCATAGCCTTCAAAACCTTATCGCAACCGGCCTGCAACGGTATATGCAAATGAGCGCAAAGTTTTTTATCGGTCTTTAAAAGTTTGATTATTTTGTCATTAATCTCGGTAATCTCGATAGAACTTAAACGAATTCTCTCTAATCCATCAATTTCCGCAAGCTGTTCAATTATTTTATACAAAGACATCCCCTTTTCCTCCCTGTCTTTATCGACGTTATTAACGCCATAAAGCCCGAGATGAATACCGGAAAGCACAATCTCTTTAAAACCAGAAGCAACAGCCAATTTCGCCTCATCGACAACTTCCACGGAAACACGACTCTGTAAAGGGCCGCGAGCGTAAGGAATTATGCAATAAGAGCAAAACTGCTGGCAACCGTCTTGAATCTTCAAGAAATATCTTCCTCCTCTGCCTTGATTCCGACTAATGGTCGAACCGCAAGACGAATCGTCTCCGGAAAAAGCACAAGCGGATAATATCTCTTTGACACTGGCTTTAGGAAAGACGAAGTCCACGTTCTTGACCTGACCGTCCTTTATTTTTGCAGTCCTCGGCCAACAACCGGAAAGAATTATTCTAGCACAAGGATTCTCTTTCTTGGCTTTATTAATCATTTGGCGACTCTTGGTAATGGCGCTAGCGGTAACAGCACAACTGAATACCAGCACTAATTCGGCATTTTCTTTCACCTCTTTAAAACCCGACAAAGACAAATCACCACCAAGCTTACCGGCGTCATATTGATTGACCTTGCAACCAAGAGAATAGATTTTATATCCGACTTTCTTCATCGCCTAAAAAAATATCGCCCTTAATCGGCGAAATGTTTTTTATAAGTGAGCCGGCGAAAGGATTCGAACCCTCGACCCGCTGTTTACAAAACAGCCGCTCTACCACTGAGCTACACCGGCATAATCTCAAACTAACTGACACTCGATTATTCGCACCTCCTTCCGTCGGCGCTCATATCTCGTTTCTGACCTGCGCACATTTTCAAACTGACACCGTCAGTTTTAAAATGTGCGCCCAACAGGATTCGAACCTGTGACCTTCTCCTTAAAAGGGAGCTGCTCTACCAGCTGAGCTATGGGCGC
>CAYNAR010000004.1:85814-88160 GCA_964395625.1 uncultured Gammaproteobacteria bacterium | reverse complement strand
TCGGATAGCAGCGGGGCGGTAGCGGACTCGGTGACGATATAGCCGGTGACGCCGTTGTCGTCGGAGGCGGTAAAGGAGGATATGGCGACGGTCAGCGTGTTGGACGTAGCCGGGATGGCGAAGGCGGTGACGGTAGGAGCGGAGGTATCAATAGAAATAGAGTCGTTGGCGCTAGCCGAGATGTTTCCGGCATCGTCCTTGGCCCAGGCATAGAGAGTCTTGAAACCGGCTGAGGTGAATATGTAGGTAGTGGTGGCGGTATTTTCCCACTCAGAGTCGAAGAGGGAAGGAATGGAGGCGGACTCATTAATCAAATAGCCGACGACAGTCATATCATCGGTAGCGACAAAAGAAGCAATACCTATAATAGTGGAGCTGGAAATAGCCGGAATAACGAACGAAGTGATGGACGGGGCGGAAATATTAACAACCACTGTATCAGAGGCACTCGCCGAAATATTTCCAGCAGCGTCACGAGCCCAAGCATAGAGCGTCTTGGAACCAGGAGTGGCGAAGGTGTAGGTCGTAGTGGCACTCGCCTCCCAAGCCGGATCAGAGAGGGACGGAATCGTAGCCGACTCGTTGACCAAATAACCGGTAACTGCGACATTGTCGGTGACAACGAAAGTGTTGATTAAAATAGTAGTGGAACTGGAGATGGCCGGTATGACGAACGAGGTCACGATTGGGGCGGCACCATCCTTGGTAGTAAAGACGTAATCAGAGCTAGTGGAGCGATTGCCGAAGTCGTCGGCGGACTCGACGCGGAAGTGATACACGGTATTACTGGTCAATCCCTTTATGCTGATAGTATGCGAAGCGACGAGAACATCTGTGGATGAGGCGTAATAATAATCAGTAGTGGTGCCGTAGCGAAGAGTGGAGCTGGATAATTCACCGGTCTCCCAGGTGACGACGGCCGTGGCGACGCCAGTGGAGGAAGCGACGGAATATATGATAGGAGCGGTCACGTCGATGGTCACTGTGTCAGACGCCGAGGCGGAGATATTACCGGCGTTATCGCGAACATAGGCGTAGAGCGTCTTACTGCCGGCCGTAGCGAAAGTATATGTGGTGGTGGCCGAATTCTCCCATCTGCCGTCATAGAGGGATGGGGTGATAGCGCTCTCTGTCACTATATAACCGGAGACAGCATTGTCGTCGCTGGCGGTGAATGTCGATATTGGGACAATGAGTGATCCGTAGGTGGCCGAGATGGTGAATGCGGTGACAGACGGAATGGTGGTATCGACTAGGACGGTGGCGCTGGACGAAGCGGAGATATTGTTATCGCCATCGCGGACATAGGCATATAGGGTCTTGGAACCAGGGGTGGCGAATATATATGTGGTGGTGGCAATCCCCTCCCAACGAGAATCGGAGAGCGACGGCGTCGAGGCCGACTCGGTGACGATGTAGCCGGTGACGGCATTATTATCCCAGCCGGTGAATGAACTAATAAGAACCGTAGTAGATGAAGAGAAGGATGAAATAGTGAAAGCGGTTACTATTGGAACAGAAGTGTCCTTGGTTCTGAATGTATATTCCGAAGAAGTGGAAGTATTGCCAGCTTCATCAGTTGATTCTACACGGAAATAATAGACAGTGTTAACATCCAGGTCTCTAATATTAATGGCGTGATTAGTGAGCATAGTTGCCGAGGAGGAAGAATTGCCATAGGAATTAGTGGTGCCGTAAAGCACGACGGAGTCAGCGTTCTCGTCGGTGGTCCAGGTGATATTGGCGAAGGTCGTGCCGGTAGATGAGGCAATATCGGAAATGATCGGGGCGGAGATATCGATGGTGGTAGTATCACTGAAGGAAGTAGAGATGTTGCCGGCGGCATCGCGCGCCCAAGCGTAGAGAGTCTTACTGCTAGGAGTGGCAAAGGTATAAGTCGTTGTAGCGCTCACCTCCCAAGCCGGGTCAGACAAAGCCGGAGTACTGGCGGATTGATTAACCAAATAGCCGGTGACGGCGTTGTCGTCGGAGGCAGTGAAGGAAGTTATATCAATAGTCAAAGAATTGGAGATGGACGGTATAACAAAAGATGTAACAACTGGAGCATTGCTATCAGTAGTAGTAAACATATAGTCAGTGCTGGTCGCTAAATTTCCATAACTATCAGTAGACTCTACTCTAAAATAATACACAGTATTACCAGTCAATCCTTTAATACTAATGGTGTGTGAAGCAATAAGAATATCAGTGGACGAGGAATAGTAATAGTCGGTGGACGTTCCGTAGTAAACAGTAGAACTGGCCAACTCGTCAGTCTCCCAAGTAATAGTGGCGGAATTATCGCTGACGCTGGAAGTGGCAATATCGTAAATCATCGGAGCCACA
>CAYNAR010000004.1:0-85804 GCA_964395625.1 uncultured Gammaproteobacteria bacterium | reverse complement strand
AGAGTCTTCTCCCGGCAAATAATCCGTCACTTTTATATCTAGAATGTCATAAGGCACTCCGCCTCCATCACCAGCAAACGCAACTCCTGTCCCAGCTCTGTTGCCGGTAGCACCGAAGAAATATCCATACTCTTGACCATCGAGATAGATGGTAACCGAATCCTCCAAATACCTCAAAGAAACTGTATGATCGCTATTGTTGGACCAACTAGCCGGATAACCATTGGTTATATAAACCTTACCATCGGCACCGTAATTCAACATTCTTCCTCCATTAAGATCAAAGGCTCCGGTGGCCTGCCAAAATACTTGCGAACCGCCATAGACACTGACGCCGTCATATAGATAACGCCCAGCCAAACCCCACCACTCTCTATTTTTTGTAGTATTAGGAATGGTGATTGTGACATAATAATCAGCTGGCAAAGAATCCGAAGCCATGTTATGTAATATTCTATAAGAACCACTATCAGTACGACGCAAAGCATTATTAATGATAGTTGAACTGGCACCATTGACCGAAGTCCAGCCATTGCCAGGAGCGCCGTCCGATCTATCGAAATTATCCTGCCAATAAGTTACGCCGGCAACATTAATAGTTGTAAATACTCCGTCAGCAGAAGTCGCAATTCCAAAAGAATTTTCCGAAACCAATTGATAATGATAAGTCGTTCCCCTGCTTAAATTATTTAGCGTGAAGAAATGAGAAGATGTGGAAGAAGCGGACGCAGTGGAAGAACCATAAGAAGAAGACAGTCCGTAATAAACCGAGGAAGAAGCAAACTTGTCAGTTTCCCAAATAATCGTCGCCGTATTAAGCGTGGTGGTGGTAGCAATTTTAGAGATTACCGGCACAGAATCATTGGCCATCGGCAAGTAATTTGTCGCCTTGATATCAAGGACATCGAAAGGAGAACCTGCGCCATCAGCAACTAAAGCAACTCCTGTGCCAGCCTGAATGTTTGTAGTGGTTGTAGCCTCTACAAAATAACCATATTCCTGTCCATCAAGATAAACAGTGGTAGTAGCACTAGCAAAACGCAAAGTGACAAAATGATTCTGACTATCATTCCAACTATTAGGATAACCGCCGGTCACCGTAAGAGCTAGGTCGTTGGCGTAAGCGGCATGTCCGGCGCCGATTGTCGGATTATACCAAAATATCTTTAAACCACTATTGTCACCGGACAAATACCTGCCAATCAAACCCCAATAAGTATCCTTGTTCACATAATCAGGGATGGTCATCGTTAAATAATAATCAACTGGCAAAGACGAAGAAGCGACATTATAAATTCCTCTATAACCAAGGCTATCAGTGCGATGCAAAGCCCCGCCGGCAATTACAGCGTTGGCGCCACCATAAGTAGTCCAGCCATTACCAGGAACGCCGTCGGCTCGTTCAAAATCATCCTGCCAATAAATAACCTTAGTTAAAGAATTGGTGTAGAAGACGTAATCGGCGGAAGTAGCTGTTTTTCCGTAGGCATCAGTTGACCGAACTTGAAAATGATAGTTAGTGTCGGTTTCCAAATTATTCAAAGTCACAGAATGGGAGGTAACTAAAGAATCGGAGGAAGAAGAAAGTCCATAAGAAGAGGTGAATCCGTACAAAACGGTCGAACTGGCGACTTCATCAGTCGTCCAAGTGATTATCGCGGAATTACTGGTCGTGGAAAAAGCCACGGAGGAAATAACCGGAGCAGTGATGTCGATGGTGGTAGCATCACTGAAGGAAGTGGAGATATTGCCGGCGGCATCGCGGACCCAGGCGTAAAGAGTCTTACTACCCGGAGTGGCGAAGGTATATGTCGTAGTGGCACTCGCCTCCCAGGCGCTGTCGTAGAGGGACGGTGTCGAGGCGGTGTTAGTCACTAAATAACCGGTGACTGCATTATCGTCGGAGGCGGTAAAAGTATTTATCGGGACGATTAAAAAACCGTACGTGGATGGGATGGCGAAATCGGTTACTGTAGGAGAGGAAGTGTCTACTAATATAGTAGCGGATGCCGACAACGAAACATTCTTAGCGTCATCCATCGACCAGGCATAAAGAGTCTTATTTCCAGCCGAGGCGAAATTATACAGAGTCGGAACGGACGCCTGCCAATCATTATTATATATAGATGGAGTGGCGGCCGTCTCCGTGAGCAGATAACGAGTAGACCATTTGTAAATACGGCCATTGGCAACCGCCAACAGTGCTTGTCCATCCGAAGACATGGCGGAGTCCTGCCAGCCACTACTAATATCGCCCAATGGACGAACTTCCGACCAAGCGTACCCAGTCGTCGTAGAAACAAAGAGACGACCACCATAACCGCCAACGAACATAATCTGTCCATTTGCAGAAATAGACGATGAATACCAACTATAATTAACGTCACCAACTGGACGAACCTCTTTCCAAATAGACCCTGTTGTAGTGGATATGTAAAGACGTCCGCCAGTGACCCCAGCCATCATAACGGTTCCATCATTCGACATCGCCGAAGTATTCCATGTCACATCAACATTGCCAGCTGGACGAACTTCACTCCAAGCAGAGCCCGTTGTCGTAGAGACATACAAACGACTATTGGCCGCACCAGCAAGCATAACATCGCCATTCTCGGAAATAGCCGATGTATACCAACTTCTATTGCTGGCACCGGCCGGTTGAGTCTCTTTCCAAGTGCGACCAGTCGTAGTCGATAGATAGATGCGACCGCCGTAAACACCAGCTAGCATAACTTTGCCATCATCCGACATGGTCATAGTATACCAACCGATATCAGCATTTCCTGCCGGACGGACTTCACTCCACAAAGAACCGGAAGTGGTAGAAATATATAGTCTCCCAGTATAAGCTCCTGCTAACAAATTATTTCCATCAGCAGACATACCCGAAGAATACCAATATCTACTGACATCGCCAGCCGGACGAGTCTCTGACCAAGTTGCCCCAGAACTTGTCGAAATATACAGACGACCGACACTAATACTGCTATCACCGACAAAAATATTTTTGCCGTCACCTGACATATTGGAAGTGTACCAATTCTTGTTATAATTACCGGCCGGCCTCAACTCCTGCCAATAACTATTAAACAAACCATCATTACTGACGCTGAAATCATCGATCGTCAAAGAAGTGGACGATGACACTGCCCTTATGTCGAAATTATCAACGACTGGGGAAGAAGAATCGATAATGACCCTGGCCGAAGACGAGGCGCCGATATTGTTGGCGGAATCCTTAGCCCAGATATAAAGATTCTTAGAACCGGAAGTAGGGAAAGTATAGACAGAATCAAATGTCGCCCTCCACGCCCCATCATAGAGTGATGGAACTCCCCCGCTTTCATTGATAAGATAGGCGGAAACACCGGAATTGTCCAAATCTCCAAAATACAAACGCCCATTATTTACGCCGATAATAACTTTTTCTCCGTCCGAAGACATGCCTGACGATATCCAATTTCTAGTGGTATCCCCTACTGGCCTTGTCTCGAACCATGTCCGTCCTTCATCAACGGATTGATAAATCCTGCCACTACTAACAGCAGCGATCATCCTTTGTCCATCACCAGAAATTGATGATGTTCTCCAGGATAAATTCGCATCACCGCCAGGACGAACCTCTGACCAGATAGCGCCTGTCGTAGTAGAGAGATATAATCTTCCACCACTAACACCGGCAAGCATAGTTTGTCCGTCGGCAGACATCGATGATGTTCTCCAAGAAGAAGAAACGTCACCTATTGGACGGACTTCCACCCAATCAGCGCCAGTATTAGTTGAAACATACAAACGTCCTATGTAAACCTCGACAAAAATAGTATTACCATCCGAAGAAATGGAAGAATTTATATAATTCTGATTAGTGTCGCCAGCTGGTCGAACCTCTGTCCAAGTGCGACCAGTATTGGTAGATATATACAATCTACCAATATAAGAACCGGCGATTATAACTTGTCCATCAGCCGAAATAGCTGAAGTTATCCAATCTAAATCAATATCCCCCGCCGGTCGAACCTCTGTCCAAGTTACACCTGAAGTTGTCGACATATACAACCTGCCGGCAGTGTCTGCGCCAGCAATCATAACTGCTCCATCAGAAGACACAGCGGCAGTTCTCCAATTCTCATTCACATCACCAGCTGGTCTTACTTCTGACCAATCCGCACCATAACTATTAGAAACATACAACCTAGCACCCCAAGCGCCAGCAATTGACGTTCTGCTATCAGAAGACATAGCAGTGGCAAACCACTGTTGACCCACATCTCCAGAGGGCCGAATTTCTGCCCAAGAATAGCCGTCATAAGCTAAAACAGATGAGAACGATACCGTCGTCGAGCTAGAAATATTTGGGAAAATATCAAAGGTGGTGCTAAAAACTGGGACTGAAATATCAACTATAACGGTCGACGAAGAATAGGAAGAGACATTCCCATTACCATCTTTAGCCCAAGCGTAAAGCGTCCTTCTGCCAGCTAAGACAAAGGTATACGTAGTGGTAGCCGAAGTCTCCCATTTTGAATCATCAAGGGATGGGGTTGTAATAGATTCATTAACCAAATAACCGGTCACGGAATCGTTGTCGGTGGCGACGAAGGAATTTATCTGAACAGTCGTAGAGCTGGAGATGGCCGGAGAAACAACAAAGGAAGTAATTACAGGATTCTCATTGTCATAATAAGCAGTGGTAAAAGTGAAATCGGTTGATGTTGCCCTATTACCATAAGTATCAGTGGATTCAACGCGGAAATGATAGGTGGTAGCAGAAGTCAAATCCTTAATGCGAATAGTATGAGAGGCAACCATCTCATCACTGGATGAAGCACGGTAATAGTCGGTGGTTGTGCCGTAACTAACAGTGGAACTGGATAACTCATCAGTGTCCCATGCGATAATAGCAGTGGTAGTGGAAACGGAACTTGTAGCGATATCATAGATTACCGGAGCGGTCATATCAATAATCACAGTATCAGACATTGATGTCGAGATATTGCCGGCCTCGTCGCGAACCCAGGCATAGAGGGTCTTGGAACCGGGGGTGGCGAAAGTATAAGTAGTGGTAGCTGTGGCTTCCCAGTCCGGATCGGAGAGGCTCGGGGTGCTCGCAGTATTTGTGATGAGATAACCAGTGACCGCATTATCATCGGAAGCAGTGAAAGTAGTGATATTGATAGTGGTCGAACTGGCGAGGGCTGGGATAGTAAATGAATCAACTGTTGGAATGGAGGTATCTATCGTTACATTGGTTGATGTGGAGAGAGAGATATTGCCGGCGTTATCCATAGCCCAGGCATAGAGGGTCTTGGAACCGGGGGTGATGAAATCATAGGTAGTCGGAGCGCCGATCGTCCATTCAGAGGCGTTGTAAGCTGGGGTAGATGAGGACTCTAAGAGGTAGTAATGAAGACCATTCTCAGCCATATACACCCTGCCGTCATAAATAGCGGAAATAACATGAGTGCTATCTCCGGATATTGCTGAAATATACCAATTTGAATCAACATCCCCAACAGGCTGAACCTCAAACCAAGTGCTGCCAGTGGTAGTGGACATGTATAGGCGACCATAGGAAACACCGGCTATAATATTACTTCCATCATTGGAAATCGAGGAAGTATGCCAATTTGTATTAACATCCCCGGCAGGCTGTATTTCAAACCAAGTAGAACCAGTGGTAGTGGACATATAGAGACGGCCATTGTGAGCACCGGCAATTATAGTTGAACCATCAGATGAAATTGCAAGAGTCCACCAATCTCTATTCACATTACCGGCAGGCTGGACTTCAAACCAAGTATCACCGGTATTGGTAGACATATAGAGACGTCCATTAGTAGATGCACTTTGGACACCAACAATAATAGTCGAACCATCAGATGACATAGCTGAAGCTTGCCAATATCTATTCACATTTCCCGCTGGTTGCACTTCGAACCAGGTTGAAGCAGTAGTGGTGGACATATAAAGACGGCCGTTAGAGCTATTCTTTACGCCAACGATCATGACTGTGCCGTCTGACGATACGGATGAAGTCTGCCAGGCCCTAGTTACATTCCCTACAGGCTGGATCTCGGACCAAAAATCACCAAAAGTAAGAGACATATAAAGACGGCCAGTGGAATAACCTGCTATAATTTCATGTCCATCACTAGACATGGCTGTGGTTTTCCAAAGATAATCAGTGTCTCCAGCCGGACGAACCTCGGACCAGCTAATACCAGTTGTTGTTGATATGTAAAGACGACCGTTATTGGTAGCACCAATGATACTAACTGATCCATCATTAGAAATGGCGGATGTTTGCCAATACTCATCAATATCTCCGGCTGGTCGAACTTGAGACCAGTTAATATTAATATTATCATCGATTGCCTCAAGCTGATTGATAGCAACAACAGTCGAAGTAGATAAATAAGAAGCTGCGAAATTAGTTATTGTTGGGGCTAAAACATCAATAAGAATCTCAGATGAAAAACTTACAGAAACATTACCAGCTAGATCGCAAGCCCAAGCATAGAGAGTCTTTTGTCCATCAGAGCTAAAAGTATAAGTAGTTGTCGGGATGCTTTCCCATCTGGAATCAGCAAGAGATGGAACGGCAGCATTTTCAGTGATCAAATATCCACTAACCCCGGAAACATCACTATTGCCAATATAAAGACGACCAGCATATGATCCAGTTAAAATACTTCGACCATCAGAAGATACGGCAACATTCAACCAGCTCTGATCAATATCTCCAGCAGGGCGCATCTCTATCCAAGACTCACCAGTTGTTGTTGACACATAAAGACGGCCACCTTGAACACCAGCGACAATGATCGAGCCATCACTTGATATGTCGGAAACATACCAATCCTGTTCTATATTACCAACCGGTTGAGATTCAGACCAGTTTTCTCCATAGTCATGTGACAAGAAAATACGACCTCGACCAAAATAATATTCTGAGGTAGAAATAAGAATAGTTGAACCATCAGATGACATGGATGCAGATACCCACATTCTATCATTATCGCCATCTGGCCTAACTTCCGACCAAGTAAGGCCAGAGGTGGTAGAAAGATAACTCCTTCCTCCCCAAATATTGGCGATAATGACACTTCCATCATTTGAAATAGCCGAAACACCCCAGTTAAAATCATCATTGCCGGCAGGTTGAACCTCTGCCCATGTTAAACCTGAGGTGGTTGATAAATATAAGCGCATTCCACTATAGGCAGCGGCCAATACTGTTGTGCCGTCTTTGGACATAGATGTATTTTCCCAAAATTCATCTGTGTTTCCTACTGGTTGAATCTCAGACCAAGTGGCCCCTGTAGTCGTCGATAAATACAGACGTAAATTATTACCAACAACAATATTTGAGCCATTAGATGAGATGGATGCACTAAGCCAAAGAGCATCAATGTCTCCAGCCGGACGAATTTCCGACCAAGTAGCACCGGAATCAATTGACATGTATAAACGACCAGTAAAAGAGCCGATTCCAGCTACCATAACAGATCCATCATCAGAAACTGCAAATGTTTGCCAATCTTCATTAATATCTCCAACAGGCATAACTTCTGCCCAACTATAATGATCATCTTCAGCTGAAAAATCATCAATAGATATTGTAGTAGAACTAGATATTGATGCAATTGTAAAATTAGTGACTATCGGACCCGAACCATCAACTAATACACTGCTGGAAGCATAATTCGATATATTTCCCACTTCATCCTTGGTCCAGGCATACAAAGTTCTGTTTCCGGCCAAGATGAAAGTATAGGTAGTGGTAGCTGATGCTTCCCATCTTGGATCAGAAAGTGATGGAGTTATTACTGATTCATTAACCAAATATCCTGTAACTCCGTAGTCATCCGTGGCGGTGAAACTGGTGATAGCGATGGTGGTTGAGGATGAGACAGAAGGTGTGGTGAAACTGGTGATGGTTGGAGCTTCCCCGCCAGTAGTGGTGAAAGTTAGGTCTGAACTGGTGGAGGTATTGCCATAAATGTCTGATGTCTCGATCATGAAGTGATATGTGGTGTATGGATCTAGGCTGGAGAGATTGATCGTATGGGAAGTGGTTGTGACACTGGAACTGGAGGCTAGCCCATAACTTGTAGTAGTTCCGTAATAGACCACGGAATCGGTATCCTCATCGGTCGTCCAGGTAATAGTGGTGGTGCTGATGCCGGTGGAAGTAGCTATGTTTGATATTATCGGGATAGTGATATCAATAGTGACCGTGTCGCTCATTGAGCTGGAGATATTGCCAGCTTCATCGCGAACCCAGGCGTAAAGAGTCTTGGAGCCAGGAGTGGCGAAAGCGTAGGTGGTAGTGGCAGTCCCCTCCCAAGCGCTGTCATACAGGGACGGAGTCGAAGCAGTGTTAGTCACCAAATAGCCGGTGACAGCGTTGTCATCGGAGGCGGTGAAAGTATTTATCGGCACAATCAACGAACCATAGCTAGCTGGAATCTCAAAGGCAGTGACAGAAGGGACTGAAGTATCTACTAATATATTAGTAGAAGTTGAGAGGGAAATATTCTTGGCATTGTCTATGGCCCAAGCGTAAAGAGTCTTCGAGCCAGCGGAACCGAAAGTATATGATGTTGGCGCGCCAATCTGCCAACCTAAATCATAGATAGACGGGGCTACGATAGATTCGGAAAGGAAATAACGACCACCTCTATTACCGATATAAACATTTTGTCCATCACCAACAACAAGAATCTTACCATCACTAGATAAATTAGAAGAAGACCATGATATATTATTATATCCGGCCGGAACAATCTCCGACCAAGTAGCACCAGTATCAACAGAAATATAAAGACGGCCAAGAGATGCTCCCACCACTATAGTCGACCCATCGGCAGATATAGCTGAAGTATTCCAATCCAAATCAAAGTCACCAGCTGGGCGAACTTCAGACCAAGAAGAGCCAGTAGTTGTGGAGAGGTATAAACGGAAATTACTAACACCAGCTATCATTATCGACCCATCGGCAGACATAGCTGAAGTATTCCAATCCAAATCAAAGTCACCAGCTGGGCGAACTTCTGACCACACAGAGCCAGTAGCAGTGGAGAGATATAGGCGACCATCAAACGAGCCGGCCATCATTATCGAACCATCGGAAGACACATCGAAAGCAGGATACACTCCAGCAGGCAACGGCTCAAACCAAGTTCTACCACTAGTAGTTGAAAAACTAGCAGAGATAAAAGGTGTGCTGGCAATTATCACCGAACCATCGGAAGAAAGAGAAGGTTTATACCAATAAGCATTTGTATCGCCATAAGGACGAACCTCCGACCAAATTGCACCAGAGGTGGTTGATAGATACAAGCGACCATCATTCCCATAAGGACTATAAGAATCGCTGGCTAAAATAGTTGAACCGTCATCGGATATAACAACGGAATCCCATGAATCATCGTATTCTCCAGCAGGCTGAACCTCAAGCCAGTCCTGCCCTGTCGTTGTAGAGATGTGAACTTGACCAAAGCTACTACCAATAACAATCGTTCCGTTGCTGTTCATATCGGAAGAACTCCAAGACTGCCCGCCAAACTGAACATTAGTCCAATCAATATTAACATTGTCATCAACAATATCGATATCGTTAATGACTAGGATGGTAGAAGAAGAAACGGCGGGAACCGAGAATGGTCTTACAACAGGAGAGATATTGTCAATTAAAATACTAGCGGATAAGTTATTTGAAATATTACCAGCTTCATCCTTTGCCCAAGCGTACAAAGTCTTTTTTCCTGATGAAGAAAAATTATATGAAGACGGCGAAGAATTACTCCAATCTGAATCAAAAAGAGAAGGAGTGGTAAATGATTCGTTAACTAAATAAGCCGAAACTTTAGAATCACCAAAAGACCCGACATACAAACGACTGTTTCCACTAGCTAAAACCATAGACCCATTTCCAGATATTCTCGCACTCCAAGAGGAATTAACATCCCCTATCGGCATAACTTCAGACCAAGATTCTCCTGTTGTAGTAGAAATATAAAGGCCCTGTCCATCGCCAGCGATTATAGTTGAACCATCTGCAGACAAAGCGGAGGAACTCCAATTTTGATCAGTATCTCCGACAGGACGAACTTCTTGCCATCCCAATCCGCTATTAGTGGAGACGTAAAGGCGCCCGGAAATCCCTTCAATATAAGAAGCTCCCGCAATAATAATCGAACCATCGCTTGAAATATCCAGAGCTTCCCATGTCTGATCAGTGTCGCCTGCCGGCCGAACCTCCGACCAAGTCGCCCCGGTATTTGTGGATAAATACAGACGGCTATTGCGAACACCTGCGAGTATAGTGGAACCATTGGCGGAAACAGCGGAAACATCCCAATACTCATTACTATTTCCCGCCGGTTGTATTTCTGACCAAGTCGCCCCGGTATTTGTGGATAAATACAGACGACCGCCATAAGCACCGGCAACAATAACAGATCCGTCGGCGGACATTGAAATTGTTATCCAAGTTTGATTCGAATCACCAGCCGGCCTAACCTCAGACCAAATTGATGCAGTAGTAGTTGATATATACAAACGTCCATTGTACTCTCCTGAAATAATAACAGAGCCGTCCGTGGACATATCAGAAACTGTCCATTGTCGATCAAAATCACCAGCCGGACGAGTTTCAGCCCAAGACAACCCAGAATTAGTGGAAATATAGAGACGCCCATCGCTATAAACGCCAGACATAAGAACAGAACCATCGAAAGACGAAGACAAAGCTCCCCAAGAATTATCAATATCACCAGCCGGTCTTTCTTCTCTCCAAGAGTAATAATCATTAGTCACCACAAAACTACCGATTCCAATAGACGTTGAACTCGATATAGCAGGAATTGAAAAATTTGTAACAACAGGAGAGGATACATCAATTAAAACGCTTGACGATGAATAATCTGACACATTACCAGCTGCGTCGCGCACATAAGCATAAAGAGTCTTTGCTCCGGCAAAGCTAGTTCTGTAAGTAGTAGTGGCCGAAGACTCCCATCTTAAGTCAGACAAGGCTGGAGTCACGGCACTCTCGGTAACGATATAACCAGTAACGGCATTATCATCGGAAGCCGTAAAAGAATTTATACGAACAGTAGTAGAGCTGGAAACAGAAGGAATTGTAAAAGCGGTTACAACCGGAGATGAGGTGTCGTAATATTCGTCGGCACCGATGTCATAGTTTACACCATTTGGACGAATATCACCTTGGATATCTTTAGCAACCGCACTTCTGAAGTCAGTGGATAAATCAACGCCCTGATCTACAACAGGAGAATCTGCTCTTACACGATAATCGTCGTTGGCAGGGTTCATAAAAATAGAGGTGGATGCGTAAGCTGAAATATCTAAACCATTCGAACCAGGATCGGTACCCTGAGAGTAGGCATTGTCCGTAGACGAAGAAATAAACGAGCCATAATAATCGTCATTATTACCAAAAACCAAATTATTCTTGGCAATGACATTAGCGCCAGAATATTGAGCTACTCCTATATAAGAATCTAGAATCGTATTGTTATACAAATAAATATTACTGCCTCCGTAAAATTTCATTCCGGCCATATATATAGTGGAAGCTCCTGGATAATCAAAGCCGTAGACAATATTATTGTAAACGTAGAAATCCATACCAGCATTGCCCCATCTATATATGGCGGATTGATAGGATTCCTGATTCAAAACGCCCCATATTATATTGTTAGATATCCAATGAGTTCCTTTTGAACCAACCTGACTACCGATTCCTCTGTTCATGCCAGCATTGGAAATTACTTTTAATTGCAGCCCGTCTATTTTCAAATATCCTATTTCGGAACGTATATTATCGTCTTCCGAACCGGCGGCTGTGACTTCCAATCTATATTTAGCGTCATTCCAAACTCCATCATGACGCTGAGATACGCCAACTTCCGATGTGGATGTTGGAGTATATATCCTCAAATAATTATCAGCCGACGTAATCCATCCCGATACATACAAAGATGTTGTATCGACAGCGTCTCCATAGCATGCGATATTCCAAATTTCATTAGCCCCGCTAGATGCGGTAAGGTTTCTACCATTAGTCCAAGAGTCGTAAGTCGGCAATATCGAAGCATTGTTCCCAGATCTTTCAGCGTCATATAAAGAAGCATAGGCACGATAAACGGCCCAAGTATCATTTGCGGAAGTGGTAGTCGCGGACAAAGCTCCGAATTGGTCACGAACGAAGTACTGTGTCGAGGACGCTCTGCCATGAATAAACAGGACATCATCTGCAGAAGTGATCGTATTGGAATTATTAGTGTCGAAAACTATAGCGTCGCCCACACCAACCCTGTCAGGCATCGTGGTACCAGAGAAAGTTGCTGTGCCGTCAGCTGCGATGGTTAAAAGCTTAGAGGCGGTTCCGGAAGCGATTTCATTAGTTCCACCAACGCCAACCGACCTATATATATGAGTAGGGGCTAAGAAAGAAATCGTGACTGTGTCGATGGAGCTGGTGGAAATATTACCAACTGCGTCGCGGACCCAAGCGTACAGAGTCTTCGAACCTTCGGTATAGAAACGATAGGTCGTGGTTGGAGTGCTTTCCCAGGCTGAATCAGAAAGAGAAGGTACGGAAGATAATTGATTGATTAAATATCCTGTGACACCAAAATCATCCGTGGCGGTGAATGTCGTTATCGGAACGGTGAGCGAAGAAGAAGTAGCCGGAATGGCAAAAGCGGTTATTACCGGAAGAGTGTTATCAATCGTAGTACTAGCGGAAGCCATCAAAGAAATATTCTTGGCGTTGTCCATCGCCCAAGTATAAAGATCCTTTTCTCCGGATGATGGGAATGTATAGGAAGTCGGAGCACCAATTTGCCAGCCAGAATCATAGATAGAAGGAACAACAGAAGACTCGGAAAGGAAATAATGAAAATCGTTTTGCCCATAGTAAAGGCGATCATTGCCTCCCAAAACCATAAACCTACCATCAGCAGACATCGCCGATGAATACCAGCTTCGATAGACATCTCCAGCCGGTTTTGTTTCTGACCAATTTTTCCCTCCATCAGAAGAAAAATAAGGATAACTAGGGTAATCGCTAGTATCGCCTTTTAATCCCGCGAGCAAAGACAAGCCGTCGGCGGAAACCGACAAAGGACCCCAGTGTCTTTCAACATCTCCTGCCGGACGAACTTCAGACCAGCTTGCTCCGGTGGTGGTTGAAAGATAAAGGCGACCATAGCATCCATAAAAGGTGCAATTAGAGGCGACAAAAATAGTCTGACCGTCCTCTGATAAAGCTACACTATCCCAATATATACTGTTATTACCTTCCGGTTGAGTTTCGACCCAATTAGCACCAGAGTCTGTGGAAAGATAGAGTCTTCCACCGGAGACATACGGAGTTTGTGTTCCAGCAACAATCACCCGCCCATTAGCCGACATACCAACAAGATACCACTGGCCATTACTATCACCAATCGGACGAATCTCCGACCAAGTGTCTCCCGTTGTCGTTGATTTGTATAAGCGACCAGCGTAAACACCGGCAATCATAGAAGAGGCGCTAGAAGAAATATCAGCCACGTTCCATCTTGCGTCAACATCGCCCATTGGGCGAACTTCAGACCAACTTGCTCCGGTGGTAGTTGAAAAATAAAGTCTTCCATCACTATAAGCATCGGCATAGCTTGCTAATATAGCAGAACCATCCTGTGATACCTTAGCGATACTCCAATCATAATCAAAATCTCCGGCCGGTCTAATCTCATTCCAATTATTTCCAGTGGTAGTAGAAAGGTAGATACGACCGGAAGTAAAAGCGTTGCCGGCAATAATCACTGAGCCATCGGCGGACATGTCAGAGGCCGTCCAATACATATCAACATCACCAGCCGGCCTAATCTCTCCCCAATTTATACTCAAATTATCATCGGAAACTTCCAAGCTAGAAATTGCGACAGTAGTAGATGCCGAGGCAATAGGAATAGTGAAAGAATCTATTACTGGAGCTTGGTTATCGATCAAAATATATTCGTACAAACTTGCGGAAATATTTCCAGCCGCATCTCTAGCCCAAGCGTAAAGAGTTTTATTTCCAGAAGAAGAAAAAACATAAGTAGAAGTTGGGGTGTTTTCCCAGTACGGATTGAATAACGACGGAACATTGCTATTTTCAGTCACCAAGTAAGCAGACACCCCCGTCGATCCGCCTGAATTATAAAAATAAACACCATACCCACCAACAGCAAGAAATGAACCATCGCCATTCATGGAAGTTCCAGGAGTTGGAGCATTTTGAACTCCTGTCGGAGTTTCCTCCGTCCAAGTATCACCGTAATCAAAAGAAACTACAACGCCCATCGGATATTCCGGATTAGCTCCAAGAGCAACGGAAATAACAGACCCGTCATCGGAAATAGCGCAACCAACTCCTCCATAAGCAACACTAACCCAAGTGGTACCAGTAGTAGTAGACATCATGCCAACATTGCATGCAAAAATAATAGATCCATCTGCGGACATAGCCAAAGAAGAACCAAATCCGGCGCTGGAAACAGTCCAGCTCTCACCAAAATCGGTTGAAATATAAACGTCATACTCATTACTTGCAACCATAATCGATCCGTCGGAGGATACGGCCAAACCACGCCAAGAGCTATCAACGTCTCCGGCTGGACGAACCTCGGTCCAATAACGACCAGTAGAGCTAGACATAAACAAACGACCATTCCCCTGACCGGCCAACATAAACAAGCCATCGTCGGACATAGCCGAAGAACTCCAGCTACTAGCACTATAGCTATCTAAAATCTTTGACCAAGTGGTGCCGGAAGTAGTAGAGATATAAAAATTGATATCACCCATAAAATGCATAGCCACCGTTCCAGCAATTACAACTGAACCATCGGAAGACATAGCAAAGGTTCCCCATTCCTCATCGACATCTCCAATAAAATCCATTTTTGACCAAGACACTCCTGATGTCGTAGAAAGATAAAAACTATCATCATCACTTGAATCGTTGGCGATAAATGTTGACCCATCGGAAGAAATGACAACAGGATACCACCAATAGACACTCGGTTCCGGCTGAACCTCTGGCCACACATTAGGATCGTCGGCCGACAAAGAACTCAAATAAACAGTGGTAGAGCTTGAAAGAGATGGAATTGAAAAACCCGACAAAATAGGAGCCGTAACATCAACAACAACACTGCTTGAAGCATAATTAGAGATATTACCAATAGCATCCTTTGCCCAAGCATAAAGAACTCTGGCACCGGAAAGAGTGAATGTATAAGTAGATGTTGGGGTTGTTTCCCATCTGGAATTAGAAAGATTCGGGGTAGCGGCTGATTCATTAATTAAATAACCGGCAACACCATAATCATCAGTAGCAATAAACGATGTAATCGCGATGGTGGTAGAAGCTGACACCGACGGAACAACAAAGGAAGTTATGGTCGGCGCCTCTCCGCCGGTGGTGGTAAAGGTTAAATCTGAGCTGGTGGAAGTATTGCCGTATTCATCTGTAGCTTCCACTTGGAAATGATAAGTGGTGTATGGATTCAGACCAGAGAGATTAATAGAATGGCTGGTCGTGGTAGCACTAGAACTGAAAACTAGTCCGTAGCTTGTGGTGGTTCCGTAATATACTACAGAATCGGAATTATCATCAGTATTCCAAGTAATAGTAGTCGTACTAATACCAGTGCTAGTGGCAATATCCGATATCACGGGAGCTGTTATATCAATAATAACGGTATCGGATAATGAAGTGGAGATGTTGCCGACGACATCTCGAACCCAAGCATAAAGAGTCTTACTGCCAGGGGTAGCGAAGGTATACGATGTGGTGGCACTCGCCTCCCAAGCCGAATCAGATAAAGATGGAACAGCGGCAGTGTTGGTGATTATATATCCCGTTACAGCGTTATCGTCGGAAGCAGTAAAAGATGTAATCTCAACCGTAGTAGAGCTTGCTAGAAATGGAATAGTAAAAGTGTCTACGGTTGGAATAATATTATCAATCGTAGTACTGGCAGAGGCCATTAGAGAAACATTCTTAGCGTTGTCCATGGCCCAAGCGTAAAGAGTCTTTGTTCCATCAGATGAAAAGGCGTAAGAAGCCGGGGCGCCGATCTGCCAAGCAGAATCATAGATAGATGGAGTGGAAGCGGACTCGTTTAAAAGATATTTAAACCTATAGTCAGCTTCATAAAGATAATCGGAATTACCAACCAACAATTTTGAACCATCAGCGGACAACGCTAAGTAACTGACATCAATAGAGGCAAGAGGGAAAGCAAATGGTCGAGCAATAGTCCAAGAAACGCCAAAGTCAGTGGAACGATAAACATCTCCAGTCGGAACGCTGACAGCGATAGTGGAAGCATCGGAAGAAACCGCCAGTTCATTCCAGGTTGAAATGCTGGGTGGATTTTCCGTCGGCACCTCCGTCCATGTGGCACCAAAATTCTGTGAACGATAAATAAAATTATTAGACGCACCGGCAAAAACATTAGAGCCGTCAGATGACACAAAACAAAAATCCCAACCGCGATTAGAATTGCCTAATGGTTGAGTTTCCTGCCAAGTCGCACCTGAAGTTGTGGAACGATAAAGACGACCACTATAAACACCGGCAAGAATAACTGAGCCATCGGCCGACATATCCAAACAATGCCAAGCCCTATTGCTATCACCGCTAGGTTGAAATTCTGACCAATTTTTGCCATAATTTGACGACAAATACAGGCGACCGCCGTTCGCACCAACGGCAATTCTTGAACCGTCGGCCGATACCGACGCTTCGCCCCAATTTGCATTAACATCACCAGCTGGACGAACCTCTAACCAACTTTCACCAGAAGAAGTGGAAAGATAAAGCCGACCACCATAATCACCGGCTATTATCACAGAACCATCAGCCGACAAAGCTGTACCAACCCACTCTCCCCCCTTAACACCAGAAGGATTTCTCTCTGCCCAATTAACACCAGAAGTGGTAGAAACAAAAAAATGATCATATCTTAATCCGGCTATCAAGGTAGAGCCATCCGATGAAATTTTAACAGAATCCCAACCAGAATTAGTAGTTGTGCCTTGCAAAATATCCGACCAATGAACAACTATATTATCATCGGAGGCTTGCAGCTGATTTATACCCACGGTCGTCGATGTGGAAACGGATGGAACGGTGAAAGAGATTATACTTGGACTTACTATGTCAATCAAAACACTATCCCCAAGCGGTGGCTCTTGAGAAATATTGCCGGCCGCATCGCGTATCCATGGATAAAGAGTTTTGTTGCCAGATGAAGAAAAAACATAGGTTGTGGTAGCGGACGACTCCCATCTGGAGTCAATTTTAGAAGGAGTGGAAGAACTCTCTGTCACAATGTAATTAAGCAACGCCCCTTCAGGACCCATGGCACCAACATAAAGTCTAGTACCTCCCCACATCGAACCATCTAAAATTATTTTTCCGTCATATGAAATCGCATGATGAAGACCGAAGCTATCTCCATCTAGACCAAACCAATTTTTACCGTAATCAATAGAAAAAAGATCGTGCACCGCAATGGTCCGACCATCTCCGGAAACAACGTTACCAGCAAAAAAAGGATTTAAAGAACCGACAAATTTCCAATTTTTTCCAGTAGAAGTCGAAATGTATAGATTACTTCCATTTCTGGCCGTCATAATAGAACCATCATCAGACATTGCTATATCATACCATTCATCTTGAACATAAGGATCAGGAATCAATTCTTTCCAAGATGCTCCGGAACTCGTGGATACGAAAAGGTTAAGAGTGTTTGCAACAAAAATCGTTGAGCCGTCGGTGGAAACTTCCGCCCCTCTCCAGCCATAACCAGCACCAGGATCAACTAGCGACCAATTATTTCCATAATCAGCAGAGAGATAAAGCTCATCTTCGGTCCAGGCTCCAGCGACCACTATAGAACCATCATCAGAAGCTGAAACCGCATTCCAATCCCTATCAACATCACCGGCCGGACGCAATTCCGACCAGACCCTGCCAGTTGTCGTAGAGATATAAAGCCTACCAATAGAACCGACATAAAGAGTTGTTCCACCAGGAGAAGAGTCAAAGGAACGCCAATATTGATTGGTGTCTCCGGCCGGACGAACTTCCGACCAAGAAGCGCCCGTAGTCGTAGAAATATACAAGCGCCCATCAAAGACACCGGCTATAGCGACAGAGCCATCGGCCGACATCGCACCGCCAAGCCAAGTAAAATCAAAATCCCCGGCCGGTTGAACCTCTGTCCAGCTATAAGCATCTACTCCAAGAAAAGATGCCAACGAAATCGAAGTTGAACTGGAAAACCACGGAGCTATATCAAAACTAAGGACTAATGGGGCTGAATTGTCCAACAAAACACTACTCGAAGCATAAGCTGAAACATTGCCGGCCGCGTCGCGTGCATAAGCGTAAAGAGTTCTTCCGCCAAGCAAAACAAATCTATAAGTCGTCGTAGCCGAAGACTCCCATCTTGCATCAGACAAAGAAGGAGTGGTGAAGTTTTCTGTGACAATATAACCGGTCACCGCGCTATCATCTGAAGCCGTGAAAGAATTTATACGAACGCTCGTCGATGAGGACACGGAAGGAATGACAAAAGCTGTAACAGTAGGAGCGGAAAAATCATAATATTCGTCCGCGCCGATATCCCAAGCACTACCGTTTGGTCTTGCCTGTTTCTCGATATCATAAGCGAAAGGCCAATATCTATCAGCCGACAAATTAGCACCTTGGTCAATAACCGGAGAACCACCTCTTATGCGGAAGTCCTCGTTGGCCGGATCAACAAAAATACTAGTGGAAGCGTAGGCGGAAATATTCAAAGAATTCGATGCCGGAGCGGAGCCTTCGGAATAAGCGTTGTTAGTGGAAGAAGCGTGATTATTAATGGCATAATCGTCAATATTTTGGAATGATAAATTATTTTTCGCTATAACCACTCCACCACCTCTTTGAATACCATAATAATTTTTATACACCGTATTATTATAAACATAATAAGTATACAAACTATTCTCCAAATGAATACCGAAGCCATTACCGGCTGTTCTGTTAAAATTATAAATTATATTATTCCAAACTCTCGCCGTTCCCCTTCCTGGAGCGTTCCAGTCGACCATAACGCCATCATTCCAATTACCAGCCAAAGGTCCAGCGCCTTTCAAAATATTATTGGAAACATAATACTCATTACTCGGGCCGCGCCCCTTGATATAAAAAGATTTACTATCAAAACCTGTTCCGCTTATAATTATCTGCAACCCGTCAATCCTGACATGATCTGCGTAAATAATTGTCGCTCCAGTATTATTTACTGACAAAGTATAAGCATTAGGATCCATTACTCCGCTATGTCTTTGACTAACACCAACTTCAGAAGTCGAAGTTGGGGTGTATATTCTTAGATAATTAGCTCCATGAGTAGTCCAACCATCTATAGTTACCAGTGAAGTATCGAATGCGTCGCCATAGCAAGCAATATTCCAAATCTCATTGAAGCCGGTCTGGGCAGAAATATCCCTACCATTACTCCAAGAATCATAACTTGGAACAATAGAAGTATTGTTGGTCGAAGCCTCAGCATTTAACAGAGAGGTGTAAGCACGATAAACGAACCAAGTATCGTTAGCAGTTGTAGTTGTGGCTGTGTTAGCACCAGTCTGATTTTTCACGGTGTAGGCGGTTGAAGATGAACGACCATGAATAAAGACAATGTCATCAGCGGTAGTAATAGTATTGCTATTATCAGTGTCATAGACTATGGCATCGCCAACACCAACCCTATTTGGCATTTGTATACCGGAGAATGTGGCATTGCCGTCGATATCAATAGTCAAAAGAGCTGTAGCCGTACCGGAAGCGATTTCATTTGCTCCTCCCACACCCACAGAACGATAAATTTGGGTCGGGGCGTGATAATTGCCAGTGACAAAAGCGTGATCCGATGAAGTTGCCCTGTTGCCATATTGGTCGGTGGATTCAACGCGGAAATGATAAGTAGTACTACCAATTAAATTCTTGATACTGATAGTATGAGAGGCGATCAAAATATCAGAAGATGAAGCGAAATAATAATTAGTCGATGTTCCATAACGGACGGTGGAGCTGGATAACTCGTCTGTTTCCCAAACAATAACAACCGTGGAAGTGCTAATGGAAGAAGTGGCAATACCATAGATAACAGGAGCGATCGCATCGATGAATACAGTATCGCTAAGGGAAGTGGAAATATTGCCAGCCTCGTCGCGAACCCAAGCATAAAGAGTTTTGCTTCCGGGGGTGGCAAAAGTATAGGTAGTGGTAGCACTCGCCTCCCAAGCCAAATCAGACAAAGCCGGAGTGGAAGCGGTATTGGTAACGATATAACCGACAACGGCGTTGTCATCAGAAGCGGTGAAGGTAGATATCGGAACGGTCAAAGAACCATTGACAGACGGAATTTCAAAAGCGGTCACCACCGGTAAAGTATCGTCAATTGTAGTGCTGGCGAATGACATCAAAGAAATGATTTTGGCATTATCCATAGCCCAAACATAAAGCTCTTTTTCTCCGGATGACGAAAAAGCATACGAAGCCGGAGCGCCAATTTGCCAAGCGGCATCATAGATAGAAGGAGTTGTCGGAGATTCGGAAAGGAAGTATTTAAACACAGAACCATAGTACATTCTAGCGCCATAACCTAAAAAGATTTTAGAATCATATTCATTATCAACTATCGAGGCTCCAGAGAAACCATAGATACCACCATTAAGACTTACAACCTGCCAATTAACACCGCCATCGTGAGAAATGTAAGACAACCCGCTATAAATACCGGCAATAACCACCGATCCATCTGATGATATTTCCACAGGACCCCAATTAAAATCGAAATCACCGGCTGGCCGGACTTCGGTCCAAGTACGTCCGGTGTCGGTAGATTTATAAATGCGCCCATTATAACTACTAAAATCACTACTAACAGCGAAAATAACTGAACCATCAGCCGAGACAGAAACTCCCCAGACAAAGTCAAAATCACCGGCCGGGCGAACCTCCGACCAAATATTACCGGTAGTCGTAGATATATAAAGACGACCTGTCGAACTGGAATAATTACTGCTAGCAGCCATTATAACAGCACCATTAGCCGAAACCGAGGAATACCAATTTAGCTCGACTCCCGTAACAGGACTAATATCCACCCAAGTGCGTCCGGTAGTAGTAGATATAAAAAGACTGCCGGCATAATCGATGAGGTTGGAATTTTCCGCCAATATAATCGAGCCATCGGAAGAAAGTGAGGAATACCAAACAAAATCATCATCGCCAGCCGGACGGACTTCAGCCCAAGTACGCCCGGTAGTTGTGGACATATAAAGACGACCTGTCGAACTTGAATAATTACTTCCGGAAACCATTAAAACAGATCCACTGGCTGAAACGAAAGGTATCCAACTAAAACCAGTTCCAGTAGCCGGATAAATCTCCGACCAAGCCGCTACGGTGGTTGTAGAAATATAAAGGCCGTTGATTAATCCGGAATAATCGCTGTTGCCGGCGAGCACGATCGACCCATCGAAAGATGCCGATATATTCCAGTTAAAATCATTATTGCCGGCTGGCTGGACTTCAGACCAAAAAATACTGCTATTATCATCAGTTGCTCTGAGCTCGGTTATTTCTACGCTTGTCGAAGGAGAAAAAGCTGGAACGACAAAGGAAGATATAACCGGAGATGCGATATCAATTAAAACGTTATCGGAAAAGCTATCGGAAATATTTCCAACAGTATCGCGAGCCCAAGCATACAAAATTTTCTGTCCGCTGGAAGAAAAAACATAAGTCGAAGTCGGAACGCTCTCCCAACGGCTATCAGATAAAGACGGGATAGAACTATTTTCAGTGATAATATAGGCAAAAATAGCGGCAGTACTGCTGGCACCGTAAAAGACTTCATTGCTGGAGGATGCGGAGAAAAATACGGACTCGTCGGATAACAATTTTATTATGCCACAATCGGACGAAATCTTCGCCCACGTGACGCCTGAGTCATTGGATTCATAAGTATTGCCATCACTATCGCCGATAATAATCTTGGAGCCATCTATGGATATTTCCGACCGAGACCAAGACCCGGAGAAAGGAGTGACTGGCGTGATTGTCGACCAAGTTTTTCCAACATCGCGAGAAATAAATAAATCATCGTCAGAAACTATACCGGTAACAATAGTCGTACCATCACCGGAGACGGATAAGTTAATCCAATCTCGACTACCATTACCACCAGGATAAAGCTGTGCCCAAGAGTCCCCCGAAGTCGTAGAAATAAGAATCCTTCCATCATAATAATTTTCAGAGCCGGCCACAATGACAGAACCGTCATCAGACATATCAAGGAAAGTCATATACCCCATGAAGCCTGAATTCGAAGACCAAGAAGAACCATTATCCGTTGATACTACCACTTGACCCATATACTTACCGAAGGCGATAACAGAACCATCCGACGAGATAGCTGAGATGGGTCCATAATTACCGCTGTCCACTAGAGCCCAAATCTCACCGGAAGTAGTGGAAAGATAAACATCGCTATTAGTCCAAGCCCCAACAATAATAGTTGAGCCATCATCAGAAACAGAAATAGTCGTCCAGTCTCTGTCTATATCACCATCAGGACGAAGCTCTGACCAATTAACTCCGGAATCAATGGACCTATAAACGCGACCTTCATAATTATCGCCTAATAAAACCCCCACAATAGTAGACCCATCAGCGGATACATCCAAAGACCTCCAAGTGCTAGTGGCAACCGGAGCGGTATAGACATTACTCCAATTATAATTATCCTTGGCGATAAAATTATTTATCGAGATAGTAGTCGAACTAGCTAAGGAAGGAATTACAAAACTAGATATCACTGGAACAAAAACATCTATCAAAACACTACTAGAAGCATAAGACGATATATTGCCAGCCGCATCGCGCACCCAAGCATAGATAGTCTTATTACCGGCAGTGACAAAGGAATAAGTGGTAGTTGCTGACGTCTCCCATTTTGAGTCGGATAAAGATGGGGTGGAAGCCGATTCATTAATAAGATATCCAGTGACTCCAGAATCGTCACTAGCGGTAAAGGAGTTTATATATATATTAGTAGAGCTCGAGACGGAAGGAATTATAAAGGTAGTGACGGTCGGCGCATAAGTATCGTAATACTCATCGGCACCGATATCCCAGGCTGAAGAACTAGCGCGAAATTCACCCTGAATATCCGAATTAAAAACCAAATAACGATCGGCTGATAGATTAGCGCCCTGACTAACGACTGGCGAATCACCTCTTAGACGAAAATCCTTGTTAGTTGGATCGATGAATAACGAAGTCGAGGCATAAGCGGAAATATCGACATCATTATACCCAGGACCTGCCTCGAAAAAAGCATTATTCGTCGAAGATGCCCCTACACTACTGCCATAAAAATCATCTGAATTTCTATACAATATATTATTCTTGGCAATAAGCGTTGTAGCGCCATTATTCAATCCGCGATAACAGTCGATGACGGTATTATTATAAACGTACCCGATCGCACTAACCGAGTCCTCGACCAAAATTCCATTCTGATTGGTCTGATTATATCCGTAAACAATATTGTTATAGACTTTATGAATAGCGCCTCCGCCGGCTCCGCTTATGTAAACACCGGCGATATAAGAACCACCTGCATAATTATTAGCGATAATATTATTAGAAACCACAACCCCGCCATCGACTTGACTGCCGTTAAACCAGATGCCGTTACCGCCACCGGTCCAATCTATCTGTAATCCGTCGACAACGGCGCGAGAAGAGTCGATTCGCAAATAGTCAGTCCTGTAATACTTACTAAAATCCATTAAACCATTATGGCGCTGCGATATACCGACTTCAGACGGAAGATATGGGGTGTATATTTTAAAATAGTTGTCGATGTCGGTGTTCCAGTCGAAAATGGCATAATTATTATCCGCACCACTACCTCCGTAACATGCTATATTCCAAATTTCGTTATTAGCGGCCAAGTCACGAGTATCAGACCAATCATCATAAGACGGTAGTATGCTTAAATTATTCACGGAGGCTGCCATGGCAACCAAAGAAATATAGGCACGATAGATGGCCCAAGTGTCGTTGGCGGTTGTTGTGGTTGCTGTGTCGACGCCGTATTGTGTTTTGACGGTATAAGCGGTAGATGAGGAGCGACTATGAATAAAGACGATATCGTCGGCCGCAGTAATGGTATTGGAGTTGTCAGTGTCATAAACTATGGCATCGCCGACACCAACTCTATCCGGTATCGTTGTGCCGGAGAAAGTAGCATTGCCCAAGGCATCGATAGTCAGAAGGGTCGCAACCGAGCCGGAGGCGATCTCGTTCTCCCCTCCTACGCCGACACTGCGATAGATAGGGGTCGGACTGGCGATAGTCTCCAATCCGTCGGTGCCGGTCAGAGTGAACTGGGAGACGATCGGAGTATAGGCGCCGTCGCTGGTGAGGTTGATCCTGTATTGGGCGTAGCGGTCGTTGGAGCCGTCCTTGACGGACGAGTCGAGGGTGGTGGAAGCGCAAGTGGCGATATAGGAGGAGATGTCGCAGTTGTTCCTGGTGACGTCGTTCCAGGAGGCGGAAGAGACGCCGCCGGAGGTGCCGGCGGTACGGACGGAGGCGGAGACGGAGGCGTTGGGGAAGATGGATTCGTGCCAGCCCAGGCTGTCGAGGAAATAGCTGTCGTTGCCGAAATCGAAAACAGAGGAAACGACGTTTCCAGTGGTATTATAATTGCCGTAATTAACGGTGATGTCGGTAAGTTCCGGGGTGGAGGTAGAAATATCCGTATAGAGTCCGATCTGGTATTGCAGATAGCGCTGTCCGTCGATGACGCAGGAGGAGTTGGAGATGTCGTAGCCGTTCCAATACTCGTAGCAGAAGGACCAGGCGGTGGCGCCGGCCATATCGGAGGTGGAGGCGGTGCGGAATTTGACGGAAATGGAGGTGGAGGCCGGAGTGGTGGAGCTCCAAGTGGCGGAGAGATAGTCGGTGTTGGGTATCTCGATTGCCAGAGAGGTGTAGGTGCCGGTAGCGTAATAGCCGGAAGAGGAAGCTAGACGAATGGCATTATTGAATATGGCAGCATTGTCGGCAGTGCCGTCAAAATCTGCATCCGAAGTTTCGGTGACGGAGGTTGTGGCGATATTCAAGAAAATCCTGTCTTGGCCATACTTCTCGGCGCGGTAGTTATTTTTAATCTCTTCATAAGAGAGGGCACGATTATAGATACGAACTTCGTCGATTAAACCGCGAAAATTCTCTTCGCCAGACGACGAATAGCCACCTTTTCTAGAGCCAAAACTCTTTCCTATTAATAATTCTTTAGTATTTGAAGCGACTATCAAACTTACAGAGGTGGAAGTGGAAAGAACTCCGTCAACATACAACTTCATTTCTGAGCCATCGTAAGTGGCTACTAAATTAACTAAAGAATCGCCTATTTCCAACTCGGTGCCAATACCCTTGCCGTTGCCATAGGAATACGCTCCAGCGTTGGTGCCAAGTATCAACTTTCCATCATAAGCGTAGAGACCGCGAACATTAGAGACAGCTCCGATATCGCCCAAAGGCGCCCAATCCATAGGACCATTATAACGATAAAGGCGACCATCAGTAGCGGCACCAATTAAATCTCCATTATAGACGGCGATCGTACGAATATCAGTCGTAGTAGTAGCCCAAACCTCACTCCATGTCGTCCCGCCATCATACCTATAGACCTCTGCATCGTACCATTCACTAGAGAACATCGTATCATCATAAACAGCCATGCTGGTCGGATAAGGAGATGATGATGTTGTATTTAGAGCGCCAATACTTGTCCAAGTTGTTCCACCGTCATACCGATAGACTATTCCACTCTCTGCGACTCCGGCATATAACGAACCATCAAAAGTCGTGAGGGCATTCACTGTACCACCAAGAGAGCCGAGGCTGACATTTTTATTATCAGGATTATAGCGAGAGACATAACCAGTGTTAAAACTATAGCTTCCAGCAAGATAAATCCCCCCTTCGTACACCTGCAAAGACCTGACTCTATTCGCACTTATCAATTCTCCGACATTAACCCAATTCGTTCCACCGTCATACCGATAAATTTTATTACTACCCTCGCCGGCGGCATAAAGTTTGCCAAAAAAAACAACTAAATTAAAAAGGTCATTACCGACACCGCCAGGAGTTCCTACACTTGTCCAAGTCGAGTCGCCGTTATAACGATAGACTTGTCCATTATTGTTATTTGCATAGAGCTGATTATTGTAAGAAGTTATAGTAAAGATATTTCCCGTCGGAGGAGTGCCAAGACTGATGAAGCTTCCGGAGCCATCGCTTATTTGAAAATAGGCTCTATCATCCTCTAGTATCGACAAAGAATAAACGCCTTTATCGATAATTCCTTGAAATTTATTATCCTCCCCTTTCTTAACCCAAGCACTGACGGTGAAATTATTTTCAAAATCTAAAACATCATCATCTGCCAACTCCACATAATCGTCGTTGCCGTCAAAATTCAAAGCATCACCGGTGGCGATGGAGCTGGAAGCATAGGCCGGCGAACCGAAGACAACACCATTATTGGAACCTATTTGATCGTTAACACTGTTCTCAAAATTCCAATAGGCCACTAAGCCGGAAGTGGCGATAGCGGAAGAGGTGGAAACATTAGATAATGAAGTATAATGCGCCCAATTGTTATCGTCAGCCGGATAGACGGCGATAGTGGACGTAGCCTCGCCGCGCCAGAAGGACTGAATCCAGGAAAAGAAAGAGGCGCCGGAAAATTTAGAGAAGGATAAAAAGACAACAAAAAACACACCGATAAACAAAATCGGTACGATAAATTTGCGCTTTAGCAAGCTGATTATTTTCTCCTTCATTATGTATTGGTGATACTTTAATAATAGCACAAAAACACATAAAGGAGTATACAATAAAATAAAAAATATGCTTATTTTTTATCCTAATAAAAGCTAAAATAAAAACAATAAAAAACACTACAACCAAAAACGACTTATCCACAGATAATTTTATTTTTTAAATACAAAAAACAGGCCGTCAACGCTTTTGCGGCTTATTTTTATCGCTAAAACAATATCATTTCAGCGAAGACAGAAATCCAAGCTTGCCACGACAAACAAGTGCTCTGGATTCCCGTCTCCGCGGGAATGAAACATAAAGAAAATAATTTATAGTTCGTGCTCTATCCAGTCCAGCAATACATCATAATAGAAAAATCAACCAAATTTATCTTGCCGTCTTTGTTGATATCCGATTTTTCGGTGGTCGATCCCCAGTTATACATCAAAATAGAAAAATCGACCAAATTAACTTTACTATCTTTATTAATATCTGAACGAGCGCAAGGAGATTCCTCACTCAAAGCCTCTCCAACACCGCATCTAACCGTCTCCCCATAGAGAGTCCATCCGTAATCATTGTGAAAAGCTCTAGCCTGTAAACTATAAGTGCCTTTAGACCACCCATTCGTAGGAAAGGATGCCGTCCAGCGCCCATTGGCCCCTGCGGTAGTCTCCTGAATGACAGTACTCTTGTTCTGCCCCGAAGGATAGGCTGCTATTTGGACTTTCTTGCCTGGCATAGATTGTCCCATGGCCTCTATATTGACTCCTATATTAACCGAATCAGCCGCCAACCTTATCGTCGGAGGAATCAAAATATTGGAAATTATAGTCTGGGTATTCTCCTCGACCCAAAAAGTCGCAGTATGCGGAGCCGACTTTATCCCATCGGTGTCTCTAGCCCAAACCAAATATGTATGCATTCCTTTTTTAACATCAGGAACCGCAAAATTAAAAGCTCCATCCGTCAAAGCGCTTATATCACCAACCTTAGAATCATCCTGCAAGACAGTAATGCTGGCCGCCGGATAAGCCCAGCCTGATAAAGTGACATCTGGCGGGTATGGCACATCTAAAGGATATTTCTGCATCTTACCAACGCCAGTGCCTCCTCCTCCGCCAGAACCTCCGGCAGAGCTTCCGCCGGCCGTTCCACCTCCCGTTCCCGTGCCGGTTCCACCGCCTTCTCCTCCTCCGGTGCCCTCACCTCTGGCGGCTATAAAAAAATCTATGACATAATCGTCCGGATCGACCTCTAATGTACCATGCTCACGGCAACGAACATAAAAAGTATAATGCATGGCGCTCATCAATCCGGTCAAAAGAACGGTGTGATATAAATCATCCGACGAAAAAAAGACGCTAGTCATAAGACTCCAGTCCGTCCCCGATGCCGTGGAATAACGACAATCTGCCGGATAGTTCGTAGTCAAAGACATAATCGTGGAAACTGTCCAAGACTCCAAAACACCGTTCGGAAGGCCATTACCCCTTATCTTCGGCATCTTGGTCGTCACGATAACAGGATTAATCATTACGACAAAAGTCTTCCCCCTATCCAAAAATTCGTTAGAAGCATCATAGGTATAGACTTCGATAGGATATGATCCGGCAACCGGAGCATTTTCTAGTCTCACATCTCCGATTTCGCCAAAGGTAGCGTTAGTTCCCAAATCCAAAATAACAGAGCTGCCGGCATCGATGCCGGACATAGAATTCAACTCTATATCGACCGTTCCGCCACTGCCAGATACGACGGAGACGCCATCATTGACCATATTAGAAAAAGAAGCCATGGAACGATCTAAAAAAGTTGTGGTGCCAGAAGCGGCAACCGCCAAGTCGATATCGGAATAATCGAAACCGGCCGGAATGGATAAATCCGGAGATAGACTGACCGCAATCCTGCCTCCGGGAGGAATCGTTTTCGGGGTTATGAAATTTATGCTATGACTAGACGATGTCGCTGGTCGAGAAGTTTCCAAGAGGTCGTAAAAACGATATAAACCGGCATTCGCCGAAAGAGGAGACAGAATTAAAATCAATAACAAAAACGCGATAAACTTCTTTTTATGAAAAAAAATATTAAGCATTTGCGATTTTTATTATCCTAAAACTTTCTTCTCACTCTCCACTCGCTTAAGCTCTTTATCGCGCTTATGGTCGAAATAAAAATTAGCTAAAAGCATAAAAAATAAAGAGGCGATAGCCACTAAAACTGCCAACAACAAACGATTTTTCAATACGCTATTCTCTCTTTCCAATGTCAAAGCCCTTTCGTCTAAAAATCTTTCCTTTTCTTGAAGCATCTTATCCTTCTCCTCTAGTTGTAGCGCCAATTTATTTATGGGATTAAACGGCACCGAGGCAGAATTAGAGACACCGACAGCCGCACTAAGTTTGTCGCCCAAAAAGAAAACCGGCTTTATCGGGTGTAGAATCATAAATAAAAAAACGGAAGAGACGGAAAGTATAATACAGCAAACCTTCAAATTGCGGATGACTTTTTTAAAAAATCTTATCATAAAAAATTTTATCTACTTAAAGCGTCTTTGACACAACGAAAACCCACACCGGTACCGGAAAACGTCGGTTCTGTGACCGCGTAAAAGGAATATTGGCCGGCCTCTCCTTTGTTGGCCCAATATCCGCCTCGAGCGACACCTCTAGCGCCACCCTTCTTAAGCCAAAGATAATCGCCGTTATAACTCTCGACCGGATTATCAGGATCTGTCTCCAGTGGAAGGCCATCGGCACTAACAGCCTTTATGTAGCCGTCGGAAGGCATTTGCACGTCTTTATACACCCCATCCGTAATATCGCCCTTTACCCACTCCCAAACGTTACCGACCATATCATAGGCTCCGGCATAGGACACGCAATTAGAAGCTGTTCCGGAAGGACCTGGTTGCGCAGACCAATTACTAGAAACTTGGCAATCGTCTTTTCCCCACCCCCTATCCTTGTCGGGCGTGCCAAGAGAGGCCGCAAACCACTCTTCGCTAGTCGGTAAACGTTTACCGGCCTTAGCGCAAAGATTCACCGCCTGTATCTGCGTCAAATTACGCCAAGGGATTTCCCCGACGACAGAGACTGGAAGACACTCCGGGTCGTTCAAATTCAAGGCGCTCTCTTTTTCGTTGGACGGGTCGACATATGGACATTTTTCGTTGGCCGAAACTTCGTATTGGTCTATACAAAAACCACCCTTATCATCCTCTACCAAAACCATCCCTTCCGGACAAGGACCACTTTCTTTGCCTGCCAAGACACGACCTATTATCGACTTACTAAAATCACCGCGATGATCAGCCGCGTCTACCGTGATTGAAACCAAAAAAACGGACAGCACAATCACTAAAGCGAATTTTAAAGCTTTTCCAAACATTTAAAATTATTTGACACAACGAAAGCCGACGCCTATTCCGGCATAAGACGGCTCAGTCACTATGTATAAAGAATATTGGCCCGCTTCCGCTCCATTACCCCAGTACCCGCCGCGAGCTATACCGCGAGCACCGCTCTTTTTTAACCAAAAATAATCATAATAATAATTCTCATCCCCCATCTCTGAATCCGTGTCTATCGGGAAGCCTGAATTGTCATACCCCTTCACATATCCTTCGGCCGGCAAAGCATTGCCATCTATAGCACCATCCGTAACGACACCATCAACCCACTCCCAGACATTGCCAATCATATCATAAGCACCCACTCCCGATACGCACTTACCGGCACTCCCGGAAGACCCCGGTTGAGACTTCCAATTACTGGAAACTTGGCAATCCTCATCATTCCAACCACGGTTCTTGTCCGGAGTTCCCAATGCCGCCCTCATCCATTCTTCGCTAGTCGGCAAACGTTTGCCGACCTTGGCACACACCAAAGCCGCCTGATTCTGGGAAATATTACTCCAAGGCAATCTCCCGACATCGGATATCGGCTGACAATCCGGATTCTCTATATTTTTTAAAGTCTCACCCTGATTGGCCGGCGAAAGATACTCACAAGCCATTCCAGCTGAAACCTCATATCTGTCTATACAAAAACCTCCACTTGGAGAAGACACAAAAACCATACCACTCGGGCAAAGAGAATCCTCGCCATCTTTATCACCACTCCACAATTTATCGCTCGCCTTTATACCGACAGTCGTCAAAGCTATAGCCGAAAGCATTATAATGGAAACTCTCCAAAATCCATTTTTACCCTTCTTGAGCGGCAATTGACGCTGGCGCTCGCAAAATTCCTTGGCGACAAAAAAATCCTCATCATTTGTCTGATGGCGAACTTCTATCTTCTTTCTTAGATCCAATATGTCACTCATCTTTTTTTATTTTTCTCAAATCTACCGTACCATTACGCTTAGGAATAGTAAAACGTTTCCTACTAACAGATCTTTTTTGTGGAAAAGCGCCGAACTCCCTTTGTATACTCCTAACTGACTGTCTGATATAGAACTTCACAAAAACGAACAACCCGGCAATAAAAACGACTAATACTATGAAAATCACGATCAATGGTTTCCAATTTATCACCCAAAAGAAAGCATATCTATTATCCGTCTGCTTAATCTTGTCACCGAAAGATACGACTAACTCGGCTTTATACCTACCGATCAAAATGAAGTCGTCATCGCGCCAAGCTATATCTTTCCACTCACGATCCCCACCGGGAAGGACGTTGCCATAATCTTTTTTATAATTAAACTCTATATCACCACCCTTTTGCTTACCGAAAACATCATAGACTTTAATGACACCCTGTGGACGCAGATGTATATTACCCAAATTCTCAAAACGAACATTAAATCCCGTATCCGCTTTATCGGAAAACCTCTTGACGGGCACGAATTCCCTAATCGAACCTCTTTCGTCGACTTGTCCCTCGACTTTTGCCAATATCAACGAGGATATCTTGGATGTCACCTTTACAACCGAGCCCTCCTCTTTTTTGTCAGGAGCGCCTGGACCTATCAATAAAGCGGCATAATGCCCTCCCGGATTAGCACCCTGAGGAACGCTTATGACATAAGGGATTTTTTCCGCCTTGTACGGACCAATCTCCACCTCGTCTTTAGACAAGGTTATCCATTTACTTAAATACATATTCTCGGCATTCGGATCACCTAGAGCACCTTGGTCGCGCAAAAATTCTATCCCATTTCCTTTGTCCTGAAAATCGACAGCCTCTATATAGACCTTTAACGATTGACTATTATTGTTAACGATCGTGACCTCCATCGCTATTTCCTGACCGGGAGATAGGTTCACATTTATCAATGGAGGGGTAACCGTCAAAGCCAAAGAACTTCCTTGCGCTAAGACACCGGATATCGGAAAAAAAATCAATATAAGCAAACTAACCAACAATACTTTTTTCATTATTTTCTTAAATTTATTACATACCCCCTCTCATCACCTTGTTTATCGGACCGCTGCCTTCTTCTTCCTATCACTATAGTTAACCAAATCAACACAAACAATATCAATACGACGATTATGACCAGGACGACTACCGGTAGATATAAAAAATAAATCAGATCCTGCAAGTCCTTATTATCCGCACCGTACTGACCGATGAATTTAGCCTTATACTTTCCCGGTGAACCGATATACTCCACTTTTATCGGAAAAGATTTGACCTCTTCGGGCATAACCTGTGAACCATCGAGCGTCGCCGAAGCTAATTCTTTTCCATTCTTAGTATAAAGAACCAATTCTCCACGTGGCACAGTGGGCACATTGCCGATATTTTTCACCTTTAAAACGAATTCTAGCGGGGACTTTGTCAGTATTGGCGTAGCTGGACCCAGCCCGGATACCTCGACCCGCTCTATCGTGTGCGATTTTATCTTAATATTGATATTAATGGTCGGAACGTTGTATTTTTGTGCAGCCTCGGCCGCTCCGGACTGCGTCGAGCCTTGTCCCAAAACCACAACAGCTCTGTAATCGCCCTCTTTAGCATCTGGCGAAGGTCTTATCTCTAATTTATGGATCACCTCATCGCCCTGATTCAATTCTATCGGCCCGCGAGGGAAGCTTATCCATCTTGAAAGCGCCTCGTCGGAAGTAAGGTCTTTACTGTCATAGAACGTATACATGCCGTTTTTGTCGACTTCATAGATTATGGGATACAAGCCGACTTTTCCCTGTGTCTGATATGCGTTCTTTATTCTTATTTGATATTCAACAAGGTCTCCTTTTTCCATTTCAGTACTAATGGCTGGAGAGTTCGGTGGCGTATCTAGTATAAGCAAAATCTCGGAATCGTCGTCAGCTAAAACCGGGCGACATCCCAAAAACAAACAAACAGACATTAATACTAAAAACGCTTTTTTTCTTATCATTATTTTCTGTATTTTAGAACAAGACAAAATATAATATGGACATTATTACGGCCGCTATAGCCAATAATACGAAAAATGTGGAAAAATAACCGCCACTACTCCTCTTTCCCGACGACAATCTGCGCCCTGTGCCCATTCTTTCCATGGCCTCCCTTATCGCCCTGCGTTTATAGATCTTTAGAGTCAATAGCATCAAGCCGATAAAAGTCAGAATGCCTACGATCGAAAAAGTAATCATCTTTGCCGGTAAAACCCAGAAATAATGGGTCATCGTCACGGATTTGCGACCATCACCACCTTTATTAGCGGACAGTCCGTAACTCATAGTGAGCAAGGCTTGATATTTACCGAATCCGAAATTTTCCTTCCAATTATTCTCATAAGATCGTGAACTCTTGGGCAAGACATTGTTACGATCCTCGTTCACCATTAAAGAGGCGACCTTCTTGTCGAACATATTCTTAATCTCGATCATACCGACAGGTTGGACATGCACATTGCCCATATTCTCTATCTTGGAAATAAACTTAACGTCGAAAGGTGTGGAATAGATACTCTTATCAGTCTTAAACTCTCTAATATCGGCCCGCTCGTCGGTCTTTCCTTCGACGCGCAAAAGAATCAATGCTGTCGCCTGTTGTGCCACACCGATAGCGGCGCCTTTTTCAGCTTCTCCCGGCTTAGTCTTAGGAGCCTGTGTGCCGAAAACTATCGCGCCGTAATACCCGCCAGGACCGACATTCTCCGGGACTCTTATCGTATAAGGGATTTTTATCTCTTGACCAGGCAAAAATTTTATCGGCTCGCTGGTAATCTCCAACCAAGACGAGATGTAGTTGCCGGATTCCGAACCTGGAACTATCAACTCCGGAGAGCCTTTCTCGTCAGCGGCCTTAAAATCCCGAAGATAAGCATACATGTCTAATTCGAGCTCCGATTTATTAGTGACCGCCAACTCCTCGTTCAAGACGTCGCCTGGCTTTACCAGCATCGGACCATCACCACCCAAAACAGCTGGAACAATCTTTATACCCACTGCCGATGTTTGCGCCGCTGCCGGCGACCCCACTTGTAAGGAGCCAAAGACCATCAAAAACACCACCAAAGAAAGCATCTTTTTCATTTTGTGCATACTTAAAATCTAAAATCCTGTCGATAATCGCGCCTTTTCAGCCTTACAACAGGTATTTTTGTTTTATTTTTTTTATTTACTAATATTTTATCAATTTTTAGGATAGATAGCAATCTCTATAAACAAGCCAAAAACAAAAGCTCCCCTCGGTTTCCCGAGGAGAGCTTTATAGACATATCCAATATATCTACAAACTTTTTTCTACCTATTCCTACCCCAAACCTTAGTAAGTCGGAGTGCAGATATAGGTCAAGGTGTTGCTGTAATCACCAGCTTCTTGCAAAGCATTGATCTGTATTCTATAAGCGACAGTCGAAGAACCGATATCATCGGTCGAACCGTCAGCCGGACCGTTGTGATACATGACCTGGATCGGGTCAGTATTATCAAAACCCATCCACTGATCAGCGCCAAAAACATCACCGCTACTCAATGAAGCGTCATTAGACGCGACACCGAAGTGACCATATGTATTCTCGTCACCGAGAGTACCGGTCGGAGCGACCCAGTTCTGAGCTGAAATGGAGGCGGCAGTCCCATCTACGAAAGAATCAATGTCTGCCCCGTTGTTGGCAAGAAGATTATGATCTTGGAAGACAGTCACCGTGTAGCCATAATAAGCATTGGTCGTAACTCTCAACTGCTGGCCCATGGTTCTTGAGGAACCAACCGGCAAAGTGCCGAAAGCCAAACTTTGAAAAGTCGAAGAACCGGTAGTCAATTGCCCATTGACTTCCGCTCCGGTAGCTAAACCACCAACAAAGAATGTCAAAGTGGCTTCGACCGTAGCAGTGACAGTGACGTCATTGACGATGGCGATTCTTACAGAAGAATGCTCTATTTCAACCGCTCCGGACGTTCTAGTATAAATATGCACCAAATAGCTACCGACAGCGTTCGGATTGATTGCGTCGGTCAACACTATAGTGTAAGGACCTTCAGCCAAGCCACCGTCATAAGTACAAGTCAACGTATTACCAGCTCCACCGGCAGTACCGGAAGACGGGCAAGTCAAATTGGCTGAACTTATACCAGTTATAGACGCGTCGAAAACTATTTCGAAATAGCCACTAGCAGGAATAGCCTGAGTAGTAGAAGCGAAGATGGTATGAATAACATCAGTAGCTCCTAAATCAGAATCGCTAATCGTGTCTCTGGCTACTTCAAGAGAAGCGGCTTCGGTAATCGACGGAACGAATCCGTACGAGAATACCAGTGAGAACATCACTATGGCAACGATAAACTTCTGCCTTTTTAATTTCATAATTTATTTTTGCTTTTAACCTAAGACAAATAGTTAAAACAGATGCTAAGATCAGCATTTCCAACATTCGACCTTTAATACCCCAAGGGCCCCACTATCAAAAAAGGGTAATTTTGGATTTTTAGCCTACTATGCACCTATCTTGATTATACCATATTTTAAAAAACTTGTTAACAATAAATAAACAACATATACACAAAAAAGTTATTCCAAAAAATAAGGCAAACAACACCTAAACGCCCCATATTTAAAAGGATAAACAACAAAATCCGAATTTGAAAGAAAAACAAAAGGCCGCTTATCAACAACCTTGTGTAAAAAGGCCTGTGGATAAACAGCACTTGTTTAGAACTCCGGAACAAGTATATACACTATACTAGTCATGAAATCTCCGGCCGGTTGCTGTGCACCGATCTCGGTGCGGAAAATCAAGTCGAAAGTATCATCGCTAACAGGGATAGCGCTATAGGCTATTTCCTTCATTTCCGATTCAAAGCGAGCGTAGGTATTGTTAGCGGCGAAACGAGACGGGGCTGTTCCGGAGAGGGTGTCATCGCCGGAATGATAGCCGAAATTCGACGGAGAAGGGACGGCCGGCCAAGCCGCCGGAGATTCGTTGGTCGACGAAACAGGATTGATTACGGCTCCATTATTACCGATAAAGTCTGAACGACTATAGACATACAACCTATATCCCCTCTCGGCATTAGTAGTGATAGAGAAGCGCTGGGCTGCGATAGCCTGATTACCAGGCAAAAGTTGACCGAAATCTATATCGCCGTCGACAGTGGAGACGTTAGTGGTGACACCTTCTGTCGATACTCCGGAGGATATTCCTTGTATCGACTGGGATAAAGACCCGACAGACGTCAAAACAGAAGGATAAATCTGTCCAAGCTCCAAATTGACCGGTTCGTTGATGTTGACGTCGAAAGCTCGGAAGTAATATATAGTACCGGTCGCCGCTCCATTATTTCTCACTGTGAACTCCCACTCCGCCCAAGACAAGGCTGGGTGGTCGTAGTTGGAAGTGTTAATGCCGGATTCATTATGACCCATCGCCACAGTTGAAGTCGGCGTTATCAATAGCGTGGATATCGGATCGTCGTCGTTATCGACGCCGTCTCCATAAGTCCACATCGAAGTCGAACCAATTTCGCCGACGTTATGCACATCGGAAGAGAAGTTAGAATACGTAGAATACTGAAGTCGTAGCTTGCTATTGATGGCTGTTATTCCTTCGACCTCTTTGAATGTCATACGTAATTTCAGCACTTGTCCGGAAGTCACATCGCCGGCCGTCACATTAAGGCCATAGGATAGATTCGGCGTCTCATTGTACTGATCCTGATACCATATCCACTCCGCAGGAACCTTCTTACTCCACAAACTGGCAGTGATTTCACCGGAAGAGGATGAAACATTGCCAAAACTATCATAAGCGAAAATCTTGAAGACATATTGTTTATTGATAATCAAGCCAGTGATAGTCGTAGAACCGGTACCGTTAAAATTAACGCTTCCCAAATCCGGATCGGACGAAGAACCCCACAAAGAATCGGATTGCGTCACGCCAGAAGATCCCTCGCGATAGAATATTTTGTATTGTGAGAAGTTTATATCACTGGATACTGTTCCAAAATTTAAAGAAACCGAAGCGCTAGTCTTAGAATCGACAGTTAAGTCACCAGGATTGCTTGGTTTCTTATGATCGATTAAAACTGTCGTAGTCGCCGGAACGGCTTGCTGGTCATATCCATCGTAAGCCGTCGATCTCAAACAATAATATCCTTCGACGTTTCCAAGATCACTATCCGACAACCAGTCGAAATTAATGGTATTCTCTCCGAAAGCCGACAAAATAAGATTGCCCGTAGTGGAACCGACTTGGAATTCCGACTCATTGTCGACGTCAGGGTCGCCATAAGTTGCTGTTATGTGCTCATCGCTACTATCGATATAGACATCCGATGACGGTGTGAAATCGCAATGGCCGGAAGTGGAAGTACCAAGCTCGATCTTTAGACGCAAAGGATCACCCGAGGCCACGACAGTCTTAACCGCTATATCGACAGCATGTAAACCGTCGGTCTTCTGTGACACCGAGACGAAGGTGGACGTCGGAGCCGGAGAAAGAGTGAGCTCCGGATAACGACTATAGGAATCCAAAGGGATGCCATTACGTAAAACGCGGAAGCAATAAGGAACGCCAGCTATGGCGTCGGAAGTGCCGTGGAAAGCGTATTCCATTTCCGTGTACTGCCCACCAAATAAAGTAGTAGAAGCGCTGATATTGGATAAATTATCCACCATATATCCAGGAATGAAACCATACCCCTCACTATTGGAAAAACGCTGCACACTCACCTCTTGATCCAAGATGTTCTCGCTATCCGACATCATGAAATGACGACCAGCCGTAGTCGTCGCCACATCGAGCCATCCCAAGGCAGACGAGCAAGAAGAGCCCTTCAATACGTATTGAATCTTGAATCTATCCTCGCTCTGCCAATCGCCCAAGTTAGCTATACTGATTCTGACACGAACCGTCTTATTCTTCCCTAGGTAATTGCTTACCGTCGGATCGACGACATCTTCCGCCTCTCTCCATGTGGCCGGAGGCACCTGTTGCGTGGATGTAGACACATAAGAAACGGAACCGGACTTATTGCCATAAGAATCATAGGCGAATATCCTGAAAGAATAATCAACCAACTGCACCAAAGAGGTTATCACCGTAGTGGCCGTACCATTGAAGTTGATATAGCCTAAATCCGGATCTCTTAATTTATCAAAAGAACTATCGCTCTCCGTCGGAGCGGTCGTACTCCCTTGTCTATAGAATATCTTGTATTGCGAGAAGTTGGTGTCTGTCGATTGACTACCAAAAGAAAGTTCGACATCGTCACCGTTAACCGAAGAGACGCCGAGATTTCCTGGAATAGATGGAGCGGCATTGTCTATCATCAAAGTCGTCGTGGCCGATAAAGAATCGGCATCGCCATCGTTAGCCGTCGCCCTAAGACAATAGATTCCTTCGGAAGATGCCAAATCTAATCCGGACAACCAATCAAAGTTGACCGTATTTGAACCCGAGTTGGTCAAGACATATCCAGTAGAAGAACCGATTTGATAAGCCTCGCTGTTATCGACCTTAGGGTCACCGAAATCAGCTGTAGTATTAACATCAGTAGTATCCAAAGTCGGGTCTTGCGGAGAAGAAAAGGAGCAACGTCCACCCGAGTAAGACCCATACTCCACCTTAACCTTCACTTGATCGCCGTTGATGTCGTAAGTCTCGATGGAAATATCCGCGCGCCCCGTACCATCAGTTCTCTGAGATGCCGCGTTGAAGGAAATCAACGGGAGATGATTAGTGGTGAACGTCACCTGAGTGGAGCTGGACTTATGACCATAGTCATCATAAGCGAATAGAGAGAAACTGTATTGCATGCCAGGCAAAAGACCGCCGACACTAGTAGTAGCCGTTCCATTATAATTGATGTAGTCCAAATCCGAATCCACTAGCTCTAAAGAGTTTAACTCGGTTATCGGAGAGACCCCCTGTTTGTACAATAATCTATATTTATAGAAATTAGTATCGGAAGAAGCGTTGCCAAAAGCCAAAGTTATGGAGTTACTACTACGACGGGCAAAAGTCAATACTCCCGGCTTTGTAGGAGAGACATTGTCCACGATAACGGTAGTCGTCGCCGGAGATATCTGGTCGTCGACACCATCATTGGCCTTCAAGCGCAGACAATAATTACCATCTCCGGACGGCAAATCAAGCACCGACAACCAATCTAGACTGACCATATTGACGCCTCCGGAAGTAATAATCATTCCGGAAACATTGCCTATTTGGTACTCATTATCATTTTCTATCTTAGCATCTCCTTGTGTGGAGGTGGCGTTATAGTCGGCCTCATCCAAGGTCAGATCTTGAGCCGGGGCGAAAACGCAAGCCGATCCGTAATATGTGCCATACTCCAATTTAGCCTTCAAGCCATCGCCGTTTTGATCAAAAAACGAGGCAGAGATATCGATGCGCCCGGAACCATCATTGCGCTGAATGGCCGTCAACAAGGTGGACGTTGGTGCGAAGTTGGTATAACCGGCAACCTCCGCCGAAGCACTGGCCTTACGCCCGAATTGGTCATAAGCCCAAATATTGAAGACGTATTGAGTGCCATTGGCAAGACCGGTGACCGTAGTCGACCCAGAGCCGTTGAAATCGATAAAATTAAGGTCGGCATCGGACGATGAACCCCAAAGAGTATTACTTTCAGAAACTCCGGAAGAACCGACTTTATAATAGACTCTATACTCGTTAAAGAAAGTGTCTTGGGTCTGACTGCCAAAATTCAAAGTTATACTATTGGCAGTCTGCCCGTCGATAGTCAAAGGTCCGGGCGTGGTCGGCGCTGTCGAATCAATATAAAAGTTAGGGGCGTTCTGATCGAATTTCACCCAATCGGAACAGGCACCCTTGCTGTCACAAGTGAAAACCTGCCATTTATAGCCGGACGAAGAATCGGGAATTCCAAAAAGCTCTATATTAGTCTGCACCTTAGGGACCACCTCTCGATAAATGTCATCCATGGCATAAGGTCGACTTAGATTATTAATAGTCATAGCTAAATTCTTCGTGATACTTAAAGACCTGATACGAATCTCGTCCAATTTACCATCGAAATTGCGACCAAATATCAACGGCTGATTATTCGCCGTAACAGTCCCACTAAAAGTGGTAGAGGCGCAAGATTTATCAATAAAGACCAAATCTAAACTGTTCGGACCACCTATTAAGGCAGCTCCTTGCCAAGTGCCAGTAGCGATAAGACAATCGACGGAAGTGGTGCCGTAAAAACCGGAAAGATAACTACCCTTTAGCGACAACTGATAGGATTGTTTATCGGCTATAATCCTTGGGTTGGCGGTATATTTCATTCCTTGAGTGGTCGAAGAGACGCGCCACTGCCCACCCCAGCCTCCGGCATTCTCGGACACGCGCATTATAAAAGTATTCCAGCCCTGTTTGAGGGTATAATTGAAATTCTGATCATCAACCACCAACCCCTGATCGACGCACTCCTGATGCGCCAAATGACCATTGATCCAAACCATTCTTGTGTCATCGGATCCGACGGAGAAAGTCACTTGTTTTTCGCGAGGGGAATACAAATACGAAACCATATAGACTTCACTATTGCCGACATCGCCCCCCCAAATAGTGTCGAAATCTATACTATACTGAGTGTAGTCGCCATAAACCGAAGAAAGCGATGTGTCATAGACAGCCCAAGTCGATCCATTAAGCCAAGAACTATTACCATAAGTAGCACCGGCATAAGGTTGTATCGCAGCCGGATTAAAGTCGGCATCCGGAGTGCAGTCAGCCGTTCCGGCAACATTCCAGCGCAAACCGACTATCTGATAACGAGTATAACCCGCGGCCGTAAGATCTTGAACATTCTCGACAGTATCCGGATTAAACCAAAGAGCCAAAGAGAAAGACCCGGTCATATCCAAGGAGTTGGCATCATTAATACTTAAATAATCATCCACGCCATCAAAATCATCAGTTCCATCGACCCAGTAATAATTGTCCTCGTCGCCATCATAATTATGAGCAGTGGCATTATTAGCATAAAGACTACGATCTTGTCTTAAAGAGCTAGCGCCATTCTCGGACAGATGCCAAACACCAGCATAGGCAGTCGACCAAAAAGTGGTCGTAGAAAAGTCTAATACATTATAAGGGTTATCGTAATACGCATATATAACTTCATCTGTATCAGATGCTATATCAGTCTTGACCCAAAAAGCGAAACGACCGGTCGAAGAGCTATAAAACTCCCTTTCGAATGGTATCGGAGTTATGCCGTCGCTGGCGGTAAAAACTATATCGGAAGCATTCTCATCCAAATAATTCATTAAATATGCGGAAGAGCCGGAAGCGATGGCGACGGGAAAGCTAAGGTAATCATCTCTTATCTTGCTCTTGTCGATAGTAATCCTGCTACGGCGAAGCCATGAAGCGTCATACCATTGTCCGGTTTCTTGTAAAGTCTCCGCCGACCCCCAAATCTTCAACGAACAATCGTTCCAAGGAGTGGTGGATGCGCAGTATTGCAAAGGAACCGTGGTAGCAACAAGGAGTTCCTCTCCGGTAGTCGCCACTTGAAAATAGAAATGAGTGGAAGTTGAGTCGACATCCAGACCGTAGGCGGACAAATGGATATCTCCGTGCATAGCCACGGCCCCATTGGTCAAACTATAGAAACTCACACCATCGTGCTCTTCCTGAACTAAGTCGGTTGGATTTACCGGTGGCTTATTGACGGAAATTTGAACTTCGTTAGACGCCGATTTATTACCATAAATATCATAAGCCCAAATATTGATAGTATATGTATATCCTTGGACTAAACCGCTTATGGTCGTAGTAGTCACTCCATTAAAATCTACATTATTAAGATTAATGTCCGCATGCTCGGTGTCGCTTTCGGTCACTCCGCCATAACCCCTTTTGTAGAATATTCTATACCTATAAAAATTGGTTTCCGTCGAAGTGGCCCCAAGATACAACTCTATGTCATTCCCCTCTTGCTTAGAAAGCGATAATGGACCGGGTGTCGTCGGGTTCAAATTATCCAGAGTCACAGTCGTGGTAGCCGACTGCGTTTGCTGATATGTGCCATCGCTCAAAGTGAGACGCAAACAATAGACTCCATTAGCCGATGAAACGTCGGTTTTAGACAACCAGTCAAAATTTACGGTATTCGATCCGGGCGACGTGAGTATCCATCCGGTCGAAGAACCGACTTGATAAATCTCGTCATTGTCGACTTTCGGATCGCCATAATCGGCGGTAGTATCGGCATCGACGGAATTTAACGTCGGGTCAAGAGGAGAAGCGAAAGAGCAAGAAGAACCAGCGGAATAATCTATTCTAGCTCGTAAAGTGTCATTATTATCGAGGTCGTCGGCCTCTATCGAGATATCGACCGCGCCGGTACCATCGGTCTTTTGGGCGACACTATTAAAATAACCGGTCGGAGGGTTGGCACTACTGCCGGTAGTCACGGAAACTATAGTAGAGCTAGCGTAATTGCCGGCCGCATCGAAAGCGAAGATTGCGAAAGTATATTGCGTGTCGGCGGCCAAGACATCTATAGTGGTTGAAGGTGTGCCATTGAAATTGATGTAGCTCAAATCAGAATCAGAAGAGGAGCCCCAAGACAAATCACCTACCGATATCACTTGATTCAATCCTGTCTTATAATAAACTTTATACTGCGCGAAATTAGCTTCGCTGGTCTGGGATCCGAACACTACGTCGACAAAAGTCGATCCGTATTTTCCGATGCTTATAGCTCCCGGAGCCGTCGGATGCGTACTATCGAATCTCAAATTCGGAATGGTGTCGTTATAGCGAACCCAATCCGAACAAACCCCTTTATCGGAGCAAGCCATGACTTGCCATTTATAGCCAGTGGAAGAATCGGTGATACCGTTCACAACAGTTCCAGTGAATAAATTCGCCTCCATATCAGACAAAGAAGACTCTTCTGGATTACTGACATTGGCTTTAATCATTATGTAATCGAAATAACTGGAACTTAGTGTGGCTCCGGCGTGAGAAGTATTACCGATACCGATGTGCTGTGTCGCATCGGCCGTAGTCAAGCTCTGCGTAGTTCCGACTTGCGTAAAAGTCGAACAATCCGTCGAATAATAACCGCTAAAATCAGTTCCTGACTTTATCAATCTGACACAAGCTGGCAAGGAGACTTGTCCGCCGGCCTGCAAGTTACCTTCTAAATATCCATCGGCAGTAGCATCATACTGGAAAGAATATTGATTGGCCGGAGTCGCGACCATAAAAGTATAGCCGTCGTTAGCCGCCGTAGTCGACATATCGTCTTTAACCATAATACCTGCCTTGGACCAATCATTAGCATACCCCTGAGACGTAATTCTCAAAGTAGCTTCAAAATCCCCGGAAAAAGATTGATAAATCGCCCCATATTCATCATTAGCAGTCCAAGTATCGGTACCGCCAGCCGCAATATTCAACAATCCACTACCTACGGAGAAGGATGTCCCACTGACAAGATCTTTGTCGACCGTAGTCCATTGAGCGCCTAGGGATGTTCCGTTAAAATCATCGTACTCTGCGTATATATTAGCCGGATTTATCGGCGGATTGACGGCGCTACTATAGGAATAATAGATGTAATATTTTCCATCGTCGTCAGTATTACCGTTAGCCGCTATCTCGGATTGCAACTTGAATAATATGTTAGAAGCTGAATTATTCCACCCATTAGTCGAAATCCTATCTATTTCGACAGGATCAGTCGAAGAAGACTGCCATACGATTCTAATATCATCTCCATTACTCCTTAGCACAAACGTCGACCCGACCCTGGTGTCCATAGCGACAGAAGCGGTATAACCGATAGGTAATAAAGAATGGTTGGTTCCAAAATTTATCTCTTGGCGGGAATGATAATTATCATTCCACCAAGTCGCGTCGTGTCTGCCATACCAAAAATCAGATGAGCAACTAGAGTAATTGCTATAAGGGGCGCAAGCCGATGATGGAACGGATGTCGCCGTCGCGAAAGAATTGGCCACCGGCACGAACTGATAATAAATCGTCAGCTCTTCATCAGCTACCTCGTCGACAGCGCTAAAAGCGCCAAGCATCGCTTGCTGATCGGTTATCCAAGAACCATTAGAATAGGAGCCGAAACTAAAATTCGAAATCCTGAACTGACTCAAAGAATAAGGAGCGGAGGGAGACTTATTGGTGTGCGCTGTAACTTCCGCGGCCGAACTACTGGAATTACCTGCGGAATCGTAGGCATAAATCCTAAACACATAATCGGTGCTAGTGGAGAGGCCTGAGATTGTTATCGTACCGGCACCATTGTAATTAGCGTAACCTAAATTAGCGTTGGAAGAAGACGACCAAGACGAATCATTAATGCCAACACCAGAGACACCGACCTTATAATATATAGTATAATAATCGAAATTCGTATCAGAGGAAGCACTGCCAAAATCAAAAGTTATACTATTATTAGTATTAGAGCTGTAAACAAGATTGCCTGGCGCAACCGGCTGATGAGCATCAACACCGGGACGATTGGCGGCATTGGCTGTGGTGTAAATGGCTGACGAATTACCAAGCAAATCCACCAAGGATAGACTAATAGGCAAATCGGCGGCATCTGATATGTCCGTGTCACCCTTTATCACGGTATAAGTAATTCGATACTGTCCGCCGCCCAACTCAACAAACGTACCAGAAACATTTCTACCGTTAACCAGCATCATCGTACTTGAAGCTGTTAAACCGGTCTCATTATTATTAGCCGTAATAGTCAAATCAACACCAGCACCAATTCTCAACAATCCATTTGTCTGACTAAAAGAAACGGAAGATATGGATGGGGCATTGGCATCGACTCCTGGCCGATTGGCCGCATCGGCCGTATTATAAACGGCTGTTTGATTATACGCCGCATCCGTCATAATGAAGCTAACTGGTAAATCGTTGGCGTCCGGAATATCCGAATCACCGGAAGCAACGGTATAAATAACTCTATACTGCCCACCACCTAAATCGGTAAAGGCACCGGAAACATTTCTACCATTAACCGTCATGGCCGTTGTCGAGGCCAGAAGTCCTGCCTCAGAATTGCCAGCCGTAATGGTTATGGTCGCCGATTGACCGATACGTAAATAACCGGAAGTCGGAGCAAAAGACACATTGATTATAGAAGGTGTATGAGCGTCGACACCTGGACGATTGGCAATATCAGCCGCATTATAGACTAAGGAACGATTGCCGGCCGCATCGGACAATTGCAAAGATACTGGCAGATCCAAGCTGTCAGAGATATCGGTATCCCCATCAACCACAGTATAAGTCACTCTGTATTGACCGCCACCCAACGACGAGAAAGTGCCGGCAATATTCTTGCCGTTAACCAAAAGAGTTGTCGAGGCGGAAAGTCCGGTCTCGGAATTACCGGCAGTAATGGTTATACTGGCCGAGGCGCCGATTCTTAAAAGACCGGAAGAAGGATTGAATGAAACCGAGGAAATAGTCGGACGATTAGCATCTACGCCTGGCCTGTTGTCACCGTCAGCTGTCGTAAAAGGAACTGCGCTATTACCAACACCATCAAGCAATGACAAATTAACGGAAAGACCGGCAGCATCAGAGACATCGCCATCCCCTTCTGCCACGACATAAACGACACGATACTGACCACCGCCAAGCTCGACGAAAGTACTAGCCACGTTTTTACCATTTATTAATAATCCAGTAGTACTCGCAGTCAAACCAGTCTCATTACCAGCGGCGACTATCGTAGCAGTTGCCGTATCGCCAATCTTCAGAACACCAGAAGAAGGCGTAAAAGAAACACTATTTATCACAGGTCTCTGTGTATCGACTCCGGGGCGGTTTAGCGCATCGGCTGTATTATAAATCAAACTGGAGTTACCAGAAATATCACGAACCACCAAAGCCACCGGCAAATCGGCACTATCTAAAATATTATTATCGCCATCGGCCACCGTATAAGTGACACGATACTGTCCGCCACCCAAAGAAACAAAAGTTGAAGCCACATTCTTTCCATTGATAGACATCATCGTGCTGGAGGCTACCAAATTAAGTTCACTACCACCGGCGGTTATGGTGGCCTGTGTCGAGGCACCAACTTTCAACACACCAGAAGACGGATTGAAAGAAACGGAGGAAATAGTCGGACGAGTAGCATCGATACCAGGCCTATTGGCGGCATCGGAAACAGTATAAGAATTAGATTGATTACCGGCTCCGTCTTGTAAACGGAAATTGATCGGTAAATCAGCGCTGTCCAAACGATTAGTATTACCCTCGACGACAGTATAAGTGACACGGTATTGTCCACCGCCAAGCTCTGTAAAAGTCGAGGCGACGTTAACGCCGTTTATCGTCATCGTCGATCCGACGACCAAACCGGTCTCGTTGCCACCGGCGGTGATCGTGGCCGTGGTCGTCGACCCGATGCGCAAAACTCCGGAAGAAGGAGAGAAGACGACCGATGATATGGTCGGTTTATTGGCATCGACGCCTGGACGATTGGCGGAATCGGCTGTCGTATAAGGCAAGCTATAATTTCCGGCCGTATCGCGAACGACGAAGTTGATCGGCAAATCGGCGCTATCCAAACGATCGGCGTCGCCCTCGACAACGGTATAGGCAACACGATACTGACCACCACCCAATGACACGAAAGAAGCTGATACGTTTTTACCATTGATGGTAAAAGCGGTAGTGGAAGCCGTTAAACCGATTTCATTGCCACCGGCAGTTATAGTAGAAGTAGCCACATAACCAATTCTCACAATACCGGAGGAAGGATTGAATGATGTCGAAGAGATAGTTGGACGAGTAGCATCAACGGAAGCCGTATTAGCCGAAGGTGAAGTGAAAGCCAAATTCAAATTGCCACTACTATCCGCCAAAACAATATTTATCGGCATCATACCGGCCGCACGATCAGTATCACCTTCAACGACGGTATAAACAACCGTGTAAGAATTATTGCCAAGGTCGACAAAATTAGACAAAGACTTGCCATTGACCGTCGAAGAATTACCCAAAGAATAACCAGCAGCATCAGCATTTATGGTTATGGTTATGGCCGAACCTATCTTATGCGTTCCGTTGGCTATATAGACAGAAGAAACTACTGGCGGAACATTATCAATAGACAATGTCGTAGTAGCCACCGTCTTTATTCCTCCGCGGCGATCATTAAGAGTTAAACGCAAGCAATAAGTGCCATTAGCCGAAGGCAAATCGGTCTTGGAAAGCCAATTGAATACTACACTATTTTGACCAGAAGATGTCAGTATATAGCCGGTCGAAGAACCTATTTGATAGTACTCGTCATTATCTATCTTTGGATCACCGGAAACGGCAGTCGTCGAAGCATCAGTTGTATCTAAAGTAGCCTTATTCGGAGAACCATGACAAAGATTATCGGAAAAATAATCAACCCGGCCGACAAGTCCGTCACCGTCACTATCATCAGCTATCACATTCACCCTGACACTGCCAGTATCATCAATTCTTTTGGCGGCCGAGGCGAAGGAACCGGAAGGCAAGCGATCAGTCCTTTCATATATATATGTAGAACTGGCCTTGTTGCCGGCCAAGTCGTAAGCCCAAATATTGAAGGCATAAGAAGTTCCGGTAGCAAGCCCGGCAATGTCTGTACCAGCAGTCGAATTAAAAGTCCTAGAAGAAAGATCGGCATCAGAAGAAGAGCTCCATACAAAATTGGTCTCATCCGGCTTAGTCGTGGTTCCGACACGATAGAATATCTTGTACTCGGCAAAGTTAGCCTCTGTCACAGCGGCTGGGAAATTCAAGGTAATAGAATTAGTCGAAGATGCCGAAGGAGAAAGAACTCCTGGATTGGTCGGATTCACCGTATCAATATAAACATTCGGTGTGGAGACATTATAAGACACCCAATCGCTACAGCCACTATAATCGCAAGACATTGCTCTCCATTTGTAACCAGAAGAAGAATCCGGCAAAGAAGGGATGGTAAAATATTTAGCGACAAAAATATCCTGTTCGGTACTAGTCGAAAAGAAAGTCGCCGGCGAATTCTGATTATTATACTCCGTGGATATCCAAGTCGAAGAACGTGACGTGGACGATATTCTTATTTCATCGGCATAACCATTTAAATTACGACCAGCGTTTTGGGAATTTCCGCCGACATAAAGATTATAAGTGGAGGCGCTGATTTGTGTGGCGGTAGTAGGTGTGCCGCTGGCGACTCCGTCTATATAAAGAGTAACCGGTCCGCCATTTACGCCGGTATAGGTAGTTGCTTGATAATACCAACGATTAATCATCGCATTGGCCGCACGAACACACTTCCAACCACCATCGTAGATACAGGTTCCATTTGTTCCTGGATTAGCATTGCTTTTTTGGAACAAATATTGAGTATCGCCCTTTGTGAACCAATCTTGGTAAGCGGCCGCTAAGGAAACATACCTAACCCAACCCTGTATCGTTATCGGCCTATTACCGCTAATATTGATAGCTGTCGGGTTGCCGAAATTTATATACTGTGCACTGGCCGAAACAAAAAGCATAGAACTGTCTCCGATCTTGGTCACAGTAGTGTTAACGGTCGCACCGTTGTTGGTTCCGACTATGCCATTTACCGAATCCGTCAAACTACTACCTAAATGCCAAACCGCGGCATATTCGTTAGACCAAACATTGCGAGAACCATATGTCGTAGTGGACGCCGGTTGAGATGCGGTAGATGATCCATAATATAGATAAAAATCGGTCGATGTGGAATTCTCTAAAAGATCAGCCTTAAAGAATACCTCACCGGTCTTGTTGGTCGTGGATACAGAGACAATTTCTATCGGTAAACGAACACCGGATGAGTTAGTGATTAATAAATCACCGCCAGTCGACCTCATCTTCGACCAAATCGGGTGATTAACGCCTAAAGTCGAAAGACTTAGATATACAGGAAAATCAACCAAATCACCATCGACATAAGTAGCATTGGCAGTAATCTTTGTTCGATATGAATAATCTCTATCATACCAAGAATAAACGTCTTTACCCCATATTTTGCTGGAGCATGAATTAAAAGCCGTTCCATCGAAGCAAAAAGAAGCTGGAGTGGTAGTAGCACTAGTAAAGGTGCTTCCATTAGAAATGAACTCGTAATAAACAACCCTGTAATCGTCGTTAGTATCAGAGGAAGTGGCGTAAAGATTGATCGTGCTCTGATTATACCAAAGGCCGTTCGAAAGCAAAGTCGATGTTGAAACACCGTATTGATTCAACGAAAAAGGCTCAGACGGCCAACCAATAGTCGAAGTCAATAATTCCCCAGCCGCATAAGACTTGTTGCCGTAATTATCATAAGCCCAAATATTAAAAACGTAATTAGAACCACTAACCAAGCCGGAGATAGTGGTATTGGTTGTGGAATTAAAAGTACGAGAAGAAAGATCTGAGTCAGATGAAGAACCAAGCATACTATCCCCTTCCGTGACACCGGAATTACCCAATCTATAAAATATTTTATACTCGGCAAAGTTAGTCTCGGTGGACTGGGAACCGAAGTTTAAAGTTATTGAACTGAACGCTCTTTGACCAACCGTTAGATTACCGGGCGCTGTTGGAGCGACGTTATCAATCGCTATAGTTGTTGTAGCGATAGCAGTAGCGTCGCCATCGAAAACAGTAACCCTTATACAATAAGCACCATTACCGGAAGGTAAATCGTTTTTAGAGAGCCAATCGAAATTCACCGTGTTGGAACCTTGTGATGTTAAAATATATCCAGTCGACGAACCAATCGGATAAGCCTCGTCATTGTCGACTTTTGGGTCGCCAAAATCGGCTGCGGTATTGGCATCCGTCGAATCTATAGAGCCTTTTCCGGCAGAACCATGACACAAAATATCACTGTCATATTCTAGAAGTGCTCTTAATGTATCGTCGTTATTAGGATCGTCCATCTCAACGGAAACATCGACAGCTCCGCTACCGTCAACTTTTTCTCCGGCAGAATTTAAAACGATGGTCGGCGCCTGGTTCAATTTAGTCCTTTCATAAGTAACCGTCGAACTGGCTTTATTACCGGCAAAATCATAGACATAAATAGCAAAACTATACCAAGTATCAGTATCCAACCCAGTAATATTCGTCGTGGGATAACCGCCATAATTAATCAAGGCCAAATTAGCATCCGAAGAAGAACCAAAAAGAGTGGAATTGGTTTCCAGCACCGCCGTCGACGATCCGGTGTGATAGTATATCTTATATTCTTGAAAATTACTCTCTACCGATTGAGAACCATACGATAAGGTGACTGAAAAAGAAGATGACGCGACCGGAGTCAAAACGCCTGGAGCCGTCGGATTGGTTCCATCTACGCGCAAGTTGGGAGTCGACTGATTGTATGCCCGCCAATCGCTACAACCATTATCATCGCAAGCCATAACTTGCCACTTATAAGAACCGTCGGGAATGGATAGTATCTTTATATATTCAACATTCACTTCATTGCTCCATATCTTAGAGGAGCAAGAATTGAAAGCCGTAGTGTTGGAACAAACCGAAGGCGGCACCGAAGTCGCCGTCGTAAAAGACGAAGCGTTGGCGATGAATTCATAATACAAAGTTATCGGTATCCCTTCGAAATTGGAACTGGTGGCGTAAAAATTGGCTTCGCCATAGTTTATCCAGGCCACATTCGATAACGCTGTCGTCGTGGAGCGACCGTATTGCGCCAAAGAAGACGGCAAAATCGGCAAAGATCTGGTGAAAACGGAGAACTCGGTCGTAGCCGAGGCTTTATTACTATAAGCATCATAAGCCCAAATATTGAACACATACCTCGTACCGCTCAAAAGACCAGTTATCGTAGTGGATCCGAAACCTCCATAATCAACACTAGCCAAGTGCGCATCCGAAGAAGAACCCCAAAGACTATCCCCTTCCGTCACGCCAGAGGCGCCTATTTTATAAAAAATCTTATACTCGGAGAAATCGACATCATTAGTCGCCGCACCGAAATTCAAGGTGATAGAATCAGTTTCCCTACCCCAAAGAGTTAAATTACCAGGAAGACTAGTTAAAGAGTTATCTACATAAACAGATGTCGTAGCGGTGTAGGACAACTCGCCATCATAGACCACGACCTTCAAGCAATAATTGCCGGTGCCAGAAGGAAGATTGCTTTTGGACAACCAATCAAAATTAACAGTATTAGGACCATAGTAGGTAGTAATCCAACCGGTAGAGGAACCGATTTGATAAGACTCGTCGTTGTCGATCTTGGGGTCGCTAAAATCAGCCGTAGTATCGCCATCGACAGAACTAATGAAAGCTTTGGCGTCGATTCCATGACAACCGACATCATCATAACCTAAATATGCTCTGACCACCTCATCTCCATTCGGGTCGCTGAAATCGATAGAAATATCGACGACTCCACTGCCATCGGTTCTCTCGGTTGCAGAATTAAAAACTGCCAATGGCGGTTCCTTTTTCTTGGTATTATCATACATCACTGTAGAACTAGCCTTATTACCAGCCAAATCGTAAGCATAGATGGCGAAGCTATACCAAGTATTATCAGTTAACCCGGTTATGGTAGTAGAAGCGGCGCCATTAAACGTTCGACTGGACAGATTAGCGTCAGAAGACGAACTCCAAAGAGTGGAATTGGTTTCCAAAACCGGAGTCGAAGAGCCAGTGTGGTAATAAATTTTGTATTCGGCAAAATTATTTTCCGTGACAGCAGATGGGAATAGAATTTCCATTGCTATCGTTGACGAAGCATAGGAGACTAATCCATTCAAACTAGCAGGGGCCGTGGCATCAAGCCTGAAATTAGGGATTGTGACATTGAAAGGTGTCCAAATATCCGCGCAACCATCAGTATCGCAAGACAAAACACTCCATTTATAATCCCCGTCTGGAATATTGGAAACCGTAACATATTTAACATTTCCGGAGTTGGTCCAAATCTTGTTTGTACAGCCGCTAAAAGATGCCCCATCCAAGCATGGACTAACCGGAGTGGATGTGGCGGAAACAAATGAGGAAGAATTGTCTATTAACTGATAATACAAAGTGATATTATCAGAATCCGGATCGGTGCCGGTGGCATATAGGTTCATGTCTCGGAAAGCATACCAAGAACCATTGACAATTGCCGTGCTCGTCGAAAAAGTATACTGATTGAGAGATGTGGCATTTGCCGGGAAACTCTTAGTACTTACCGATAATTCAGCGGCATTGGATTTATTACCATAAAGATCGTAAGCCCAGATATTGAAATAATATTGCGTTGAAATCGTCAACGGAGAAATCGTCGTATCAGCGGTTGCGTTATAAGTGCGCGAGGAAAGGTCGGCATCCGAAGATGAACCCCAAAGAGAATCATTCTCTGTCACACCAGAGCCAGCTTTGTAGAAAATCTTATATTCGGCAAAGTTGGTCTCCGTAGAAGCCGAACCGAAAGTCGTAGTGATGGAATTTATCGTCCGACCGCCCAATGTCAAATTTCCCGGAGACGTAGGAGCCAAGTTGTCTATATACAAAGTCGTAGTGGCTATCGTGGCCGAAGTGCTACGATTATCGATCGCTGTCACACGTAAACAATAAGTGCCGGTAACATTGGGGATATCGGATTGCGACATCCAGTCGAAGTTCACAGTATTATAACCGGAAGAGGTCAAGATATACCCGGTCGAAGAACCGATTTGATAATACTCGCTATTATCAGTCTTTGGGTCACCAAAATCAGCCGTTGTGTTAGCATCGACAATGTCTATCGTGGCCTTATTCGGCGCGCCATGACAAAGCGTATCGGAGAAATAGTCGATTCTGGCACGAACCTGATTCTCGCCATCATGATCATAGAAATCTACCGACAAATCGATGCGTCCGGTACCATCGGTCCTTTCTGCGGCCGAATTAAAAAAACCAAGCGGCGGACGATTGGTGCGCTCCCAAATAAAAGTGGAACTGGCCTTATTGCCATAATTATCATAAGCCCAAATGTTGAAAGCGTAGGCAGTGCTCGTGGCTAGACCTGTAACGACAGTATTGGTTGTCGCATTATAGGTGCGAGAAGAAAGGTCGGCATCAGAAGATGACCCCCAAAGAGAATTTGTCTCATCCGGCTTCGTCGTCGTTCCGACACGATAAAAAATCTTATATTCTTGGAAATTGGTTTCCGTAACCGCGGTAGGGAAATTCAAGGTGATAGAATTAGTCGAGGAAGCTGTCGGAACTAAAACATTAGGTGTTGACGGAGGTAAATTATCGATAGTCAGGGTGGTTGTAGCAATGGTTCTAATAGCTCCTCTATTATCAACCGCGACAGCGCGCAAACAATAAGTACCATTTCCGGATGGCAAGTTGGCTTGCGATAACCAATCGAAATTAACCGTATTATAGCCGGAAGATGTCAGGATGTAGCCAGTCGAAGAACCGATTTGATAATATTCGTCATTATCAATCTTGGGGTCGCCAAAATCGGATGTGGTATTGGCATCCGTGGAATCGATGGTCGCCTTATTAGGCGTGCCACGACAAAGCGTGTCGGAAAAATAATCTATTCTAGTGCGGACCTGATTCTCCCAGTCGTGGTCGTAGACATCGATCGAAACATCGACTCGTCCTGTGCCATCGGAACGCTGAACTGCCGAATTGAAGAATCCGACCGGCGGACGATTGGTGCGCTCCCAAATATAGGTCGAGCTGGCTTTGTTACCGGCCAAATCGTAGGCCCAAATATTAAAAGCATAAGCCGTGCCGGTAGCCAAGCCAGTAACAGTCGTGTTTGTAGTCGCATTATAAGTACGCGAAGAAAGATCGGCATCAGAAGAAGAGCTCCAGACAGAATTAGTCTCATCGGGCTTAGTGGTCGTTCCGACACGATAGAAAATTTTATACTCCTGGAAATTAGTTTCTGTGACGGCGGTCGGGAAATTCAAAGTGATGGTATTGGAAGAGGATGCCGAAGGCACCAATACTCCAGGAGTGGTCGGAGCCACAGTATCGATTCTTATATTAGGGGTTGAAGCGTTGAAAACCACCCAAGCCGACGGACCATCGACCGATCTTGCTAAAACTTGCCATTTATAATCGCCATCCGGCACGGAAGGGATTTTGATATGGTCGGCCGGATGTATATATTCCCACTGCGTCGAAGTCGCCCAAAAGGTCTGCGGCGAATTCATGTTCGTATACTCGGTAGTTATCCAGCCGCGAGTACGAGTTGTAGACGCGATACGCAATTCATCGACAGAACCGGTGAAGCCCTGGCCGGTCTGATATCTATCACCAATACCAAGACCATTGGTATTATCATAGTTAGACATCACGCCCGTATAAGAAGTAGAGGCGCGCTCCACTCCGTTCACATACGAACGCAACACCAAGCCATCATAGGAACCGACCAAATAAGTCCAAGTCGTAACCGGTATGGTTATAGCCGTAACAGATCTCTTGGCATTACCAGCAGTAATCGAGGGGCCTATGTTAGAATCAGAAGTATTATTAAATTCACAACCATAAGCCGGATAAGGGGAGGTGTTGTTAGTACCATACCAAAAAGGCTTAGCATAGCTGTTCTGCGTCGCGGTGCGATTGACCCATGCGGAAAAAACCGGGGCTCTAGCCGGCTCCAAGTTATTGCTAGTCGCGACCAAGATACGACTAGTGCCGTTAAAGGTCACCGCGGTGCCGAGCTTTCCGGCAGCGCCAAAAGTCGGTGTTCCACCGACAGAAGCGCTATTATGCCCATAACTAGTAGAATCCCTAGCTCCTGCGGTTTGATTCAAATGCCAAACACCGCGATAACCATTAGACCAAACATTACGCGCACCGTAGGTGGTAGTTGAAGCCGGCTGAGTGGCAGTAGAAGAGCCGTAATATATCCAAAAATAAGTGCTAGTGGAATTTTCTAACAAATCCGCTCTAAAATAAACTTCACCGGTTCTCCCTGTCGTATTTATGGAAACCACCTCGACCGGCATACGAGTTCCGTCATTATTAGTTATCAAAATATCTCCACCGGTAGTCCTAACATTAGTCCAAAAAGAATGATTTACACCAAGATTAGCCAGATTGACATAGGCCGGGAAATTAGTAAGATCGGCATCAACCGTAGTATCTTTAGCGGTGATACGAGTACGATATCTGTAAGTGATGTCATACCACCTAGTAGAAGACGCTAAATGATTTCTCCAAATATAAGAAGAACAAGAACCATAAGCCGTAGCGCTATCACATGAACTGGCCGGCCAATCAGTGGAAGTATTAAATGAAGTGGCATTGGTGACGAATTGATAATACAAACTAATACCGCGCTTCTCCAATTCCGAAGAGGTGGCGAATAGATTAACCTGCGAATTGTTAGACCAGTAGCCGTTAGGAAAATTAGAACCGGTCGTAGTAGCAGCACCGTACTGGGCTAAACTGGACGGATTAGTAGGTAAATCGGCTAACACCTTTATGGCTCCAACCAATAACAAAAACGTAGCCAAGACAACTCCTGCCCAAAAAACCTTCTTATTTCTATTGATTAAATTTTTGAACATTGATTAATTCTCCCCTTCTCCTTCAAACTGCCAATTTATAATTCATAATTTATAATTTTCGATCTATCCTCCGCCATCATCATTTCGCCAACGATAATGGATCTGATCCAACCAATTCTTCTTAACTTGAAACACATTATTATAGACATTATGATCAGTATTGGCCGGAACATCAGTATCCGAAGAATAAAGTTCCGCGGAATACATTGTCGATGTGGCGACGAAGCTCTTATTGAAAACCACCCTGAAATACAAATAACAAGTTCCATCCGCACAATCCGAATTACTAAGCGATGAAATAGACGCCGAATTAAAAACGTCCGAACCGACTTCCGTAAACTCATCGCCCGCCCTATCCCATTTAAAAGCTAAATCGTCAAAAGGCGAGGAATTATCGCTGGCATCCGCCAATCTTAAAATGACATAATCTAAAGCTCCCCAACCGTTACTATTCTGAACATGGGCGCGGAAGGTGGAAACACCGACCCCGTCGGCAACGGCCACGCTTGTCGATGCGCCATTACTCTGAGCGTCGACGAATGACAATCCTTTATTGGTAACGACTCCATCGGTCGATCCGTAAACCTCGCTCGAAGAGGCTTTATTACCATAAGCATCGTAGGCCCAAATATTAAAGACATAAGAGACATTGGAAGAAAGTCCTGTGACCAAAGTGGATGTCGCACCACTAAAATCATAAGAGTCGAAGAACACCCCATCATGCTCCTGGTCGGTCTCGACGACGCCAGAGATACCGACTCTATAGAAAGCCCTATAAGCATTGGAGCTCGGCTCATCGTCATCGGTAGCGCGCTGAGTATGAGGCAATCCAAGACGAATAGTGTCATAGGTGGTATCGATTATAGTCAAAGCGCCGGAAGGATTAGGTGGAACATTATCAATAAACAAAGAGGTCGTAGCTAAAACTAATTGATCGTCTATGCCATCGTTAGCGGTCAATCTTAGACAATAAGTACCGGTAGCTATGCCGACGTCCGTTTTGGAGAGCCAATCGAAATCGACGGTGTTGGCGCCAGGAGATGAAGTGAAGATAAAATAAGACGTCGTACCGATCTGATAAGTCTCGTTATTATCGATATGAACTACGCCGAAATCGGAAGTCACATTCGACGAATCGATGGTCGGATCAAGAGGAGAAGAGAAATCGCAATGACCGCCGAAGTAAGACGTATAATCCAAACGAGCACGCACAGTATTGTCATTGTTGAGATCATCGACCTCGATGGAAATATCGACCGCTCCGCTACCATCGATCTTTTGCTGAACCGAATTAAAATAAGCAGTCGGACTGTCGTTGGCGGTTATACTGACAGGTGTGGAGCTGGAACGATTACCACCGATATCATAGGCGAAAATATTAAAACTATAGGTTAGCCCAGCGGTTAATCCAGTAATAGTCGTCGTGGCGGTATGGTTAAAATCGATATTGCCAAGATCGGCATCAGAAGAAGATGCCCAAATGCTATCCCCCTCGTCGGCTGGCGTCCCATCGTAAACTTTGTAATAAATCTTATACTGCCTAAAATAACTATCAGACGTCGTAGCTCCGAAAGCGATGGTTATGGATGAGCCGGTCTTTCTTTGCATAGACAAGGCACCCGGAATGGTCGGTTCCAAATTATCCACCACCAAAGAAGTCGTGGCGGCCGCGAGTTGATCGTTTAATTGGTCGTTAGCGGTCAATTTCAGACAATACTCCCCGCTCGTGGCTATGACATCTTGTTTAGAATCCCAGGAAGTGAAGACGGTGTTGGATCCGGAAGCGGTCTTTATCCAGCCGGTCGACGAACCGATTTGATAGTCTTCTTCGTTATAAATTTTCGGGTCACCGAAATCGGCGGTAGTGGAGGCGTCAGCAATCGATAAAGTCACATCATAGGCCGTGCCACGACAAAGACTGTCTCTATAGTACTCCAGCTTGGCGCGAGAATCATCATTAGTCGGATCATCAATCTCCAATGATAGATTTATTCTACCGGTACCATTGCCGGCCTTGACCGCACTATTGATCAAGCCGGTCGGAGGACCTTTGATTTCATGAGTTCCAAGTGATAAGGCTACGGCGGTCGCGGTATATTTCTTGCCCTGCACTCCACCCCAAAGGTTAGTTTCATCGCCGCCAGCCTCGCCAGTAGCTTCGATATCCTCATAATAGGCATAAAAAGGCCTACCGCCTGTTGACACTATTCTGGTTCCAGCGGCATAGGTGTAAGCATCGTCGGCGCCAAAACGAAGCTTTCCAGGATAACGATTGCTCCCGGGCGTACAAGTAGAGCTGGCGACGAAAATATTATCCTGATCATAGATAGCTAGCACTATGGAGCCATTCTCCGGTGGACAAACTGTTGCGATATAGGCGGCATTAGTCGGAAGCATATACTCCGCCCCCATCTCCTTTATCGGTAAGAATATCGTGGATTGACGACCATCACTATCGTCAACTTGCACGGAAGCGAGTGAGCCGGTCTTGACGTCCAAGCGGACAGCATCGCCGGAACCCTCAAAAGCACCGGAACAAACAGTATTATTCTGTCTAGCTCCAGCGGCTAAGGACGAGACGGAAGATGAAGACCTAGATGAACAAAGGATATCGAAAGAAGCCGAAGTCATGGCGGAAATGACATTGTATTGCGATTTGACACCATAAAGATCGTCCGCACTCGGTGGATAGAAAATCATGCCATCACCTGGATAATTAGTCACCAAGGAAGCTAGAATCGGTGCCGTGGAAGAAACGATGGCCAAAGACCCAGTAGCTATGTCATTGATGACCGTCCTTGAATGTTTATCTAATACGGTACCACGCCACTCCTCCGTCGCGCCATCACGCAAAGCGATGGTGGAGTTCCCCTTAATCGGCATAAAATTGAATATCTCGGTACTTCTGTCGATAGGCAAAACAAAACCAGTCGAGGCGAAGGAGACAGGAATCGCCGGAGCCGTAGCCGGACCGCCGGAAACCTTGATACCTATAGGCCCCCTAGCCTTAATAGTCGATGATGCCGTATAGGAGGAGAAGGATGTTCGTCCTTGCCTATCCAAATTGACACTAGCGCCACCGTCCACCTGAACGACATTGCCATTGATTAAACTAACCACCTCGATGCTTGCCGATGTGGCGATAGAGACGACATGATACAAATCCTGCACCGAGGAATAAGTGAATGGAGAATATTGACTAGAGGCAGAATTGGCGGAACTATTGCCATAATAGACATAGATTTTGGTACTAGATGCCGCTGCCACAGAAGGAATCTGAACCCAGAAAGAGGCGGAAGACGCAGTGTGATCAAAAGACTGCATCCAGAAATCCAACTCCACGGTCTCGGTGCCGTCCAAGAAACGAATATCGCTACCATCGCTCTTTATATTGCGCCAAAAATTAGCGCTAGTGGAAGATATCTGTAAATAGATCTGATGGTCGACCAAAGTCTCCGATCCAGCGGTATTGTTCAAAATCACTGGCATGCGGAAATTCCAACCGGAATTCCACCAAGGATCCAACAATCCATAACCGTCGCTGGAACCGAAGGCCTCGATATAGAATTCCCCTTCGCTGTTAGGGGCGAAATAGATGGAAGCCTTGTAATATCTTATCTCTCCGGGAGCGAGACGATCGATGCTATCCAAAGTGGATTTATCGACGGTAAGATTCTCCGGCACATCCTTCTCCTGCGGACCTAAAGCCAACAAACGACTGATAAAATTCTTCTCGTTGTAAATCGGGTAGTTGCTTAAATCCACACCACTCCAACGATTCCTAAACCTGACTTCATTCCTGAATCCGGATTGATACTCGTCGATACGGCAATAACGGCGGTTAGGACTGACCTGATCGCAAGCCTTGCGAGAACCATTCGGATAGCATTCATAGTAACCATCTCTGCTATCCCAACCGTTGGCGCACTCGAATACCGCCGGCTCCATCTTAGGAACCTGGGCAATATACGGAGAATTCTTGATCAATTTTTCCAACTTGACAACACCGGAAGTTGCCGAAGGGAAATAGAATTGCAAATCGATATCCTCGTCGCGCACACCGACGTTCTCGACACTGAAATAGACTTCGGCATTGGACAATCCGAAATAATTTTTCTTATCCGTTCTGATTATCAAGTTCTCGTCGGAGTTCTCGTCGGTATACTCCATAGCGATCCTCTGACCATCGACCTCGATGACATTCTTATCGGTACTAGTAGCCTCGACAGGTTCTTCGTCACTCGCAGGTTCGTAGTCGACATCAACCCAAACCGCATCCAAATAGAAGACAAAACCCTCGCCTTGATTGGCACGACCCTCGAACTTTATCTTCAAATTATCGATATCGCCCCAAGAAGAGACCAAAGGAGCGGTAAAAATCAAATAACCTCCGTTATCCGCGTTGGAAAGATCGGCGGAGGAAACGGTGTACAACTCTTGCCAAACGGCGTTCTCGGTAGAAGATGAAACGGAATACCAGATCACGACTTTGGCATCGGCATCAGCCTTGGCTTGACGTACCAAGAAAGGAGACAATAAACGATTCAACAAAGAGACCGGCTCACCGCTACTCTCATTGGACGATTCGACAGTCGGAGCTTGCTCGACAGAAGGTTCGACAGACTGTTCAACCGAAGATTCCACTACTGCCTCGTCCGTGCTGGAATTCTCATCGGCAGAAGGAACCGTATAGACAACACTTTCGATAGAACTCTCGACATCGTCCTGCTTAGACGAAACGCTCTCATTCTCCGACCCGCTAGCGGTGGCATCGCTCGTGCTATTAGAAGATTGCGTATCGTCATCACTCCCCGAATCTTGATTCGAAGGAACAGCCGACGAGGATTCGGAAATCGAGGAAGTCGCCTCTACTATCTCACCCTGTTGCACGGAAAAATTCTCAGAACTGGATGAAACGACGGACTTGTTCTCGCTCTCGGTGTTTTGAATATTTTCCTGATTATTATCTTGATAGACTTCTTGCAAAGAAGCTAAAGATATTTTAATACGAGCGGAAACGAAACGACCCAAAATGGTGTCGCGATCGTCCGATAAAATTAAATCATCATTCTCAGCAGCGGAAGCCGTTTTCATCTTCAAAGACTTAGCCAATTGACCCAAAACACCATCGGACAAAGAGACGTCCTCAGTGGAAGTACCGGTCGACGAACCGACCTGCGACTGCTCGGTCGACACACCATCTTCCTGGACCTCCACAGGAGCAATCGCTTCGCTCCCTGTCGCTATATCGACTATCTCGGTGGAAGTACCGGTAGAAATAACGATATCCTGAACGACCTTCTCGCCAACGACATCATCCGTAGTTGTACCATTTCCTGTAACCTCTTCAACGACGACAACATCGCCAACGACTCCTAATCCCCCTTCATTGGACGAAACAAATTCATTAGACAAAGAGACAGAGGAAGAATTATTCAAATCGATAAACTCTCTAGTAGTGAAGCTATCGGCCACGACGGAATAACTACCACCACGATAGACGGCGGAATTCTGAGAAGAAAACTCGCTATTGGCGGCAGAGGCGGAAAGCTCCGATTCGCCCAAAGCCTTCTCGATGCTATCCCATCCTCCGACCTTGTCGGCATGAACGCTGTTAGCAAAAAACTCCACCGTGGCAATTTTGTGATCGAAGGCGGAAAAAGCCTGTCTTAAAACAACAGAGGCCATAAGAGCGAAAGCGACGAACAAAACAGGAGACCAACGATAGAAGAAGCTCTTTTTGACGTCATTAGTCTTATCGGCACAGACGCCATTATCTTTTTTTAGATTACAAACACCCCTCCCGCCCTTTCCTGGCGAGATGTCGAAAATCATAGGTCTTTCACCATTCCCTTTAGCTACCTTTTTCTTGTCTGTCATATACATCTATAATTATATCACTCCCGAGGAGCTTTTTGCAGGCTAAGGCAACTTATTTCATTTAAAAAAAATCTCTTATTATTAGTTATTTTTACACTATAAAAATCACTAACAAGCAAGCTGTCTTAAAAATCAAAACAAAGTCGCCTTTTTTAAAACAAAAATCGTCGAAACCTGTGGATAATCTGTGTCCAAATTTTTTGTTCACTTGAAGCAAATTTGACAAAAAAATATTTTTTTGCATAGTAAAAAAATCACAAAAAAATAATCACGATTTCGGCAATAAAAAAAGACAACGGCCCTCAAAAGAAGACCGCTTGTCTTTTTTATAAAACGAAAACTATATTTACGAGTTTATCTGAGCAGATTACATTCCCATTCCCTCGTGTCCGCCACAGGAGCAAGCCTTATCATCTTTCGGTTTCTCGACTATAACGGCCTCGATGGTCAAGAACATAATGGCGGCCGAAGCGGCATTCTCCAAAGCCGTACGCACGACCTTAGTCGGATCGACTATGCCGGCGTCGAACAAGTCCTCGAACTTATCGTCCATGGCATTGTAGCCGATATTCCTCTTAGCATCATCCTTAATCACGCTATTCTCGCGAATGATGTTGTAGAGTATCAGAGAGCCATCCTTGCCGGCATTCTTGGCGATCTGCTTAATCGGCTCCAAGATGGCGTTATCAATAATCTTGGCGCCCGGATCGAGCTCCTTCTTACCACCCAAAAGAGAGGTGAAGATGTCGCTAGCTTTAGCTAAAGCTAAGCCTCCGCCGACGACGATACCCTCCTCCAGAGCGGCGCGAGTGGCATGCACGGCATCGTCGATACGATCCTTCTTCTCCTTCATTTCCGTTTCAGTTGCGGCACCGACTTTGATGACGGCCACACCTCCAGATAATTTAGCCAAACGCTTCTTCAATTCTTCTTTGTCGTATTCGGAATCGGATAATTCGATTTCTTTTTTAATACCCTCTACACGCGCGGCAATCTCCTTGGCCTCGCCCTGACCGTCAACGATGACTGTGTTGTCCTTAGTAGCGATAACACGATGGGCGCGACCCAGATCGGTCACTTCGACGTTCTCCAATTTCAAGCCCATCTCGTCGGAGACGACACTGCCTCCGGTCAAAATAGCGATATCCTCGAGCATGGACTTACGACGATCGCCGAAGCCCGGAGCCTTGATGCCCAAGACATTGAACACGCCACGAAGCTTATTCAAAATGAAAGTGGTCAAAGCCTCTCCCTCGATGCTTTCGGCGATAATGACCAAATCCTTCTTACCAACCGAAATCATCTTTTCCAAAAGCGGCAAAATCTCACCCAGAGAAGATATTTTTTTATCAGTGATCAAAATATAAGGGTCTTCCATCTCGGCTTTCATAGTCTCGACATTGGTGACCATGTGCGGGGAGACATAGCCTTTATCGAATTGCATACCCTCGACGACCTCGACTTCGACACCGAAAGACTGACCCTCTTCGACGGTCACGACACCCTCCTTGCCGACCTTGGAGATGGCCTTGGCGATATGCAAGCCGATCTCTTTGTCATTGGCGGAAATAGAGGCAACCTTAGCGATTTCTTCCTTAGTGGCCGGAATCTTCTTAGAAGAGGCTTTGAGCTTGGCGACAACCTCGGACACCTTCTTTTCGATGCTTCTTCTAAGCTCGATCGGATTCACTCCAGAAGAGACTAACTTCAAGCCCTCGCTGATGATGGCCTGGGTCAAAATCGTGGCGGTAGTAGTGCCATCGCCGGAAACATCGTTGGTCTTGGAAGCGACCTCTTTGATCATCTCAGCTCCCAAATTCTCCATCTTATCATCGAGCTCGATCTCCTTGGCGACGGAAACGCCGTCCTTGGTGATGAGCGGAACGCCATAAGATTTTTCAATGACCACGTTGCGTCCTTTAGGTCCGAGAGTGACTTTCACGGCCTCGGCCAATTTATCGATACCGACCTTCAAGGCCTCGCGACCCTTGTCGGAAAAAACGATTGTCTTACTCATATATTTCAATTATAAATTATGAATTATAAATCAAATTCATAATTAATCATTTATAATTAATTATAGAACTGCCAAAATATCCCCCTCGCTCAAAATCAAATGGACTTCCCCTTCGATCTCGATTTCGTCCGGAGTATATTTCTTGAAAACTACCTTGTCTCCGACTTTCAAAGACATCTTCGACAAAGTGCCGTTCTCTAAAACTTTACCCGGTCCGACGGCCACAACGGTGCCTTGCTCCGGACGACCCTTATCGACCGTGTCCGGCAAAACCAAGCCGCTCTTAGTGGTCTTTTCGGCCTGCGCCGGCTTTAAAACAATGTTGTCGTGCAATGGTTTTATCATAGATTTAAGACTTCCCTTAACTTTAAATTTATTTTAAAATTAAAGGAAAAATTAAAGAATAAATCTCCTCCTATTATTTAGCACTCTAATAATACAAGTGCTAAATCACATATCATTTTATCACGGCCGGCCGGCTTGTCAAGTTGACGAAAACCACCGCGAATAATTTATAAAAAATAAAAATCGTTAAGGGCGTTTTAACGATTCTCCGATTCAGGTCGATGCTTTATTCGGATCAGAATATCCCGAACAATCTCTTAGCATTAGCCGTGGAGACTTCCGCCACCCTATCGAAATCCAAGCCGCGTATCTCGGCGATGCGATCGGCGACATAAGCCACCAAAGCCGGTTCGTTGCGCTGACCGCGAAAAGGTTCGGGGGTGAGGAACGGGCAATCCGTCTCGACCATGAATTTATCGAGAGGCATCTTGCGAATCAGGTCGTCCCACTGCTGAGAGAAAGTTATGATACCCGTGAAGGATATCAGTAGTCCTAATTGGAAATATTGCCAAGCCAAATTCTCGTCTCCAGAGAAACAATGTATCACTCCCCATTCACGTCCCGGTGGAACAAGGTCGCGATTCTCGTCTCTGAATTCTTTTAGAGTCTTCAATAAATCGTCGTGAGCGACGCGACAATGGATCATGGCCGGAAGACCAAGATTGCCAGCGAGCGATAACTGATTATAGAAGACTTCCTTCTGCCTTTTCTTCGCTTTCTCCAGGTCGGCATTCAGCTTCAAATGATAATAATCCAAGCCGATCTCGCCGATGGCTACGACCTTCTCAAAAGAAGCCAATTTCTCATAATTCTCATAATTGAACTCTTCCGCCCTCTCTCTTATCACCTCGCGTCCGTCGGCGCTCTCCTCGACCACGTCCTCCAAATGAGAAGGATGCAAACCGACCGCCGCGTAGACGCCCTTCTCGTACTTGTTCGCCAAATCCAAAGCCCTCTTGGAAGTCTTATAGTCCGTTCCGACCAAGATCATTCCCGTCTCATTGTTCAAAGAATTCAAAATCACGCCTTCGGCATCCTCGCTGAATTTTTTGAAATTGACGTGAGCGTGAGTATCTATGAGCTTCATAAAGACATTCTAACATCAAAACGAGTAAAAGAAAAAGTCCGACCTATCAATCGAACTTTTTCTAAAAATCAATACTATTTCACTTCCTCTTCAGTAGAAACAGCCTCCACTTCCTCAGCGACCAACGGTTCGCCGGTCAAATCGGTGGCAACCTCCTCAGTGGCAGGAGCCTCGACCGGAGTCTCGGAAGCCGGCTTGGTGCCGAACAAACTCTTAAGCCAATTTAACATATTTTTTTAGCTATCGTTAAAACGGTTGTTTTAACAACGGCGCCTTATTTTCGGCTTATCGACAGATTCTTAATCCGTCTTTACCTTATATTTAAATAATATCACCAAAACCACATAAAAATCAATATTGACGAAAAGACCAATCAATTGTCTTTAAAACAAAAATGGCTAATATTAAAAAATAGGGATTGAATATTTAAAAACTACACTGTATAATGTAAGCAATAAGAAAATCAATACCCTAATCATATATTATGCCAAAATACATCATCCATGGACCAGCCAAGCTTTCTGGAGAAATTAAGGTAAAAGGAGCCAAGAATTCCGCCCTAAAGATTATTCCGGCAGCGATACTGTCGCAAGAGAAAATCACGATAAAAAATCTTCCGGACATAGAAGATATCAAGCAATCTTTGTCGTTAATCGCCGATTTAGGCGGTAAAGTGGAGAGATTAGGAGATGGAGTCGTCTCCATCGACACTTCTTCGATAGACAAAAAAGAGTTATCACCGGCTTTCGCCAATAAATTCCGCGCTTCCATAATGTTCGCGGCGCCTCTTTTGGCCAGATTCGGGGAAGTGCGCTTCCCACACCCGGGAGGATGCGTCATAGGCGCGGGAGAGAGACCTATCGATTTGTTCTTAGAAGGATTCACCGCCCTTGGCGCGACGGTCGAGACCGATGGCGCCTTCTACCACATCAAAACCCCGGTAAGACTTCCTGGCGGTAATTTCTTCTTTCCCTTGGTCAGCGTGACCGTCACCGAATCCTTAATGATGGCCGCTACTTTAGCGAAAGGAACATCTGTCTTGAAAAATTGCGCCATGGAACCGGAAATAAAATCCTTAGCCGACTACTTGAACGCCAACGGCGCGAAAATAAATGGTGCCGGCACTCCGACGATGACCATAGAAGGCGTGGAAAAATTATCCGCCTCGGAATTCTTCGTCATTCCCGACAGAATAGAGACCGGCTCGTTCATGTGCATGGCGGCGGCGACAAAATCCGACATCACCATCAAGAATTGCGACCCCGAACACGTCGAGGTCCTCTTGGAGATATTCAAACATTCCGGAATAGGATTCGAGGTCGGCAATGACTGGATAAAGATCAAAGCCACTGAAAAATTCCAAGGATACAGCATTAAGACGCACGAGTACCCCGGCTTCCCTACAGACTTACAATCGCCATACACGGTCCTAATGACCCAAGCGAACGGCTCTTCCCTCATACATGAGACCATCTACGACAGACGCCTTCTCTACACCGACCTACTCTCTCAAATGGGTGCCGATATAATAATGTGCGACCCGCACCGAGTAGTGGTCAACGGCCCCTCACAGCTTCATGGCAGAAAACTGACCAGTCCGGATTTGCGCGCCGGCATGGCCCTCATAATAGCAGCATTGATGGCGAAGGGTAAAACGGAAATCGACAATATCTACCAAATAGAACGCGGCTACGAAAATATCGTTCAAAGACTCTCTTCTCTAGGTGCTGACATTGAAAGAGTCGACGAGTGCGCCGCTAATTGCTCTTAATATGTCACAAATAAAAAGAAAAATATTATTCTTCGTCTTCTTACTGGCATTCTTCGCTTTGGTCCCATATATACTGCTGTACGCATCTGGTTATAGCCTGGACTTAAGACATCCTTTTTCCGGAGTATTGATACAGAAGACCGGAATGGCCATCGTCTATTCGGAACCGGCCGGAGCAGAGATATTTTTAAACGGCAAAAGGCAAAAAAATTTCAACATATCATTGACACCGAACAATAATAACGTAAAGACGCCGGCCAAGTTAAAAAATATAATGCCGGGTTCTTATGACCTCAGCATCGAACTGCCGGGGTATTGGCCATGGACAAGACACATAAAGGTGTATTCCGGACAGATTACTCACGTCTTAGACGTAGTCCTATACAAAAAGAATCTACCGATGCTGATAGCCAAATCATCCGCGGAAAAATTATTCCCTTCACAAGACAAAAAGAAGGTTATTATCGGCACCGAATTAATAGACCTAAAAAGCGAAATATCGGAAATGATCGCCTCGTCTTCCGCCACCGCGTCATGGTCTAATGACGGATCGAAAGTCATATTTGGCCAGAAGATATTAAATTTAAAGAATAGCAATAAAAACCTATCCCTGGACAAAGTCATTGGTCCGGAGATATCGGACATAAAATGGGTTTCCAACGACAAAATATCATACATCTACAAAAATAATCTCGGACTTTTCGATATAAACGAACAAAATAATACTGTCATACTGGAAAACGAGGATTTTCTCGACTACTTACCACAAGGAAACAATATAGTAGTCGCCGTTCGTCGCGGTTTCTCCGCAAAACTGAAAATATATTCCCTGTTGGATAAAAAAATAAAGAAGGAGGTCGATCTACCTCCTTCCGACGGCTATACTTTCTTGAATAGCAACGACAAAACTATCAACCTTTACGACGAAAAATACAAAATACTCTATTTGGTGGATGCCGAAAACCAGGTAAATCCGCTCCTGGAGGCCATCAACAATAGTAAATACTTCCAATGGTTCGACAAAGATATTTTATTTTTCGCCAATGACTACGAGATATGGCTATTGGATATGAAAAGCAACTCTCGCCGTCTCCTTCTGCGCTGGAGCCATCCTTTGAACGGAATACTCACGACGAGCAAAGACAACTATATAATCTTCCATACGGAAAACGACATCAGTCTTTTGACATGGGACAAAGGAGACGAGAAGCTGCAAGTCACGGAATTACTTAAATTGGAAAAGGTGTCTTCACCTTTCATTTCCGAGAACAACGAGATGCTCTATTTCTTCGGCAAGATAGGCAACCAAGAAGGCCTATACAAACTCAACCTGAAATAAGCTAAAAATTACTCTTGAAGAATTTTTCCAGCTCGGCGCGCAACTCCGGACGCTCCATTGCGTATTTAAGGTTGGCCTGCAGATAATTCCACGGATCCCCTGTTGTCAACCATTCGCCGTCCTCCACCTTTTTAGCATAGACCTCTCCGCCTTTGGCTATATAGTTCTCCAAAGCGTCCGTAAGCCACAGCTCGTTACCCTTGCCGATCGGCGTCCTCTCCAACTCGTCGATTATCTCGCGATTCAAAATCATGCGTCCGAAATCCGCCAAGCAAGACGACGTCTCCCCCTCCGCCGGTTTTTCGACGATTCTTTTTATCCTAGAGGACCCCCCTAAAAGTTCGACGATACCGTAACGACTTCTCTCCTGAGGTAAAACCTCCTGAACCGCCAACATCGGACTCTTTAATCTCTCATAATCCTCCACCATCGATTTGGTAAAGGATTTTTTCGATCTGACCAAGTCGTCGCCATAACAAAAAACGAACGGCTCGTCGCCGACCAAATTGGCGGCGGTCAAAACCGGCACTCCGTTGCCATATTGCGGGCGTTGTCTGACATAAATGAAGTTGGCTAAATTCGCCACGCGCTCTATCTCGTCCGCCAAGACGTCCTTTCCCGCTCGACGCAAATCGGCCAACAAGGAAAGGTTATGGTCGAAATGGTCCTCGAGCGGTTTTTTGTCCCATTTCGTGACCAATATGATGTCGGTTATGCCAGCCTCGGCCAACTCTTCGACGACCAATTGAATGATCGGCTTGTCGATTATCGGCAACATCTCCTTAGGCATGGCCTTGGTCGCGGGAAGGAGTCTGGTCCCCGAACCGGCGACGGCGACGATGGCTTTTTTAATCTTACTCATACTTTATCTAAAAAAATATTTAAACCAAGACCTCAAATGCTCTCTGGCTAATTTATCCTTAAACGGAGCGACATACCAAGGATTCTCGGCGCTAGCTCTGGCATGATCATGGACCACTACGGCAGAGGGTAAATATACCACCTTCATCTTGTGTTTTTGCCAGACGCGACGGCAAAGGTCGGTGTCCTCAAAGTACATGAAATACTTTTCATCGAAGAGGAATCCGTCTTTATCGAAAATATCCCTGCGAACGAGAAGGCACGACCCCATCAACCAATCGACTTCTCGCGCGACTTCATGGTCATAATCCTCCATTAAAAAATCCCTCAATGATTTCTGCGCGAAAGCGCCGAAGAAAGTCCTCCTTAAAAAAGGGGTATAGACCTTCGGAAAACGCATACACGAATACTGCAAAGTGCCATCGGTGTTCAAAAGCTTAGGCCCGACGATGCCGACATCGCGATTTTGTCTCAAATAATTAAGGAGAACAGGTATTGCATCGTCCTTTATTTCCGTATCAGGATTTAAGATTAAAAAGAAATCACCACTAGAGCCGACGACACCGAGATTGTTTCCTCCGCCCATACCGGAATTCTTCTCGCTTTGAATTATCTTTATCTCCGAAAAATCTTTTTTAAGCGACGAAAAATCATCGCCGGAAGCGTTGTCTACGACGATTATCTCATAGGATAAATCCGCCAAGTCGGCTTTTCTTATGGAATCCAGACACTTGACGACCTTATCTTTGCTCTTGTAATTGACGATGATTATAGATATATCCATATCTTAAAAGCATACTTCCTTAAGCTTTTCTAGTCAAAATATCCAAAACGATACTAACAAAACCCCAATAAAAATTAAAAAGAGGATTGATTAGACGCAGTTTCCAGTCCCCTATCTCCTGATACCAAATCTTTCCGCTGATCAGGCGCGTCAAAGCGCTGTCGCTGACCCTCCTGAGCGATTGATTACGCCGACGAGCCTTAACTATATGCGACCAATTCTTCGGCGTCAAGGAATATCGCCAGACTTTCGTCTTTTGCTCGAGCGAACCGTTCTTCAAGGAGAACAAGAACAGACCGATTTCCATCAGCAAAAAAGCCGGAAGGATTAAAATCAATGTCTTGATCTCGTAGCATTCCAAGATGGCTAGAATGCGATTACGATCCATCCAATAATATTTTTTTATCGAACGCAAAAACTCGTACTTACTATACATCACGGCTTGTGGCGCCAAAACACAACGATAACCGGAAAGCCAAATCCTCCAACCCAGCTCTTGATCCTCGTTGTACATCCAATACTCCTCATCGAACATGCCGACCTTCTCTAAAATCTCCCTCTTCAAGAAAAAAGACCCGCCCGACGGATAAAAGATATCCCTAACTTCGGCGGGGGCAGTTTCGGCCTTCTCTTTGTATCCGGTGCAATAACCGAAGCCCAAAAAATGAGTGGTATTACCCAAGCTCAATATCTTTTCTTTCTCCGGATAAAGAAGGCAGAGAGCCTGGATAGCGCCGATATCGCCGTCGCTCTCGGCCGTTTCCACCAAAGACGATATGCACGAAGGCGTCATCATCGAATGGATGCTCAGATTGAAGACGTAGTCGAATCCTTCGTCTAAAGCCTTTTTCATGGAGTCGTTGCACCCTTTGGCGAATCCGTCGTTGCCGACATTGCGCCAGATATCAAAATCTATCTTGCCTTGCAAGGCGAAAAGTTTGGAACGCAAAAAATCGAAGCTCTTCTCGCTAGTCTCGTTATCCGTTATGAATACTTTTATCTCACCCGGATAATCCTGAACGATAATCCCGCCCAAGCAATCGTCTATATATTTTTCCGCGTAATCATGCCAATTAGGACTGATCACTATGGCTACTTTTTTATACATCCTATAAAAACTTATTTATTCTTGTCGCTGAGAAAAAATCCATTACGTGTTATTTTTACCTTTAACCCCCACTCTGGAAATGGCGACCGACAAAAATATCCCGATTGGCCAAACCATTCTCAAAATAAAAACTTGCCAGGCGGGATGCCACTTTTTGAAATAAGAGAGCATCGAAGCGCGAAAATATCTTTGTGTCGCCGAGCGCGGGACTTGAGAAAAGCTCTGCCCAACGAAATCGACGCAAGACACGGCCGGCGTATACCAGACTTCGGCTCCGACTTCTCTGGCCGTGCGACAAAGATCGACTTCTTCAAACCACAAAAAATACCTCTCATCCAAAACTTCGCCCTTCTCCAGTCGCTCTTCGCCGATTATTTTTGACAAAGATGAACGGCGCATCGCCATAAAACCGCCACGTACCGAATCGACTTTTTGCGCCCTCTCATAATCGAAACCCCTCCTCAGATAATCATCCAACACCGACGGAAAGAAATGCGGAACTTTCAGGACCACCATCGCTTGGTCGAAAAGAGTTGGAAATCTTCGGACATGCCTTAAAACCTCCCCCTTCTCGTTCAATAGGCGCGCGCCGGCGATATCCGCCTGAGCATTATTATCCAACCATCTTACCAATCCATCGAAAGTATTCTCATCAGGCAAAGTGTCCGGATTCAATAATAGAATATAGCGACCAGACGACTGACGAAAGGCTTGATTGTTGGCTTTGGCGAAACCAAGATTATCGGCATTGGCAATCAATCTGACTTGCGGGAAATTTTGCCTGACCATCTCGGCTGTACCGTCCGCCGAATTATTATCGACGACAAATACCTCGAAGTCGAAATCATTTCGAGAAGAAAAAATCCGCGACAGACAATCGCGCAAACGATCGCGGACGTTCCAAGAGACTATAATGATAGATAAATCCATATCAACGCCAGAGGATGCCACCCTTAATCATGTGGCGGTAAAGACCTAGCAGAAAAAGGCCGCCGATAAAACAGACCACGCTGACCGTTATGAATAAGGCCGGGAAACCATACTCCGAGGCCACAAAACCTCCCAAGGCCGAAAAGCCGGCTATCGAAACACCGGACAAGGTCTGATAGATACCCCACTCGAAACCGGCCCTATTGCGATCGATGTGGCGAGTAAAGATAGCATACCAAGTCGGATAGGTGGCCGCGCTCAGCAAACCGTAGACAAACTGGACTATATAGAGCTTCAAAGGCGTATCGCAAAAAATATAAAGTATCGGTATTAAAGCCATCAAAAGAGTGCCGAAGAACATCACCCAAAAATCGTCCTTCTCGCCTTTGATGCGATCGATTATGTAGCCAAAGGGTATTTGCATTATGCTTTGAGTGAACATAAAGATACCGCCGGCGATACCCACGGTCTCGACCGTTCCGCCATTGACTTGGTCGGTTATGAAAACCGCGAAAATCGGCGTTATCAAACCCAAGCCTCCCATGACCATAATATCCGAAATGGTCAAAAATTTGACCACCGGATTCATTTGATGCAGAAAGGCGTATTTCTCGGGGACCCTTTGTTCTATTCTACGCATATTTTATTTTGACCAGCTTGAGGCGTGTCGCCGCTCCGCTGATTATTGTTATATCGTTCTTATCGACTCCTAATTCTCGTGCCAAAAAATCAGCCAGCTCTCTATTAGCCCTACCCTTCTCCGGAGATGCTGCGATAGCCACCTTGATGGTGCCATCAGCCATCTCTCCCTTGATTTCGGTCTTGGCGGAGCCGGGAATGACTTTAATTCTCAAATACTGTCCTTTGTCTCGCAGACTCATCGATATTTTTTATTTAATAGAGAACAACACCGCGTTGGCCTGATTGCTTCCAGGACCGACCTTATATTCCTTGTTATAATAAAGCGATGGCGAGTCTCCGGAAGCGAGCAAGACGGCATAGTCCATACCCATCCCTTTCAAGACGGCGGCGACATCGGCTAAAGAGGCGTTACGCACGGTCACTAAGTAAGCAGTGCCTTGCGGATTTATGCCGGACTTCTTGAAGCCGAAAGCGGAGCGATATGTCTTAGCGAGTTCCGAGGAAGAGAATCCGGTCTTCTTTAAGACGTTGACTCCATCCTCGATTATCCTTGGACCTCCGCCGAAAGCGGCCGACAATTTAGCGCCATGGTCGACCTCGAAATTGCCGACGTTGCCGATGCCGGAAGCGCTGGAAAAATAATAGAACTTATTATTCTCGTCGAAGGCGATGAGTGGACCGGAACTACCGCCATTCATCATGACCTTCGATAGAGTGTTATAGAAAGGGGCTGTCGCGGAATAACCGCCAACAGCGGCGAAAGCCTTATGATTAAAGACGAAGTCATAAAGAGCCTTGGTCGGGCAATTACCGGAGCATTTCTCGACGCCGGCGGTGTCCGACACTACCTCGACGCTTAATTTACCCAACGCCACCTCGACGACATCGGCGTAAAAACCACCTCTATCGGTCTTTACCTCTTGGCGATATTTATAATTGCTAAGACTGTTGGCGGCATCGTCCTTCTGGTCGCGCGGAATCTTGGCCAAGTCGGTCGACTTGATACCAAGTCCCAATTTTCTCATCACGGCGAAAGCGTCGGCCGGCTTACCAAGATAATATTTCTTCAAATCGACTGGGTTGACATACCAAGCCTCACCCTTCTTCTCGACTTCCAAAATTATCTTGCCCGACAATTTCTTGGTCAAATTCAAATCACCTTTAGCGGTCGTACCGGCTTGGGCGATCTTTTGAAAGTTGGCGTTGTTTATACCGACGCCGAGCTTGCGCATAACGGCGAAGGCGTCCGTCGGTCTACCGAGAAAGTAACGCTCTTGTGTGGACGGATCGACGTACCAAGCCTCACCCTTATTCTGAACGTCCAACAAGATGCGACCAGAAAGCGTCTGCGCTAAAGTAGCCGCTTGCACCGAATCGACTTGATAAATTAAAGCAAACAAAAGTGCCAATGTTAGACAAAAAAAGCTTTTTTTCATATTTTTTGCTTATTTTTAAAGATTTTTGCCATAAAAAGGCAAAGCTCTATACATATTATATACCAGCAACCACAAAATAAACAAATCCGACCGCCTATTTGACAAAAGACAATTTTCATCATAAAATACAAAAACCGTAAAACGACCGCAAAGGTCGAATAAAAATGTTCTTTAAACAATAACCCACAAAGAAAGGGGTTTTCAAATGCTGCGTTTTTTCCAATTTAGTGGAAAATTTCCCCAATTCACCGGCACTATAATAGATTGCGGTGAAAAAATAGACGGCCTGACTCTTCCTCACCAGATAGTGAAGAATGGGAAGCCGGAACCATTGATAATCGCCACTGATACTAGTTTGGTGTCATGGGAAAAACAACAAAAAGAAAAAGGGAAAGAAGTCATTTTCTCCCCATCAACACGAAACAAAAAATACACGAAGATTATAATCACAAAACCGGGAGACATCTCCGGCAAGGTGATAGCTACCGGATCCTTCGGCTTCGGGCAAAAGATATTCTTTACCAACCTTCTGGTCGATACCGGCTCGGAAAACGTGAACATCGCCTTCCGTCCTTTTCCATCGGAAAAACGAACAGCCGGACAAGATTTGTGCGGGAAACAGATAGCGATACACAACGACAATCTTTTTTACATAACAGAAAAAGGAGAGAAAAAGCTATGGAATTATTATGCACGATAATGAAAGCCTCCAGCAAAGAAGACAACCAAACCTTGTCCATCTTCGAAGGACCCTTCATAGGAACAATAGAGTCGTGTTCAAAAACAGATAACGGTATAATAATATCATTAGCGACAGCAAAAAAAGCCAAGAAAAAAGATTCAAACAAAAGCATCGAAAAAAAAGCCAAACACCACTTCTTTATCAGGTACAGCGATTTGATTAACGAAGAGACGATTCCTCGCATCATGGGACAAAGAGCTATTATAAACAACAATGGCCTGTCCACCGTGAGTGCGGTAAATTAAACAAAGCCACCAGTTAAATACTGGTGGCCTTTATTTTATCAGCAAAAAATCAATCTCTTTCTCCGCGAGCCAATTGTCCGCAAGCCGCTTTGATGTCGCGACCAAACTTGTGGCGCTGGACAACTTCTATTCCTTCATCTTCCAAAACCGCTTTAAAAGCGGCGATATCCTCTTTTTCAGATGCCTGGAACTTTCCGGTCGGATTATAATCGACCAAATTTACCGTGAACAGATGCCCCAACTCCTTCTTTAAAACCTCGGCCAATTCGAAAGCATTGTCCGTCGAATCATTGTAGTATTTTATCATGACATACTCGATCATGACTTTGCGATTGGTCTTCTTGATATAATCGGCGATCGTTTTGAGCAAGTTTTTATAAGGATAGACTTTAGAGATCGGCATCAACTCATTACGCACCCCTTCGTTAGGGGCATGCAACGATATAGCCAAATTAAGCTGTAATGGCTCGTTGGCAAACTTCTTAATACCTTCTATGACACCGACTGTCGATATGGAAATTTTCCTGGCACCGATATTAAAAGTATCTTTATCATTAAAAAAACGAACGGCCTTCATCACCTCGTCATAATTCAAAAACGGTTCGCCCATTCCCATAAAAACAATGTTAGAAACTCTTTCGTTAGTCTTCTTCAAGCGACGAGAGAACAACAAGACCTGCTCGACTATCTCGTAAGAATCCAAATTCCTAACAAAACCATGCTGTCCGGTATAACAAAACGAGCAAGCCATCTTGCAACCCAGTTGCGAAGAGACGCAAACGGTGTTGCGATCTTCATGGCGCATCAAAACAGCCTCGACCGCCCCACCAGGAACCATAATAACTGCTTTAGCGGTTTCACCGTTTGAGGACTCTAAAACCTCAGCTTCTATATCCAGAGGCGCCTCAATCTTCAATCTCTCGCGCAGAGCGGCCGGAAGAACGGTTATCTCATCCCAACTTTCGACAAACTTAGAAAAAACCGCCTCATAGACCTGCTTGGTCCTGAACTTCGGTTCGTCTTTTAATATTTCTTGAATTTTAGCGATATTCATTATATTTAACGATTATTGTTCAATAAAAATAAATATAACTTATTTTTAACAAAATGTCAATTCAGGATGCCTAAGAAAAATCCAAGGCGATTTCCTTGGATTTTCTACGATATTCTTATTTCTTTATCAATTCTACACTGTTGACCTTGGCATCGGCAGTCGGATGATCGTTCTCATTAACCGGAAGATTCTCTATCTTGTCGACCACATCCATCCCCTTCACGACCTGACCGAAATTAGTATGCTTTCCATCCAACCAAGGAGTCGACTCCGCGGTAACGATGAAGAACTGGGAGCCGTTAGTGTTCGGTCCGGAATTGGCCATGGCCAAAGAACCGCGCACCAAAGGATGGCTATTGAACTCGTCGGAAAAACGATATCCGGGATTGCCTCGTCCGTCATTATCCCAATCATCGTCTTTGGAATTGGCATCACCTCCTTGAATCATGAAATCCTTGATGACTCTATGGAAGGAAGTTCCATTATAGAAACCGATCTTGGAAAGATTCAAAAAGTTATTGACCGTCATCGGCGATTCGCTGACATAGAAATCCACTTCGATATCGCCCTGATCGGTCTTCAAAATCGCTCCTTTGTATTCCTTGGTCAGATCCTCGAAAGAATTAGGATCGGCCTTATTGACTCCATTGTTCATATTTTTTTGTTGTGGCGCCGTCGCTTTATTTTCTTCTGACTGAGCAAGTTTCTGCTCGGAACAGCCGGCCAAAAGCATCATAGTCGCCAATAAGAATAAAAACTTTTTCATTTTATTTTTTTACGATGCGCGAATAATCGACGCGCATCTCTTAATTGAATATTCTCTCTAAAAGGATTTTGAACTTCCCCGCCACCTTGGTCAAATCGCGGACCGTCACCAAGACTATCAGAGCGATCAAGAAGAAGAATCCCGCACTATGTATGGCCGCCTCCCAATCCTTCCTGACAGGAGAACCTTTGAATTTCTCTATAATCAAGAAGATAATCCTTCCTCCGTCCAAAGCCGGAAACGGCAAGAAATTTATCACGGCCAAATTCAAAGAAAGCAGTGCTGTGAATTGCATCAGATAAACGAACCCCAAGCGAGCGTATTGGCCGGTCATTGAGGCTATTCCGACAGGTCCGACGACTTCCGTGGTCATGCCATGCCCCATTATCAAATTACCTATAACGCCCCAGAAAGAAGTTATTATCAACCAAATGGTGGCGAAAGAGACGACTATGCCCTTCCAGATGGCGATATACCAAGGATAGCGCACCAATCCGGCGTTCATTATCATTATACCAGCCTCGCCTCGTCCGTTATTATCCCTCATTGAAACCGGATAATCCGCGGTCTGGCCGCTCTCTCTCTTTATCCTATAGGTCACTTCCTTTCCGGCTTGACGACCAGTATACTCGCGCAAATCCTCTTCATCGGTAAAAAAGTTACTGTCGACGGAAACTATCTCGTCACCGGGCAACAATCCGGCTTTCTTCGCCGGAGAACCGTCGACGACCTCCACGACTACGATCCTCTTCTCGCTAATGATGGCCTTGGAATCGGAAGAATCCAATCCTTGTGGCAATCCGACCATGTAGCCGACGGAGAATATCGCGGCCGCAAGGACGATGTTCATCGCGACACCGGCCGATATTATAACCAAGCGACGCCAAACCGGCTTAGAGGAAAAGCTGTCAGGATCATTATCCGATCCATCTTCGCCTTTTATCTTACAAAAACCGCCCAGGGGCAACCAGTTCAAAGAATATATCGTGTCGACGGCATCGGAGACTTCCGCATTGCCTTTGACGATTTTCCACTTCCCCTCCTTGCTCTTGTATACACCTATGGCGCGCGGAGAGAATCCGAAGCCGAACTCCTCCACTTTTACGCCTAATTTCCTAGCAGAGTAATAATGCCCGAACTCGTGTACGAACACCAGGACGGACAGGACTACCACGAACGTTATTAAAGTGAAAAGCATAAAAAAATTAATTAGTTAACTGACAAATTAGACGCTTAGGGACTATGTCGTCATTCAATAGTCAAAAATTATTAGTTAACCGCCTAAGTCGCCAATCAACTAACTTCAATTGCTATATCGTCATTATCTCTTCTTCCTTCTTATCGCGAATAGCCTTTATCTCGTCGTTTATCTTTCTGACCTCGCTCTCCAGCTCCTCGGAAAAACGCTCGGCGTCGTCCTCTGGAATGGCACCATCCTCTTCGGCGGCCTCGATCGTCTTCTTTATCGCCTCACGGACCTGGCGAGTCGAAACTCTGGCCTGCTCCATCATCTCGTTCAAACGCTTGACCAAATTCTTACGATTCTCCTCGGTCATGGCCGGTACGGTCAAACGGACCTTATCACCTTCGGCGATGATGCCGAGACCCAAATCGGCCTCCTGCAAAGCCTTCTCTATCTCCTTAATGATAGACTTGTCCCAAGGGGTTATAACAATGCTTTTGGAATCGGTGACGCTGACATTGGCGACTGCCACCATCTGATTCTTGATACCATAGGCATCGACCAAAACGCTATCCAAGACGGAAGCCGAAGCTCTACCGGTGCGTAAGGCGCTTATCTCCTTTTTGAAAAAATCCACCACCTTGCTAAAATCCTCCTTTTTCTCTTGTACAAATTGATTCATATTATTATTGATTATTTTTTATAGGATCTGACCGTCATATAGACTATGTTGGGCTGATCGGGACGAACGACGATCTTATGGCCGGCTCTGGTCGAAGGCATCTTCTTGGCCGACCAACTCACGCCACCGTCGAAAGAACTGTAAAAAGTCGTGCGCGTGGCATAATAGATCTCCTTCGGATTCTTAGGATTGACGCCCAAGGCGCTGACGACCGCGTCCTTCTCGGAAGTTATCAACTCTATCTTCGTCCAAGTCTCGCCATTGTCGGACGACTTGGAAATACCCATGGCGGTAGCGGCGAAAATCAAACCATTTTCTACCGGGGATATATTGAAATCTATGACTTTATTACTATTCTTTATATCCTTCATTTTATCTTTCAGCAAATCCCAAGTCTCACCATTGTCCGAAGTCCTATACATGCCATTGCCATTAGTAGACAAGAAAGCCACTCTGCTATCTTTCGGGTCGAACTGGAACTCCATCACTCGATAACCGGAACGCAGGACCGTTCTCCAAGTCTTTCCCGAATCGGTACTTTTCAAAACATCTCCCTTCGACGTGCCGATGAAGACCTTCTGGTTATCATGATGGTCGATAGAAACTGTGGTCAATTCGGTCTGCGGATCGTTGTCATAATATAATTGCTCGTAACTGCGGTGACAATCTTTAGTGACGAAAAGTTTGTTGCCGATGGTCACATAGACGGTGCACTTATCGCCCGAGGCGATCGCTACCGAGCTGATGTATCCGCCAGGTAAGGCGGTCGACTTCTGCCAGCCGTTAGCCAAGTTATAAGAATAATACAACCCTTGAGCGCTTCCGAAATAAACGGCGTTTTCATCGGAAGGATCGAGTTCCAGTACGGAATTGTCGAGACCCTTTATACTTTCCACCCCTTTGACGGTTGGATATATGACCGATTGCCCCCACATGACTCCCTTATCCTGACTGACGAATAAACCACCGTCGATCCCTGAAGTGTCCTTCGTCTTGACCGTGACACCGCAACCGGACAAGACCAAGCCTAGAAAGACAAAAAGAATTAAAGCTCCTTTTTTATACATATTTTTAGACCCTCTGCTATGGGTCGTTATTTAATATTGATCGCTATCGATTCCAAGACAAGCTTAGGATTGACGTTAGCCCTTAAACGCTCCTCGCCTTCCTGCAAAAGTTTGAAAATCTTCAGCACGCCCGATGCCCCGCCCAGGGAAGCCGCCGACATTATCTCCACCCTTTTCTCCTCATGCTGTATGACATTGCCATTATTGGACGCCATCAAAAGTATATCCCTCGCCGCACCCTGCCAAATACTTATTATGGTAGCGGCTCTATCGGCCTTGTCGTCATCATCCTTATCCAGTAAAGAAGCTACGGAAGACAAACGAGAATTTATATCGGCACTGAAAAAATCCAAAAAGACCGAAGCCTTGTTCATATAACTTTCAGCGAAATCCTTCTCTTGCGTAAAACGAACGGCTAGTGCCGGACGACCTAAGGAAAGGCGCGAAGCTATCTTGGCGGAATCTCTATCGCATGAAAGGTCGCTGACCAAATAATCGTATATCGAAGCCGTATCCACTTGGCCGAACCTCAAGACCTGACTGCGAGACACTATTGTGGCCGGCAAATTCTCCAATCTGGAAGCCGTCAAAATGACGATGACCTTCTCCTTAGGCTCCTCTAAAGTCTTCAATAAAGCGTTTGCGGCATCCAAACTGAGCTCGTCGGCATCCTTTATTATCCCGACCTTATAAGAACCAAAAAAAGAACTCAACGAAAGGAGACGAATGAACTCCCTGACATCCTCTATGGAGATATTCTTCCTACCCTCGTCCCTCTTGATCATGTGGAAGTCGCCATGGACTATGTCGCTCACATCGGGAGACTCCTGGAAGCTACGACAAGATCGGCATTTACCGCAAGGGGACGCTTCCTCCTTAGCCCTCCCTTGGCATAGCAAAATCTTAGCGAAACAAACGGCCGCTTGAAATTTTCCTATATCCTTCTGACCCAAAAGCACATAAGTATGGGCTAAACGACCGAATGAGATGCTTTTTTCTAAAAAATCACAGATATAATCATTCCCGGAAAGTGGCCAATTTTTCCTTTTACCGACTACTTGCTCCATAAATTGAGTTTAGCATTTAAATAAGCCTAAATCAAGCCGACCGTGACTTGATTTTATGCCTATTTAGTGTTAAAGTTAAAACCATATGAACAACAACTTCAAAAAATTTTTGCTTATTTTCGGAGATTTGCTGATGATGTATTTTTCCCTGTTCGTAACGCTCGTAATCCGTTACGGGGAAATGCCGAACAAGGAACTCGGTCAAATGCACATCGGGCCTTTTACCACTATTTTCTTCTTCTGGCTCGTAATCTTCTATGTCAGCGAACTTTACGCCGCTAATTCGGCCGTCAACGGCTCGAAGCTTTGGGGCAACATCTTCCGTGGCTTTCTAGCCTCTTCATTATTCTCCGTACTCTTCTTCTATTTCATTCCTTTGGCTAAAATAACCCCAAAAATAAATCTAGCTATATTTATCGGCGTCTTCTTGTTGATTTTCACGGCTTGGCGCCATCTATTCAACTGGCTCGCCTCTTCGTATTTACCTAAATTCAATATCGCGATAATAGGAAGAAATCGCCTAGTGGACGAATTACTGTCGGAGTTCAAAGGTAAACCTCACCTTGGTCTAGCCATCCCCTTCATAATAGACGAGAACTCCAAAGAGAAGGAAATCAATGGGACGCCGGTATTCTCCAACTTGAACGACCTGCCGGAATTGATAAAGAAGAAGAACGTCAGCCAAGTAATATTGGCCCAAGACCCGGATTCAGAAAAATTACGAACTCTACTGTTCGAATGCCTACCGCTCAAAATAACCTTCACCAATCTGGTCGACTTCTACGAGAACGTGACCGGCAAAGTGCCGATAGACACCATCGGCAAAATGTGGTTCTTGGAAAACTTGAACGAGGGAAACAAAACCGCTTTCGACTCTTTAAAAAGATTCTTCGACACCGCACTGGCTTTGTTCTTCTTCGCCATCACTTTACCTTTCTGGCCTCTTGTCGCCCTGATAATAAAATTGGAGAGCAAAGGACCGATATTCTTCAAGCAAACCAGAGCCGGACAAAACGGCATCGACTTCAAGATTATAAAATTCCGCACAATGAGGACCGAGGACAATGACCATTCTCCGACCAAGGACGGCGATAAAAGAATAACCGCCTTCGGTAACTTCCTGCGTAAAACCCGCCTAGACGAAATACCTCAACTCATCAATATAATCAAAGGCGAAATGAGCTTCGTCGGGCCTCGCCCAGAAAGACCGGAACTGATAATCGAATTAGAAAAGCAAATCCCCTTCTACCGCGAACGCATGCTGGTCAAACCTGGTATCACCGGCGTCGACCAGACATCCGGAGAATACCATTCCCCAAGCTACGAGGATACTATGAAAAAATTACAATACGATCTATTCTACATCAAGAATCGCTCGATATATCTAGACGTCGCCATTCTACTCAAAACCATCCGTACCGTCCTATCGAAAGGAGGAAAATAAAAAACGCCATGCCCTTAAAAAGGCAAGGCGATTTTTTTAAAACTACTATCTCTTGCGATAGACAAAGAACTGTACAAAAATAATGCTGGCGATAACTATGCCTAAGGCGTTAGGAACCACCAAGTAATAGTCGATCGTCGACTTAACCAATCCATAAAACATCCATAAAATATACAGAACCAATATCGAGACAAGGAAGTTTATGGAAAGACCCTTAACACTCTTGCGTCTATAATTACTCCAGGCTTGGCAAGTTAACCCCACCAAGATGGCATAAAGAGACGACAACATCGCTAAAAAACCAACGACTTCTTCCAAATAAAACCCCCTTCTTTTAACCAACCGTCACTGTCTTAGCCAAATTCCTCGGCTTATCAGGGTTAAATCCCCAACAAACGGCGAAATGATAGGCGAAAAGCTGCAACGGAATAATCGAGATTATCGGTGATAGATACTCCAACGTAGATGGAATTAAAATAAGTTCGTCGCAAAGGTCGCGATTAAAAGACTCATCATCGGTCACGACGACCGTTTTACCTTTTCTAGCCTTGATCTCACGGATATTTCCCAAAGACTCTTCATAAACAGAATCTTTCAAGGCGATGACTATCGAAATAAATTTCTCGTCGATCAAAGCCAGAGGTCCATGTTTCAATTCTCCGAGAGGATAGCTCTCGGCATGGACATAGGAGACCTCCTTAAGCTTCAATGCCCCCTCCAAGGCAGTGATAAAATTAAAATAGCGACCCAAGAAATAGAAATTCCTGCTATGAAAATAAGAATTAGCCAAATCGGATATTTCATCGGACTTAGAAATAGCCAGAGCCGCTTTTCCGGGTAAAACCTGTAATTCTCTAATCACCTTCTGTGCCGTATCGATCGTCATCTTCCGCTGTCTGGCCAAATAAACGGCCAACATAGCGATGGCCATCAGCTGACAAGTAAAGGCTTTTGTCGAGGCTACCGACTTTTCCGCTCCGGCACGAATATGGATTCCGGCACCGGTCTCACGCCAGATTCGACTACCTTCGCGATTGATTATACCAAAGACAGGATTGCCCTTAATATTAATCTCTCTAAGAGCGGAAATCGAATCGGCCGTCTCTCCGGACTGACTAATAATGAAAAAAACGTCCGAATGGTCAAACACCTTGTGATTACGACAGAACTCCGAAGATATATGAGCCTCGGCACGAATACCGAAACGATTAAGCAACAAGACCGCGTACTGGCAAGCGTTATAGGCCGTCCCACAGCCAAGGAAATGAAAACACTGCGCCGAACGTAAATCTCGGGAATGTTTTTCCAGTCCGCCAAAACGAGTTATTCCATCATTAATCACTATTCTACCTTTGAGGATATTGGCGAATGAAAAAGGCTGGTCGTATATCTCCTTCTCCATAAGATGCTTAAATTCCTTCCCATTGCCGATATCCAAACTAATCGATTGCTCGACTGGCGAGGAAGAAAAATCAAAAGACTCTTGAATGCTTTCGGTTACGAAAAGTAGTTCCCCGTCCCTCATCGGAAACGGCGATTGAATACACAGAGCATCGAACGGCGCCGGATCGGAGGCGATATAGAATTGACCGTTCTGATCACGTCCGTAAAGCAAAGTTCCGCCACGATTAGCCGCCGCTAAAACATCGGGGTTTCGACTATTGATAACCACGACGGCATTCGCACCCTCGATTCTCAGCATAGCTTTCTCGATAGCCACCCTCAGATCCCTACCACAACGTTTCATCTCGCGCGATATCAGATTGGCGATCAACTCCGTATCGGTTTCCGAATAAAAAGGAACGTCTGAAAGCTCCTCCTTCAGACTGTCGAAATTAATGACATTCCCGTTGTGGACCACCCATATGTCTCCAGAACTACTATGATGAGGATGGGCATTCTTTTCATTGACGCCACCGCAACTAGCCCAACGAGTATGCCCCATGCCAAGCTTACAAAACCTTTGTCCAAGCGAAGAGGCTTTCATTGATAATTTAGAAACTGTAAAATTAGGCGATTCCTTATTGGATATCTTATAATCCTTCACATCATCGCGCCCAAAACAAAAAACCGCCCCGGCACTATCATAGCCACGATGTTCTAAGTTTTTAAGACCACCGAAAACCGAATCAAATGCCGTTCCACGTGAACCAATATAACCGATTATTCCGCACATTTTGAAAACTCCTTATGTTGAAAGTTATAGTTATTGTCAAAGAACGAACCTAAAATAATAACCTAAAAACGATAAAAAAGCAAATAAAAAATTCGGAAAAATATCTCTTCCGAATTTTGAAAGACTTTAATGAGAATACGCTATACAGACATGCCTTTTAGAATATCCTCGGCTATTTTTAGCTCTTCTTGACTGTTTATGCCTATGGCCTCAAGAGGATCTATTCCGATACTGCCTATCTCTTGTTCTTGTCCGAAGGCCAATTTGACCAAGTCGGTCAAATAATACTCATGCTGAGAATTGCTATCGGTCAGATTATCGACGTTAGCCCAGAGCCAAGATCCGGAAAACTTCATAATACCAGGATTAACCTCAGTCACTTTCCGCTCCACCTCTGTCGCATCCTTGTATTCCACGATACGTTCTATCTCACCGCCATTGCTTCTGATTATACGACCCCAATGATAGAAATTCCTGTGCCAAGCCTCGAAATCGCCGACATCGGTCGGCATCAAAGAGACGCTCTTCCCTTCTATCTCGGAAAGATTCTTGATGGAATCTGCCGATATAAAAGGATGGTCGCAATACAACACTATCACATCGTCCCCCAAATCTATGGAGGTGCGAGCGCAAGACACGGCATGCCCGGTGCCAAGCTGTTTTTCTTGGACCACATAGGACAAATCGTGCCCCATCAAAGCGGATTCGATGAGTCCTTTATTATCCGGAGAAACGACGACTATCGGACAAGAATCTATCTTCGATTTTATAACCGAGCGCAAAAGCCACTCGATCATGGGCTTTCCGTTGACTGGAACCAAGGCCTTCGGTAACTCGGAATTCATCCTCGTCCCCTTGCCGGCGACTAAAATAACTATTCTATGCATAAAATAAAAAATCGTTTTTAAACGATTTGATATAAAAAAACATCATTGGTCTGGCGGCTACCTACTCTCCCAGGGCTCAGGCCCAAGTACCATCGGTGCAAGCGGTCTTAACTTCTGAGTTCGGGAAGGGATCAGGTGTATCCCGCCGCGGTGCCACCAAGCCAATGACGTTTTCTAAAGTCTGTTCTAACACGACAATCACGAAGACGACACTAAACGAAGAAGTAAAACTCGTTTAGAAACAAAAATGTGGGAAAATCTAATGATTTATTAGTATCCCTCCGCTCAATACCTTACGGTACTTACACGTAGGACCTATCAAGGCGATAGTCTCTCGCCAATCTATGAAACCTAAT
>CAYNAR010000003.1:0-88532 GCA_964395625.1 uncultured Gammaproteobacteria bacterium | reverse complement strand
GGGGTGTCGGAAGCCAAAGCAACGGTCATGCCGGTGCCGGCAACGACGCCGGAACCAGTTCCGCCGCCCTGAGAAACATCAGCGATGGAATCCTCACGACCAGCAACAGCGGAGCCGTTGGAAGGCATAGTGAAGGAAGTACCAGCAGTCTGGATGTTATCCCAGTTGTAATTGTTGGCTAAGAAAGCGGCCTCAGAGGCGAACTTTCTGGCCTTGCCGTCAGTGCCCTGAACATAGACATCCGGAGAACCGGCGGTCTTGAAGAGCTGACCGGCAGGATAGACACCAGCAGTCAAAGGAGCTCCGATGGTGTAGTTGGTAAAGAAGGCATCGATAACATCGACGACTTTCTTATTCCAGTTCTCGCCCCAGAGAGCCTTGGCGTTCTCCTCGCTAACGATGGAGCGCAAAACACCGTTCGGCTCAACCGCGTAAACGGTAGAGATGGACGGAGATTTGACCAATTTGGTGCCAGGTCTAATGACGATATTAGCGGCCAATGGGTAACCCTCGATCTCGGACTGAGAAACAGTCACGACACCAGAGAAATCCTTGTACCAAGAAAAATAAGTAGCCTCATTAGGGAAAACATATCTCTTACCATTAGCGCCCAAGTAGTAAACGGAAGATGAGCCATTGAGCTTGATGAGATCGCCAGCAGAAGCGGCTGCATTAGCCGGAGCTGAAACGACGCACAAAGACAAAATGGTGGTCATCATGACGCCAGCGGCAAAAATCTTTCTGAAACTGTTCATAATGAATTTGCATTTTTTCCTCTTCACAATCCCCACCCTTAAGAAGCGAGAATAGCGAAGAAGACGGTTTGCTTTTTAGAAAATCTCGGACTGGTGCCGGGAAAATGGATTGGAATCCCATACCCTACCCTTAAAATCAAAGATTTTACAGACGCTTGCCAAAAGCAAGCACCTTTGAGGCAGAGTAAAATTTAGTCCATTTACTCCTGCCCTCTTGAACGAAACACTCTAAAAAGCTGATTAAAATTTATAAGGACGAGCTCCCCCACTCCTCTTGAGAATGGTTCGACCTTGAATAGGCTCTCGTTTTGGTCTGCTCTAACACAGACCACTCAATCTCCTTTCATAAAAGATGAAAAAGAAACTGGGTGCTCTTGGCTAGATAACACATACGCCGCATCAGGTCTTTTGTCATACCGGCGAAGGCCGGTATCCAGGACTACCGTGAGTAATTTAGATACCGGCCTTCGCCGGTATGACACAATACAAACTACCAATTACGAATTTACTATAAAGCTATTTCTTTAAAAATCTTGCAATAAGCGGATAGATCTTGTCGGACAATTTCAAGACCGGATTATTCTTCATTCTTTCAAACACTTTAACACTGGCATTACCATAACCTATTCCCTTGAAATCCTCTTCGCTGATCTTTTTCTTGGAACAGATCGCTAAGAAATAGAGAGCTTGACCGGAAGAAGAGACGAAAGTCTTCGCGATAGAATTCTCGCCGGCCAATTTGAGCATAGAACAGACAGCGTTCTCTTGCTCAAAGCAAACGACGAAAGGAAAAAATTTCTTTAAAAGCGCTTCGAACTCGACTTTGGCGAGCTCTTTGACATGAAAAGGATTCTTATTGCCGAAGACGTCTTTATTCGGTGTCGAGACCAAAACCAAGCCATCGTCGGAAATCACTCTGGATAATTCCAAGGCATAAGACTCTTGATTATGAAGATGCTCGACGGTCTCGAAAGATACGACTACATCGAACTCGCCATTACCGGCATCGATCTTCTCGGCATCACCTTCTTTATATATAAGATTGGCGAGCTCCAAAGACTTGGACTTCTTTACGGCCTCCGGGTTCTTATCCATGCCGACGACCTTTTCGGCTCCGGCCAAAGCCAAAATTCTACTGCCATAACCACTACCGCAAGCGACATCCAATACCTTTTTATCTTTAACGAACCGCGAGGCGAATTGGTAACGCACCAAATGCTCGTTCAGTATTATATCACCTTTATCCTCGCCATCAAAAATAAATCTTTCTTCGAAATTCATAATACTATTCATTTTTCGAAGTGGAACTTATCGTACCACGATCGATCATCTCCGTCACCGAAGTTGTGGCCGAAACCTCCGTCTTCTTATTAGACTGGTCAATCGAATCGATTATCTTATCCATATCTATCTGCTCCAAAATATTCTTAGCCGCCTGATAATCGTTAGTCTCAACTGAAGCGACGGCCTGAGAAAGATTTTTCTTCAAATCGTTATCGGAAGAAGGCGTAGCAGGCTCGACAACGGAAGAATCCGCTGAAGATGTCGAAATCTTGCTGGACACGGAAGAAGCGACATTATTTTGACTTATCTGAATACCACTAGTGGCCTTTTGTGATCCTGCGGCAAAAACCTCCTGGCTTTCCTCGGCCACAGGACGACCGATACCGATAGCGACATTATCGTCTTCGACGGAAGATGCCGTATTGCCGTTGCCCCGAGCGACAGTCTCTCCTTCAACGACAGAATTGTTTATCTCGTCGTATTTGGCGACGACGGTCTTGATCTCAGCTTTCAAATCCTCGGTCAACCTCTTAGACTTATCGTCCTGAGCGGATTGTTTGGACAAGACTTCAGTTATCTCCTTGGCGCGGACGGAAGCGTATTTCATTTCCAATTTAGCCTTAGCCTGCTTGTCCATAGTGACGGCGACGCGAGCTTTCTCGCTCAACACTCTAGCGGCATAGAAAGAATCTCCCGGCTTAGTGGTCTTGGTGGCATTTACGCCCAACACGCTAGCGAAGACCAAAGCGAAAAGACCAAGCGTGGCAAAAACCGGCTGAGTCAAATAGGAATAGACATGCTTAGTCTCGAACACGATATTCTGCCAAAGACTTATCTTAACAGACTGAGAAGAGTTGCTTATCCTCAAAAATAAATCCTCCCGCGCAGTGGCTTTCCATTCCGAAGCGGGTTTGAATTCCTTTAGACTATTTATTTTTTTCAAGACATCTCTTTCGTTCATTTTTTTTCTTCTATCAAATCTTTCAAAGCCTTCAAGGCCCTAAAAGCTATCACTCTAATATTTCCTTTCGTTTTCCCGGTTATATCGGCTATCTCGGCAAAAGACAGTTCATCCACATAATGCATAAGCACGACCTCTCTATATTCATCCTTTAACAGGGGAAGAGCCTTCTTGATTAATTCCATATCCGAAATATCCTCGGACCTCGCCATTATATCTTGGCCCTCGTCAGCCAAATTGAGCTTCAACTCCTCATCGTCGATACTGGTCACGACTTTTTTCGTCTGACGATAGTGATCGATTATCGAATTGCGCGCAACTTTATATATAAAAGCTTTCAAAGACTTGCTTTGATCGATGCCACGGCTCTGAACATAGTTCCAAACCTTCAAGAAAACAGCGGAAGTAAGATCTTGCGCCTCCTCGACACTACCCACCTTAAAATATATGAAACGATATATATCGTCCGCGTATAAATCATAGGCCTGCAAAAAAGCGTCCTGATCCTGTCTTTTAACCCGAAAAAACAATTTTTTGTCCTTGCGGTCATTCATTTCAATTTACCGGCCCGCTTGGGAAAAAGCGGACTTATGCTTAATAATACGTTGAAGTTGCCAAAGTGTTACAGTCGTCTTAAGGATATAATCCTTAAATCAAAATAAGTGGCTATTGCAACCACCCGTATTTAAATAAATGATAGCACGAAAAACCATAAAAAATCAACATCAAAAGGAATAAATCAAGAACAAACGAGCATTACCCCGAATAAGCAGAACAAGGCCCAAAACCTAATAAATCCAGTCTTTTCCCTCCCCTTCTTGATTTTTATCGTTTTCTGTTATAATATCATCAGGATAAGTCCACGATAACGAGGACTTTGGTCATATATATAGTAACGAATGAATAGTGAAAAAGTTGCATAAAGCCCAATAAAAACGACTTTTTGCAAAGATAAGTCCACGATATCGGTGACTTATAGCTATCATTTTGTTTAAAATAAGCCTTTTTATATTCTAAAGTCTACTCTATCGTGGACTTTAAAGTGAATTTTTAAAGAAAAAAGGTATGTCCGACTTTTTGCAAATACTACAAAGAGAAATAAAACAACCGGAGCAAGAAGCCGATGAAAAAAAAATCGAGCCGGCTTTGATTGAGAAAGTCGAGAGAAAAGAGCCTGTGGAAAAGATTGAGGAGAAGCCTGTCGTAAAAAAACCAGCAAAAAGATCGACGACCAAAAAAACACCGACAATAAAAAAACCAATCCCCTACGACTCCATACCGACAAAGCTATTAGGCAAAGAAATACAAAACCCTATTTGGTTGACGATGTCGGAGGCCGCCAAGCTATGCGGGATACAAAAAAAGACCATCAAGAGGGCGATAGTGGCTAAAAAAATGGAATACAAGATAGTGGATAATAGATATCAAGTAAACCTAAAATCAGTCATACTGTTCGCGACCACTCACAAAAAACTATGGAATAAATTCAGAGAATACGGAATCGGGCAATACGTAGAAAAATGGTGGGAATAAAAAATCCAAGAGACGAAAGAGCCTTGGATTTTTTATTTAAAAAAAGATGTCCCGTTTATGGCGGGACATCTCTCCTGAAAACCTTTGTTTTAAAAACTAGGCGACAGCATCCTTAGCAGCCTTGGACAAGCGGAATTTGACGACAGTCTTGGCAGGGATCTTGATCTCTTCGCCAGTCGCAGGATTGCGGCCGATGCGCTCCTTGCGTTTAACCTTAACCATCTTTCCGAAACCAGGAAGAACGAACTCGCCATTCTTCTTAACTTCGCTGTAAGCCATAACAGCTACAGTGTCCATAACATTGACGACTTCAGACTTTTTCAAGCCGGTCTTTTCAGACAACGCAGACATGATCTGCGCCTTGGTCATTTTGGCCATAGTTTTTTTGCTCCGCCAAAACCCTGTTGCCCTTCATTAAAAAGCAAGGTTTTAAATAAGCGGAAATTAAAATAATGATTTTAAAAAAATGAAACGAAATAATTTTTCAAAAACTATTTTCGTCTTGGAAAGGGCTACCTGTTGATAATTATACACCTTTTTAGAATAAAACACAATAAAATCAAGGCTTTAATGATTAGCACCTCGAAAAACACCAGCAAAAACGACTTTTCTCGTTATACATATCGCCAAAAAAACATTTATTATTTGCTAATATTAAGTAATAAAAAAACCGCATCCTTTACCGGACCGCGGCTTTGAAAATGACACTAACAACTTAAGCGTTCGTAGGTCCAAGTCAGCAATTCCTCCGTTTCGATTCGCCCAAGACAAGCATCGGTGACAGAAATATCAACATCCAAACTTTCTAAAGCGCCTTGGCATTTTTGATTGCCAGACTTATTATAACTCTCCAACATCGCGCCTATTATAGGAGTGTTACCATTAATCCTCTGCTCTATGACATCGCGCCAAACCTTTATCTGCCTCACATAATCTTTTTCTGAATTTCCATGGCTTGCGTCGATTAAAATCCTAGAACGCAAACCATTGTCCTTCAGAAGTCGAGCGGCTTCATCAATGTCTTCCTTGAAATAATTAGGTAGAACCTCTGCGGATAAAAGTCTCTCGCAATCCTCCACTACTTCAGGCGACACACCTTTTTTAGCAAGCAAAGAAATCAGATTGTCCAATTCTCTTCTTGCGAAAGATGGCCTCTTGCCACCACGCATAATCAAAAAGGTGTCAGGATTTCCGGAAGAAGATATCGAGGAGATGTGACCATCAAGGCTCAGACCTAAAAAATTCTTTCCAAGAGACGCATACACCATAGCATCTACAGCCGAAGCGATATCTCCGCTAGTGGAATTCTTCACGCCGACCGGCATAGACATAGCCGAAATAGCACGACGCAAAGTCATAGCCTCGACAGTCCTTGCACCGATCCAAGAAAGAGATAGAAGATCCGAGAAGAAAGGTTCGCTGTTCTGATCCATTATCTCCATGGACATCGGCAAACCCATTTCGACGACTCGCAATAGAAAATCACGACAATTATCTATGCCCTTCCCTATATCGCCGCTATTTAGACCGTCCCAGTCGGAAAAAGAGCCCTCCCAACCGCCTCTTGTCCTAGGCTTCTCGAAACAAGCGCGACCCACGATAAGCAGACGATCGGAAAACCTTTCAGCCAAACCGCTAAGCCAAGATAAATAACTCAGTGTCGCCTCGCTATTATGCATGGAGCATGGGCCGACGATGGCTAAAAAACGATCGTCGACGCCATTCAAAATGTCGCGGACTTCATTCCTCCATCGCTCGATCATTGCAGCATTCTCTTCTCGCAAAGGATGCCTCTCTCTGAACTCTATCGGACTATTCAACATAGACATACCCGTCATCGCCAATTCTTCTACGAAGTTGACGTTGTTAATCATAATACCCTCCTGCTTTTAAGTTAATAGTTTATCATTTCTTTTTTAATGTGCAAAATAAAACCGGCCAATCCGATAATGGACTGGCCGGTGTTCTTATATCATTCGATAGTATACGTTTCTTTACCCTTTTTCGATATAATCAAAACCAGACTCAGTCCTCTGAGTAAAGTAATACCAAAACGAGAAGGCGGATTTCTTGGTTGTGATTATATTTTTATTCATACCGATAATGACAAGGATAGCAAGGTTCTTGTCGTGTGACAAGTGGAAAACTTAGTAACACAAATATTAGCCGCCTTAATTTTAGCCGTTTAACAACATAGACAATTATCCATGTTAAACTACAAAAAATCAATATACGCCTTTACGTCAGAATCCTTTTCGGCAAAAAATAAAACTCCGCTTGACGCGGAGTATCATTTTTTTGTGGGCCGAGAAGGCGCTGAAGCTATTCGAACCGAGCTCTTTGGAGGTGGCTTCCGCCCCCTCCAATACCTCCCCCACGAAAACAGTTGGGAAACTGTTGTTTCCCAAGCCCTTTACGTCCAAATCCTTTTCGGCCAAAAATAAAACTCCGCTTGACGCGGAGTATCATTTTTTTGTGGGCCGAGAAGGATTCGGACCTTCGAAGGCGCAAGGCCAGCAGATTTACAGTCTGCCCCATTTGACCGCTTTGGTATCGACCCACTTGTGAGCCGTTGTCGGGAATCGAACCCGAGACCCCTTCCTTACCATGGAAGTGCTCTACCAGCTGAGCTACAACGGCAAAACCGGATTTTAAAAAGCCGCTTTTTGCGGCTATTCCAAAAGCCTTTCTTTACATCTACTATATATTAAACTATTTATGCCACATCTGGCAAGTCCCCAATCTGAGCCTCAAAATCGGCTAACTTTCCATTATCCGGATTGACTTCAGACAATCTCTCGAGACCGGAAACGGCACTGGTCTTGTCTTTGTTCATTATACTTATTTCTACCAAGGCGTCAAGATAGCGTGGATTATTGGGTGAAAGCTTGACCGCCATCTTGACGGTTTCGGCGGCCACACCGATATCTCCAACCTCTCTATACAAAAGAGCTAAGTTATAATAGATGTCGGCCTGTTTATCGACCTCAGCGTCCCCTATTATCTTCAAAGCGTGCGCCCAAGCCTGTTTAGCCTCCTCGTACTTCTTGTTGGAAAAATAAAGATCTCCCAAGTCATAGAATACTCCGGAATTGCGAGGCTCAAGCTCTATTATCTTGATAAGCTTCTTTTCTTTCTCTTCAAAATCGTCCTTGTCCTCCAATTTATCGGCCTCCGAAAAAAGAATCTTAACCTTCTCATCCTTCTCCTCTTCCGTAGCCGGGGCCTTCTCTACGGCATACTTTCTCTTAGCCTCGGACAAGCGTTCGAAAGCCTTCAAAAAAAGATTGGAAAAAATCGAAAAGACGAATTTAAAAATCCTAGAGAAACGCAAGTTCCACCTCGCTAAAAATCTATGCAATCTGCTCTCGACTATCTTCTCCTTGAATCTGGCCTCCTTCTCGGCCGGCATATTATCGACATCCAAAATAGCCAAAGCCGGGAACTTCCTGACCACTATCGTCAAGATGATCAAAACCGAGATGCAGATTATTATAAGAGGGATGATATTGTACATCGCTAACTATTTTTTAAAAAAATTATATGCCGTCGCAAATCTTACGGAACTCCTCATGATCGAGACTGGCACCGCCGACCAAAAGGCCGTCCATATTCTCAAGATTGGAAAATTGCGAGACATTGGCTGAAGTGACGCTACCGCCATAGATTATCTTGAAACTGTCCATAACAGTCTTCATACCGAACATATCATCGAGCGCCAATTTGATTATCTTATGAGCATATGTGACCTCGTCCGGCTCGATGACGGTACCGGAGCCGATAGCCCAAACCGGTTCGTAGGCGACGACAATCTTCTTTCCGGAGGCGACTATGTCTATACCGCCCAAAGATTGTTGCAATTGATTCAAAAGCACGAAATCTCGACGATCGGTCTTACGATCCTCGTTTTCCTCGCCTATGCAAACGACCGGGGTCAGATTCGGAACCTCCAAAACGGCTCGAACCTTTTGATGGATCATCGAATAATTCTCCAAAAGGTATTTTCGTCTCTCGCTGTGTCCGATAATGACATAATCGGCGCCGGCCTGAGACAATGATGCCGGAGATAATTCACCGGTGTATGATCCTTGACTCTCCCAGAAGACATCCTGAGCTCCGACCTTGAGCGGCGAACCGGCCAAAATCTTCTTTATCTCCGGCAAAGCCAAAAAATTAGGACAAATGGCAACTTCCTTATCGGGATTATTAAAATCTTTGAATTTTTCTAAAAACTTAGCACCGTCTTCGACACTAGTCTTATAATCTTTCTTCATTTTCCAATTGCCAAGGATGATTTTAGACATATTTTTGAATAATAAGCTTAAATTAAATTATACCGCACCAAAGAGCTAATTGGCAATTCGCCAAGTGAAGTTAGCGAAAGACCAATCGGCGATGCTCTTAGCCTCCCTAAAACGAGCTTGAGCACTCGGAGTACCAAAAACGACAGATATGACATTGTGCCCCTCGGCCCCAAAAAAACCGGCCACGAAACAATACCCGGCTTCGGAGGTGTAACCGGTCTTACCTCCCATCAATCTCGACCTATCCTCGGTATTCTTAAGAAGATCGTCGGTGGAATAGGCTAAAACTTTACGGCCGGCCAAAGTCTTGAATTCGTACTTATCTTTAAGCACGGTCTCTCTAATATCTTTGCGTACCAAAGCCTTTTTTGCCAAAGCCGCCACATCTTTAACCGTAGAGACGTTGCCGGAACTCAGCCCGGTGGCGTCCTGAAAATAGGTATTCGACAAACCCAAATCTTTAGCCTTTTGATTCATTTTGGTCGCCATCTGCTCTTCGGACATGCCATAGTGGGCGGCTAACGATATCACCGCCGTGTTGTCGGAGGCCACAAGAATCAAGTTAAAAAGGTCGCCTACGCGCAATTCATCGCCGTCATAGACATAAGCCTTACCTCCGGAGCGATAATCACTCTTCTTGACTTTATAGACCTCATCCCACTCAGGGACATTATCGAGAAAGACTAAAGCGGACATTAACTTAGTTATGCTGGCTATCGGTCGCTTCTCGTCAGCACTCTTCTCCCAAAGAACCCGTCCGGAATCGAAATCGACGGCCAGAGCCGACGAAGCGTTGACAGACAACGGCTCGTCGGATTTCTTAAATGGCAGATATATCTTATCACCATTCTCCGGCAAGTAATTCTCCTGATAGAGGTAGTTATAAGCTGCTAATGGCAAATGCTCCATCTCATCCAAAAGACCGTTCGCTTCTTCCGTGCTTAGTTCGGCTTTGGCCTCCAGGACCGACGGCATATCACTAAAGAAAACCAAGCTAGTCGATAATCCAAAGACTGTCAAAAAACTCAAAAACCAAAGACTTATTTTTATTTCTTTTCCCATCCTTTATTTTTATAATAATTAACTATCTCTTTCTCTTCTACGCCCTTACGATATTGAAAATAACGACGCCTGAAATATTCATTACCACCATTATTTACAAAAAACATAACGAGTTCATCACTCCCGACACCATTCTCGTTCATTATCGGCTCACGACCGTTCACCATCATAAAAGCCTCCCTTGTTTTAAAGCTATTAGCCTCTTCGGTTTGCTTGGTATTATATTCTTCCAAGCTCATATAACGTTCGGCATTCTCCCAGTTCGCCCACTCGAAACTCTCACCGCCCCATACATGCTCGGGGTCGAATTTACTATGATCGCCGGTGGCGACACCAAGCCCCTCTATCTCTTGTTCTATCGACATAAAATATTATTTTTTATCATTTTCAAATTCATTGACTTCATCTCCTTCATCTTCATCTCCTTCATCTTCGTCGTCAACATCTTCGTCTTCTTCATCTTCCACTTCCTCATACTCATCGTCATCTTTCACCTCATCTTCTTCATCGTCAGAATCGTCATCACTAGAAGCTATTTCACTTAAAGCCTCTTCGAAAACCGCTTCTTTTTGCTCTTCCGTCATATTCTCGGCAATGACATCATTCAAAGGAGACGATTGATAGGCCACCACCTCGACGGTTGCCAACTGCCCGGAACCGACGTTATCCTCCTCCGACAAAATTCTATCAATAGTATCGTCTTTGTGCAAACGTTCATAATCAGGTAAATCCTCCAACCTGGAGAGGCCTAAAAACTTGAGGAAATCGAAGGTTACCGTATAATAGCTATCCCCGGTCTTTTTATCCTCCCTAGCGTCTATTAATCCGCGCACAGTCAAATTGTGTAAAATCATTCCGCAATTGACGCCCCTAATCCTATCCAAATCCGTCTTACTCACAGGACCTCTATAGGCTATGATCGTCAACGTCTCTAAAGAAGGTCTAGACAGCTCACCAGTCGTCTCGTCCTTGACGAATTCTTGTATCAACGCGGCATTGACCGGCGAAGTGACCATCTGAAAGCTATTGCCACTCTTAACGATAGCCAAACCGGAGACATCGGTCTTCTTCATTTCCAAAAGCTTATCGCCAGCCTCTTCGACCTGCGACGCCTCCGCCTTCAGCAACTCCGACAACTCCCGAACAGACATCGGCCGACCCGAGATGAAAAGCAACGACTCGATTCTTGATATCAAATTATCCATATTATTGACAAGCTATTATTGTTTACGATTGATAGTTATCTCCGAGAACAAATCCCCTTGTTCCACGTCTATTATCTTCTGCTTCATCAACTCCAACATAGCTAAGAAGCTAACTACGACTTCAGTATGGGATTTAGCCTGAGCCACAAACTCCCTGAAGCTGACTTTTAGTCTTTCCAAAACTGATTTCTCCAAACTGGCTATGCGATCGTCGATACTCACCTGATGCTCGATAGTCCTCTCTTCCAAAATCTCCAAGCTCTTCGATTTATTCTTTAGAAAGACCTCCATTATCGCACACAAATCGTCCGACGAAGTCTTTTTGGGCGGAGAGAAGAATTTATCGGCCTGACCGATCATCTTGCGCAAATTTCTTCCCACCGGAGCGAAAGCGAAATTCTTCTTACCGAGAATCTCTTCTACCGACCGCATCGCCTCCAAAAACTCCTTATACATCTTCAGCTGACGCTCCAAATCGCCATCATCCCCCTCCTCGGCCGGAAACAGATACGGCAAAAGGGCTCTGGACTTTATCCATAGCAATTTTGCGGCGATAACCAAAAAATCAGCCACCATTTCGGGGTTGATCGTCTGGCAATTCTTGATGTATTCCACGTATTGATCGGCGATCTTGGCCAACGAGACTTCGGTTATATCCAATTTTTCAGCCTCTATCATCTTCAAAAGCAACGAAAGCGGGCCCTCGAACTTCTCCAGCTTGAAATTTATCATAACCATATTTTATCAAATAAAAAATGGTTTTTCAATGATAAAAATAAACAAGTCGCTATTTTGTCTAAAATCACTTTTTAAAGACGTTCGATTTTTTCCAGCGAAAAATCTCACTCTATTCTCGCCGAAATTTTCGCCCAAAAGGCGAAGCCAAGCAATTTCGTCTGCAAAAGCTTTAAAAAGTAATTTTAGCCAAAATATCACCACAAAAAATATAACATCAATCATGGTTTGAGCTTTTTTTACAAAAAAAATCCGCTCTAACCCTTAAACAGAGCTAGAGCGGACCTCCTCGCGAGGAAGAATATCAAGAGAGAATTATTTCTTCTTGGTGGTCTTCTTCTTGGCAACCTTCTTGGCAGTCTTCTTCTTGGCAACCTTCTTGGTAGCCTTCTTGACAGCCTTCTTGGCAGCCTTTTTCTTTGTGGCCATTGCTTTATTAGCGCCTCCTTTCATCTTGGAAGATGTCGAAGGACGCTTATTAATTATCTTTATCTTCTTTTTAATACCGAAATTGGCTAGAATCGCGTTTTCAAGGCCGGTAAACTCCTTGATACCCATCTCGATCGAATGATGAAAATTGCCGGAAGAGAAAATCCCTTTCCTTAAACCGGACAATTTCTTCTCCAGTATCACCGGGACTTTGTACAATCCTCCGAAAGCTGTCAGTCCCTCGTCTTTTATCTTGAGCACCTTGCTCATCGTCTTCTCGTCAGGAATCAAAACGGCCTTCACTTTCTTTCCGACTTCGTTCTCGACAGCCGATTTTATTTTTTTAAAATCTAGATTGTGATCGGCCGGCAAACAGACTATGTAGTAGTAATCGTCGGCCTTCACTAGAAGCGATTTAATAATCTCGTTCAATTTTTTCTTTAGAGTATTAGCCGCATCGATAGCTGTGTAAGCGGTGCGATGCTCCAATACTTTCGGATCGAAACCCTTGCTCTTTAGATAATCGGAAAGTTTTTTCGGAAAAATTTTTTTCTGTGGTGATGACATATATTTCCATTATAACACTTTTCCAAAAACATGAAAATAGTTTTTATCTTTCCTTAACTAAAATTATAACACCAAATAAAAATTATGTGAATAGTTTTTAAAAAAATAAATCACTCGACATAATTTTGCCGAGCGATTTATTTTTTATCTCACTCTATTTTTTATTCCACTACGACCGGCTGAATCTTTTCGACAGGAATAGCCTTAACAGAATCTTCATAAGTTATCCTTCTCCCCAAGCATTGCCACCCCTTATCATGTATCATCGATCTCATTTCCGGAGCGCTATAATAACCTCCATTGTCGTTTTTATTCAAATCTTTGTTCGAGGTACGAAACTCGGCGCAGAGCTCATACTTTTTATTGTCTAAAGCCCTGTATTCAAAGGCTTTTCCGTTGACTTCATCTTTCAATGATTTGTCGATCATGAAGTCGCAATTCTCGCCGGCCTGATTCAAATCTTCCGGCAATTTCTTATTCTCTTGATAGTATTGATTGACGCAATTATCTATCGAATTGAATTTATTTATGATGTTGTCGTCGAGACGACGATTGCGGACCAAAGACGGATTGTCGGCGACGAAGAAGGCGCCGACGAAGACAAAAACAGCGGCCGACAAAGAGGAGATGAAAAATATCTTCAAGACTTTATCTTTTTTGTTTTCCGTTTCTTTGCGAGTGATGTCATAAAAATAAAAACCGAAAATCGTAGCAGCGATTATCAACACGGTGATAACTTTGAAGATGAATTTCAAAGTCAACTCTCCATTCAAGAAATTGATTATGAAACTGACAAGATAACTGGCAAAAACTAAAAACGAGACGAACAGTATCAAGTAAGTCAACCAACGACGCAGGGAAGAATCGCGTTTGATCTCACCTGTGAATAGGGCTTTGAAGATGAAACGACTGACGACGAAATAGACAGGGGCGAAGACGAGCAAAGCCGCGATGCCGAACTTCAAAAGCTCCTGCTGAAACATGGTGCTGTAAAAATCCGCCGGGTCATGGACGAATTTATTTATCGCTTGGAAGATTATCATCCCAAACGATATGGCCGCGAAGACCAAAGACACTAGATGGGTCAGATACAAAAAAGTGAATTTGGCGGCATTGAACGGCTTAACGACGTTCTCTTGTTCCATAATTTTATGGTTAATTTAATTAATTATCTAAAATCCTACCCAAAAGAATCGGCAGGGTAAAATCGCCGATACCGGCATTTAGGTGCCCCAATCCCGATAAAGGGATAAATTCCGCATCCAGCTTTTTAGCCAACCTTTGCCCCATCAAGAACGGAACGACCGGATCGTCCTCACTGTGGATTAAAACAAAACCCTTGGCGGAATTCTTTATTTTTTCAAAATTCACTTGCGGATAAACGAAACTATCGAGTTCCGGGAAGCCGGGATTCTCATCCGGCCCGGCCACTATAAAGATTTTTCCGGTCTTCTTTTCGCCTTTTATCTTCTCCAAAAACCTCAAAATAGTCGCCCCGCCGAGACTATGACCGACAAAAATAGTATTTTCGTCGACTTCTCCGACCAATCCCTTCAAATACTCAAGCCACTCCCCGCAGATAGGGTGACGACTCGACGGCATCCGAGGAACGAAAACAGAATACCCTTTAGCCTCCAACTCATCTTTTAGCCAAGGAAACCAATTACAATTGGGGTCGGCGGCAAGGCCATGGATTATAAAGACTCTTTTCATTTATCGAATATTAATTATATAAAAATTCAAACGTTCTTTCTTGGGCTAAGTGACGGGAATCACCACCCCCCTCCTCCACCACCTCCACCACCACCTCCGGCACTACCACCGCCACCGGCGCCGGAAGACGACGAAGTAGAAGAAGCGATCGCCGTAGAGATGCTATTCATAGAAGAAGCGAAAGAATCGGCATCGAAGTTGGCGCCCCCAGCCGCCACATACCACGCCGGCGCCATCGATCCGAATTTATCGTCACCATATATCTCTCTCATCTTCTTAATCCAACCTTTGGTCATACCAAAAGCTATCGCGTACGGCAAAATCTTCTCGAAAATATTTTCCTTTTCATAGAATTGCGCGCGATATTTTTCAGCGGTTTTAATAAACAACTTAAAACCTTTAATTTTCCAAGCCACCTCCGCGCCTTTTGGCGTACGTCTAGGCATAATGCAATAAAATAACACCGCGATCAATAAAGCAACAAGAGAAGAAGCGACCAATAAAGGCGAGAACACAAAACCAGATTTTGAAACAACTTCCGTTATAAGAAATATCACAAAACAACCACCCAACAAAACAAAGGCGATCATGCCTTGAATTTTTGAAGCTTTTTTATCTAAATACCCTTTATTAAAAAGCAAATTCTTAGTTTTCTCCTCAACATCAATATTATTTTTATAAAAATCTTTTTTTAGATCATGTAACATCACGGAATCACCGTCCTTGAATATCCTACTATAGATGCTTTTTTCTGCCGGGGATAAAGCCTCGACAGCAATCGAATCTTCAGTCTTTGCCAGCTCGTAATCCTTCCTTTTAAAGACTAAAATAGTCTTCTCCACTTCTTTAATCGTCAAAATCCTAATCACGGCCATCTTTATTATCGCAGCCGTTATTAACTGATTAATCGTGTTAACACCCCTATCTAGAACGCCCATCTCCAACGGCCCAAGATTGTCCGGAGCTTCATATTCGGCGATAACCGTCTTGCCGAGATGCGGATCACGACCAAATCTATACCACAAAGAAAATAACACGATAAAAATAATCAAAGGCAAAAATAACCATTGCCAACCGGGAAAAGTTTCCGACAATGACAATCCTGCCAACTCGACGATGTCGGAAGGAAACGAGGCTGAAACGGTAACGCCCTGGCCGACCGCGAACCCTTTAGCGGAATCAAAATGCAAAGTCTGCCCATTCATCCACTTATAACCCGCCAAAGCCTTATCGTTACCACCCAAAGCTCCGGCATAATAATCCAGCTTGATATTATCTTTATTTATGCCGACAGGGAACAAAATGTCCGCGGAAAAACGCTCAGTCGGGATATCCCAATAATTACCATTCAAATTCCAATACAACTCATCGAAGCCATTCTGTCTTCTGACGGCATTTTTGACATGATACTTTATCTGATAGTCCTTCAAACCACTGACCGTCACATCGTCCTCGCCGATCTTCCAAGTGATCGTGCCACCCTTCTTAATGGTCTTATATTCGAGCGGGTGACCGGAAAAATCCGTTATCGAAACTAACTCGACCGGCGTCAAGTAAGTCCCCTTATCAGTCTTCGTCTTAGTCGGCAAGACACGAAATATGCCGTGCTTATTAAGCAAAGAACCGAAATCAGCTGTTATTTTCTCAGTTATAGAAAGCGAGCCGTCCTGATTGACGACGATGGACGAATCGAAATCTGATAAATACAGATAATCCCTGCTTTGCGCTCCGGCAAAGGATGGCGTCATCATCAATGCCACGAAGAATATTCCTGCAAAAATTTTTCTAAACATAGAATGAAGTAATAAATATATTTTAGCAACACCGCTAAAAAACTAATTCTCTTTCTTTCCTTTACCAGACACCACAACTAAAATCATGGCGATGACAAGCCAAACGAATAGCAAAAAATTAAGATTGACATAGGCTAAAACCATACGTGGAAGAACCAATTCCAAAACCGCCAAAACCGCCAAAAAGACGGTCGAGGCGTAAAACGATTCTTCTAATAAAATCTTCAATCTATCGTTTGTCATTTACTACTTATTATTTTTTTAATCTTCTTCCACAAACTAACCCCTTCCAAATCGACTTTGATATCTCCCACTTCCACTCCCAAGCCATCACCATCTTCGGCTTTCAATCCAGGAATCGATATCAGAAAGCTGTGCTTACCATTCTCTTTATAGGCAAGGGTCAAATCGAAATCGACTGTAGCAACCTTCCAATCGCCATCCTGGGTCGGCGGTACATATCTAGCGATTACATAATCCACTCCTTCGCGATCGACGTCGAAATTAGCGCCCACCTTCTTTATTTCCGGATCGAAGAAGCCATCCTCCGAAAAAGAGAACAAACCATCGCCGGAAACTGTCACACCGTCGAACGGCATCACGACCTCGGATAATTTCGGCAGGATTTTTTTGGTGGAAAATTGCTTATAAGCCTCTTCGATGCCGACGATTTCGGAGAAGGCCTCGCCGAAAGCTTGATGTATCTTAATCTCTCCGATCCTGTCCGATAGAACGGTTTGGAATTGTAAGGCACGACTGTCGGTGAACAGATTGCGTCCGCAAGAAACCTCCGGCGCATCAGCCAACGCCACCTTATTGATAAAAACAATCTTACTCTGCAACGTCTTCACAGAACGGGTCACGATATCGTTATTGGCGCGCAAGCTAACCTTGTAGACGCCTTCCGGCAAACCGGCCAAGAATATCTTCGATCGTCTATCATCCCCGCCATCGTCCTTCAAAGTCTCCTGATGAATCTCCTTGTCATTACGATAGACTATCAAATCGACGTCGTCGACATCGTCATTCTTGTTCAAATCGTGAAAAGAAAAATCAAAAGACAGATCCTCGTCCTTTATATAAGTATAGAATTGATAAGCGCCTTGAATCGGACGACAGGATGTCCTCTCCTCTTTCGAAGGTCGATAATCCGGCAACACGAATTTCGTCTTGGGAGAATAATTATAGGAAGCGATCTTTTCGCTGTTCGGCATATTCTTCAAAAAATCCTCGACACTATCGAAATTCTTATCCCTCTGCAATAAAAGTAAATCCCCGGAACGTGAGACGCTCCACTTCTTGGAAAGATCGTCGATGATGGAATTATCCAAAGGCTTCAAATCATAATTCCAAACCTTCTTGTCCATCAATACGCCAGCCTCGATTATCGGTCTAGCGCTGTCATTCTTGAATCTGACGGTCATCTCGGCCTTCTCGAAGCGACGCGGGACACGCAAGGAAAAATAGGCCGGATCGCCGATTATCTTATTACCGGAAATCCTGTCGACCGGCGTCAGATTACTGATAAAATCATCATAACGACCATATTCTTTGACATAGACGATTTTACCGCCCGGAACCACCTTAAGCCAAAACAAGACAAAAATCAGCACTAACAAAGTGCTTATCCATAAAATCCTTAATTTTAGCCTAAAATTTAACATATCTAGCTTATTTTACACAAATTTACCCACTAAAACATTATACCTTTTTAAAAACCCCTTGACTACTATTGACACTTTTATAGAAACGTGATATAGTATAATGTTTAGATAGATTAGATGTAACAAAAAAGAAACTAAAAAGTCTTCAAAATTCATCAAAATCGAAACAAAAACAACCAGGCGCTGCAACCAGCGCCTTTTGTTTTATTCAAAAATCCTCTTAAGAAAAAACCCTAGCGATAAAAATCAAATACTTCAAGCACAAACTGGCCGGCAAAAACCATAACTGCGCCAAGAAAGGAATGATCAGCGACGGTACCACCGCGGCTAAACCGGCACCCATAATCAGCGGGGCGACAAAAAGAGCCAGAAGATTGGATAAAGGAGCGACCAAGGATACACGCCCGAAGTGCCACAACAAAATAGGCGTGGTTAGAATTTGAGCGGCCAAGGTCAAAGCTAAAGTATTAAAAATATATTTCACTATCGCCGGTTTATCCTCGTAATAACGCTTAAGCAACTTATCGCTTACCGGATAGAGATATATCATGCCTAGAACCGCGGAGAAGGATAACTGGAAACCGGCATCGAAAATCAGCAACTTCGGATTGATTACTAACATAGCGGCCGCAGAAAGTACTAAAGAATGGTCGATGCGATTCAGACGTCCTATATGAAAAGCCAAAAGGACCAGAAATCCCATAAAACCGGCACGAACCGCCGATGGCGGAGCTCCTGCCAGCAAGACATAGAACAAAAGAAAAGGCACGGCGAAATAGAAGGCCCTATTTCGCGTCAAACCGACGGCTATCAACAAAAAGAAAACCATGCCGGAGAGCATAGTTATATGAGAGCCGGAAATCGCCACGATATGAGACAACCCGCTAGAACGAAAGCTTTCTGATAGTTCATCGCTGATCGTCGCCTTATCGCCCAAGATGAAAGCTTTAAAGAGTCCGGCCTCCGGCTCATCCAGTCCCCTATCGACAGCTGAACGAAAATATTTCCTCACCACCATGACAGAGCGCCAAAAAACCGTATCTATTTTTTTACCATCGCCGATGACGACTATTTTCGGACGACTACAAGTAGAGTAGATATCCTGCACGGCCAAATAGGAGCCATAGTCGAAATCCTCTATCATACCCGGCCTTTCTAACTCGCACTCGACATCAACGACTTGCCCGAAATCGTATTCCGGCCAACGCTCCGCGGAAATAGCGACCTTACCAGCGAAACTTTTTCTACCATCCGACAATTTTCCCAAGACGAAACTCTGTCCTTTAGGTTTGTCGACCGGTTCGCTGACGATAGTGCCGGATAAGGACATTTTGCGACCATTATAATGCCAAATGCTCTGCGGACCGTCGCAAGGCAGGGAGACGGCATAGCGCCAAAGACCAAAGAACAGAAAAGACGACCAAAGAAGCGCTATCTTCAACTTTCTCCTATCGTCAAAAGAAAAATATTTTACGATAAAAAAAGCCGCTAGAGCCGATAGGGCGGCGGCGAAGAAATAGCTGTCAAAAGATAAAAACCTTATCGGCAAAAAAGAAGCGATAGCGATTCCGGTGGCGAAGAAACAGCAAGAAATAAAAACGACGACCCTCCTCTTCATCTTTATTATTTCATCTTCAGATAAGCTTCGATGAATAAATCGATATCGCCGTCTAAGACCGATCGAACGTCCGAAGTCTCATGCTCGGTGCGATGATCTTTGACCATCTGATAAGGTTGTAGGACGTAAGAGCGGATCTGTCTCCCCCACTCGGCCTTATGCACCTCGCCACGCACCTCTTTCTGCTCGGCCGACTGCTCGGCTAATTGCTTTTCTTTCAACTTAGACTTCAAGAGACGCAAAGCCAGCTCACGATTCTGATGCTGTGAACGCTGAGTCTGACAATTGACCGTGATTCCGGTCGGTATATGAATCAAACGCACGGCCGTCTCGACCTTATTGACATTCTGACCTCCGGCACCAGAAGAACGATAAGTCTCCAATTTCAAATCGATATCGGGAACATCGATATCGTCGACGTCGTCGAACTCCGGCATCACATCGACTAAGGAGAAAGAAGTCTGGCGCATCGCCTCGGCGTCGAACGGCGAGATGCGCACCAAGCGATGGACGCCGGCCTCGGAGCGCAAGTGCCCGAAGGCCCACAGACCATCGACTTTTATCGTGACGCTCTTGATGCCGGCCTCGTTGCCGGGAGTCAAATCGAGTATTTCCGCGCGCCACTCTTTACTCTCGAAGAAACGCAAATACATACGCTCGAGCATCTGCGCCCAATCCTGTGCGTCCACGCCACCGGTACCGGCATGGATAGAAAGTATCGCGTTATTACGATCGTACTTGCCGGAAAACAAAGCGAAGAATTCCAAATCCTCGAAACGCTTCTCCAAGTCGGTCAAACTGCTATTTATCTCCTTTTCCAAAGAATTATCCTCTTCGCTTATTGCCTCATTGACCAAATCGAATAGATTATCCATCTCCGACTTGATTCCATCCCATTTCTTCGTTTCTTTATCCAAATCCTCCGCCTCTTTACTGACCCTAACCGCCCTCTCCTGATCGGACCAAAAATCCGCTTCTTCCATAACCTTACGCTTCTCGATCAGTTTAGCCTTCGAATCCTCCAAATTCAAAACGCGCCAGACATCAGCCAAGCGTTTTTTTAGACTATTTATCCTATCCAACAAATTATCCATACTGAAAATATTATTTTTTTACCCCTACCATTTCAAATCGACATTCTTAATTTTTACGATTCTCTTATTCAAAAACCTCTCCCCTAGCGACTTGAACTTCTCGGCATTCCCGGTCGTATAAAACTCCACTTTCGATTTCATCGATCTCTTGACGCCCAATTCCTTGTGACGACGCAAATAATCCTTTAAAGATTTGGCGACTATCTCTCCGGAATTATACACTTTACAACCCTTACCCATTATTTGGCAAATCTGATCTTGTAAATAAGGATAATGCGTACAACCTAAAACCAAAGCTTGGACTCTCTCTTTCTTGAGTGGTGATAAATATCCGTTCAAAACATCCTCGATCTTCGCTTCGTCCGTGGAACCGCCCTCGATCAATGGGACAAGCAAAGGGGCACTTCGACTTATTACATGTTTGCTAGAACTCAGCTTCCTCATCTCGTGGTGATAGATATGCGAAGCTATCGTAGCCTTGGTCGCGATTATTCCGACCTTCTCGATGCCGTGTAAGTCGGCGATCGCCTCGGCCATCGGACGCACCACACCCAAGACTCTCTTGCCAGGATATTTCTTCGGCAGATAGCTTTGCTGGATTTTGCGCAAAGCCAAAGCCGAAGCGGTATTGCACGCCACGACGATTAAGTCGCAACCTTGTCTGAATAAAAAATCGACCGCTTGGCGGGTATACTCGTAGACCTGCTCTTTAGTTTTATTTCCGTATGGCGCGCGACCATTGTCGCCTAAATAAATATAGTCGTAATCTGGCAAATACTCCAACAAAGATTTGAGGACAGTCAAGCCGCCGACACCGGAATCGAAGACACCGATCATAATAAAATTATAGCAAAAACAAACAAAAAACGCACCAGTGAGATGGTGTGTTTTTTGAATATTTGAACGAAATAAACGGTAATTAACGCTTGGACCACTGTGGGGCGCGGCGAGCTTTCTTGAGACCGAATTTCTTGCGCTCGACTTTGCGGGAATCGCGAGTGAGCCAACCCTTAGCCTTCATAACACCCTTGTACTCCTCATCGATGGTCAAAATAGCACGAGCCAAACCATGACGAATGGCCTCGGCCTGCGAATTGGTTCCACCACCTTTGACGATAACGGAAACATCGACATCCGAATCCTTGCCGACAGCCTTCAACGGCTGAACAGCCAACTCGGCCTTAACCTCCGGGAAATACTTAGCTATTTGACGCTCGTTGACGATGAATTTTCCTTCACCGTTGGTATAGACTCTGATCTGAGCGACAGAAGTCTTACGACGTCCGATAGTGGCGATGTATTTGCCCTTAAAAATCTCTTTTTCAGCGGTTTTAGCTTTAGTCGTTTCCTTCTTGGCTTCCGCGGTTTTCTTAGTAGTCATATTTAAAATCTGTTTGATTACTTAATAATCAATCTTTTCATCATACCAGGACGGAGCTTGGTGGCTGGCAACATCTGTTTGACAGCTCTTATGATGACCTCGCCCGGATTCTTCTCCTTGACTCTCCACATCGGAATGGTCTTGAGACCGCCCGGATATTGAGAAGCACGGTAGTAGTTCTTCTGGATCAACTTCTTGCCGGTAATTTTTATCTTATCGGCATTGGTCACCTCGACTATATCACCCTCATCGATATGAGGACGATAGGTCGGCTTATTCTTTCCGCGCAACAAAATGGCGATACGAGAAGCAAGTCTTCCCGGGGCCTGTTCGCTGGCGTCTATTTTATGAACTTTTCTTTCCATATAAATTTTTTACACTAATTCTATCATCACTACTTTAGCACCATCACCTTGGCGAGAACCGATCTTGACGATGCGAGTATAGCCTCCAGTGCGATTTTCGTAGCGACTCTTTAAAACTTCGATAGCTTTGGTGACCGCAGTCTTTTGTGGCAAATAAGCGATTAATCTCTTGGTAGAGGCCAAATCACCGGCCTTTGCCAAGGTAATCATCTTTTCGACCCTGCTTCTGACAGCCTTAGCCTTAGCTTCGGTAGTTTTGACCTTTTCGTAAATCAAAACGCTGGAAGCTAAATTGCGTAGCAACATGCCACGAGCCTCTGTCTTCCTATCTAGGGTTACCTTTTTCTTTCTGTGTCTCATAATATTTTATCTACTAACTTTTTATTCTTTATTGGCCTTTTTAGACTTTTTCTCCTTTCTTGGCTCTTCATCCTCCTCTTCGAACTCCTCGGCGATCTCTTCGGCCTCTTCGGAAGACTCGACTTCATCGGAAACAACAGTCTCTTCATTGCTCTGACCGGCGGTCAAGGCACTGACTTGATCCTGCAATATCTTAACGGCATCATCATAAGCCTTTTCAGGGGTTATAGTGCCATCAGTGATGATTTGAATGCTCAACTTATCCCAGTTAGTCATCTTACCGACGCGAACGTTCTCCACCTTCAAGCCGGCCAAAAGGACCGGGGAGAAAATGGCATCCATATCGATATAACCGATTTCGCCTTTCTTGTCTTTGGCCTCGATGGCTTCGACCGGGCGATAACCGCGTCCTTTAGCGATGGTGATTTCCATCTTCAAGGAACCGGCCATGTCCGTAATGTTGGCAATGACCAAATCCGGATTGGCGATCTTGATACGAGAGTCCTTGCTGATATCTCCGGCAACGACCTCTTTCTTACCGCGAACGTCCAACTCCAATTTAATCTCCTCTTCAGTCTCGATCAATAATTCGACCTTCAACTTCTTCAAATTCAAAATTATCTGCAAGACATCCTCTTTAACATGTGGCAAGGAAGTGAATTCATGACTGGCGCCCTCGATTTTAACACCAACGGCGGCAGTTCCGGCCAAAGAAGACAAAAGCACGCGACGCAAAGAATTGCCGATGGTCATCCCGTAGCCGGGATAAAAAGGACCAACGACCACAGTGGCCTCGTTAGGATTCTGTCCCTTTAAAAACTCTACTTTGTTTGGTTTGGCGATGGATTCCATAGAATTTCAGCCCTCCTTGTTAATGAGGGGAGGTATTAGAAAAATTAAATTATCTAGAATAGAACTCGACGATCACGTGTGGATCGAGGTTCGTCTTCAAATCCTTGGCGGAAGGTTCATGCAAGACCTTGCCGGAAAGATCGTCCAAGGTAAGATGCAACCAACCAGGGATGTCGACGGACTTGATGCGCTCGGAAAGATTGGCGAACTTCTTGCTGCGCAATGAAGCGGCCTTCATCTTGATGACATCGCCAGTCTTAGTCTTGAAGGAAGGGATAGTGACCTTGCGTCCGTTGACGGTGAAATGACCATGATTGACCAATTGTCTGGCCTCGGAGCGAGACAAAGCGAATCCCAAACGATAAGCGACGTTATCTAAACGCATCTCCAAGAGTTGAATCAACAACTTCTCGGTGTTACCGACTTTCTTAGCGGCCTTATCGAAGATTATCCCGAATTGCTTCTCGGACAACAAATATTGCTTTCTAGCCTTCTGCTTCTCGGTGAGCTGTTTAGCGTAATCGCTCTTCTTAGCAGGACCCTTGGATTTAGGACCATGGAAACCTGGCGGAAAAGGACGCTTGGACATGGCGCACTTGGTGGAGTTGCAACGGGCACCCTTGAGCATCAGCTTCTCGCCGATACGACGGCATTGTTTGCACTTTGGATCGATATTTTTCATAAGTGGACTATTGATAAACTATACTCTTCTCGGCTTCTTTGGACGGCAGCCGTTATGAGGTATTGGGGTAATATCTTTAATAGAGGTTACGTTGATGCCATTGGCATTGACGGAACGGATAGCGGCCTCGCGACCTGTGCCGATACCATTGACGAAGACGCTGGCTTCCTTGAAACCGAAATCTTCCTTAGCCTTGATCAAAGCGATCTTAGTGATGATCTGAGCGGCGTAAGAGGTAGCCTTCTTCGGGCCCTTGAAACCGGCCATGCCGGCGCTAGCCCAAGAGATGACGTTACCGTTCAAATCGGTCACGGTGACTATGGTATTGTTATAGGTGGCTTTGACGTAAATCTTGCCGACATCGACACCGGTTCTAACCTTCTTCTTTTTCTTCTTGAATTTCTTTCCGGATTTCTCTTCCTTGCGGCTCTCCAATTTCTTCTTGATTTCATCAGGCAACTCCTCGGTATCCATCAACGGCTTCTTATCGCCAGAAGAATCGGTATCCGGTTCATCGTCAAAATCCAAAGAAACTTCCGGTTCCACCGGGATCTCTTTTTTGATTTCTTTTTCGGTCTTGGCCTCTGCCGCCACCTTGATATCCTTTTTCTCTTCAGTCATATTATATTGAATCTATTTATGCAAAAGTTTAGGTCTTCTGAGCGGCCGGTTTTCTTCCAGAGGAAGCCGTCCTTCTAACGTTACCGCGAACAGTGCGACTGTTACGCTTAGTGGTCTGACCGCGAACAGGCAAACCCTTGGCATGTCTCAAACCGCGATAAGCGCCGATTTCCTTCATGCGCTTGATGTTGCCGACGATCTCTCTTCTCAAATCACCTTCGACGACATACTTCTTCTCAATAATATCTCTTAGCTTATTAACCTGGGCTTCAGTGAGATTCTTCACCCTCTCTTCAGGATCGACTTTGGCCTCATTCAATACATCCATAGCTCTGGCAGGACCGATACCATAGATATAAGATAAAGAAATTTTGACTTTTTTTTCGCTCGGAATGTTTACACCGGCTATTCTTGCTTGCGCCATAATTATATAATGCTAATAATTTTACCCTTGTCTTTGTTTATGTTTAGGATTCTTGCAAATAACACAAACTCTGGCCTTGCGACGGACCACTTTACAATCTTTACAAATTTTTTTAACGCTGGCTCTGACCTTCATATTCTATGAAAATTAAAAGTGAATTTTAAAAATAAGCTGATTATAGACGGAAAGTAATCCTACCTTTGGTAAGATCATAAGGGCTAATCTGTACTTTGACCCTATCTCCAACCGCCAGACGAATTTTATTCATCCGCATTCTTCCGGATAAGTGGGCCAATATCTCGTGACCGCTGGTAAGAGCGATACGAAAACTGGCGGCGGGCATCAACTCCAAAACCTCACCCTCCATTTCAATGAAGTCTTTGGAATTTGCTGCTTGATTATTTTTGTTTTCTGACATTAACAAAAAAAATTACCAAACCTAACTATTGGTAAATTGCTTATTTTAAGTTTTAAAATTAGTCTTTTACCTTTGTATTTAAGGATTATATAGAAGTTTTGTTTAATTGTCAAGCTCTATCCAGTGGAAAAAGACAATAATCTTTTTTTCACTAATATTAGTAAACAGACTTTTAAAAAACGTTTCCTTTAAAACCTTTCGTAAGCTTTCAAAAAACACATATCGGCATGATTATTCGCCGACACCTCCTTGTACAAGAAACCACATAAAACAACACCTCTGAAATTTTCAATGCTCGCGATTAGCAAAATCAATCCAGAATGGCTTTTATTCTACGCACACCAGAGGAAGAGCTCTCCTCCTTCGCTATTTTGAAATGACCGAGTTCGCCGGTGCGCTCGGCATGAGGACCACCGCATATCTCGCAAGAGACGACTTCGTCCCCGGAACACACCTTATAAACCTTGACCATCTCCCCATACTTAGAATCGAAGACACCCATCGCGCCCTGGTTCCTGGCCTCCTCCAGAGTTTTCTCTTCGCAAACGATCGGCAAATCCTTGTCTATAGTCTCATTGACCATTCTCTCCACTTCGGCGATTTGCTCGGAAGTCATCTTTTCACCATGAGAGAAGTCGAAACGCAGACGTTCCGCCGTTATATTACTACCCTTTTGAAGAACATGAGGACCAAGAACACGACGCAAAGAAGCCAAAAGAAGGTGGGCGGCGGTATGCAAACGCCTTGTCTCTTCGCTAGCATCAGCCAAACCACCTTTAAACATACCAGCGGAAGCTGTGCGAGAAAGCTCTTGATGCTTCTTGAATTCCTCGGCAAAACCGGCTTCGTCGATGGTCATTTTCTTATCTTTGGCGATCTCCCTGATCAATTCTATAGGAAAACCAAAAGTAGAGAACATCATAAAGGCCATATCGCCGGGAATGGTGACACTTATGTCGTCACTATCTTCCATCTTGCAAGTCAAAGTTTCGCATTGCTGATTGAACTCTTTAAGACCATTCTCCAATGTCTTTTCAAACTTCGACTCTTCCTCGCTAACATTATTTAAAATAAACTCCTTATTGGCTAATAATTCAGGGTAGGCCTCATTATAGTCACCAATAACCATCTCGGCGACGGAAGAAAGCCATGCGGAAGCGGATATATTCAAGCGACGACCGTGGACCACGGCACGGCGAAGCAAACGGCGAACGATATAACCGGCACCGGTATTACTCGGCGGAACTCCTCTTTCGTCTCCTATTATAAACACGGAAGAGCGTAAATGATCGGCGATAATCCTAAAAGAACGGTCGTCTTCCTCGTTCTCCCCGTATTTTTTACCGGACAATTCCTCGACCTTCTTTATCAATGGTTGAAATAAATCGGTATCAAAGACAGTTTTTTGGCCTTTTATTACGGTAAAAATTCTCTCCATGCCCATTCCGGTATCCACATTCTTCTGCGCCAAAGGCTCGAAAGTGCCATCGGCCTTCTTGTTATATTGCATGAAGACGTTGTTCCAAATCTCCACCCAAAGGTCATTGTCATCATTGAAACTTTCTGGCGTCTTGTCGGCATCCCCCGTCCAGTAAAATATTTCCGTATCCGGGCCACATGGACCAGTCACGCCAGCCGGACCCCACCAGTTGTTCTTTTTTGGCAATTTAGCAATCCTCTTCTCCGGAATACCAAGTTCTTTCCAAAGGTCGAAGGCCTCCTGATCGAAAGGGGCGTCATTATCACCGGCAAAGACGGAGACGGCCAGACGATTAATATCCAAACCCAGCCATTTCGGCGAAGTCAAAAACTCGAAGCTCCATTTTATAGAATCTTGCTTAAAATAATCACCAAGCGACCAATTACCCATCATCTCAAAGAAAACCAAATGGCGATTATCACCAACCTCTTCGATATCGTCGGTGCGGACGCATTTCTGGACATCGACCAAGCGTTTACCGGCCGGATGGGTCTCGCCCATCAAATAAGGCACTAAAGGATGCATGCCAGCGGTAGTAAAAAGCACTGTCGGGTCGTTTTCCGGTATCAAAGAGGCGCTTTTTATGGCGGAATGTCCGTTTTCTTTAAAAAAATCTAAGTACTTTTGGCGTAGTTCTTGAGGTTTCATAAAAATAATATAATGTTTAATTTAATATTAACTAAACGTTGAAAATTTAGCAAGAAAATCTTTATTGTGCTATACAAATAAAATAAATAAACATCACGTGTCTTATCTTCCTTATAGCGAGCATTAAAAAATCTACGTTAAAATGCGAACGTAGAAGCCGTGTAAATTTTCGTTGTTTGAGCCCCGAGCCCTTGAGGTCGGGGTGAGTATAGAAAATTTACTAGGCTTCCTAGTGAGAATTAGGAGATTTTTTCTGTGAGCAGTTTTGTGCCACTTTTTGAAAAGTGGCGAGATAAATACATTTTTTTATATGTACTTTTCAAAAAAGTACCAAAAAGTAGCTCGCGGCGAAAAATTAGGGACCTTCGTCTATAAAACCTAGTCCCGCAGACGGGACACGGTTTTTACGTCTACGGTCTCTTCCTAATTTTTTAATGCTCGCCACAAGGAAAAAGCAATAAATAAAAACCCTGCTGATATTCCACAGCAGGGCGATTGAATGTACAAAAAAGAAATTTAAAGGAGAATCGACTTATCTTCACCGGAAATTTCCAGAATGGCTCTTACGCTTTCGACATAGTCATATGTCAATGCGTAATCAGGATTCGTGGCAATTTTATCCTTGGCACCTTCTTCTCCTCTGTTATAGCCGGATAACGCTTTAGGCAAAGACCCCATATTCTTCTCTAGCTGAGCAAGATACATGACACCAATATGAATGTTAATAGCTGGATCCTTTACGTCTTCCTTGTTGGTGTAGCCAAAGTGAGCGGCTGTTTTCGGTAAGATTTGCATCAAACCAAGCTCACCATCTCGGCCAATTATATCAGGATCGCAACGCGACTCATGAGCTATCATGGCAGCGACAAGATTTTTCGTTATCTTCGTACCAGGATAACGACCAATCTCCGCTTCTATCAAGAAGCCATACTCCTTCAAAGCCTTATCAAAAGACTTGTCATACTTATTGTTTCGAACGAAATCCAATAAATATTCATAACTCTTATTATGGCTAACAACGACAGCACTCTTATCGATACTGGCTGAGAGAAATTTCCGAGCTTGCATGATGGCAGCTCTGGCTTTTTGCAAATAGGATGCCACCTCCTTCTCGCGCTCCTCCGTGATAGGGGCAAACTCACCGATACCGACCGAAGCCTGAACAATCGCTACATCTTTGACTACATCCGTCTTGTCTTTTTCGGGCATCATAACCAGAATGCCGACCAAAATAATCACTACTATCCAGCCAAGATGCCTCCTCAAAAAACCAAATACAGGTTCGAATAGCCTCTCAAAAATCAACAAAAATACCATAAAATAAACCTCTACCTTTTCTTTCGCACTTTTCATACTTTCTCCTTTTTTATTATTCTTTTTTAATGTGCTGTAATATAAGCCGTTTTTATTAACTAAAATACCTTCGACTTATACCTATATTATATCATAAAATATATAAAATGTCAATAAAAAAGCCCCGAATCACTTCAGGGCTAATTGTCAAAAAAATGTACGAGATAAAACTTCTTTTGTGACTAAAGATTTTTCTTTTACCATCAATGGCATCATTACAGTATCCCTAGGAACAAAGGAAGTGTCGACCACTTGAATTTTCGTCGTGTCTTTCAATGAAGAATAATACTCGACACACTCTAAGCAATTGTATGACATTATCTCTTCTTGCCATAAGCGATACGCCTCTTCCGGAGGTTCCTTATACTTTATCTTCATCGCACCACGAACAGCTAAAACAAAAGGGTTTTTATCAATACCACCATAAACCCTATTAGTGTCGTAAACACCACCTTCACCATCATGATGAACACCAATTGCCCAATTGACGCTCCTGAATTTCTTCAAACTCCGGACATACAAATGAACGCCAAGCGTAACATTCTGATATGGGTTGTAAGGGTCATAGGATTTTACGTCTATTCCAAGCTCTTCACACATCTTCTTTCCAGTGTCGTTAATAAACTGGTAAAACCCCCTAGCGCTAGATCCGACATTCTTGATGAATGGGTTATAACCAGACTCTTGAGCCGGCAAAGAAAGAAGTACTGACATATGCACGGAAGTATCGATAAAACGCTCGATCGCTAATGAATCTCTGTGCAATACATCAGCGCTTACAACACCCTCACTAACCAACCTTTCAAGAATCAACCAACCGAAAAGATCTCTAAATAGCTTCTTTTTCTGACCAACAGTCATTTTAATGTGTTTTCTTTTTCTGTCTTTCCAGTGGTCGTTTATTTTTGTTGGTTTACGTGACGTGTTCAGAGAAGACTTTGGTTTGTGAGACACTATTACTATTGGTTTTTCCGCCAAAACAGAATCGGCTTTTTTGATTTTAACTATCTTCAAGGAGTCGATTGCGTTAGTAACGGACTGACTAACCACGGAAGCTTCGACAGCTCCAAAACTCCTTCCTTCGAACATCCCCCCACTTTCTTCTTTAGTGGGGAGATCGTCCTCACTTAGCAACATAAAAAATAATGTTGCTACGACAATGGATGTGAACAGTTCAAGTTTCATCTTCAACTCCTTGTGGGGGGGTATGTTATGTATTATTTTTTATTTTCAAGGTTCAATTAAAGGCTTTTGACCTTTTTGAATATAGTTTTCCAAAATACTATATTCAATAAAATATAGCACATATTGTCATAAATGTCAATAAAATACCATCAAAAAAACTTTCCGCACAAAGTCATTTTTAATAAAAATAAATAATACTTACCTTATATTAGGTAAATATTATTATAAAAGGGTGCGAAAACCAACGCTTTCTATTAACCCATCTTCTTGAATTTCACGCTAAATATCGGCTCATATTCATTCTCGTATTCATCACGAATCTCTATCTTCTCACCCTTTGCCACCTTAGCCATGGCCGCATCGGACAAGACTTGATTATCGTTCTTTATCTCGTTGCTCAAAACCTCCATCTTGTCCATCTCTCTGGCGAATTCCTCTTTAACCTTGGCCTCGATGGATTTCTTCTCTTCCTTCAACTTGTTCAATTCTTCCGAGACCTTTTGATACTCGGCGCTGTTTCTTAGAGCATCGCGATACATAGTCTTTAACTCTTTCTGCTCGCCCTTGAATTTTTGTAAGCGGTCGAAAATCTCTTGTATTTGTGACATATGGTCGATTATGAGTTATGAATTATAAATTATATCAAAATAAAAATGAAAAATAAAATACTTTATTTATTTTTCTTACATTACTGCGAGCATCGAAAAATACGGAGATTTTTTAATGCTCGCAATAAGAAAAAGAAAAATAACTTTAAAAAACCACTTCTTTATACCTCTCATCGATACAATCGATAAACCTGCTCGCCGCCTGCGGTGAACCGTAATCACTGAACTTACTATACGTCAAATAGATTTTTTTCTTGGCGCGCGTCAGAGCGACATAGAACAATCTCCTCTCCTCTTCCAAATCCGATCGATAATTGGGAAAAGTCCTTTCGTTAGCGCCGATGACGAAGACATGGTCGAACTCCAAACCCTTCACTTGATGGGCCGTGACTATCGGCACTTTGCCTTTTTCCAGACCGATGAAATTTATATCCTTGACCAAGGCCGCGTAATGGATCAACTCTCGCAAAGACGCTTCCGCCCTCTTCGCGGAATCATCCTTTTCCTCGAACACGTCTTTCAATTCTTTTACGGATTTACGTCGTCTATCCGCTTCATCGTCGTTATCATAATACTCGCGTAGACCGGACTCTTCCCAAATCTTTTCCAAAACCGCGGCCGGACGCAAATGTTCGACTATCTTCTGCCATGAGTCTATCAGAGTGGCCAACTTTAAAAACTTGCCGGAATGTTCTTGCCATAGAGTCATGCGCTGTGGCGCTCCTTTGGACAGCATCCTCACCAACACGCCGAGAAGACCGATGGTGGCATCCACATCGTCGCGCGCGTCGTGCGTGGCACTAGCGAGACCGAACATCTCGGACAAGGTTCCGAGACGATAGTTCGGCGAATCCACTAAACGACGAGACAAATCGAGCGTATCGTAATATTCTTTGAATTCAAAATCCACGCCTCGCCTCTTGCCGTTCTCCCTGATCATCGCCAAGTCGAAATTGACGTTATGACCGATCGGCGGACTGTCGGCCAAAAATTCCTTCAATTCTTGCAAAATCTTAGCGGGCTCCTCGCCTTGCTCTTTCAAAAATTCATCGGAAATACCGTGAACCGACTCCGAAAAGCCGACCGGCACATCATTCTTCATATAATGATGGAAGCGACGGCCGACCTGTCCATTAATGACCTCAGCCGCAAAAACCTGAATTATATCGTCGCGAAACGGGTCGGTGCCGGTAGTCTCGGTATCGAGAACCACTACGCGACCCTTGGCGAAACGATTGGCCAAGTCAAAAAAAGGTTCTGGGTATTTATAATTTCTGAAATTCAAAAAATCGGAAACTTTAAGACCGCAAGAACCTTGATCAATGATGTTTTTCATCGTGGTGGCACCAATGTTGCGCGGCGGCCTTTTGACCAAACGATAGGAGGCTTCCAAATCGAAACGATTGAAGATTATCTTCAAATAAGCGTAGACATCCTTAACCTCCTGACGACGGAAGAATTCGTATTTATCAACCGTGATATGAGCCACGCCTTTTTGCTCGAAGACCTCGGCGGCGCGATTAATCAAATAATTAGCGCGCGCGATGACTACGGATCGCTCATCGGGATTATCCTTTTTAACCTTCTCTATCCTGTCTATCACGTAAGACATCTCTTCGTTGAAATTGTGAGCGCCAAAAACAGAAACGGCAGGCTCTACCACATCGTCGCTCTTCAGAGTCTTCAATTCTTTAGTCTCCGGCTTAATGAAGCTACCTAAAAAAGATTTTACCGCCGATAGGACATTGGGGTTGAAACGATAATTAGTGGTCAGACTCATCTCCTTGAACTCCGGAAAGTGGCTTTGGATCAATTTCTTTAAAAAGAACGGCTGACTGCCGCGCCAAGAGTAAATAGTTTGGTCCAAATCGCCGATAAATGCGGCATTCTTGTGATTCTTAATCAATTCCTTAACGACCAAATATTCCGACAAATGCGTATCCTGAAATTCGTCCAATTGCACGAAACGATATTTATCCTGCCATTTCTTCCTAATATTCTCATTCAAATACAAAGCACGTAAAGTCAAAAGCACCAGCTCGTTGAAATCCAAAGCGTGCTGATCGGAAAGTGTCTGACGATATTCGACGGCGATGGCGGACACGGTCTTGTCTAAATCCTTCTCCTCTATCTTGACACCGATCTGCTTTTTCAAATTGAGCAACTCCCAATCGTAGATGCGCTCGATCAGTTCCGATATCTCGCGTCCTTCTTTTTCTTCATTAATAGGAAATTCCGGGTGTTTCGACAAAATCTGTCTCATCACCTCACGCTGCTCCTCTTCCTCGAAGATGGCGAAGTCGCGCGATAAACCGATCTCTTTGGCCTCGGCCTTCAAAAAATAAGCGCACCAACCATGAAAAGTCTTGGTAGTTATCAAGTCGCTCACTTCTTTCTTTCCGACACGAGCACGAATGCGATCGGACATCTCCTCGGCGGCGCGATTAGTGAAAGTGAGGCATAAAATTTCCTCCGGCTTGACGCCATTCTCCAAGGCCTTGATCACGCGCTCGGTCAGAACCGTAGTCTTGCCGGTCCCTACCGGAGCCGAAAGAAGATAGACCCCGAAGACGCTATCGATTATTTCCTTTTGTTCTTGATTGAAATCCATTCTTACAATTTACCAGAAAAACCGATAGCGAGCAAAGCTCTTTGCCCGTTATTTATTGTGCTATAATGATAATCAGCGAAAAACTTAAATAACCAAGAATAACCATATGGACACCGAAAAAACCGGCAAAAAGAAGATCATTGCCTTTCTGGCGCTATTTTTAGCTATGATTTTCTTTTACTTCCTATTATCAAATAAAGGGGCCTTCGCTATAATGGGGCGCTTAAACGAAAAAGATGTCGGCTTGCCAATAATCTTCGTCATCGGACTACTGGCATCCTTCCATTGCGTCGGCATGTGCGGCAGCTTCGTAGCCTCCTATAGCGCCAAAAAACTATGTTTGGGACAAAAAATCGAAATAAAAAACCATCTGCTCTATAATATCGGTAGATTCTTTTCTTACACCATCTCTGGCGGATTATTAGGATTATTCGGATCAGCTTTTCAAATAAACTCCTATTTTTCCGGAGTCCTCGTATTCATCGCCGGCATTATGATAGTCGTAATGGGAATTAGAATAATCACGGGCGGTAAATTCTTATCTGGCATAAAACTGAAACTTCCCGATAGACTAACAAGTTCAATCAATGCGATCCTTCAAAAGAATTCCTCGAAAGCTCCATTGCTAATCGGTCTAGCAACCGCCACTATGCCATGCGGTCCTTTGCAGGCTATGCAACTCTACGCTCTATCGACCGGGAGCTTCATTAAAGGCTTGCTTGCGATGGCTTTTTACGCCGCCGGCACGATTCCGACGATGTTCGCTTTCGGAGCATTTATATCTACGTTGCCCAGCGTTAAAATTAAAAACATCGTCAAAATATCCGGATTAACTATCATCATTTTGGGTCTTCTGACCGCCGGCAGAGGCTGGTCCGATTCCGGACTGCAAAGACAAGTGAGCAAACCAATCAACAAAGCCGCTGGAAAAAAAGAGGTCAGCGCCGAACAATATTTCGCCAACTCCGTACCAACCGACAAATATCAAACAGTGGAAATAGAGGTCACCTCTTCGGGCTTCCGTCCGAACGTCATAAAAATCAAAAAAGGCCTTCCAATAAGATTAATCGTAAAAGATGGCGGTGCTACGGCCTGCACGAACGAAATAATAATCTATAACGGTGAACAAGAGATACAACAAAAAATAGCCTCGCCGCAAAGCATAATAAAATTCATGCCGGCCGACGCCTCGGAAATAAAATTCTCCTCACCAACAAAAACTGTCTGGGGAAAATTAATAGCCGAATAAGACAAAACAAAAACAGCCTCTCATACAAAGGGCTGTTTTTTATATCCAATCATTTACTCTCGAAATCCAAAAGCCATTTCTTGTGACGAAAACCTCCGGCATAACCTTTAAGCCCCCCGTCCGCTCCGATGACACGATGGCAGGGAATAGCCAACATCAATTTATTCTGAGCGCAAGCCGACGCGACCGCTCTAGCCTTTTCACGACCGCCAAGTTTCTCCGCCAATTCAGAATAGGATGCGGTCTTGCCACAAGGTATCTTCAACAATTCGCGCCAAACCTTCTTCTGCCAAGCCGTGCCCTTTAAATTCATCGGGAAGTCGAAAGCGTCTCGTTGTCTGGAAAAATATTCCTTAAGTTGATGTAGCGCCACTTTCAAATGGGACGGTATATTCTTATCGTCAGATTCTTTTCCACCACCGGAAAATAAAAGCGAAACAACGCCCTTTTCATCAGCGCGTATCTCTAGAAGCCCTAAGGGGCAGGAAAAAAATGCCCTGGAAAGATTCTCCTTTTCCATGGTGTATTGGTGATTTTAATATTTTATCATAACCGAAAGAAAATTGGAAATTAACAAAAATAAAAAACCGCCGAAATATAAATCTCGGCGGATTGTGTGAATTTTCAGGCGACAGCTTTTATTTCAAAAAAATCGTCAACTTCTTTCTCTTCATTAAAAACCGAGAAGTTTTCGTCGACAAGAAAAATATGGACACCCAAGAACTTAAGACCCAAAGAAATGCTCATGTGAAAAATGAAAGAAGGCTTTGAGCAAACCTCTGCCACAAAAACACGATCTTCTAGTCCATCAACCTTCCTTACAAAAACCACCTTCTTGCCGCTGGGGACATCGCTCCATTCCATTCTTTTGGCGTCATCTTTGCTTATCCTGAATCTTTGAGGAAGGGCTTCCAATATTTTATCACTATCCTGAATTCTGTTATTAGAAAAATACCCAACTATATTTTCCATTAAATCCTCCTTTTGGAAATAAAACTGTGAATATTTAATGTTCGAACAAAAGGATGGAAAGTCCTTTTGTCATATTTAATCATAAATAAGAAAAAAAGTCAAATTTAAAGCCTCGCACACATGGAAGTGGCGAGGCTTTTGTTAGCGGTGAATGTACTCCTTGTACTTTTCTAAATCACGACATCTCCCAGTTTTTTTTGACCCACTATTTGCCGGTGGTGGCGTTTTAGATTCTTTAAAAGAAACTATATTGGCCGGGGCTATGCGATATTCCCCACAAACTTTTGGCCAATTAGCACGAACATCTTCAAGACTGTCATAAACAGTAATCAGATAAAGACCGTTATCACCAGCAAATTTACTAATTAGTATAATATTTTCCGATGGTAGCACCACCAAAGAGCAAGTGAACGGCACCGGCTTTGACATACTGACGACATAGTCAGCGTCCTTCTTCAAAAAATACCCTGTTTTCATTATTTATTACTCCTTTTTAATGTTCTATATTTCTAATTAACTTTTTTTATTACTCTATCCATAGTATACCATATAAATAATAAAAAGTCAATAAAAATAAATCAATTCTATTGTCCAATATAAGCAAAAATCGCCCCTGAAATTGAGGCGATTTTTGCTATTTTCCTATTTTTTAAAGCCTTTTTTAAGCATTTCCTTCATTCTTTCTCTGAGATTATCAGCCTTCTCTCTAATGCTCTTATTGTTTTCTTTGGATGTTATACCGATCGTCTTGGCATCGATAGCCTTAGTATTGCGATTGTAGACTCCTTTCGCTTTAACGACGTCGCCGATCTTCACATCGGCCAAAGCCTTCTCCTTGCCATCGATAAATATCTTCGTGCTATCGGAGACGTTGACGATCACAGTATCTTGTCCTTTGATAGCCGGCAAAACTCTGATGGATATGGTCTTGGCCGACGGATCGACCGATGCCACCAAGCCGACTCTTTGCGCCACTCCGAGCATTTGAATGGAATCATTCCTAATCATTTGAACTTCGATGTGTCCGGTAGTCTCATTGCGACGACCAACGACCCAAAGGTCATCGCCGACGGTGAATTCCGACAGAAGAGCCTTACCGAGGAAACGACGCATCAATTGAGTACTGGTCGATATATCCAAATAAACTTTCGATCCCGGCTCACCGATTACATTATTAACATCTCCGACTTGGAAGAATTTGGACTTTTGAATCTCGACTTCGATAGCGGCCGGCAAGGACAAATCAGTGGGAATAGAGGCGATTTTAGCCGGGAAGACGACACGAGTGACGCGCATGAAATTATCATTGCCGCGACGCAATACCACCAAGGTCTCCCCCTTCCAAGTGGCCGGATTCTTGTCACGATCATCCACGACGCGCAAACGGACGCGATCGCCGACTTTTAGGTCACCGACAGCAGCCGGATTCTTGGCACCGGCGACAATCTTGGCGGCGGACAAACTTACAGTATAGTTATTCTTTCCCCACTCCACGGTTACGGATTTATTGGTAGCATCGACGGATTTTATCCAACCATTCACACCGCGATGCTGAGCCTTGAAAGAAGTATTGCGGATATTCTGCGCGACCAATAAACCGCTATTATCGTATTTTTTGGCCACAACGACCAACTGATCGCCAGCGATCCAGTCGCTCATATCGGCTTTAGCGCCGGAGCCGGTATTAAGAGAGGCTATCTTAGTCGGAACTTCGATGGTCACATCGGTCGTCGTCCCCTTTTCATTAACTCTAACGACAACGGTCGTCTGTTCGGCTGTCGTATTACCTATCTCTATCAAAGAACCCTTGATGGTGACAACTTTAAAATTCTCATTATTAGCGGAATTGACCGCTTCAGCGGATAAAGCGCCGATAGACAAGGCGGTAATACCATCCGTATTTTGATCGGTGGCGACAATAGACTCCGCTTCATCGTCGGCTTTAACGGCAGTCAACGGCATAATCAATGCCGTCAGAAGCAAGAAAAATACTATTTTTTTAGTTTTTCTCATAGACGTTAGGCGCCATGACATGAGGATAGCGCGATAATTATTATTTATTTATGTCTTATATTATAGCATAAATGTACGATTTTAAAAAATATCGTTCTATCACTTTTCAAAAAATAGTAAAATAATAAATTTAAAATAGATAAACAAAAAACCGCTACTAGCGATAAAACTAGTAGCGGCTCAAAATTTTGAGAATACAAATTTTAGTCTTTGCCTAAATCGAGATAATCGTCGATCCTGATCTGCTTCACAAAATTATCCATATGCGAGACCATGACCACCGCCCCCTCGTACTCACTGATGGCTTGAGCGATGACCGGTATATGACGGAAGTTGATGTGATTAGTAGGCTCGTCGAGTATCAAGAGACCAGGCTTCATCAAAACCAATCTAGCGAAGGAGAGAAGTCCTTTTTGTCCCTCGGAAAGATCGTCGACTCTGTGACCCATCAAATCTCCGGTAATCAAGAAACTGGCGGCCACCGAACGCATCTTCTGCTCGTCTTCCTCATCAATCATGGCGCTCTTCAAAGATTCGAACACAGTCTGATCGAAATCCAAGTTAGTGAAATCCTGACTATAATAACCGACGCGCACGCCATCCAGAATCTTGGCACCAGGATGATCGTTACCTACGAGCGAGCGCAAAAAAGTGGATTTACCGACACCATTTGGGCCTTTAATCAAAAGATGGGTTCTCTTATGTAAAACTTTGTCGACCTTCTTCTCTACAGCCTCATGATTACGGATAGTCTTAACAAAATCAATAGTCACAATGTCGCCGGAAATATCCTGAACAGGAATCTCGAACTCGCGGATAGTCTTATCCTCACGACGCACATCGACTTTCTGCTCCTCCATCTCCTCGGTCTCTTCGCGCATCTTTTGCGCCAATTTACGCATCTTACCACCCTTGTTGGCGAAAAAGTTAACCTTCTCCTTACGGTCCTTGATTACTTTCTCCAATTGAGCGTTCTTCATCTGCTCTTTCTCGATACGACGCTCGATCTGTTCAACCACGTCATAGTAGTTACCTTCGTAATACTCTATCTTTCTGGTGAAGACGTCCAAATACAAAACTCCATCGGTAAAAAGATTCAAGAAATCGGCATCATGAGAGATGACCAAGACGGTCTTATCGTACATCAATAAAAATTGTATCAAATGATCGATGCCGGCACTATCCAAATTGTTTGTCGGCTCATCAAGAAGTAAAATGTCAGGATTCTGAATCAAGGCGAAAGCCAAAAGCAAGCGAGCCTGTTGTCCGCCGGAGAGATTACCGACTTTGCGGTCGGTCGGGACGTCCAAATTGACCGCCTCCAAAACCTTGGAGATTTGACTCTTTAAATTCTTCGGGGCGATCTCGAAAGCTTCGGCGAAATAATCCTCGATGGTCAAATCGAAGTATTTCCTGTCCATGGTCTGGGCAGCTGCGCCGATAGAGGCGCCATTAGTGATGTTGACCTGACCTTCCTTTGGTTTAAGCTCTCCTTTTATCAAGGCGAAAAGAGTGCTCTTTCCGGCACCATTTTGACCCATCAAGGTTATCTTCGACCCGGTACGGATACTAAAAGACACCTCGTCCAAAAGAGGCTTCTTTTCCTTATATTCAAAGGTTACTTCATTGAAGCTTAAAATTACTTGCTCGGCCATTGTGTTTAACAATTTAATTATTACAAGCCACCCTTTTAAAATACTCGAACAAGGGGAAGCAAAAAGCCGCCCACAAAGCGGCTTTTGTTCATGACAGTATGATAACACGATTATAAATTTTTGTAAATACCTAGCTAATTATTGTAATTTACCGGGGCCGATAGGATTATAACCGCCTTCAACCTCGGCGCCATCCGAATAACCATCGCCGTCGGTGTCAGCCTTATTCGGATTAGTTCCATAAATCTCTTCGTATATATCCGGTAAACCATCTTTATCTGCATCCGATAGTTGATCGCCCTGATTCTGATCGTCAGAAGAGGCCATTCTCTCATTAAACGAGACAGCTTCCTCGCTATAAGACAAAGTATTGACTCCGAAAGGAGTGGCATTTCGCATGCCGGCCGGCACACCACCGGTACTGCCCCCTAAACAATATTTCAAATCATACCCTTGGCCGTCGGCGGAAACTTGGTATTGATATTCAAAATCAACCGGGCAATCACCGTCATTGGGCTTAGGATTCTGTGGCGCCGAGGACATATAGTAAATCAGCGAAGACGACCCCAAGATACTACTTTTTCCATCGAAGATTATTTTAGCCGGATACTCGCCTTCATCGTTATAGTAAAGTTCGGCTGCGGTTTGAACTTGTTTTATGTCGGCCATTCTCCTTGCATTGCGCGATTTCATTCTGGCCGAATTGAGCGCCGGGCTGGATTCTATTATCTCCTTGATCGTCTTAGCGTCTTCCGGCTCCACTATTTTATCGACCTGATTAAAAGAAGAAAGTTTGTATTTACTTCTAATTTCCAAAGTCATCTCTCCGTATTTGCTATATTCTTCCGCGCCGACTATTTTAGCTATATCGAATTTCATGCCAGCATCGACTTGGCGCAAATAGAAATCCTTTTTACCGAACCAAATCTCTCCGCTATTATCTATCAAAGATTCTTTTAATTTCGAAATTTTTTCATTAAACTTGCTCGACCCTTCTTCGTCCAAATCGACTAAACCACCAATCTCCACCGACGCGGACTTGATCTTGTCGAAAACATCCGGATTTATGAAAGTCTTGTAGTGATAACAATTCACCCCGTCAATCTTCTCGTCCGGCAAACGCTCGACAAATACGAAGATGCTCATAGCGTCCAATTCTTTTTCTAACTTATAGAAAATATCTTCGACCTTCTTCTTTTTATCCTCCACATCCTTCTTTATCTCGTCGGTGGATGAGCCGGCACCAGACATTAGACCCGGAACCAAGCCGACATCTCCGACATCCTCGAGACCAGATACGTCGTCAGTCTTGATCCATTTATTCATCATGGAAGAGTCCATGGCTTTCTCCAGAATAGACGGCAAACTCCGTAGCATCACAAAATCATTGCTACCGATCGTCTTAGTCGAAAATTCTCCGGAATAAACCATATTACCAAGATCGACCGACAATTTCGCATCGCCCTCGACATCCGCAGTTCTGCCATTGTTCTTGACCTCGGTAAAAACGGATTGTCCGTTTATTTTTATCGTATTAGGTATCATGGATGCCATCATCAATATCGGATCATAAGACTCGTAGGTTAGTCCGTAATAATCCTCCGCGGTGGTAGTCGAAAGCGAACGCTTTTTTTCAGCTTCAGCGGTTTTTTCCTCTATAGCCTTTTTAAAATCCGGCATCTTAATGATGATGTCGGCTACGCCATCTTCCTTATGACTCCTGACTTTTTCAGCCATCGTCTTATGCATCAAAGATATAGCCTCGGCTGGAGCCTTTTCTAGTAGCGGCATAGTGAACTGCTTGCCGGTGATGGGCATTTGGCAGGCCGATAGACCTACCATCAGCGAAAGACCCAGAAATAAAAGTTTTAACGTCTTCATATATATAATTATTAAACTATCTAAAAAGCTGTGACCCCAGCCACGAATCCAGTCGACCAAGCGATTTGTAGATTGAACCCGCCGGTCGGGCCGTCCAAGTCCAAAACTTCTCCGGCAAAATGCAAATTGTCGACCAACTTCGAACGCATCGTCTTCGGGTCGATCTCTTTAATGGAAACGCCACCGCGAGTCACCATGGCGCGATCGAAACCGCTCAAAGTTTTAAAGGTGAAGCTCATCTCCTTCAAAACATGGGCGATGGCCTTACGCGAATCTCGAGTCATCTCATTGCAACGCTTTTCCTCTCCCACCTTGGCTAACGAAAGAATCAATGAAGCGAGTCGAGAGGGAACCAAGTCGGACAAATAATTCTTGATCATCCGATTAGACTCCTCTTGAAAATCCTTCTCGAGCCTATCGTCAAGCTGAGAAAAATCCAAAGAAGGCAACAGATCCAACCTTATCTCCAAGGCACCACGACTTCCTTCGGTAAACAGAAAAGTATCTATAGAACGACTAAAATTTATCGCGGCCGGCCCAGAGATCCCTTTTCCAGTGAATATTATCTCCCCGCTCTCGCTTCCGATTTTATTATTATCGGCATACGCCGATAGCTCTACATCCGACAAAGAGACACCCTCGATATCTTTAATAAATTTTTCCTCGACTTCGATAGCGGAAAGAATCGGGCGTGGCTCGATTATAGTGTGTCCTAAAGAAGCTATTATGTCATACATTTCACCGGTTGATCCGGTCAGTGGATAAGACTTACCACCTGTGGCCACGATAAAACCATTGGCCTCTAAATCACGGCCGTCATTAAGCGACACTTTATTTATATGACCTTCGTTTATTTCAAAAGAAACCGCCTTAGAATTTTCCATCACTTCGACTTTATACTCTTCAAGATAGGAGATAAGGGCATCCAGCACTTCGCGAGAACTGGAGCTTTGCGGAAAAACTTTGCCATTATCCTCTACGACCGTCTCCACTCCTCTGGAATTAAAAAAATCCACTATTTCCGCCGCTCCGAAACGAGTCAAGGCCGACAGTAGAAATTTACCTCCGTCACCACCCATCTTTTCGGCGAAGATGCGCGGATCATCTATGCTATTGGTTATGTTGCATCTGCCATTACCAGTGATTAACAACTTATTACCAAGAGAACGTTTTCCCTCCAATAACAAAACTCGAGCGCCTTTTTCTGCCGCCCTACCGGCCGCCATCATGCCAGCCGGCCCGCCACCGATAACGATAAGGTCGTATTGCATATAGGCTATTATAGCATAACAATAAAAAACCCGCTGTTTAAAGCGGGTCTAAAAGTTAAATGAACACTAATCCATTATCACTTGCCGAAACTTCTATCTTTTCCTTGGGGCCACCACAAATCAACATTTTACCCAAAGGAACGCGAACCAATTTAAGCAAAGTATTGTTTAGGTTTCTAGCACCATACTCGCTTGTTTCGCTTCTGGCAACAATAAGCTCCTTAGCCTCTTGTCCAAAAACCAAATTCCCCAATCCTCTTTTCTTAGCGCACTCGGCGATTTTAGCGATCTCCAAATCGACTATCTTTAAAAAGTCGCCTGAAGACAACTGACTAAACTCGACGAACTGATCGACACGACCTATGAACTCTTTGCGGAATGAATGATCTTGCATAGCCTGACCAAAAGCCATTCGTTTCTCCTTATCGCTCTTCTCTTTAGAAAAACCTATAGAACGACCCTTTCGTAAATCGATATTAGAAGTCATCACTATAATGCTCTTTCTAAAACACATCCTATCGCCCCTGCCATTAGTCAACGAACCATAATCCATAATCTGCAGTAAAATATCAAATATGGAATGGTGGGCCTTTTCTATCTCATCGAGAAGAATGACTGAGTTCGGTCTTTTTTTGAGCTGTGTGGCCAACTTACTGCCATCATCGTATCCGACATATCCCGGAGGAGAGCCAATCAAACGAGCTATTTCATGCTTATCATAGTATTCCGACATATCAAAACGTGCAAAGCTTTCACTATCGCCAAAAAGTATCTCGGCCAATTTTCTAGCCAGAAGCGTTTTACCGACGCCTGATGGTCCGGCATAAAAAAGCGAAGCTATCGGCTTGTCAGGATCATTTATCGCCATTATAGCATCAGTGGTCAGCTCGCAAGCCAAGTCCTGTCCTATAACGCTGCTCTTTAGCTCTTTCGCCAGGTTCGATAACTTACTTTCATAACCTTCTTTCACAGAAACGACAGCCGATGTCGCAACTTTATCTTCTTTAAAAAACGACTCGACCTCCGCCTCGCCTATTTCGACAACTCCTGACTTGGAAAAATCGCTACCAAGATCGTCTAAAATATCCAGAGCCCTGCCAGGCAAATATACGCCACCGTAATCATCTTTATTGTGAGTCATTATCTTGCGGATAGCACTTTCGGAAAATTTCACACCATGGTGATCCTCATAAGAAGACTTTCTGGCCATCATCATATCCACGGTTTCATTCTCCGAAGCTTCTTCGATTTTCAAAACCCCGGTCAATCCTGAAACTTGCGGAAAATCCATGGTAAACTCTTCATAACTGTCAAAATGACCGACTAAGATAAATCTGGCTCGAGACTCACGAAAAACAGGGCTAATAGAATTTAAAAAATCGAAGGTTGTAAAGATATCGCTGTTAGCGCCAGACAAAACCACTTCTTGCCAATCAACGAAAAAACCACCTTACTCAAATCATCGAACAAACCCATTATTCTGGAAACAAAATCCGACATCTCGCTATATTTCTTCGGTAAATCATCAGACTCCTCGAATTTTAATTCGAATATACTCATTTCCGCCAAAGAACCACCAATTTTTCCAGTAGCTATGCGATAAGCCAACTCGTTGATTAAGGCCGTCTTGCCGACACCGGACCCGCCAAGCACCAATACGCTATTCTTATTCATGCGACCAAGCATTCTTGTTAGCTGTGAAATATATTTTTCCCGAGAGACGAAGGCTTTTGGCGCTTCCGTCTTGTACCTTTCAGTAAGATCAACGCCATAGTCAGCGGCTATCGAAACCTTTTTCTTCTTAGCTCTTGTTGTATCACTCATGGAAAACTCCTCTTTAGAATTAAAATAAAAAATATCTTTTTCGAATTCAAATTCATTAGCAATATCCGTAAGCATTTTTTCACAATCGACATCGATCGATTCCAAAACGTGGCAAGCCACCGATTCGGGAGTTGAAAGAATCGCACCTAAAAGACACATGTGCTTATCGCTCTCTTTAAAAGTCGCTTCGCAAAACTTAGCTTTTGCTACCAACCGGCTAAACACGATATCATCATCTTGATAAGAAAAATCATTAACTCTGATCATTAAACGACCTACAAGATCGTCGTGACTAACCCCCTTGAAATTAAAAATCTTACGCAAAGACCCCTTTGCCTTACTCACTATATCCACCAATAACGCCAGTGAACTTTCCTCGCAAGAAGCGAAAAAATCATCGAGTTGCCTCTGAGCTTTCATGATAAATTCTCCTTGTCCGATATTATTGTTTTAATGAACCAACGTTAACGATATAAATTAGCACTACAAAAGATAAAAAGCAAATAAAAAAAGTCCCGGTTTTGGACCGGGATCTTGTTATATGCCGACAAAGCATGGATTTACCCCTACTGGGCGTAGCGTAATGCTGGGAAGCATGGATTCGAACCATGATAAACGGCTTCAAAGGCCGCTGTCCTACCATTGGACGACTTCCCAAATTTATATACTTATAAAAAAGCACCGATTAATGGCGCTGTTTAGAATATAAAGTATTTTTAAATCTTTGTCAAAATCCCTCTCGTCCTCTTCTAAAATAAACAAAAAAAGATCGACTTATATCGATCTTTTCATTATGCCACCAATTTTACACTTGAGCGTAACGACGAACGGCCCACCAAGAAGCGACCATATTTATCAAGGCTATCAAGGCGAATTGCAGACCGAATATCTGCAAGAAATTCTTATTGAAATAATCCACCATATCGATATTATAACCGACGAAAAACGTCTCGAGATACGGTTGCAACAAACTAAGGAACGGATAGAACATAAATACTATAGCGATTATGCCAACCAATGCATATATAATCCCGGACAAAAGGAATGGCCAGAAAATAAAAGAATTAGGAGCTCCAACCAGTCTCATGATGGCTATCTCGGTATTGTGCGTATAAATCGCAACCCTGACAGAATTGAATATCACCATTAGCGTAATTAACAAAAAAACCAAAGACAAGAAGATGCCGGCCTTGGTGACTTTATCGGTCACGGAATTTATCTTGGCCAGAAGTTGCTTATGATCTGTGAAATTCCTAGATTCGATAATATCGCTCTCAATCTTGTTCAACTCATGGATCAAGCTATCGGACTTCTCAACATTGTTCGGAGAGATCACTAGAGTCGGCGTTAAAGGATTCTTGCCTAATTCGCGCAAAGCTTGAAGGACTTCCGGATTATCGCTATTCTTCTCTTTGAAATACTCCAAGGCGGACTCTTTGGAGATATACTTGACTTCCTTGACTTCGCTCAATCTTGAAATTTGAGACTTCAAAGCCAAAACCTCCATCTCGTCAGACTCGGGATTTATGTACAAACTGATATCTATCTTATCCTTCACCGCCCCGACGGCAGCCGTGCCGATTATCTTGACCACCAAAAGCATGTTAACGGAAAACAAAGCCAAGATGAGGATGATAACCGTCACCATAGAAAGCCAGATATTCCTAGTGATATCCTGAAAGCTGAATTTTATTATACGAAATAAAGAAAGAAAAGACATTTTATTTTTATAAAGCGTATTTACCGCGCTCGCGATCGGAAACTATCTGTCCTCCGTCGATGACTATGACGCGCTTATTGAGACGATTTATTATTTCTTTATTATGACTGACCAAGACCACTGTCGTACCGAATTTATTTATATGCAAAAGTAGGTCGGTTATCTCGTTGGCGTTTATGGCGTCGAGATTGCCGGTCGGCTCGTCGGCCAATAGAACTTTCGGACTATGCACCAAGGCGCGAGCGATGGCCGTCCTCTGCCTCTCTCCTCCCGAAACTTCATGAGGATAGCGATGCATCTTTTCCTCTAATCCGACGATCTTCAAAACGTGCGGGACTATCTTCTTAATTCTCGCCGAACCCTGTCCGCAAACTTCTAACGCATAAGCGACGTTCTCGAATAAAGTTTTCCTTGGAAGCAATTTATAGTCTTGAAAAATGACACCTATTTGACGCCTCAAAAACGGAACTTCGCGACGATTGATACGTGTTATATCCCACCCCCCTATAACCACTTTACCATCGTCTATTCTCTCCTCGCCGATAAGGACTTTGACCAATGTAGTCTTTCCGGACCCGGATTGACCGACTATGGACACGAACTCTCCCGGCTTGATATGCAGATTAACATCCTTCAAGACGGGCAGTCCTGGCTTATACGATTTATATGCGTTGAAAAGTTTAATCATTGGCGGAAATTTTTTTAAGACCGTATCTTATCAGCTCTTTGACTTCTTCAAAACTGTCGTTTTTGGTAGCTGCACCCAAATTGACCACTGTCAACCTCTCACCGGAAGGACCGGAAACACTAGTAGCCAAACAATAACTTGCTTCATCCAGAAAACCGGTCTTCGAACCGACTATGCTCAATCGATTCTCCAAGGCAAATAGTCCTTCTCGCAAAAAAGCATTAGTATTATAGAGAGTATGTGGCTTTTTTGTATTGATAGTGTTAAAAGTGTACTTAGGTGTCGTGCTTATCTTTTGAATAACCGGATTGGCCAATACTTCTTTTATCATTATAGCATAGTCCTTGGCCGTACTCACATTCTGAAAAGCCAAGCCGGTCGGCTCGATGAATTTAGTGCCTAAGGCACCGACGGATACCGCAAAATCATTCATCTTGCCGATAAAATCGTCTCTTGCGATACCACTGACGCGAACTAGGGACTCGACGGCATTATTCGCCGATCCAACCAAGGCCGAATAGACCAAATCCTCTATCGTCATAGTCTCACCATCCTTGACGTTAAGTTTGGCGTTCCTTTCAGGATCGGAATAAGTGGCATTAAAATCCTCGTCCTGTTTCTTGTATTCGACCACGCGGGTCAAGTCAGGATTTTGATCAAAAAAGACCTTGGCAGCGACTAACTTCGTCAAACTGGCAATCGGCAAAGACGAGGAGGCATTCTTTTCATAAATAAAGCTTCCTGATTTCTCGTCGAAAATAGCCAATGACCGAGAAGTCGTCTCCGGCAACACCGTAGCCTTGCCGTTTTTAGCTACGCCCATCACAAAACCGCGCGAATCAGGGACGATCGAAAGTGGTTCCACTTTGACATCTATAATACCGTCCCTTATCGATGCTATCTTGGAAAAGGCGACTTTATCCAAATCGACTACGCGATCGGGGTGCAACTTCCTTTCCGGGCCATAGTCATTGACTACTACATCGACATATTTACCGTTGGCCAAATTATAGACACGAAGTTTGGATCCTTTGGGAAAGAAAGTGGAAGCAGTGAAGTCACCACCCTTGTAGGCATACCAGCTAGCCTTACCGTTCCCCATGACACTTTTATCCGTGAATACAGCGACGCGAGCGAAAGGTAAGTGTATTAAAGAACGAACGAATTTCTCTTTCGGAAAATCGATCGTCGGCAATTCGCGCCAAGCCCCCACGGTCTTGTCGTAGAAAAAAACCTTCTTCAATCCATTGTCCTCCTTATCGTAAGAAATCTGTATGTAGAAAGGCTTGTGATTGTCGTAAGAGGCCTTGTTGCGAAATTCGAATTGATAGACGGGACTCAAACGATCGAACCGCCAAGGAGATTCGATATTCTCATTCAATATCTCGGCGTCCACTCTGGTTGAAGAAGACAATATCCCAGGGACCAAGGAAAGCTTCAACGAACCGTCGAACGGAGCCACGGTATACCCCTTAGCTATAGTCCCCTTATCCAACTCTATGGAATATTTTTCATTGATCGGAGTAGAAACAGGCTCAGAGATCACCTCCGTACTAGTCGAAAACGAAAAAGAAGACATCGAAGAGGATGCCGGGCTTGATTCGTCGAAAACTATCCCGTCGACGGCCAAAGCATTATTGGCACAGCAGGATAAAGAAAAAATAGCTAAAAAAACAGGATAAACAAAAAGTTTTTTATTAATGATCATGAAACTTGATTTTATGTGAGCTTATATGATAATTTAATAATACCAAGTTAGCCGAAATAGCTCAACGGTAGAGCAACGGTATCGTAAACCGTAGGTTGTGGGTTCAAATCCCACTTTCGGCTCAAATTATATAAATTGAGCCAACTTCTTGGCTCAATGTGGGATTTGAAAAGCGGAGCGATGTTCGAGGCGCAATTTTGGCGCCGAGAACCGCGAGCTGGGGTCGCGACCGAGAAGGCGGAAGCCGACGAGAGTTGTGACCAAATCCCACTTTCGGCTCAAAAAAATAAAGAACGGATCAATCCGTTCTTTATTTTTTACCCCAAAAATATCTCAGCCATTTAGATAAAGATGATTCTTCCTCGTCTTCGGACTCTTCGGCAACACCACTTTCGATCATTTGATCATCCTCTTTTATGACAACCACTTCCTCGCCGCTTTTTTTAAGACCAAAATTCATCCTCGCCTCGGTTTCGGCGAATTGCTCGGACTTCAGATAAGAAAGTAGCTTCTTTAAATCACTATTACCGGCCTCCAAATCTTCGATCTCTTTTTTTAAATCGCCGATCTCGTTATCTATCCGATAACGGTTCGAAATATTCCCATACAAAGGGAAACCTATTGCTGCCAGAAGGCCCAAGAGGACGAAAGATAAAAACAAAGGACTAGACAAAAAGGCGGATACGATATTCTTTTTTCTTTTCTCTTTCCACATTTTTATTTTTTAACCTTTAGAGAATAAAACACTTTAACTCCCTCTATCAATAAAAGATTAATCAAAGAGAAGAAGAAGATTATCAACCAATCCTTAGCATGCAATGGCACAGTACTTAAAAGGATTTGCAAAGGAACCCAATATATCGCCGATAAGAACAAGAAAGTACTAACCCCGACGGCTGCCCAAAGATATGGGTTGCCGAAAGGATTCATTAACCAAATAGGGCGAGATAAAGACCTTAAGGAAAAGATGGCGAGCAGAGATTTGACGCCCAGTATGCCGAAGACTAAAGTTCTTAGATATTCTATGGCCACGCCAAGACGATACATCCAGAAGAAAAAGGCAAAGATAACAACATTAATCACCATTCCTACAAAGAAAATTATAGCCTTCATCTCTGGAGTAAGTAAGGAAGCGGAACGTTTGTCCGGTTTTCTCTTCATCATCTTCTTCGTCGTCTTCTCGAAGGATAGAGCGAAATTCGGCATTCCATCATGTATGATATTTAGCCATAATATATGGACCGGCAGAAGAGGCAAAGGGGCACCGATCAATATCGACCCGGTAATCAAAACTATCTCGCAAAAAGAATCGGATGTCAGATATGTCACCACGCGACGCAAATTGGACAATATCCTTCTCCCCTCTTCAACCGCCAATACAATAACTTTGAAATTATTATTCAACAGAATTATGTCCGAAGCCTCTTTGGCGACATCTGAACCGTTACCAAGAGCGATTCCAACATCGGCGACTTTAAGCGCCGGCGCATCATTGACGCCATCACCCGCCATCGCCACAACCTCTCCTCGCGCTCGCAGTGCGTTCACTATTCTTAATTTGTGGTGCGGACTGACCCTGGCATAGACATTTATCTTGGCGCAACGCCTCTTGAGCTCCTTATCATCCATTTTGTCCAACTCATCACCTGAAACGATCGTCTTTTTATCGATCTCTAAACCGATCTCCTTACCTATGGCGACAGCTATAAGACTATGATCACCGGTTATTATGACTGGCCTTATTCCAGCTTCCTTAGTAGCCCTGATAGTGTCTTTCGCATCGGAACGCAAAGGATCTCTTAGGGCTATCAGTCCTACAAAAGTCAAATCCCTATCAAGGGAACCCCAATCAGGAGTGGAAGATTTGTTCAAGTCGTCCAACGATAAATCTTTATAGGCCACGGCTATCAACCGAAACCCCAAAGAAGTCATTTTCTCGAAATTCTTGACGATAGAACGCCTATTTGAATCTTTCAATTGAGTAAAGGCGCCTTTGTGATAAAAAATCTTGGATTTTTCAAGAACGATTTCCGGAGCGCCTTTTTCATACATAACAAAACCGCTATCTCTGCTATTGATAGTAGCCATGAACTTCGTCGCACTATCGAACTGCTTCTCGACCAAGCGCTTCTCTTTCTTTTCAAGCTCGAAACGATCTATTCCGGCCTCATAGGCCGCTTTAAGCAATGCTTCTTCCGTCGGCGTGCCCGAAAAAACCCATTCTTTAAGAGAATCTTCCGGATTATCGACTATCGCGTTATTGCACATCGCCCCGATCTGCAAAGCCAATAGAACCATTTTAGCCTCGCCCATCTCTTGGCGCGAGCCGGGATTATCCTCCTCGAATTCGTTCTCGCCGATTATTATATGAGATACTTCCATTCGCCCCTCGGTTAAAGTACCGGTCTTATCGGAACAAATAACGGTGGTGGAGCCTAAAGTCTCGGCAGAGACTAGTTTTCTGGCCAAAGCGCTCACCTTCAAGAGTCTCTGCATGCCTATGACCAAAATAAAAGACATGGATATCAAAAGTCCTTCGGGAATGGCGGAAACAGCCAAGGCGACGGCCACCAAGAACATTTCATAGACACCGCGCCCCTCAAATACTCCTATTGCGAAAACCAGCGCGCAAATAGACAGAAAGATAGTGGCTAGAAATTTAGCCAAACCCTCTATCTTCTCTTGCAATGGGGTGGATTCCTCCTGAATATCCAAAAGACGGGATATTTTACCGACTTCCGTATTTTTACCGGTGGCGGTTATAACCGCTCTACCGCGACCGGAAACGGCCACGGTGCCGGCATACACCATATTTTTCCTATCCGGCAAAGCTGTCCCCGGAGAGAGCTTATCAATCGTCTTTTTCGAAGGATAGGACTCCCCCGTTAAGGAAGATTCGTTTATCGATAATTCCGCGGACTCTATCAGACGACCGTCGGCGGGGAGACGTGATCCTACCTCTATCATAACGATATCTCCGACCACGACTTGGCGAGCGTCTATCTTTCTCTCTCTGTCGCCACGAAACACTATCGCTTGATGTCTAACCAAATCACGCAACTTCTTCAAGGAGTCGTTGGCCTTGTTCTCCTGAAAAAAGCCTACGAGGGCATTCAACCCAACTGCCGATAGTATAACGGTGGCGTTGGCTATTTCATTAAGCAGTAACGACGTAGTGCCGGCAAACAGCAGTATATATATAAAAGGGCTTTGGAATTGCTTAAAAAATATTTTCCATTTAGAGATTTTCTTCTCTATTACTATATCGTTCGGCCCATTCTTTTCGAAACGCGAAAAGGCTTCCTTTAAAGACAATCCTTTTTCGGAAGTCTTAAGCTCCTTTAGGCAAGCTTTTACCGACAAAGAATGTGATTCAATCATATAAAATAAAAATTAACGCAATTTCGCATCGCTTATTCTTATTTGAATTATACCAAATAAAAAACATCCGGGCTATAAGCTCGGATGTGGCCTACGTACTATTTTCTGTCTTTGGGGGTGACCAAAAAGCCCATATACTTACCGAGCATCAATCTTGTCTGTGCCTCTAGCGCCGGTATGGCACCGAACACGATAATACCCATCGGCAAGAAAAACCATTCCACAACAGATAAAAAACGAGTTCCTATCTTCCTCGCTAAACCGACACCTTCCGGTCTGTGAGGTAAAAGAAGGGTCGAAACGATGGCCGAAAAAAGCAAACCGGACATCGCTATAGTCATGAGATTTCTGGTTATTTGCGGAAGATTGCCAGAGATTACGGTCGAATTGAATTTTTCACCACCTAGTATTATCGGCAACCACCCTATACAAGCTATTATCAAAGCGTTAGTGGCCCAGGAATGAAAACCATGGATTTGAACCGCTATGCGCCCTAAAGCATCGCGCTTCTTTATTTGCTTCCATCTTTTTATCACATTAAAAACCAAGTACGGCAAATTCTCCACTCCCCAACCCCAACGACGCTGTTGTTTGTAGAGACCGACGACCGTCCTCCAAAGACTGGAGACCTGCAAAGAATCCATCGAAACCGGGAAATGCAAAGGCTCGACGCGATAATCGCAATTATAATGCAGATAACAGTGCCAGAATATTCTCGAATCCTCGCTAACCATATTCTTGGACCAGAATCCTATGTCCGTCAAAGCGCGCCAAGTCATGGAATGAGAAGAGTATGTGGCCAACTTTTCGACTCTGATTTGTTGCATCATTTGCCAAAAAGTATTGCTCATCGCGGCGACACGGGAGAAGAAAGGAACATTCCAGATATTATTGTGATAAAGCGGAACCGGTTGATAACTGGCTCTGTAGGGCTTACTGACTGTCAAGAATTTATAGGTCAGACAATGAAAATACCCTGGATAAAAAACCGTATCACTATCGATGACGGTCACCAATATCTTGTCGTAATCCAAGTTCTCCTTATCCACTACCTCCCTCTTCAAGACTTCGGCGGCATAAGCCTGATTAGCCCCCTTGCCCTTCAACTCTCCCGCTACGCCATCCGGATGGACCGGAACGATAAAATTAAGAAAATACGAGCTAAACTCTTTCTCTATCTCTTTTCCTTTGTTTATACCTTTTTCCCCTTCTCTTTCTTCCAAGGCTAAGACGAAAATCATCTGCTTGGTCGGGAAACCGCTATCTATGATTGATTGCAGACTTGGACGCAATACTTCGACAGGCTCTACAGCCGTAGGATCGACTATCACATGTATAATATCGTCGGCTTTCCATCCTTTTTTAGCCAAACAATCATTAGGCAATCCTTCTACTTTGCCGGCGGACAAATCGGCGCATTTTTTAGCCCAAGAAGTCTTCTCTCCATTACGCATCTTAAAATAAGAAGCGAACAGATGTATTCCGAGATACAACACTAATAACAACCAATATATATCGAATATTATTATAAAATAAGCCACCAACAAGGGATTAAAATAGGAAAGAACGATTAAGACCAGAAGCAAGCCTATCGCTAAAAATCCTGGTAGTATTTCCAGAGAACGATAAAGAACTCGGTCTTTGCCGGTCAAATCAGAAGCTTTGCTTATTTTTAAGCTATTAATAGGTAAATTTTCCGAAGCCATATTTTTTAATCGAATATTATATCCTCGCCTTCGGTCAACTCTTTCTCTTTTATTTGACCGTCTTTAAGCATGTCTTGCGATGGATTTTTATGATTATGGCTGTTTTTAGAAAAATTTACAAGGGCCGACTCTTTTAGCGTCGACAAAGACAATCCTGAGGCTTCCACCGGCTCGGCGTCCAATTCCTTGCCCAAAGCGGATGGCGATATCTCCGAGAAATTAGGACGTGGCGTATTTTTACGTTCGTCCATCTCGTCCTTCTTTTTCTTCTTCAATTCCGATAAGCAATTTTTACAATAGATCGGTCTGGTGCCATCCGGTTTAAAAGGAACTTTGGTCTGACTACCACAATTAGAGCAAATCGCCTCATTGAGGATACTCGATGAATTGTCCTTATCTATCCTTATTACAGGCTTAGCCACTGGGATCACCGGAGCTTGAACCGGAACATTTTCCACATGCGATGCGATGGATTTTATCTCTTCTTTCGGCGACGGAATTTCTCTAGGCGCTTGACTAGGTGAAGATGGGAAGTTCTTTATGGCCGGAGGAAAACCACCCTTAATCACCGGCGGTAAAGAGGCCGGTTGAGAAGGAATATTTATAACTTGCCCTGGAGCGACATGAGCCATGGGTTGATCATCGTTAAAATGAGAATGCATAATCTCCTCCTCCACCAATATCCTCTCTTTAGCGTAATTCCTCCTTGTCCACTCGACGGCTTTATCCAAATTATGAGTCTTCTCGTCTTCACGTAGAGGCAAAAGACCTCTCGCCGAAAACGGAGTGGAGGCAACACCGTCAATCATTAACTTGATATAGAATTCAAACTTAGGAAGATTCAAAATATCCTCCTCCGTGAAGACGGGGGCGAATTCTTTGACGAGCTCCTCCGCGTCGACCGCGCCGACACGGAAGGAGACTAAAGTTCCGACGTTGCCGAATACGGCCGCTTTGACAGTGTCGGTGAGCTGCTCTATATATTGATGAGCGATAATAAGACTGAGGTGATATTTTCTAGCTTCCGATAATATATTGGCGAAAGAATCGGTAGAGAAGTTCTGAAACTCGTCGATATAAAGATAGAAATCACGCCTCTCCTTCTCCGGTATGTCAACTCTACTCATAGCCGCCAACTGTATCTTGGTAATCATCATCGCACCAAGTAAGGCGGAATTATCCTCTCCTATATGCCCTTTGGAAAAATTCATGATCAAGACTTTTCCCTCGTCCATGGCCTTGCGGACATCAATGGAAGATTTGGATTGACCGATGATATTACGAATCAAAGAACTGGACAAGAATTGACCGACCTTGTTTTGAATAGGAGAGACGGCCTCAGAGGCAAATTTATCGGCGTATCCGGCGAATTCCTTCTGCCAAAACGATTTGACCATCGGATCTTGAACCGCATCGACGATCTTCTTACGATAGACCTTATCCGAAAGCATACGTATAACCGAAAGCAAGGTTGAGTTAGGATAATCCAAAACCGCCAAGATGGCGTTACGCAAAATATATTCCAAACGAGGACCCCAAGAATCCGCCCAAAGTTTCTTAAAAACGCCTATCAAACCGGACGCGACAAGATGGCGAACCTTAGCGTCCACCTGCTCCACGATATTGAAGGCGATAGGAAATTCCGTATCGGCCGGATTGAAATAAATAATATCCTTCACCCTCTCCGAAGGAATGAATTGCATTATTTTCTCGGCCAAGTCGCCATGAGGGTCGACGACGGCCACTCCCCTACCGGCACGGATATCGTCGACAATCATATTTTCCAAAATAGTAGACTTACCCATACCAGTCTTACCGATCACATACATATGGCGTCGTCTATCGTCCGTCTTGATGCCGAATTTTAAACGCTTGTTGCGAAAAGTCGTTTCCGCAAAAACCGTTATCTCACTATTTGTCATAGAGTATGATTAAGCGAATGGTAGATTTGACGGCGGAGCACCTTTTTCGTCGGAAAAGGGGTTATCATCATCTCCTTCGCTGGAGTCTTTAATACTGGTTTGAAAAGATTCAGCAGGAAGACCGACCTGCTCGGTCTTTTTCTCCTGCGGCTTCTCATCGAAGAATAGAGGGTCATTCTCATCCTCCTCGTCTATATCACCAAGGAAAAGAGGCTCTATCTTTTCCTCACTGACGAAACGATCCGCCTGAGGCAAGGTCATCGGCGGCTCAGCCTTACGACCGGAAGTCTTTTGTATCAAAGGAGCTTTAACGACACCTTCGATAGGAAAGTGCCAAATCGTCGCCAGCTCTTCGACATTAAGATAAAAAGTCGGGCGGCCACTAGAACCACTTCTGGCTATATAGTTCTTCAATATCTTGTTCTTCTTCTGATTAAGATGGGAGTCTTTAAACAAATAAGCCGTCGATGTACCGGTCTTATCCATGTCAGGCTTTAGTCCATTAAGATCGGTAGCGGTGAATTGCTTCATAAAACCGACGAAACCGGCAAAACCCTTCGCCTTATTAGCCACTTCCTTCTCCGCAAAATACACACCTCGAATCTTTATCTTGAAAGGCATCTTAGAAGCCTTCTCATGTATACTCTCCACTTGTTTCTTCTGTTTCGGCTTCAAATTCATCATCTTCAAAGAATCATCTTTCTTTTCTTCTTTTTTTGGCGCGGCCGGCTCTCCGCCGACTATCATATTAGCCCCAACATTTATAAAAGACATGGCCTGATCGGCTAAATCATTAAAGATCGTCGGCTTAGCTTTCTTCTTCTCCTTCAAGATATCGGACACTTTATCTTCGATGAAAGAAGGCCAAGCCATATCAGTCGGTATGACCAATATCTGATACCATAACTGTTCTCCAGGCTTGAGCGAAGAACAAAGATCCATTAAAGCGGCCATTGGGTCGCGGAAGGTCGTCTCCGGCTCGCCGAATTGGTGTTCGAATTCAGGATAAGTCTTTATAGGCAAGGCTTGGTCGGTCACCAAAACGAACTCGGCACCGGCTATATCGTATTTATCACTAGGAAAAGTGACATCGGCATATTGCTTGGCATAATCCTCGACCTCGGTTATTTCGGCGTCGGGATATTGAGAGTATATAGCTGATTCAACTAAATCACGATTGGCAACGGGCGTCCTGATCAAAAATTGAGTATATCCACCATTAGAGATTATCTCAAAGCTAAAACCGAGTTGGAACTTTCCTTCCCAATAAGTGTCCATTAGATTAGTCGAACCATGCGCACCGCCCAGATAGCTGAAAAGATTCTCGACCGCTCTCGGGGATTGAGCGTTGCCACGAGGGATATCGATCGCCAAAAAGGTAAATTTAGCGTTCTTTTCAGCCCAAAGATTCTGACGATACTCTATCCAAAGCAAACGAGCACCCCAAAGGAAGGTAAAACTTATCGGTATCCACCCCAAATACAGAAACATGTTCATTAAAAAAACATCCGGTGCGCTAGCGATATTCGACAAAGCGACCATCAAAGAATCGGAAAAAGAGGCTAAATCCAAATTTATCTCCATATAAACAAAAAACCTTAAAACACAAAAGGATTATGTTTCTATTTTAACATTTTGAGACCTCGGTGGCAAAATAATTACTTCTCGCAAAAACCAAGCTTGCAAGACAAACCGGCTTTCTTGTCGCAAGCATAAATTGCGTCGCTCGATGTGGCGCAACAGGGTTGATTATCCTGCCCACAACGCTCGCAACGGTTGCCGGTCAATAGCTGCCCCGGAAGACACGGTTTATCACCTTCACAAGCCGGAGCCCCATTAAATCCGCAACTACGACAAAGACCGGCGAAGCACTCGTTATTCTCGCCATCGCCGACTAAACACGGAACAGAACCTTGACAACAAGGATTACCGACAAGTCCGCATTTCACGCATTCATCGTTCAAACAAGATAATCCGACCGAACAGGAGATCTCCTTCGGACAACAAGCCTCGCCTTCGTTTCCGCAACGAATGCAAACACCATCTCGACAATCAAGCCCTTCCGAGCACTTACCCCCCTCGCAACAAAAATCATCCTCCTTACCACAAGAGCAAGAATCCGCACAATGATTACGATTGCTATTATTAGGATCGACGCAACATTGTTGACCAAAATTACAAACCGGATCGGATGCGCAACAAGGAAAACGATCAAGACCGCAATCCTGAGCCAAAAGAATGTCGTCTTGCTCGGACACATCCTTATTTTTTTCCGCAGAACACCCGGACAGAGCCATGGCGACCAACAAAAAAAACAATAAAAAACGATGTTTCATTTTTTCAGAAAAGCCGCCTTTTAAAGCGGCGGCTTTTATTTTAAAATTCTCTCTACGTCCTTAATCTCTTTCATTATTCGACGGCCGGTATTATCTATTCTCTCATCCAATCTTTGTTTCAAGCAAGCTACCTCTTTGACTATATCACTACGAGCACCGCTCTTATTCTTATCTTTGGCGGTCCTGGCTAATGACAAGGCCTCTTCTGCCAAGGCGACGCGCAAAACTTCTAAATTCTTCTCTAAAACCTGCTCTATTTCGACAGTCTCCTTTCTCAATTTCTTACGTAACATCTTTGTCGTTAGAACGGCCAAGAAGATTATCAAAGCCAAAACGAACAACAAAGAAGCGAAAACCGTGAAATAATCGACGACGACGGTACCAAAACGAGCGAATACCGGCGGGGTAACTAAAAAGCTAAAGACACTCGACGAGCGACTGGCCAACCCATTAGGATTGGTCGCCTCCGACCAAAATATATAGCGCCCTTCATTCAAACCATTGGGCATCACGAACGACCAACGACCGCTCTTATCGGCGTTCAAATAATAGGTCAAAACCCTATCACTGCCAGTGTCTTTGACTGATAATTTTATAGCGGCATCAGGAATCGAGGTTCCAGAGACGAAGAAATGATCATCCGGAGCCAATTCCTTTGAAAAATCATCTATCTTGGGCTCCAATATCGGCTTTATCTCAAATTCTATAGTCGAAAAACTCTCATTGCCAGCCTCATCCACCGCTCTTACCATAACTGTATGGTGGCCGACTTCCAAATTAGTCACCTTTAAAGAATCCTTATCCGGAGAGACTATGTATGGCTCCGATTTCAAGCTATTGACGACCAAGGCGTATTTAGTGACACCGGATAATTTGTCGACGGTCTTAAAAAAAACCGTCGGCCAATCGTTCGGATCCTCTTGTTTACTCCAAACCTCGAAAGACTCAGGAGGTGTAGTGTCTATCTTTACGGGACGATGAGTGATACCACTCCAGCCGTCTTTATTCTTTATCTTGAGATGCAGATACCAGACTCCATCGGAATCGGCTATAAACTCTTTATTATCTATAATACCCACAGAATTATCACCCGGATCGGTGTCCGCGCTTTTATTAAATGCCACACTCACCCCTTCGGACCCCTCTGGAATCTTCCAGTAGAATTTTATCTGTCTGTCGCGATACCATACGTCCTGGTCAGGATCGGTGTCGGAAAAAACCTCCGGACCAATCGACACGGAATCATTCTTCCCGGCAACCCTTACATTCGATATCTGCTCACCTTTTTTTTCGACGGCCGGATTTATGGAAAAATTAGCTCCACCCATACCAGTCAAAACATTAGTACCCTTACCATCATTAGCCAACACGGAACCGGAGACAAAACTAACCTCTGCCGCCCCCTGACGCAACGCTTGGAAAGTTATGGCAAAAACCTGTCCTCCATTTCCATTATAACCGGGACTTGGAACTCCTCCTCCGAATTTTATAGAACCATTTTGATTAGAGAAAGACGGTTCTTCGGTCCAAAAAGCGAAAACCGAGTTATTGCCAGAGACGCTGACAACCCTCAAAGCCTCATTATCATAAGAAATAACACCCTGAGTCGCATTGACGGCCTGCCCGTTAGTATTTATCTTGACGGAAACGACAAATCTACCACCAACAGTCTGGGTGTTTGCCGACGGACTAAAATACAAAGAGACATCAGCCGCAAAAGCATTGTTTATCGGAAAAAAAACCGACAAAGAAAACAAAAACGCGAACCCAAACAATATTATTTTATTTTTTACTCCTTGTATCATCTTGTTATTATTATATACTTTTATAAACACGCTAGCAAATCAAAATTACCCCTTTCTAATCCTTTTAAACACCGCAAAAACAGACATCAGTACGCCGAAGACGAGAAGTGCTAAAGCGATGACCGGCCATGATATTTTTCCACTAGCCGTCGCGACACTCTTACTCTTATTATGATATTCCACAACCCTCTCATTCCCGGCACGATCTACCGCTTTGACTTTAATTTGACTTTTTAAATTTTGATCTTTAAGGATATGCGGCGATTGGGCGACTTCAAAAGAAGATTCCTTTTCTTGCTTATTCAAAGCTCTCCTTAAGACACCGACCAGATTATCCAACCAAGAGGTCGCGTCATCCTTCTTGTTCTCCAAAACCTCATAGTGATCTATTCCTGTCTGCTTATCGGTAGTAGAGAAGACGATAAAATAACGACCATCCGATATTCTGTCATCCTTACTTATCTCTATAACAAAAGTTTCCGGAGGAATTTTATCTTCCCTTATCCTCCTACCCCAATCGTCTTTTGGCTGTCCAGATGCCTTGCTACTTATCTCAAAATTCATTCCTTGCGTAGAGATATTCGCAAAAGTTCCATTACCATCATTCAAAAAAACTTCCGTATTCGAGGAAAAATCCATACCTGCTTTACTAAAAACGATGGGTTTTTTAAGAGAGACAACTATCGCCCCTAAAACATTGCTATCACCGGGATCGCCGGAAACCCTACCACAATAACCACCAGGCAAACCACCGGAAAAAGAAATGATTCCTTTTTCGTTAGCTTCTTTTATTTTTTCATCGTTTGGTCTATCCACCCACAAAGAGAACAATGAATCTCCGGAAATAAAATCCTTAACCTCTAAGACGTCCGATGGAAAATTCAAAACTATATTGGCCGCGTTAATACATTCTCCATCGGCCACACCTATCTTGACCTTAACCTCTACGGCGTCTTGCGGACCCAGCTTGCCTAAAACCGGATCAAGATACAATGTCGCAGCAAAAGTCGAACTCGGAATAAGAAGAAGCAACGGCAAAAAAATTAAAAATATCAATTTATTATTCATAATTTAAAATTTAAAACTTAAATCTATCCGGTCCAATAGAACATCATTATAGAGAAATCCGGTAACCCTACTTTACCATCTTTATTTATATCGGCCTTAGCCTCGGTCGTATTCCAATTATAAAGCAAAATAGAGAAATCCACCAAATTGACAGCGCCATCGCAATTCAAATCAGCTATACCGCACTCTCCCACATCCGGACCCCCGACACCGACATAAAAACTAACACTTCGAGAAAAATTACTCTCGATCACACCTTCCTGACTTTTCAACTTTATCATTGCTTTGGCGGAATGAAAGTCTTCCTCGAGACTCTTCGTATTGAAAGACAGTGTCCAGTCTCCTACGGTATTACTTGTGGTAGTGACTATGTTTTCGACCAGAGAATTGACATTAACCTGCAAATTGACGCTTGGGGAGCTTTTACCGAATATCTTTATATCCTCACCCTGAGCCACCTTCCTCTTGTCGACATCGATTGTCGGTGAAAGATATATATTGGATATCGTAGTCACGGACTTAGAGGCTATGCGGAAAGTTATTGTCACTAAAGTCGACTTCAAACCTCTCTCATCCTCCGTCCAAAGACCAAAGGTGGCTATTCCTGGGGTTATGTCATCTTCTTGGAAGCGAAAATCTCCAGCGGAGTCGGCTTTGACGATTCCGACCACTTTACCGTCGATTAAGACTCTAACGTCTGAATTAGGGTAAGATTTTCCCTTTATAATGACAACCGTCTTATCAGGCTCTATCTTTTGTCCTGGCAAAAAACCAGATGAACCGCCGGAAAGACCACCTCCGCCACCAGTAGTCGGAGTCTCACCTTCCTTTGGTTCCGTAGTTCCAATAATCACACACTCGCTAAGATCCAATCTACAACCCGGAGCACAATGCAAATTACCGCTAGTGTAACCGTAATCCATGCAAGTCGTTCCACCACCAAAATCAGTGCCATCGCACTCCTCCACGGGACCTTCCTTGAACCCGTCACCGCAAGTATAACAAGTACTTGTCGAAAAAGCCGTACAATCGCTAGTACAGCCCAATCTACCGGAAACATAAGGAGAACCGGTATGAGGATTATTCATCGTCTGGCAAGTGGATGTGCCGGTATCTGGCAAATAACCCATTAAAACGTCACCTGGGTCACAAAATTCCCAAAGAGGGTCTTTAACACCATCTCCACAAATCAACAATATCTGCAAAAAAGTTGGAATATTCTCATCCGCCAAAACCTGTCTAATACCAACCCTTTCCGAAGAAAAGCTAAAAAAAACAAAAAAAAGGCAGAAAAAAAATATTGGCAATATTTTATATTTTCTTAACATAAAGTCGCCTTGGTTTATTTATCCTTATGCTTTTCAGCCTGTTTAGCTATCCATCTCCAGAAACCTTTGTTTATACCACTAGCGGCAACGCCGACATTCTTAGCTAATGGTTTGGTCGGAAGAAGAAGTAAAACGAATACAAAACGCCAGAATCTTATCTTTATAAGGAACGCCACTAAAAAGACGGAAACAAAAACCAGTCCACCTAAAAGCAACCAAGGTCCGGCACCAAGAGACCTAGCTCCAGCACCAAGAACACCCGGCTTTTCAACCGAGAAAGCTATCTCGTAAAAATTGACTATTTCATTCTCTTTATAAACCTTAACTTTACCCCAATATTGACCCGGCGGCAGCTTCGTAGGAAAAGAAGCTTCTACGTTGCCCGTCGAAAAAGCCTTGATTTTCTCCATCGTCTTATCCTCTCCATACTCTAGCACTTTGCTTTTTACCAAGTCATAAACCTCTAGACTTATCTTTGATGGTGCAGTATCTACACTACTAGTATTCTCCACACTGGCCAAAACTCTAACGCGATAGAAAAAACTATCAAAAATCTTCGACCAAAACTTCCAATTCCACGGAGAACCAAGCTTTTCAAAGTCAGGAACAGAGACGGTTCTAACCAAAAAATCAGGATTTGATACATTAGTCAAAGCTATATCAATATCTATTCTGGCACCAAGCGCGATAGAGACACCGGAACCACCATCTTTGGGAAGGACTTTTATATTTATATTGCCGGTATAATTACCAAGTTCGGCATTCTTTGGAATATTAAAAGTAACCGTCATCGGCACCTGTAATTCACCGGCCGGCAACACGAATTCCTCCCCCTTGTCTATTTTTATCCATGGCTCCATCTCTTGAGCCGTAAACTTTACAACAGCACGAAGATCTTCTTCGGCAGAAGAGCGTAAAAGCATTATCTTGACCGGATAAATAGAACCAGGCGTCAATTGATGATTTTTAATGCGAGGAGGAGATACGCCAAAACCGGCTGAAGCCGGAGAGGCCCAACCGATGAACAATAATAAAATTAGGAAAGGCGCTAATTTTCTCAGCATTTCCTTTAACCGTAAAATACCCATGCTAATAATTTTAATGGGTATACTATCACATCCTAAATCATACAATATTAAGCCAACAAATGCAAACCTTGAAAAAGGGAATAATCTGGGGAAAACTATTATCGTATTGTTTTGTTTTTATGGCTTTTTTTAAACAAAAAAGAGAGTCTTATAAAGACGCTCTTTAAAATATTTTACCTAATTCCAGTTTCCATCCAAATCCTCCACGACAGTGAAGATGTTGTAACCCTCGTAATCGGCCGATGGTATGCTGTTCGGCAATCCGATTCCCCAATACACATCGTCAACCACATCAACCGCACTCGTCGGACGTCCTATTACGGTATCAGCTGTAGAGGGGGTTGTCGAGGACATTATAGTTCCACCTCCGTAAACGAAGTTACTCAAACTCCATTGTTGCATTTCTATTCCTATTAATTCAGGACCAATGCCTTCACGTAACATGTCCATGCCGGAAAGCGCGGTATCGATCGGGGTATTTCCATAATTGACTACCGTGGTTGTAGAATTTTTTGTTCCGCTATCCAAACCGGCTTGTATTATTCCATAATCTATCGAAGTCTGCGTCACCTCTAAAGCGGCCGTAGAAATAACTTCGACGCCATTAAGAGTGTTATAATCTCCAGAGCCGAAAGTCGTTTCATCCCAAGCTGTTATTCTGGCAAACCAAGAGGTTGCAGCCGATGCAGCGTCGGCATCGGTAGGAACGGCATGAAAAGCCATGGTGGTGCTGCAAGTCACTGTAACTGTCGCATCGATATCTGGACCAGCATCGCAAGCGGTTACGAAACAAAATGCTGCTGGTGTTTTGTAGCAATTGTTATCATTGGCCGCGCAATTCGCACCACCTGCCACAGAACCCAAATAAACAGTACTGGTGGCGGTCAATACATCCTGACAACCATTATTATCGGTCACACTAACGGACCCTATTAATACATCCATGCCAGGAGCGTTTTTAATATTCAACCCTATATTCGCACCACCATTCAAAGTAACGTTGGAAACGACTGGTGCGACGTTAGTTATCGTATAAGTGGAGGTATCACCATTGCCGATGCCAGTCAATTCATGCCAATCTTTTATAAAAACCCAATAGTTATAAGCCTGGTCTTGGGTAGGTGCCGTATCCGTATATTGACAACTGACGTCCGGAGACGTGGATGAAGCCGTGCAAAGAGTCGTTGCCGTACATCCACCGGAAAGTGTCCAAGCATTGGTCGAGCAGGCGTACATCTCTATCTGATCGACTCCGCCAGCACTATCTGTATCCGTAGATTCTGCATATATCGTGAAGGTTCCTCCAGGAGCCTGATTATCGACCGAAGTATAAGCGTTTACAAGAGTTGGGGAATGATTCACGTAAAACGGACTCCCGCTATCACCGGAGCCTTGAGCCCCTACAACGCTACAACGAGGGTCTCCGGCATGGTCATCGCAAACGAAGGCATACCAAACCTGCGTCTCCGATACTACGTTCTTGACGCTATTATAAGTACAAGTAGCCTGCACGGTCGAACTCGCCTTATTCGATCTGCAAAGATAGTTTCCGCCGACACAAGTCGGAGCAGGAGCAGCGATCGTTGACGTAGCCTGAGTTGTCGTACAGACTATAAACCAATAATCATCACCTTCTCCATCAGTTCCAGTACCTTGGAAACCGATACTCGCGCCAACATTAACCGGAGTAGTCGAGGTAGAAGATGGATTTTCCGCCGGAGCCACAGTGAACCAAGGCGGAGCGTTCATAACCGTTACCGTAGTCGAGGCTTGATCGGCCTTAACATCGCGCCCAAAATCCAAAAAACCGCGATTCTGATTCAATCCGACTAAATCAAAATTCAAATTAAAAGAAAAGCCCATGAAAAATAAATTCACCAGACATATCATCAGGAATAAAGGCAATGACTTTTTTGCTTTTTCTTTTATTTTCTTTCCCATATAGCATGAATGGATAAACTTATCCACAGCATATTATTACTACCAATATTATAGCACTTTACAAGTGACGAAGGAAGGTTGTCACAAACCTTATAAAACAAAGGGTTTCTCAACGGATCATACCTGATAAAAATAAATATTTCCGTCCCTCGTGTGCTCCTTTTCTTGTATGGTCAAAACTTTCTTATGATGCACCAAAAAGCTATACCACTTCTTCTTCGGCTCAACTCTTATAACCCTTGAAGTCTCCATATACGGCACTATAAAACCATCACTAATAACGATGGAATCTGTCGGTGGTTCCAGCTTCAGTTTTTTGCACAATTCTTTCAGTTCTTCCGGAGTCATGTGACAAAAGACTGCATTAGCCCGCCGTAAATCCGTACGATAATAGGTGCTATGCAATATTCTCACCTTACTACCTTTTAAAATCTTCTGTATTCTTGAAAAAAAATGACTAAAACGACCATTATCCACTCCGATAATAGTCCTGCCGGGAAACTTTTTCTCCAAGCAGGACAACAGGCCGGAATCATCATAACCAAAACAGTAGAAAACGCCGTTAGGAGGAAGCTCTATTTCTTTCACTATTCTTTCAGCCACTTCAGGATGATGAGGTAATAAAGGAGTGAACCCCCAAAACAAAATACGACGAAAAAAGAAAAACACCACCAATAATACACCGGAAAGAATAGTTATTTTTAATATATCGACCCAATTCATTGTTTTATAATTACTTTCTGTCGCGACATTCGAAATACCCCTCGCCAGAAAGGAAGAATTTCATATCGTCCATCGCCTGCGAGAACCCACTAATATCAGAGCCTTTGTATTCATCGGTCTTGGATAACTTATAAGAAAATTTATAGTCCGAGCATTTGGATGGTAGCTCCGACTCGCCTTCGGACAAATTGAATTCATTATTACTACCCACCCTAACGAAAAACATCTCCACTGGGTTGGACGGATCTTTTATATATAAGAATCTGACCAAATCCGCACCCTTTATAATTCGATAATTCCCTTCCAAATAAGAAGGTATGGCAAGTGTGACATTTATAGGCAACCCTTCGAAGAAACTTACCCGAGACCATGACGCGGCCCCCATTCTTTGCTGACGCGACTCCTCTACTCTCTGCTTCTCCTCTAAAACATTTTTCTCTTTTTTATTTTTTATCAAAATAGATCCGACGACAACGATTACTGCTAATAGAATCACACTCAAAATAACGACTTTCTTTTTATTTAATATTGACTTCAACATATAATAACTATTTTACTTTTTATAAAATAAACTATACTACTCCTTCAACTATACCTAATGGCGTCCAACGGATTAAGGGTGGCGGCGCGCTTGGCCGGAAACCAACCGGTCACAGCACCCAAGAAAGCTGAAAATACTATCAAAAAAGTCAAAAATGTCAAAGGAAAATCAAAAAGACCCACTGCTTCACCGCCCATTTTCTTGGCTAATAAAGAAAGACCCAAATTACACCCCAGGCCACCACTAACACCAATCACAACCCCGGACAATCCTCCAAAAAATCCCATGATAATAGCCTCTGACAAAAACAATATCATAATAGTGGCGTTCGACGCACCGATAGTACGCATAATACCTATTTCTTTAGTACGCTCCAAAAGAGTAACGGTCATGGTGTTAAACATACCGATGGCGGAAACTACGAGAGCAATACCACCGAAGACGGCCAACATTACTTGGATGCCTGTAAATATCTTATTGGCTTGCTCGACGGTCTTAGACAAAGCGTTGACTATAAAACCCTTATCAAGAAATTCTTTTTCGGCTTGATTTATAACCTCCCTGTTGGTGACTTTAACTCTGACTCTTTCGTAGAAAGGAATGGAGACCTGGCTCGATAATTCTTCCAATGGCATATAGGCGAAAAGCGATGTTTCGTCGTCGACGACACCTTTTACCCTATACTGTTTATTAAGCGGGGTTTCTTGCACTTTGCCATCGGGAGAAGGAATTAATACTTTTATCGAGATATATTGACCTATCATATCTTTCGGCTCCTTGCCGAAAAGCTTTAAAACGGCAGACGAAAGAACCACGCGATCCTTTTCGTTATCAGCAAAGAAATCACCCTCGGAAACACGCACACCGGCATAACGAAAATAATTGGAATTGACACTATTGAGCATTATGCTCGATGTCAAATCGCCATAAGTAACCGAAGAACTGAAGCTAGCGAGAGGGGCTATATCCTCGACATTGGACATATCGCTGAATTCAGTCAACTTATTCTTATCTATGACAATGATTTGCGATGGTGGCGTGACGACATCCAAAGAAAGCATCGCCTCGCCGAAAACGATCTTTTCGAGCAATAATTTCTGTAGACCATAACCAAGTCCGACCAAGACGACGACGGCCGAAATACCGACACCAATACCAAGAATAGTAAGCCAAGTTCTCATCGGCCTAGTGCGGAACATTCTGGTCGCCAAAGCGAATGTATCGTCTACTCTAATCATAATTAAGATTTATTGGTCGTATCGACTCCTTGCGTTAAAAGCTTCTCAAAATAAGAAACCACCTTAAACATCGTATCGCGATCGAAGCCCAATCCCCTTTCCTCGATTGGTTTTTTCAACACCTCCTCAAGCTCTTCCTTTCTAATCAACCCAGAAACACGATCCCTAACCAACTGTTTCAAGCGCATCTTCATCTCTCTGGTCAAAAAAACCTTAGACTCTTCTATTATATAGAATAGTATATCACTAATCAGCTTATCTTCGCGATTATAGAAAAGTCCGGCGTTCATACGGCGCCTATAGCGCCTTACATCCTCCGACTGCTTCAATATTTGATCTATCTTGGAAGACATCGCTTGAGCGCGATCTTCGGTCAAACCGACACCACCATTTAAAATTGGGACTTTCAAATAATCATAGAACGCTTCTCGGCTTATTTTTCTGGAAAGCATTTTAGCCGTAGCCTTCTCTAATCTATCCAACTGCATAAAGTCCAAATCCTGAGTTAAATAGTTGATAATACTCTTAACCTTCAACTCTTCCGGTTGTGAATAAGGATAAATTTTGGATAATATCTCTATCTCGGTCACCAAAACCTTCTGCTTGTCGAATTTAGCTATCTGCTGACGATCAGGATTTGGGACGACGCGCAATAGCGCTCCATCCTTCATGTAAAAGACGCGATGGCAATAATGAAGCTGGGCGGCGTTATGCGTAATCATAATAACCGTCTTCTTGTCGCGATCGGATAATTCCATCAGATAATTCATGACTTGATCAGAAGACTTAGAGTCCAAATTACCGGTAGGTTCGTCGGCCAATAAAATATCCGGATTGTTCACCATGGCGCGAGCGACGGAGACTCTTTGGCTCTGACCTCCGGAAAGCAACGCCGGATATGTCTCAGATTTAGTTCCCACACCGAAACGATCCAATAACTCCTGCGCCCTCTTCTTTCTCTTGCTGAAAGGAGTTCCCAAAAAAGTCTGTGGTAAGGCGACATTATCTATGACCGACAAGGAAGGAATAAGAAAAAAAGCCTGATAAATAATGCCGATGGTCTTGGCTTGATATTTGACCATCTCGAGCGGAGAAAAAGAATAAGGATTCTGGCCGTTCACCAATATCTCCCCGGAAGATGGTTTTAAAACTCCTAAAATAGAGTAGAAAACCGTAGATTTACCGCATCCGGAAGGACCAAAGAATGAAATGAACTCCCCAGGAAAAACGTCTATAGAAAAATCAGAAATCGCCTTGAACTCGTTTTTCTTTCCAAGGTTGTAGACGATTTGCATGTTTCTGGCTCTGATTGCTGGTTCCATTTTATTTACCCATTTTTTTAACCCAACCGAAGGTGCCTTCGAAGTTCTTCAATATGATATCGATAATGCTTTGCTCGCGACTTGGAGTTAAGATTATAAAATCGCTCGACCGCGCCTTATTTTCCACGTCGTCATAGCATGTGACCCAAAATTTATAGACGGTCGACGGCAAAAGATTAGTGGTGACCTGAGTATGCTTTTGTGCATAGTCCTTCTCTATCGGCAACTCCTCGACCTTATCCGGAGCTATCAACCCTTGGTGATAGAAGAATTGACATATAGCCAATTCGTCGGTCTCCCAGGACACGATAGTCTGCACCTTATTGTCGGCACCAGGATAAAGAGTGGATTCGTTCTTGACTTTGGATACGGCAGGAGGGATTTCGTCCTTTATAGTCAAAAAGGTAATCGGCGCGCTTCTTGTTTTTTCCCCGTACTCACTCTCCACTATTATTAAGGCCGAATAATAAGTGTCGTATTTCAAATCAGACAACCGAACGTTATGAATGGTCGTATAGGCCGATGAACCCTCCATGCGCGTGTCACCATTATCGAGATTGGTATATTCAACCAAGGAGGAGCATGGAATATTGGTCGTGAAAGTTATAGTTGCCGCATCCTCCTCTATCTTGGCTATACTAATATTATATATTTCCGGCAATACGGACTTAGTGACAAAAACACTATCCGCGGAAACACTCTTTTGACCTAAAGAAGTCTCGGAGGAAACCTGAAAATGATAAATAGTCGCCGATTTAAGGCCAGTGACGACAACTTCGTGGTCTTTTGTATTATCATCGAATTGCCCCTCCGACCAACGGTACGGATCAGTCACCTCGGCATTATATTCACCCTCTTCAACCAAGGATACGACGGAATTAGCCTCTTTATTAGTCTTCCAACGTAATATCGCGTAGTCGACCCCCGTCTCCACATCCACCTTGTCCAAAATTATTTCTAACTTATCAGTTTGAATCTCCGCCTGCTGTTGAATCTGCTCTTGGATTATTTCCAACACCTGTTCACTTGTTATCTGGTTTATTTTCTGCAAAACCTCGATAACGTCTTCTGTCAGCGGTTCGTTTGTCGCAGGCAAAGAATAATCACCCTCCGTCTTAGCAGGCCCAGGCGAAGTGCCTTGCTGATCTGAAGGCCCAGGCGAAGTGCCTTGCTGGTCGGATGGTCCAGGAAACTGGCCTTGCGTGTCGGAGGCGGCCTCCTCCTTCTTCGGCTCTCCGGTGGTAGTGAACGTGTAATCGCTAGAGATAGTCTGATTTCCCTCCTGATCAGTAGATATCATGCGAAAATAATAAGTGGTCGCCGGCAATAGGTCGTCGATCAATATCTGATGCCCTTTTTTATCATAGAAAGGGTCTCGCGCAATGCCGTAATTACGATTCAACCCATAGTTGACCATGGAATCCGATTCTTCGTCGGTCTGCCAAATTACCGTAGCCGATGTCGCCGTTATATTCTCTATCTTAGAATTGAAAATTTGTGGTGGTATTTTGTCTCCGGTAGCCGCTTGAGCTCGATTAAAATCGAACAACGACAAAACAAAGAAGGCGACGACAAAACAAATCGCCAACGACAAAAAGAAAATCAACCAATTGAAGAAAAAAATATTTTTTTTCATTTCACCTTCCTTTATTATATATAAAAAACGCCAAAGGGGTAAGCCCCTACCAACTTAAACCATCCAAAACCGCACTTAAAGTAGTCGAGCCTTCGAAAGTTCCGCCAGTCGTCGTGGCCGGCAAACCGATGCCCCAGTAAATATTATCGGACAAATCGGTGTCTGAAGTAGGTTTACCTAAAGCGAGTCCAACGGTCTGTGGCGTAGTGGAAAGATCGTTCCCAGTAAAATAGCTAAACCCAGACGTCAAACTCCATTCAATATTGTTTGCTGATATGTAGTCGTATATTTGACTGCGTAAAGAAGACCCCTCCAAATCTCCGTCTAGCGGGGAATTTCCATAATTGACGACGGTTATCTCTTGATTAGTAGCTCCCGTATTATCTCCTGGCGACAACGAACCGCCAAAATCTATAGTGTTTTCAGCAATCTCCAAGGCCGCATTAGTATTAACCTCCACTCCAGCCGATGTCGTAGCGGCATAATTTGCGCCATCATACACCTGAATACGAGATAACCAGTTGTCACTGGACCATGGATTGTTGCTGGAATTATCGGTCGGGATAGCATAAAATCTCATGCCGACGGTGCAAGTATAGGTGGCTATGGCGTCATCGGCTCCAGAACAATCGCTACGTAAACAGTTTCCAGTACCTATCTGATAACAATTATTGCCGTCGGCGGTGCAGTTGAAAGAACCGCTCACTGATGACAAGAAAACGGCGGCTGTCGCCGAAACTAAAGATTGGCAACCGTTCTGATCCGTAACCGAAGTATTCACCACTTGAACCGACCTATTCGCCGCACCCTTAAGATTAAGCGTTATATCACTGCCGCCATTCAAGACAGTACTACCGAGAACCGGCATAACGTTATTGATGGTGTAAGTATTCGAACGTACGGAAGGAGAAGATGATGCGCCATGACTATCAAAAACGAAACCATAGTAAGTATTGGCTCCGGCCGGAGTAGGAGCGACATCGGTGTATGTGCAACTTGGATTCAAGGAAACGGCACCAGTAGAAGAACAAATAGTCTGTCCAGAGACACAACCGGAAGAGAAGGTGGCCGAGTTCGTACGACAAGCGTAAAAATACATGGTATCATCCGGTCCATTGGCGTCAGTATCTCCTCCGGAGGCTGAAATAGTAAATACTCCTCCTGGATCACGGAAGTCTACTGTAGTGCTTAAAGCAGTAAAAGATGGACGATGATTGATCTTGAAAGGAGACGAAGAAGCTTGCTGAGGAACTTCTCCCTGGCTAGAAGCCGAACATTTAGCCACGCCGGCACCCCAACGCAAATCACAGACAAAGGCATACCAATCCAAACTCTCCATAGCCGAATTAGTCGTGTACGAGCAGGAAGCTTCTTGACTGGAAGAAGCCAGATTGGAGACGCACCAAGAACCACCAGGGCAAGTAGGCGCTATACCGTTACCGACGGCCACGGAATTAGTCTGACAAATAGCCAAATAATACTCATCTCCCTGACTGTCGAGGGCTGTGGCTCTGAAATTGACATCGTAACCATTAGTTGTCGGAGTAGAGGTGGCCGATCCTCCATCGCCAGGAAGATAAGTGAACGAAGGAGCCGTATTAGTCGTTCCCGACATAGTAACCTCCGCATATCTATCATAAGAGTCCAACAATCCGCCCGAGTTGTTAACGACACGAAAACAATAAGTCGTTCCGTCTTTAGCATAATGACTAGCACGAATCACCCATTCCAATTCCGTATATTCGTTCTGCAACAAGCTAATAGAGGCGGAAGTCGCATTGGCCTCTTCTACGGCTGAACCGGAAACAAAAGAGTAACCTTCAGTATCCGTAAACTCCTTGGAAGTCAATTGTTGATTAATAACATATGTCGAAGAAGACATCTCGAAATGTTGCGCAGTAGAGTAAACCGGCAAGTCATACCAAGAACCGACACCGGAGAAACAATTCACTGAAGTGGAAGCATATTGCAAGCGATAAGATGTAGAAACAGAAGCTCCTCCTGAAGTATTGGAAAGAGACAAACGTAAACGTATATTCTCATTTCTATTCAAGGCCGCGCCAAGAATCGGACTGCCGACATCCTCGTTCTCGCGCCAAGAAGCCGAAGCTCCGGTATAGGTCTGTTCAGAGCTCAAACTCTTCACGAATTTTCCGGAACCGACTCCTTGATTGATATGGTTATTGTAGTTAGCCTTAACGCGATCCTTGGAATCTTTGACGTTTCTAATGACCACCTCGTCCAGTTTACCATCAAACAAATAACCCAAACGCAAGGGCTCGGTATTGGCCGAAGCCGCGGTGGTGACACTGCTAGAGGCACGAGAGACACCGTTAATGTACAAATCGATAGAAGAGCTGTCTCCGGCTAAAGTGAAATACTGCCAAGAAGAAGCGGATATTGAATAATCGACAGTGGCCGCTCCGTAGGAAGCTGTTAGATAAGCTCCTTTCAAAGCTAATTGATATTCATTCTTGTCCACCAAAATCCTCGGATTTGACGTATAATACATTCCTTGAGTGGTCGAAGAAATTCTCCACTGCGCCGAATAGCTACCGTTACCATTGGAAACGAACATAACGAAAGTATTCCATCCTTGCTTCAAGGTGTAATTAAAAGACTGATCATCTAATACCAATGACTGATTAGCACAATCCTGGCTTACCAACTGACCATTGATCCAAATCATTCTCGAATCGTTCGAACCGACAGAGAAAGTGACCTGCTTCTGGCGCGGAGAATATATATAAGAAGCCACATAGGATTCGCTGTTGTCGGCGGCCGAACCCCAAACATCGTTAAAGTCGACTGTATACTGATTGGAATCGGCGTAGACAGTCGGCAAACTAGTATCGACCATCTTCCAGAAACCGCCGGTCAACCAATTCGATTGTCCATAGACGGCACCGTTATAAGGATTTATGGATGAAGGAGAGAATGACGACGAAGGAGTGCAATCGGTGGCTCCGGTAGCGCCCCATCTCATGCCGACTAATTGATATTGAGCGTATCCTCCGGAAGTCAAACTACCCAAGGTCGCCGTATTATCCGGGTTGAACCAACCTGATATGCTTACACCGCTCGTTATATCTAAAGAATTGCTATCGACTACGGATAAATGATCATTAGTTCCGTCAAAATCGTCGGTGCCATCTATATTGGTAGCCGTATCCTCGTCGCCATCATAACCTTCGGTCGAAGCATTGTTAGCATTAGCCGTAGAATCGTTTCTGGTCGTAGAGGCCCCACTCTCGTCTAAGTGCCAAACAGCCCTATTATTAGAACCCCATGTTCCGGAAATATTTTCCTGGGATGCCGTAGTGGTCGCATTGCCATAATACATGTATATATATGTATCATTGAGAGGGAATAAGGCCGGTAACCTAACCCAAGCAACCAATTCTCCTGTCGATGGCGTATACTTCTCTATCTCATAATCCAATTTCACGGCCGTACCGGAAGCGCTAGTGAAAAGAATGTCATAGCCCGAAGAGTTTTGAACGTGCCCAGAAAAAGCGGTGGAGCGCAAATATAGGTCAGTCATGGAAATCAAAACGGTGAATTCCGATTGATTACTGCGTCCAGGAACAAGAGAATTATCTAATGTCACCAATCTTCTATAGGTGTAATCATCATTATACCAATTGTTATAACCAATTGAGCCATCGTCGTTGCGCCAACGATAATGGTTCTGGCTGACGTAAGAAGAAAGCGTCGTAGTGGATAGATTGTAATAATCAGTACGCAAAGTTCCGCTACCGGAAGACTGGTAGACGCGCCAATAAGTGTTGAAATTAGAATCGAAATAATCCTCCATTTGATAGCTAACGGAGCCGGCTAAAGTAAAGTCGGTATTGATAGCGGCTGAATTATTACTCGTGACAGTAACCCAAGAGTTAACCGTGCCAAAGCGATAAATTTGCAAGAAGACCGGATTGGTGGCCGGTGAAAGCGTAGTCTGGCCATCCCAAGAGGCGCTCAAGCCATAATCGTAGTTGCCCAATTTGGAAACAAAATTAAACACCATAAAAGAAGGAGAACCGATAATACTATCACGAGAAGCATTATTCGAAGCCGTATCTAAATAACCTTGGTTATCAAGATAATAAGTCAAATCGCTATATCCGGAAGGCAAGGAAGAAACGGCGTTTTTGGAATACCTTTTAACAGGAGAACTTGTCATCGTCAAAGCAGGATAATTGGAGAAAGATTCCAACGTAGATGATCCGGAACCGTCTATAACCCTTAAACGATAAGTCTTGCCGGCGATAGCATTGACCGTCTGCAAAGAGAAAGCTATTTCGGTATAACTATTGACCGCCAAATTGTAGAAATTGGATAATCCAGTCCCCTCTTGCCAGAGGCCATTGACCCAAATATTGCCGTTAACAGATCCTTTAGCCGATGTTATGGCGTCTCCATTAGCACCGGAAAGACCGTAGGAATAAGCTATATCGGAACTTCCTCCGACATCGTACCAAAGTCCAGGGTAATCTGTATTGTTCTCATACTGTATCTTGTAACGCTTATTGTAAGTCTGGTCGAAGCCGGTGTTTTGTATCTGGAAACGAACATTGACCCTCTGTCCTTTCTCGACGCCGGATAAAGGAACATTGGCAAGACTCGGGGAAGTGTTCAAATTTACAGAAGCTCCGTCGTCATTCTCTATCAAATAAGAAGTCTCGGATAAAATATAGCCGTCAGTCGTCGAAGCCAAAAGCGGAACCGTAGCCGAAGCTTTGTTGCCAGCTCTATCATAGGCCCAAATATTTATTAGATACTCCGAAGATTTGGATAAACCGGAAATGGTAGTCGTGGCCGCTCCATTATAATCTATATAATTAAGATTGCTATCGGCATGCTCTAAATCGGACTCCATAGGCGCAGTCGTCGAACTCTTTCTATAATATATACGATATCTGGCAAAATTATCCTCCACCGTCTGAGCGCCGAACGATATCACTATCGAACCGCTATTATGACTGACAAACGACAAACCTCCCGGGGAAGCCGGCTTAGTCGTATCGACTCTGACATGAGTGGAAGAAGCGGAGAATCTCGTCCATGACGGAGAGCAAACATCATCATCGTCGCAAGCAATGACTTGCCATTTATAAGAGCCATCGGGTATCGACGTGACAGTAGTCGATCCGACGAAAGGAACGACGCTGAAATCTCTAGGATCACCAACATAGGCAGCGGTCCAAACGGTCGAAGTGCATGAATTGTAAGCCGTACCAAAACTACAAGCACCAATAGACTTGGTAGATGTCGAGGTTATAAAGGATGTGGTCGTCGGAACGAGTTGGAAATAAAGGAATAATTTCTCCAGAGAATCCGGATCCTTGCCTTCCGCTTTTAGGTTCAACGAATCGGCGTTAATCCAAGAATCGACCGGTATCGAAGTCGTTCCGTTGGCATATCTCTGCTCCTGATTGGTCACAACCTCAGGGAAAGCATCGACGGCGATGCGCAAACGGATTTGATCAACATATGCTCTGACATTGGTAGATGAAGAGTTGAGGCCATAGACTCTGGCATCGAGATTAATGACATCGTTCCACGTCCAAGATGCCGGCGCATTGGCATCAGAGGTTATATCGACATAATAAGTACCGTCACCGTCGATACGACCATACAAGGAACCATCCAAAGTCGACGTCGCACCAGCCGTTAAACCTAAGAATATCGGCTGGATTACAAAATCCATGGCATCGCTATCCTGACTATACCCCTCTAATCCCATTTCGACCATTAATATCTTTTTGGTGGAATTAACAGCATTATTGGCTGCGCCCAGCAGATAGGACGAGGAATCATTAGCCGAAGATCCCGGTATATCACGATAGGCGTAAGTATCATCATTGCCATCCCAAGCGTATGGGCTGTTGATCCAACCAGCAGAAGATCCTGATGTGTAACTATATGTCTCCGTAACTAAGTTGGATGTTTGGAATGACTGTTCGGTGGCACTGGCAATCTTACCAGTTTGGTCATAAGCAAAAATATTGAACACGTAACGAGTATTCGGCAAAAGTCCGGATATTTCCGTCGTCGAGGCACTATTATAATTTATATTGGCCAAATTAATATCAGTAGAAGAACCATGTAAATTATCATATTGCGTCACGCCGGACATTCCTTGTTTCCAAAATATCTTGTATTGCGAGAAGTGTAATTCGGAAGAAGCGCTACCAAAGCCAAGAACTATCGTATCGGTACGACGACCCGCCAAAGTCAAATTACCAGGAGCCGTCGGGGCTGTGGTATCGACTTTAAAGTTGGGAGTGGTCACGTTGAAATCCGTCCAATTTTTGGAGCAAGAATACTGGTTACAAGCTAAGACGCGCCATTTATAACCTATGGACGACTGAGGGAAGGAATTTACTTTAATACTCTTATACGGCAACGGGAAAGATGTGGCTGTGCCGGTAGAGAAGAATGTCTCCGGAGAATTCATATTATTATACTCCGTCGACACCCAACCGGAAGTCCTAGTGGTAGAAGCTATACGAACCTCATCGACATAACCGGCATAACCTTGACCAGTCTCGTATCTGTCGCCGATACCGAGACCACTCGTATTATCATAATTGGAGATAGTGCCAGTGTAAGCGGTTTGAGCATACTCAGAACCGTTAGCATAATAACGCAACGTAGTTCCGTCATACGAAGCCACTAAATAAGCCCAAGTGCCGGCGGAAGTCGTATAAGGGGTGACCGTTCTTCTGGCACCACCAGCTATGACTGACGCGACTATATCCGTATCGGAGGTGTCATTGAACTCGTAACCATAGGCTGGGTAAGGATTGGTGGCATTGGAGCCGTACCATAAAGGCTTAGCCCAAGTATTTTGTGTAGCGGACCTATTTATCCACAGCGAAAACACCAGGTTCCTAGCTGGCTCTAAATTATTAGATGTCGGGATTAAAATCCTATTGGCACCACTAAACAAAACGCTCGTGCCGATTTTTCCGGAAGAACCGAGAGTAGGGCCGGAAATAGCGGAGCTATGATTGCTGTAACTAGTAGAGTCGCGTACCGCTGTAGAACCTGCTGATTCGCTCAAATGCCAAACACCGCGATATCCATTGGTCCAAACATTGCGCGAGCCATAGGTCGTCGTGGAAGCCGGCTGTGTGGCTGCAGCATATCCATAATATATATAGAAATCGGTATCCGAGTTATTATTCAAATTACCCTTAAAATACATTTCGCCAGTCTTATTTGTAGTAGAAATGGAGACCAACTCCAAAGGCAAACGTGTACCGGAAGAATTAGTAACCAAGATATCGCCTCCGTTGCTTTTCACATTGTTCCAAAAAGGGCTATTGACGCCAAGGACGGAAAGATTCAAATAAACCGGAAAATCGGTCAAATCGGCATCGACCTTGGAATTATTAGTCGTCACTCTGACACGATAAGGATACGATAAATTATACCAGCTCGATGCATCAGTGTTCGCATCATACCACACTTTGGAAACGCACGCCCCATAGTTAGTACCTGTATAACAAGGTGAGCCAGGAGTAGTTGTGGCGGTTGTGAAGCTGGAGTTGGCGGCGATGACTTGGTAATACAATAAAGTGTAGCCTCCGGAATTAGAGGACGTAGCCGAAAAACCAACAGTCGAAGAACTAGTCCACTCTCCATTCGACAAAGGAGTGTCTCGATAATACTGCACTAAACTGCTTGGATTGAACAAGCCTCCCTGAGTCGAACGATATGCCTCCACTAAAGCCTTCGTCCTGTTTCCGGCTAAGTCATAAGCCCATATATTAAAATAATACGTCGTGGAAGCGGTCAATCCGGTCACAGTGGTCGAGCCAGTTCCATTAAAAGTACGGGACGAAAGATCGGAATCAGAAGAAGAACCCCAGAGGTAGTCGCTTTCCGTGACACCGGCGCCGGGTCTGGCATATATCTTGTATTCGGCAAAGTTCGATTCTGTTACAACAGAACCGAGATTCAAAGTAATCGTAGTCGGACTGACGGCGTCTATAGTCAAATTACCAGGAACCGTCGGAGCGACGGTATCGACCATGAAATTAGGCTGTGAAGCATTGAAAACAGTCCAATTCTTCGAACAAGTATCTTCATTACAAGATATAACTTGCCATTTATACCCGGTCGCCGAATCAGGGAGACCCGGAACAAAAACACGAGAACCCTGACCGCGCCAAACTCTCGAAGCACACGAACCAAAAGATGTCCCCGAACTACAATAAGAAGCCGGTGTGGAAGTCGACGTTATAAAGGAGGAGCCATTAGCTAAAACTTCATAATACATGTAAACCGTACCCTGAGCCCCTGTGGAAGTAGCTAAAAACTGAACGGTACTACTATTTGTCCAACCACCATTCTCTATTAACTCGGTGCTATTCCTCCATTGCTGAAGATTACTCGGATTGGCGGCATAGAATTTCGTCTTAGAATAAGCGCGGACCGAACTACTAGCTTTATTGCCAGCTAAGTCATAGGCGAATATCAAGAAAGAATACGACGTATTCGGTAGAAGATTGGTTATTGTAGTGGATCCCGCGCCGTTAAAAGTACGGCTGGCAAGATTCGGGTCGGAAAAAGAATCCCAAACAAAATCAGTCTCCCTCGGATCGGTCGTCGTGCCGACATGATAATATATACGATAATAGGCGAAATTGGACTCCACAGTGGCGGAGCCGAAATTAATCGTCATTCTGTCGGTGGCGGTACTATCTACCGTCAAATTACCAGGTCTCGTCGGAGATGTCGCGTCGACATAAAAATTCGGCGTAGCCAAATTGTAAGAAACCCAATCGCTGCAACCATCACTATTACAAGTCATGGCGCGCCATTTATAACCAACTACTGAATCTGGTATCCTTAAAACGGTTATGGGATTGACGCCTGCCGATAAGGACTCCTCGGAAGACACGCCAAAATAAGAACTATTACTGTTCTGATTATTGTATTCGGTGGAGAGCCAAGTGGAAGACCTTGTAGTACTGGAAAGTCTAACTTCATCCATGACACCATGATAATCTTCGTTAGGATTAACATCAGAAGAAATACGACGACCAAGATATAGAATCCAAGTATTAGTGTCTGCAGTATTCGTGGTATTGTAATTTCCTACTAAAGTCCTAGATGTGTTGTTTATATAAATCGCTTTGGTGTTCGTAGAATCAGTACGGCTATAGACGAGCTGATTCCAGGCACCAGAGGTAACAGTATTTCCAGCGGCGGCGCCTTGCCAATCACAACCCCAGCCGACCATGTTCGGTATCAAACCATTTCCAGCAGCTCCAGCCACGCTGGTGAAAAAGAATTGCTTTTCATTAGAACTCCAAGTTGTATCATTAGTGCCCTTGGCCATAAGAGCGCCAGCTGTCGTATCGGTTGGCCTAACCCAAAAACTGGCGGTATAATCGGCATTACCGAAATCTATCGTGTTAGTGCCAAAAACGCCAGTGCTTATATAATCACCGACTCCATCGAAAGCGATGGCGCCACCAAGCCTTCCTGAAGAATAATTAGTCGGATTGCCTGAATACGTACCATTATGACCATTGCCGGTAGAATCGCTAAGGCTGGTTATACTGTTCAAATGCCAGACAGCCTCAAAACCATTAGTCCAAACCGCATTACGGCCATAAGCCGCACCGAAAGCCGGCTGAGAAGCCGTCGAAGAACCATAGTATATATAGAAAATAGTAGAGGTGGAATTTTCAACATTACCCTTAAAATACATCTCTCCACTGTGGGTAGAGGTGGCGAAAGACACTAATTCCAATGGTAATCTGGTTATTCCATCATCAGATGTCATCACTATATCTCCTCCATCCTCACGCACATGATTCCAAAAATTACTGTCGACTGGAATGTTCGCAACATTAAAATACATCGGAAAATTATTCAAATCGGCGTCCACATAAGCGCTGTCGGCGGTTACTCTTACACGATAAGGGAAGCTATTGCCATACCAAGGCCAAGAACTCTTCCATATCTTATTGGTACAAGCGGCATATTCCGTATTATTGAAACATGGACTGACAGGAGTAGTCGTTGCCGAAGTGAACGACGTACTATTGTCGACCAATTGGAAATATCTCTCATTGCCTGTGGAACTAGCGTAAAGACTGACCTGACTCAAATTGGTCCAATCCCCATTATTCAAAATAGTGGCCCCAGTCTTATACTGCACTAAATCTTCTGGGTCGCGAGGATAACCAGCCGTACTGATTACCACCTCCGTAGTCGCACTAGCTACGCGACCGGCCAAGTCATAGGCAAAAATATTAAAGACGTATTGAGTACCGGAGTTTAATCCGGTTATTGTAGTAGTGGCCGTACCGCTAAAAGTCGCGCTAGATAAATCGGAATCAGAGGAAGATCCCCAAACAAGATCGCTTTGTTTCACCCCGGAAGACCCTGCCTTATAAAAAATCTTGTACTCGGCAAAGTTCGTATCGGAGGATGCTGTTCCGAATCTAACGGTGATAGTCGTCTCAGAGCGCTTACTGGACGTCAAAGGACCGGGAACTGTCGGATTGACGGTATCAACCATGAAATTCGGCGTGGCATTATCGAATCTTGTCCAACCGGAACACAGATTTTTACTATCGCAAGACATGGACTGCCATTTATAACCGACAGCGGAATCGGGAATCGAAGTGACGGCGACAAGCTTTGTCAAAGGAAGAACCTCTTCCGTGCTAGTAGAGAAGAAACTATATGGTCCATTCATGTTGTTATGTTCGGTGGAGATCCAAGTGGCGGAACGAGTGGAGGCAGCAATGCGGACTTCGTCAACCGAACCGGTGAATCCTTGCGTAAGTTCATATCTATTACCTATGCCAAGACCACTGACATTGTCATAATTGGATATCGTACCAGTGTAAGCGAGTGTGGTGCGTTGGGTTCCGTCGGTGTAAAGACGGAAGGTCGTTCCGTCGTAAGTACCAACCAAATAAATCCAAGTATTGGCCGTTGTCGTATAAACCGGCGTATTGCGATGGGCTCCTCCAGCAGCAGAACCGAAAGATAAATCAGAATCGGAGGCGGCATTAAACTCGAAACCGTAAGCCGGATAAGGATCGGCACCGTTAGTACCGTACCAAAAAGGCTTAGCATAGTCATTTTGCGTAGCACCCCTGTTTATCCAGGATGAAATGGTCAAATTAGTAGTCGGCTCTAAATCATTGTCACTCGGTATTAAGATATAATTAGTGCCGCTAAAATTAATGGCATAGCCGAGCTTACCGGTCGCGCCGAAAGTCGGGTTGCCGCCAACTGATGAGCTATTATTAGCATAGCTGGTGGAATCGCGAACCCCGACACCGGACTCGTTTAAATGCCAAACACCGCGATAACCGTTAGACCAAACATTGCGAGCACCATAGGTGGTTGTCGAAGCCGGCTGAGAAGCGGTAGAAGATCCGTAATATAAATAAAAATCGGTATTGGCCAAATCTGCCAATGTGTCAGCTCTAAAATAAAGCTCTCCTGTTTTGGTTGAAGTAGAGACGCGAACCAACTCCAAAGGCAGACGAGTGCCGGTGGAATTAGTTATCATCAAATCTCCGCCATCCTCGCGCATATTGCTCCAAATCGGATGGTTGACTCCTAAAGCGGACATATTCAAAAAGACAGGAAAGTTAGTCAAATCTGCAGTCACCTGCGTTGCCAAGGCGGTTATTTTAGTGCGATAATTAAAATCCGCATCAGACCATGAACCGAAATTAGTCCAATATTTACTAGTACAAGCAGCATAGGAAATGCCGGACAAACAGGCGGAGGCTGGAGCCGAAGTAGCGGTAGCATAAGTATCGTTAGTGCCGATAACCTGATAATAGGTAGTGATAAAGTCTCCATCTTTGTCTGTAGAGGTGGCGGAAAAATAAACGGTGCTATCCATAGACCAACCCCTATTCGGTATCATGGAAACGGCATCGCTCCTATACTGGATCATGTTGTACGGAGTCAAAGGAGAATGGTTGGTTATCTGAACTTCCGTGCCAAGAGCCGAGGAGATAGTGGATGTGGCATACTTACGGACACGATAATTATCCCAAGCTGTCGCCCTGAAACCGGCCACGCCATAAGAACCACTATTATAGACCATATTAGTTGAGGAACATTGCAATATCGGAGTAGAAGAAGTGGCGTTATCATAGACGGCGGCACCCAAACGATTGCCCGTAGCCCAATAGAAACTCATGTAATACCAAGTTGAAAGACTTGGAGTGACGGCCTGCGTCGAAGTGCAGATAGTGTAACCGCTGGATGTATAATTACCATCACGAACCACGCGCAAGCGAGGGCCGGAAGAGCGATTGTCTATAACGGCGTTATAACCGGCGTTATAGTCATTGACGCCCAGAGACAAGCCAGATAGCATGGTCGGCGTCGAGGAAGAGAAACCATAAATCCAGCTTTCCACGACATAGTCCCTACCGATAGAAACACCATTGCGCCATTTATTATAAATATTCTCAGGACTATCGCTCTTGATTCCATAAAGACCATCCTTAGCGGCACGAGAATCTATATACACCTGAACATGATTATCGGTGTCGAAGCCGACAGTAGATTCGAAGTCGTTAAAATACACGAAAGTATTAGAACCATTGGAGGCCGAGGCGGCGGCGACATTTCCATAATACATGTAAATCGTCCTATTTCCGGTTAAAGACGACAATTTAACCCAAACCTTAGTATTGGTTCTGTTGCAGGTTCCGGCTTCAAGATAGTAAGAAAGTTCACTCGACGTCGCCCAACGGCTAGAATCAGAAAAACGGATATCGTCACAATCGTTCTGCATCTTTCCAGTCGATATCAGGGTGGCCGTGTCTATATTCAAAGCGATTTGAAAATCAGTCTTGGCCACACCGGAATAGGTTATGTTGATCGGACGCTCATAATTCCAAGAAGCGCTCCACCAAGGATCAAGAAGACCATAAGTCTCGTCACCGATAGTCTCGACATAGAACTCTCCACTAGAGCCAAGAGGGAAGGATATCTTCAGTCTGAAGAATTGAGTCTCACCCGCACCGATAGAGTAGCTCTCCCCTTCCGTACTCTTTTTAACCGCAAAGCTTCTATCGACTCTCTTCTTTTTCGGCCCTATACCAAAAATCCTTTCGATAACATTGCGACGCTCGGATAATTCACTTCCTTTTAAGCCGACTTTTTTCCAATAGTCCTTTTTGACTATTTTAGGAACATCACCTACAGGAGTATTTTCTATGACACAAGATAACCCAGAATTCTCTAAGTAAGCGCAATTTTTAGAAGTGGCGGTGGAAGAACAGATATAATCGCTTCCGGTAGCGGAGACCCAGCTCTCAGGGCAAGAAAATTTAGAATCTCCAAAAACGACATCGCTCGCCTCCTCATTGACACGACTTAGCTTTTCCATAGAAATCAAATCTCCGACACCGGAAGGGAAATAAGCTTGCAAGCCGAAACGATCATCACGGTCGCTGGAATTGGTGACGCTCAAGTAGACCTCCGCCTCGCTAAGACCAATATAGTTGGCGCGATCGGTTTTGATTATCAAAGACTCGTCGTCGTTGTTGTCCGTATAGGAAAATTTGATTTTTTTACCATCAACATCGATTTCATCCTGATCGAAGAAGACCTTCTCGCCAATCTCCTCCTCTCCAACAACCTTTTCGATCTCAATTTCCTTACTTGGAGAATAATCGACCTCCATCCAGGCGGAATCGACAAAAATAGAAGCTCCACCGACCAATAAGTCCGTGGAAGTAGCCAAAGAATGATGGAGGTAGCTGACGCGTACTTTGACGGCAGCGACATCGTTCCATGAAGGGAAGACAGGCAAAGCGTATAAATAATATCCGTCATTGGAAGCATTGGAGACCTCGTTAAAAAGACTCAAACGACCAGCCTCCTCCCAAGAATCTGAACCGCCCAAAGCATACTCTATCAAGAGTTCATCGTCTGAAAAATTACTTCGACCGGCCAAGGAAAGACGAAGTTGAACGTTAGTAATCTCATTCTCCTTCCAAGAATCGGCCATCGCGAAATCGGAAAAAATCAAGGAATCGACCAAGCCATCATAATCATCTCGAGTCGAGATTACCGAAGAAGACGCCAAAGAAAAGGACGAAGAAGAAACATTCTCCGCTACTCCATTGATTTCGCTAGAAGAAGATATTTCAACGTCTTGCGCCTTAGCGGAATTGATCGCATAAAAATGTTTGAGAAGTGAAGATGTGTCACGACGGAAATTATCCCAAAAAGCGGAATCGTTCTTCATAGAAACCTTCTCGGAAGACTCTTGTGATGCCTCACCGGAAGAACTTTCTTCGGAAGACGAATCGCTCGAAGGAGACACCACCTGCGAAGAACCTTCGCCATCAGAAGATGCGCCGCCCTCCTCGTCCCGAGAATATTCGACGACCGCCTCGCTTGAAACAGTCTCATTGCTGATCAACTCGCTTAAAGACTCATCATTCGAAATCTCATTGTCTGAAACTTCCTGTGAAGAGACCTCTTCTTCGGTCACATCAACGATGGGCCCAACACCTACTTCCTCGGTATAGACAGGATCATTCAAAACCTCTACATCACCGGAATCGCCATTTTCATCCTCGACGACATCTTCTTCGACAAGATTATTTTCCACTTCGACAGAATCACTATCCTCGCTTACACCAGAAACCTCTTCGGAAACAGATTGAACGATCTCACCGATATTTTGACTATCGTCAACAATTTCAGCACCAGAAGAAGAAGCGACAAGGGAAGAGCTAGAAACAATATCATCGACAATTCTTTTTTCTTCGACAAAATTACCAAAGCTCAACAAAGCGGACCAAGAAGCGTCAAAATCGGACATTGCGACACCAGGCAAAGCTTCGGAGACTATTGCACTATTCTCGCCGATCCAAAAAGAAGAAGTGCCGACACCATCCCAATCCAAATCAATGACATTACTTGTCTTCTCGACTATACGAGGGAAGACGCTAACTCTTTCGTCCGAAGCTCTTACGGAAACGTCAGTCCTAAAATGAGAAAATATAAAAACTAAAACCAACAACAAAGCAGTTGCTTTAACGATAGGACTTTGACAGATTTTCTTAATTATTCCAAACATTGATTTGGACTTGAAAAATACAAAATTTACGCAAAATTGCGTATGCTCGTCCAACTTAAATTATACCACAGAGCATATATATTAAAAAAGAATAGGACCATGTTTTGGCCCTATTCTTTTTTAGCTATTATAAGCTTTTTTCAGACAATGATTTTACTCGATCTCTTTTTCCACATCCTTCACCTCTTTACTTAAGAATTCTTGAGAAATATCAAGAGCTTCGCCGATCTTGTCCTTAACCCTCTTCTCCGAATCGGAGAAGCCTATTTTTTTGTCGGCAAACTCTAAAAGTTCATTGACTTCTTCCTTCAAAGCCGAGAATATCTCATTCAAACGACGCTCCAATTCGCGTGATTCGCGAATGGCACGATCCCTTTGTTTACGATTAACATAACGCAAATAGAAGATGAATCCGACCAGCATTATGATTATAACGACCAAACCGAAGACTATCCACCACCCATAGGCGCAAACAATAGACTTGGACTGTACTGACAAAGTCTTCTTCATGCTCTCATAACTCTCCGCTCCACGATGATCTATTACCTTGGCCCAAATACGATAAACACCCTTATCCAATTCATTCTTTTGGAAGAAAGTCCAATTACCATCCGGATCGGTCTTGGTTTCCACTATCTTAGCGTCTTTTCCATCTTTATCCGTATCCTTCGCTATATAAATCTTAATAACCGAATCCGGATAGAACGATGTTCCCTGAATAGGTAAATCATCCCCCTTATCTATCACCTTCGGCATATCGGTGATAACAGGGGCTTTTAAAGCCTCAACGATGAATTCTTTGCTGGAGCTAGCAATATTACCAGCTCTATCAAAAGCTGAAACGAGGATTTTGTGCAAACCTGGCCTTAAAACAGGAAAAGAATAAGGACTTTTATCATGTTCGGAGACAAGCATATCTTTCATCTCCCCGTCAAGCGAAAAACGATATTTATCCAAGCCGGACGTCAAATCAGACGTCTCGAACATCAATTTTGGTGTAGGATTAGTCTTATCTCCACCTTCGTCGACGATTATTTCTATATCGTCAGGCGGAGTGACATCAATCAAGGTCTTGTAGTGAGTAGTCGGCCCCCAGCCGTTCTTGTTCTGGAATTTTATATGGAAAAAACCAATACCATCGGCGACATCTTCGAATTTTTTAAGCTCGACTATACCATCGGATTTATCACCTGGATCCGTGCTGGAGCCGTTGTCCAATAAGAAACTTACACTTGAAACGTCAGCTAAAAGCTTCCATTCGTATTCTGGGTCGTTATTACTATACCAAATAGTCTCATCCGGGTGAGTCGATGATTTAACCTTAGGTGGTGGTGGCATAATGCCAGTGTTCACAGTCTCCGTCTTATTTTCTGGCTTACTTTCCGGTTTATTCTCTACTTTAGGTTTTTCGACTTTATTAGTATCCGTCTTTGGGGTTTCAGTCTTCGGAGTCTCCTCTTTCGGTTTTTCTGCCGGCTTCTCTATTATGTTGAACTTAGCCTGCGAGGTGCCGGACAAAACATTAGTACCTATGCCGTCATTAGCGAGGACGCTGGCCGCCGAAAAGCTAACGACCGCCTCTCCTACTTTGAGGGCGGTGAAATTTATCGTCATTATAGTTCCAGCACTACCCGTGTATCCCTTCCCAGGGCCGGACGGCAAACCCCCTGAATAGTTTATCGTTCCTCCGGAATTGGAAAAAGCCGGCTCGGCCGTCCACATAGTGAAAACTCCTTCCTTCGACACGCTTTTTACTGACAAAAGATTCTTGTCGAAATTTATAGTGGCATCCGAGGCGTTTATTCCGACTCCTCCACCGCTATTGATCACGACTTTGACACTAAAAGAATCCCCGACCTTCTTTTCGGCCGACGACGGAGAAAACGACAAAGAAGCTCCCGCCGCTTGCACGTTGGAGAAAGGTAAAAAAACGACTGAAAATAAAAATATTGCTAAGACAAGAGACGAAAATCTCTTCATAAAAAGTAATTTATTCCAAAACATCTTCTTCTTCGTTCATTCTAACCTCTATCCTCTTCTTCCCTTTTGTTTGGATACGAAGCAACGGCAATTTTAATATTAAAACGCCGTTATCGACAGAAGATTCTATTTTTGCGACATTGATTTCTTCGGGTAAAATTATCTGGCGATAAAAATCACCCCAACGATTTTCCTGACAAAGATATTCTTTCTCCTCGTCATCGTCTTTTACAATCTTTGGAATCTCTTTCTTGCCGGAAATGGTTATGACGTCGTTCTCGCTTTCCACGAATACATCCAACTTATCTATTTTAACACCAGGAATCGGGGCGTAAACGACTATTTTGGATGAGGTATGATAAATATCCACATCCAATTGAAGATGGTCTCCTATGTCTTCGTGAAGAGCGCGCTTTTTTGGAAGCTTAGCCTCTTGCTCTATGTCAAAAGACTCAGTCCTCTTTTTTATTTTACTTAAAAAAGACATATCCCCTTGTTTATATGAAGTTATTAACAGTTATAGTATTCTTTTTAGATTATACCACAAAAGTTTTAAAGTTCAAATATCAAATCGCAAAAAAAACTTAATTCACGAGAATAAAGAAAATATAACTACATCAGAGTCTCCTCCACAGAAGAGACTCTGATGAGTATTCGGAAATTTTAAGCTACGCGATTCTAATAATCCACCAACCCTGCCTTCAATTTGTCCAAATCGGCATTGGTGA
>CAYNAR010000002.1:0-119423 GCA_964395625.1 uncultured Gammaproteobacteria bacterium | reverse complement strand
GCACATTCGTCATAGACAAATGGGTTGACTCCGATAATAAATTGTCTTGGCGGAGAGACAGGGATTCGAACCCTGGAACCCATTGCTGGGTTAACACATTAGCAGTGTGTTGCTTTCAGCCACTCAGCCATCTCTCCAATCATTTATTTCTTTGCCTTTTCAAGCATTCAACGATAAACACCTTACACAAGAAAAGCAATTATGATATAATCATAATATAAGATAAAAAATTGACTGTCAAACATATGCCCCAAGAAGACAAAAAAATAGAGGAAATAAAGCCGGAAAACGACGTTATTTCTTGGAAAGTTAAAGAATATGTCGGTTCGCCAAAAAGTCGCAACTGGTATATCATGGCCACGATAGCCGGAATCCTAATGATAGCCTATGCAATATTCACATCGAACTATATCTTCGCCTTAATCATTGTTTTCGGAGCTATTTTGATAATATTAACTGATAAATCCAATTCCTCGACAATGGAAGTGGTAATATCCGATGAAGGCGTCCGTGTGGGCAAAGAATTCTATCTATACGAACAATTGGACAATTTCTTCATGGTCTATCGTCCAGATAACGGAATAAAAAATCTTTACGTGGAATTCAAGCGTTTTGCTCGTCCACAGGTTTCAGAAGTTGCCAAATCCTGGAAACACGAATGGTTGCTATGGCTCGTAAACATGATTCGCACTCGCCTCTCCATCCCACTGGACGACATGAATCCTCTTCCAATTCGTGAAAAACTACTTAATTATCTAAAAGAAAACGAGGAAAGAACCGATATTCCATTATCCGAAAAATTAACGGAAGTGCTAAAATTTTAAATAAAACGCAAAAATAAGCCCATTCAAGGCTTGTTTTTCGTGTTTTTTTAAAAAAATTGACAATTTTAGATTTTTAATTAATAATTGAATAACATGCTCTTGTCGTTCAATGGATAGGACACAAGATTGCGGATCTTGTAATCTAGGTTCGATTCCTAGCGAGAGCACAGAATAAGGCAACGCCGATGAGGCGTTGTTTTATTTTGGGCTTTTACTGGAGACGAGAACCTAGCAATAAGGCGGAAAAAATAATAGGAAAATTGATAAAAATAACAACAAATTCTAGCAAACCAAAGGATTGCGAGCCTTCAGGAGAAACGGGACTTGGCCCTTCGATTCCTAGCGAGAGCACAGAATAAGGCAACGCCGATGAGGCGTTGTTTTGTTTTACTATAAATTGCTAATTTATAATTAATAATTTATAATTTGATTGATTGATTTATCGCTCTCATCGTTCAATGGATAGGACACAAGATTCCGGATCTTGTAATGTAGGTTCGATTCCTACTGGGAGCACAAACGAAAGACGGTAATAGGCCGTTTTTTTATTTTTTATCAAACACTCAATGTTTAACCATTAAATTATTTAATATAAGCAAAAATACAGCAGAAGCCATTTGACTATTTGCTTAAAATGTCCTTTTATGCTAAATTAGCCCGAAACACTTGCACTTTAAAACACAAAATAGGAGTAAAAATGAGTCACACAGAAAAGACAAAGGAAATCGACTACGCAGAAAAAGCAAGGCAAATGATTGCACTAAACCTAACTTTTATTTCCAAAATGGGAACAGTGGAAGAAATTTTAGAAAAATTAAAAGGCAAAATTGGCGTTGTAGTGCTAAACCCAATAATACTTCTCAATGTATCACTTTGGACAGTGAGACATATCTGTGAAGAGTATAATGTTAAAGTATTCATGAATTACAACCTCAACGGATCACCTGAAGAAATGGAGGTAGCTGGAGAAAAGCTCATGTCATCCGACATATCAATGATAAGCGTTAATATTGCCAGTGGTGGCCCATCCTTAAGAGCCTTAATGGACAAATTCTATATAGAGGCGACTGACATCGAAAAAGATGATGAAAAAAAAGAGGTTAACATTTTCAAAACAAAGATTCGCCTAAAGAATAGCCCTCTAGTATTTGGCAATACTATTCCAACCTATATGGATCAGGCCATAGCAACTTCTTTTTTTAGTGGTGCAGTTAAAAATAAATACATTTTTAACAGACAGCTATTCGAGTGCAATCTGGATGGTGTTATATGCCGACCAGAAGATTTGCCAAGCTACAACAACGAACGCTATGACCTCATTAAAAAAATAGTAGTCAATATTGTGCCGGAAGCAAAAAAAAATAACGCCAAAACGATGACACCGACATATGCCGTAAAAAACGGAGCTGATCTGATAGTTTTTGACTATCCGATAGTAAATCCTTACTATAAAAAAAATCCTGAAAATAAAATTATTCTTTTTCCAGACACTCTTACTGAAATCATGGAGGAAATATCAAAAGAAGTAGACCTTGCCATAAGAGTAAAGGAAAGAATAAGAATGGCAAAAGAAGAAGCCAAAAAAAGAATGGCGACAATGACCGAAAGTGATTTACTACCAGTAGTCGTAGCTAATACAGAAAAAAAAGAAACCCAGCAAATGACAACAGTCGCAACAGCAACCACAAAAACTCCTATTAATAAATCTTCCAATTTGGTTAAATTTCCAGAAAAAGGAAAAAGGAATCGAATAAAAAGATTTTTTGGGAAGGGAAAAGATAAACCCTCCCTTGCTAATTAAGTGTAGCCAGCTTTTTAAACAAAGCTGGCTTTTTTATTGAAAAAAACCCTTTTTATTGGTAAACTATTTAAGCAACTAACATTTTATGCCCCTAGACACCCCCTTGTCCGACTTACCTAAAATCGGACCAAAAATAGCCAAAGCCTTCAAAGTTCTCGGCCTATCCACGGCTCAGGATCTGCTTTATCATTTACCGTTCCGCTATGACGACTTTTCAGAGACACTAAAAATAAATCAACTCACACCAGGAAAACCGGCCAACATAATCGGTCAATTGGAATTGATACAAAATCGTCGCGCCCATCGCCGAAAAATGTATATCACCGAAGCCTTGGTAAGCGACGAAACTGGCAGTGTAAAGGTTGTTTGGTTTAATCAGCCATTCATCGCTAAAAACCTCAAAGAAGGCGACAAAGTGTCTTTGGCTGGCGAAATTCGCGATGATGGCGGTATCCCTTCCCTTATATCCCCTGTCTACGAAAAAATTGGACCTTTATCGCCAACCCACACGCAAGGATTGATACCAATATATCATTCCACTGAAAGTATCACGCAAAAACAGTTGCGCTTCTTTATTAAACAGATTCTGCCTTTATCGGAAAAATTGAGCGACTTCGTCCCGCAAGAAATCATTGAAAAATTAAAACTACTACCGCTTGGCGAGGCTATAGAAAAAATTCATTTCCCAAAGAATCGCGAGGAGTCGAATGCGGCCAGAAAAAGATTAGCCTTCGACGAAATATTCCTAGCTCAACTGCGATCGCAAGCCATAAAGAACGAAAGGAAGGCGGCCACAGCGGAAAAAATCATCTTTAAAGAGAAGGAGACGAAAGAATTTACGGCATCACTGCCTTTCCAATTGACCGACGACCAGAAAAAATCGGCCTGGAAAATATTACAAGAGATGGGACAAAACCAACCGATGTCACGACTTCTCAATGGCGATGTCGGATCAGGAAAAACCATGGTTGCGGCCATCGCCATCCTAAACGCCGCCTTAAACGAAAGACAAGCGGCTATGATGGCGCCAACGGAAATATTGGCCAAACAACATTACACTTCATTGTCCGGTTTGTTTAAAAACTTTCCGCTCAAAATATCTCTCTTTACCAACAACTATCGCCTAGTCAATTACGATACTGAAGCCAAAATAAGTCGGACTGAAATGACCAAAATTATTAAGAACGGCGAGATAGACATAGTTATCGGTACGCACTCGCTGGTTCAAGAAAGCATCAAATTCAAAAAATTATCACTGGCCGTCATTGACGAACAGCACCGTTTTGGCGTAGAGCAAAGACAGGCGTTGATAAAAAAATCCGGCACCAAAAAAGAACCGCATCTTTTGTCCATGACCGCCACACCCATACCGCGTTCCTTGGCTTTGATAATGTTTGGGGACTTAGCTGTTTCCGTCATTAAACAAATGCCGAAAGGACGCAAAACCATAATAACCAAAGTCGTTCCAGAGGGAAAAAGAAGCGCTGCCTATGATTTTATTAGGCAAGAGATAAAAAGGGGTCGCCAAGCTTTCGTCGTATGCCCACTCATAGAAGAATCCGACTTCTTCGGCGCTAAAGCGGTAAAAACAGAATTTGAAAAACTGGATAAACAAATTTTTCCAGAAATACCAACGGCCATGTTGCACGGAAAACTAAAGGGCAAGGAAAAAGAAGAGATAATGAAAGATTTTTCCGCCGGCAAGACTAAAATATTGATTTCCACATCAGTCATTGAGGTTGGCGTCGATGTTCCAAATGCTACGATAATGATAATAGAAGGCGCTGAACGCTTCGGCTTAGCACAACTCCATCAATTCAGAGGACGCGTCGGCCGTGGCAGCGAGCAATCCTATTGCTTCCTATTCACTAGCGATGATAACGGCCAAGAAATTCAGCGCTTAGCGGCTATGGAAAAATATGCCGATGGCTTTTCTTTGGCCGAAATGGATCTAAAATTCCGTGGTTCAGGTGAGATACTAGGCACGGCTCAATCAGGCTTTCCAGAGTTCAAAATCGCCACTTTGTTCGATTATGAATTAATGCAACAAGCCAAAGAAGAAGCGGAAAAGATACTGAGCGAGGATGAAAAACTGGACAGACACGAACTGCTTAAAATAAAACTCGGAGAGATTGGTGCCGAAGCACATTTGGAATAAAAATCGTAACTATAAATATAATTCTTGACTATAAAAAAATCCCTCGCTTTCATTAATGAAAGCGAGGTTTTAAAAACAAGGTGCGTGATTCTTAGCAAAGACCAAGAAAATGAAGCACAACACAAAGACCTCTCATTACAGGCTCACCAAGGACACCCATGTAACCATCAGCTGAATCTGCGGCAAATGCCAAAATCATTAAAACAGGAACGCAGATGGCAATAATAATTGCACTTACTATGGAAATCAATAGTTCGCGTAAATTTTTCTTCTTTTCAGCAGAAGACCTGTTTTCTATAATTCTCTGAATCATTTCACTTCTTTGTGCGCTATAAAAACTGACGTTCACCATACAGAAACTCCTTTTGAAAAATTTTATTTAAAGAACTATTACCCTATTTAATACTTATATTATAGCACAAATACGAAAAAAAATCAATAAAAAAACTCTTCCATAAAATAGAAAAGTCTTTAAAATTGCTAATATTAGATTAACTGCGAAATATTCTTAACTTTTATCAATTCTAATCCACCGACTTTCACATTGACATCGGGGATTATCGCCCGTACAAACCCCAAAGAAGCCGCCTCCTTGAGTCGCGCCTCCAACTTAGATACGCTTCTCACCTCCCCGCCCAAACCGATCTCTCCCAGAATCAAAGTCTTCTTGTCTGCCGGCTGATTCAAAATAGAAGTTATAATAGCCTGACAAACCGCCAAATCCAAAGCCGGGTCATTAGCCCGAAGACCACCGACAAGATTCACTATCACATCCTGATTAGTTAAATTAAATTTAGTCTTTTTGGTTATGACAGCACATAGAACCTGCAAACGATTCAAATCGAAACCTGAAGCGCGACGTTGTGGATACCCGAACACCGTCTTGCTGACTAAAGCTTGTATATTAACTAAAAACGGCCTTGTCCCTTCCATTATCGAACTAACCGCCGACCCAGGGATATTCTCCGACTCCTTGTCCAAAAATATCAAAGACGGATTCTTGACCTCTTTCAACCCTTCTCCGGTCATCTCGAAAACTCCGAGCTCGTTAATAGAGCCGAAACGATTTTTAGCGGCCCTGAGAACGCGATAATCCCCTCCTGTATCAGCTTCGAGGTATATCACGACATCGACCATATGCTCCAAGGATTTCGGGCCAGCAATCTGACCATCCTTAGTGATATGCCCAATCATTAAAACAGCTACGCCGTCCTTTTTAGCTACTTCCAAAAATTTAGCTGCTGAAGCTCGAATTTGAGCCAAAGAACCGGCTTCCGAAGGCACATCCATGGTCGAGACGGTCTGTATAGAATCGATTATAGCCAAAAGAGGTTTTTCTTTTCTAATAGTCGAACAGATCATTTCGACACTGGTCTCTGAAATAAAACCGATATTGTTTAGATCGCAATTCAATCTTTCAAGTCTTCCTTTAACCTGACCGGCCGATTCCTCGCCGGAAACATAGACAATCTTATTCTTCCCATTAGACAAACGATCGGCGATTTGCGCCACAATAGTCGACTTGCCTATACCTGGCTCACCACCCAAAAGTAAAAATGAGCCAGCTACCAATCCTCCACCTAAAACTCTGTCGAGCTCGCCTATGCCGGTCTTATATCTTGATAGATGGGAATTTTCCGCCTTAGCCAAATCAACCAATTCCGCCGCCGGAACCTTAGCGTCTTGCCCCTTTTTCAAATCCTGCTCGGTCACAGCCTCCTCGCTCAAAGTCCCCCAAGCGCCACATTCCAAACAACGCCCGCTCCATTTCGGAGTTTGGGCGCCACATTTATTACAGGTATAGATTGTCTTAATCTTTGAGTTCATATAAGGCCTGGTCGATTATCTTTCTTAAATCTTCCTTGTTTATGGCACCCAAGATTTCTTGCTTGCCAATAAAGAAAAATGGCACGCCCGAAAGCCTTAAGGCACCGGCCTCCTTGATATTGTCATTAACGTTCTTATCAGTCTCCTTATTTTTTATGCACAGAGAAAATTTATCCAAATCGAGCTGATTCCTCTTGGCAGCTTCTAAAAAAGTTAAAGAAGCTAAAACGTCTTGTTCAAATAAAAAGTCATGGAATTGCCAGAACTTACCTTGCTCCCCCGCACATCTAGCGGCCAAAGCCGCCTGATAGGCTGGCGTATCTTTATCCGGAAAATCCTTCCAAACAAGCTTGACTTTGCCCTTATACTCATTGATAACATCTCTAATAATCTCTTCCTGCTTAGCACAGAACTTGCAAGAAAAATCAGAAAACTCAACTACGGAAAGCTCTCCTTCTCCAAGAACCGGATCATCGTCGCCAATTACAGGCTTAAATAAAATCTTCTTAGCGGCCGGACCGGGAGTTATGAAAGGGTCGTCAACATCATAACCGAAATCCTCATTATCATAGACAATCCCCTCTTCACTAGACAAGACATTTACTTTGTCAACAAAAAGATTTCTCGAAGCGTAAGAAAAAAAACCAAAAACGACTAATAAAGCCAAGATTGGGACGACAATAAAAAAACCGTTTAAAATCTTTCTGAAAGACATATCAAAATCAATTATTTTCTTCCTTGCCACTTAGCATAATCGACCAACCAAACCGAATCTACTTTTTTAAAGGTTATGCTCATATCTTCATAATAGACGACCTTGTCGGGTTTGTCGTCGGCCGTTTCGACTTTCTGAGTGCTAACGACGGCTTTCGCGGTACCGGCAACTTCATCAAAATCGCTAACCTTTGCCGAAACAGCTTTAGTCATCGTTCCACGATATATTCCATCATATTTAAAAGTCTTCTTAGCGTTTTCGACATAGTCAGTCGCCCATTTGCGCATACTTTCAGTCATTATAATCGTCAAATCAGTGAAATTACCATAGTCCGACTGATTAGAATAGCTACCTAATCTTTCAGCAAAAAGAGAAGCCATTTTCTCCAAATTAGCCATATCAACCTCTTTTTTAGGGGCTTCCTGAGCATTGGGATCAGCATTTACGACCAACTCCTTTGTCGACGTAGCCTCAGGATAACTTTCCGGCAAGGAAATCGGATTCTGTTGCTGATTAGCTTGCGGTTTCTGCGTTTCGACCGTTTGTGTCGGACGCTTAAAGAAGAATAGGAACCAAACAAGAACCCCTAGAAGCAAGATTATCAATATTATCAAAACTATCAGGGCCTTTTGCCCGTCTTTTTCCTTTGTGTTAGTCGGCATATTTTTAAAATATTATTATATAGGTATATCCAAAACCGGGGTACCTTCTCCAGCCTCTTGGGCAGCGGCGAACTCCTTCTTCGCTTCCTCTATCTCCAAAAGCTGACGCGGATCGGTAGTAATCAATTGGTCTTCGGTATAGGAGGCAACAACCTTAATGGCAGCGTGCTTATTTCCGGCGAACATAATCCCTTCGCCGACTCCGGACTCCAAAAGCAGGTATTTCTCGCCCTCGGTCAAAGCGAAGGTCTTCTGAATCAAATCGATAGCGGCCGGCGACTGCTTCAATAATATCTGCAACGAAGAGTTGGTAACTATGGCTTGTCCGTACGGCGAGCGTAAAAAATCGTTGACGTCCTGCGTGATCGTCGTCACACCAAGATAATATTTACGGCAACGTTTAACCAAGGCGTAGATAAATTTGGCGCTATCCTCGCTTTGCATCAGCCACCAAGCCTCATCTATAACCAAAATTCTTTTGCGCATCTCAGAACGCACTATATTCCAAATATAATTGACGATCGTATATATAGCCATTGGCCTCAATTCATCCTCCAAATCGCGAACGGAAAAACAAACCAACTGATTGTTCATTTTAACATTAGTTGGAAAATTCAAAACACCGGAAAAAGTGCCTTCTGTATATTTCTTCAATCTTTGAGCCAAATCGGCTCCACCCTCAATACCTTCCAAAACCTCTTGAAAATCAGACATTACCGGAGGTTCGACATTGGTCAAATCCGCATCGGGAGTTATGTCTTTTTTAGCATAGGTCTCCAACAAAGCTCGATCGACTATAGAATCTTCGGTATGATCAAGATTGCCCAACATCAAGCGTACCAACCCCTTAACTGTTATGACAGCACCGCGAATAATATCACCCGGTTTAGCTTCGCCACCTATAGCGCGCGGCAAATCGAAAGGATTTATCTTCTCCTCGCTAGACAAAGAGATATTGATATATGTGCCACCAACGGATTCGCACAAATGCTTATATTCATATTCCGGATCGATAACGATGACATCGGCCCCAATCATCAAAGAACGCAAAATCTCCAATTTAATGCAATAACTCTTACCGGCACCGGATGTGGCAAACACTAAGGTGTTGGCGTTCTGCAAAGAGAAGCGATCAAAAAGTATCAAGCTATTATTATGACGATTTATGCCGTAGAGTATGCCGTGGTCGGAAGTTAGATCGGAAGATATAAAAGGAAAGGAGGAGGCGGCCGGAGAAGAGTTCATATTAAAAGTTATGTAGAGCTCGTCATTACACAACGGCATAGTCGAGTTGAATCCTTGCTCGGCTTGAAAAAACACCTTTTTGGAATAGACCAAGCGCGAACCGAAAATATCCTCCACACGATCGGAAAATTTATCGAGCTCCTCTTCCGTATCGGCATAAAGAGTGATATAGAGCGCGAATTGAAAAAATTTTTCTATGCCCTGAGTCAAGGCGTCGCGCAAATATTCGATATCGCGCAAAGCGGTCTCGGCCAAAGGGTCGCGAGCCGCGCCCTTTTCCCTGTCGCTGATTATCTGCGCCTCCAAAGCACCGACCTTCTTCTTTAACTGCTTTAAGATTATAGCCGTCTTGACGGGGTAGAAGAACATCGACACATCGAAGACCTCGTTCATATTGATGATAGGCGCAAACCAACCGACACTGATATAACGAGGATAACCTATGACGAACAAGGTGCGGACGAATTTACCACCCAAACGAATCATCTTCGGATTGACCTGCAAAGAAGACGGCGATATCAAATCCAAAATAGAAAGAGCTCCGCGACGGAAAGCCTTTTCTTCCTCTATCAATTCTTCTACATAGACGACATCCTCGTTCTCAAACAATTTGTCATCTTCTTTATTCTTATCCTCTTCGTCTAATTTAGCTTTTTTTAAATCTACCATATTTCTAGCTACTTACTCTTAAATTTTTAACATCGACGAGCTTTTGATTCTCCGAGGTATCAGGATTATAGGTCGTATAATAAAGCTCTATCAAACCCTGTGTGTCCAGACGAACGGTCTTGAGACCGGCGGACTGCAAACCGGATTGTATGCTCTCCACGCGTCGCAAAAGCTCATCCTTGTAACGCTCAAAACGACGCCCCTTCATGCGAACTACAGAAGCCGGCTTAAAGACTTCCTGCAAAGAGGAGAAAAAACCCTTATGCTTATCCGACAATGGATTATAAGGAATCGTCAAATAGAAAGTCTTACTCATAATATCACCCATCTGGACCAGCTCTTGAATATAGTTTACGTATTCGGCAGTCTGCATCTTGAGCAATTCATTAGTCTGCTCTCTTTCTTTCTTCTTTAATTCGTTTATATAATTATCGATATTCAAACGACGCGATTGAATAACTATCTGCACCGGAAAACTTATATTGTTCAAAAAACCAACGTAAGAACCTACGATAGCTTCTTGCTCCTCTTCGCTCTTTAAAGCAAAGTTAATACTGGAAACCATTAAAACGGCACGAACCGTGCCGTCGCGCATCACGACAGTGTCATCCTTTATCTCAGCGATATCCAGATATTGCTGAGTGGAAACAGTTATCCTTCCTCTGGCTAATTGGTTTTTTCTTTCGGCCATTATCTTGAGATTAATTTATTTTTAACGACTCGACGATTTCTTCCTCCTCATCACCTTTATACACACCCTTAGTATCGGCTATCAAGGCTAATTCACGCAATCTTGACCCTGCAGGATGAGGCTTAACGGGAATTATTCTAGCCTGAGCATGGACAGAATCACCTCTCTCATCCTCGGCCATGACCATATCTTTAAGCTGGTTTTTATGATTCCATACTCGCAAATGCGGTTTCTTGCTTGTTTGAATGAAATTTAAAACAAAATAATGAAACGGCCTACCATTAATCTTTAAAAAGGCTAAGGCGCCAAAGACTGCGAAATTAAAGACGCCCCAAACAGCCGCCAATGAAAAATCGAATAATTTAACACCTAGACCGATCATGCCAAAACCTATCAGGGAGATAATGAACTGCCTGACGGTCAATGGCCCGATTATTTTATCTTCCGCATCGATAAATTGCGGAACGGTGAACATTTGCATATTTAAAATCTCAATCTATTATTAAGATCCATGACAGCCTCGAATTCGGCACGAGTTAGATAATTCAAATTCTTCTGCATTAACTCGACTATTACCTCGTCAATAGTCTTTCCTTTTAAAATACTTTCCTGTCCCATGGAGAGGTATGTCTTATTGACAGGATTCAATCTCCAAGCCTTAATCCCTTCTAGCTGACGGTCTATTCCTTCTTTTCCGAGTAGACCTATCTTCTCCTCTATTTTGCGACAACGAACATCGGGATCGGAGTCTAAACGACGAAAAGTCGTCAAATCCATAAACCCTATCTCCTCGATTGGTCCCATCAGCTGTGGAGCCGTCACATCATCCATCGCCTTTTTAGCCCCCAAGGAAGCGGCTCGACGCTGTATCTTAACCGCCATTTTCGCATCGACTGCCTCGCTGGGAATGGCTACATTCCCTTTTTTCAACTCCTCGGCTAAATTATATTCACCAACCGGCAACGGAGGCGGAACCTTCCCTAAGGCTTGATCTATTTCTTCTTTTTTAAGCGTGAATTTTTTATCCTCGACAGGTGTAACCTGCTTAAACGGCTGTCTCTTACTCTCGTCCTCCAATCTTTTTCTGGCGATAGCCAAGGAACGGTCGGCCTCTGGAGCGTCCAAACCTATTCCGCCATTCACGACCGGCTTCATCATAGCCTCGCGCGCCTCTATCTTGGTTCGAACACCGCGTATAAAAGTCATTATTATCTGCTTAAAACGCAGATTAAGCCCCTCACTAGGGAGGTTGATGCCTATGTCGTCTAAAATCTCGACGGCCAATCTATTATAGCGCTCGGCGTCATTACCTGACTCACCGGCTAAAGTCTTTTTCAATTCAATTATTTCCTTGTCCTCTCTTACCGGAGGCAATGGAGAGTTTACAACGACCTGTTTACTGACGACCGGAACAGAAGGTTTGACTTCCGATGTAACGTTATCTACGACAATTGGTTGAGATTCTTTTTTAACATCGGCGACAACTTCTTTTATTTCGGCCGGTTTTATGATAGGAGTGAATTGAGGATTACTCAAGGGTTTTTCGGCCTCGCCGGCTAAAGCGATAGAGTGTTTCAAAATAGCCAAACCTTCTTTTTGAACGACTTTTTGATCAAGCGAGTCGCCAGAAAAATAATCACTGAACAAAGAAAAAATTCTGCTTCGTAATTCGGCCTCCAACTTCTCGGCTTGAGAGATATCCAAATCGAACTCTTTGATTATGTTGGCCAGTAAATTACGATAAAGAATGTCTTTTACCAAAACCCTAATAAAAAAACTGGATAAATCGACGCCGTAACGGACACCCAGTTCATCCAAAGCCAAAAGAACTTCTTGACTAGAAGCTTTTTGCTGAATGTCTATCGGTAATTTTTCAAATTTATCTAAATATTCTAACATTATTCAAAAAATTATTTTTTATTCTTCAACTTCTTTATCTCTTCCTCAATGGCCCTTCTCTGTAAACTCCCATCAGCCACCTTGGTCAACCTATCTTCGAGTTCCTTGAGCTTACTGTCGATAGTCGGTAATTCGACATTGGGTATTATTTTAGTTCTTTGTGCCTCCTCTTCCAACTTTATCGGAATTATCTCCCATCCGTCGCCGGTCTGATTCGGCATGCTCTTTGGGAAAAATTTTAGATTACGATAGAGCAAAAGAAGTTTTCTGACGGCGATTTTTTCCTCACTGTTCAAAGCTTTGGCATTTGGAGATTGAACCAAAAAAGAAGACACTATTATATTATCAAACATGTCACTACCCTTAACAGCAATGAAGTGTTTTATCCAATTAGCGATAGTACCGACAGAGACCTTGCCATCCAGCATGAACTGCGAGGTTGTGATTTTTTCTTGATTGGCATAAAGCGCCTTCTCTAAATCATCTTTAGTAGCTACACCACCATCTATCAATAGCTCCAATAAAATATCATTATATTCCCTTATTATATCAATATCAGGAATTGCAAGTAGCTCCGATATATTAGCCTTGAAGATGTCTATGCTATCATGCTTTTCTTTATCCAAATCAAAGGCAGGTATAGCAACCTCTACATCTTCATTCGTGGAAAGTGCTGGCGTTTCTTCCGCCACGACACTTTCTTCCGATAATTGCTCTTTAAAATATTTTTCCTCTTCTGTCAGAGCCTTTTTTTGCTGATCGACATAAGAAGTGTAGCTGGAAACCTGCCCACCTAGGGATTTTATATACTGTTCAACATCCTCAATCCAATCCTTGACTACCAAGAGGCGGATACCAGCAACATCCAAAGAAAACGCTTTAGCTTTAACATCATCAAAACCAAAAAGCTCCTTAGATGTCTTAAGTAGATCGGACAATTTAATTTCTTTAAAAAACAAAGAAGAAACTAAATCGATATATTTACCAATCTTCTCCTCTTTTAAAGAGTATTTATCACAAATCAAAGAATTCAACTTTACAGCCTCCATTGCAATCAAAAAATCTTTGGCGTCTTTTGGTATCTTGTTTAATTTTTGTTGAAAATCGTTCATTTTGTTTTTAATTATAAACTATTCAACTCAGAATCTTTACTTATCTCAGCAGCAGCCGCTATGCCTCCAATCGCATTATCGACTTCCAAAATGTCATTCTTTAATTTTCTGGCCAAATCCTGATTACCACTCTTCAAAATAGCCTTTAATTGTCCATAAGAAACACTCTTGGCTATTACTTTTTTAAGGTCAGTGGCAAAGGAACCTCCTGAAGATTTATAAATTTTATCAATTTGGCTAGCATCAACTTCTTCAAGATCTTTCGCTTTAGCATTAGACAAGAAATCGGCAAGAGCGACTTGGTCGACTTTACCAGTTCCATCACTAATCTCGTTGAACGAAACAGATAAATCACCAGTAAGTCTTGCCTGCATCTTGGCAAATTTATCCGTCTTTAAATTCTTCCTATCAATCTTTTTACCAAGATAACCAGCAACGTTATCCCTATTCTTCTTACCACCAGCCTCTGCGTTGGCCTTTATAATGCCAGCGAATTTTTCATCTCCGGCCCAGGACTGAATAGAGTCTATGAGGGCGTCATTAGCCCAAGCATCCTTGGACAAATTTCTAGTATCGACATTACCCTTCTGCAAATCTTTCATTAAGCGATCGTTTTCCCTGGCACGAGCAGCGATATCCGGATTTCCGCTTTTGTCTTTTGCATCCAGATCGTAAGCTAAGTGCACCTGATTCTTGATTATGGTATCACCGAACTTCTTGACAAGCGTATTATTGCCACCCAAGGCTTTTTCGGCGACTTTGCGCTGATCAATATTCTCAAAACCTTTCTCGTCAGCTAAATGCATGGCCAAAGCTTTTTTGTCGATAGCCGTGGTACCGGCACTTTCCAAACGACGCCTGGCTTCGACAGTAGACATACCAGAAGTCTTGATTTTCTTCCTCGCCTCTTCGATTTTCTTATTCTCCAACTCCTCGGCAACAGCATGTGACTGCGAAGAAGCGGAAAAAGTCGCACCGCGCCAAGCACGAACAGCAAAATTACCAAGATCTTTATCAACAACCTTTCTGCCATTTTTCATTAAGAAAGCATTAGGATCTTTGGCAGGGTCAACATGATTACCATTGTCGTCTATGCGCTGATACTCTTTATTAGCATTAAGCTTATACTTCTTATTATCATGCTCAACTATCCTATCTTTGTTGAATTGAGCTTGGTATAAGTTATTATTCAAAGTTCTGTTTTTATCAATCCTATCCTTGACTTTAGCCATAAACTGCGTCGGCACAGCTTTAGTGACAGCTGCGACTTGTCCAACGACACCGCGCTCGGCGAAAGCCTTCATCTTACCACCGGTAATGCTGGAAATGGTCTGCCCTGCTAAGCGATCGGCTAATCCAATTCCGCCCTTTCCAGCAACCAGGGCCATTCCACCAGCAGCGACGGCACCGGCCTTGACAGTATCAGAAGCTCTATCGATAGTGTTGCGTTTAACCCAAGCCTGGCCACTATTAACACGACTCATGGCTTTGCCGGCGAACTTACCCAATTGCCCGGCCATACCCTGTGTTATAGTCAAACCGCCGACCAACATACCAATAGAGACGACGAATTTTATCAAATTGTCGCTCTCGAACATCGCGGTCAGACTTACTGGCTGATTCTTGGTTAAATTATCAGAATTAGCTCCTATCAACTGACTACCGGTGGTATTTTTAAGAGTGGCGAAAGACAGCCACAGGAAAAAAGCCAGAATCGGACCGATTAAGACATTCTCCGTAAAATCGCTCCACCATTTATTGGCATAGCTTTTCCCCTGAGGAAACGTAGAGAGCAAAAAAGCCAACGGAGAAAGAACGACATAAACCCAAAGCATGATTATTCTCATCACTAGAATAGAAAGTAATGCCACAACAACAACCAAGGCGACAAGCATGAAGGCAACGGCCAGTGCTGACGCCGTCAACATCTCACCGGCAGCCGCGAGACCACTTCCGTTCTGGGAAAAAGTTCCTAAATTTTTCAACCCAAAAAGGTCGACAAAACTACCGCCCATCCCCTTAACACTATGAATAAAGGTGAGCATAACAACCTGCGCTGCGTCTATAATCAAGCCACAAATAGATTTAGAGAAATTAATCAGCACAGCCATCACCAACAACTTCGGAATCATTTTTTTAATATCGTAACCGTCGATCTGCAAAATAACCGAAAAAGCCACCACCAACATGATGACAATAAAAAACATATTACAAATACCAATAACAACTTGCCAGCCGTAAATAATAGCCGCGGAATTGGTGAAGTCGTTATATTTAGCTATCTCAACCAAAATATACAACAAAAAAGTAATCAACGCCCCAAGGACACTGACAACCAGATTGACGAGATAAGAAATAAGCCAAGCCAAAGTCTTGGAGGCATTATAAGCATTCGGATCGGTAGGCTTAGCCTCTTGAGCAAATACTACATTGGGTAAAAAATAAGACAAAGCGAAAACCGCGATAAAAATAACGGCAGATAAATAAAGCGATTTCTTATTCCTTTTTAAAAACAAAGCAAGTTCTTTGATTTTTTTCTTCATGGGAAATTAAAATAAACCCTTTAAAAAATTCCAATTCTCAAAAATAAACGCGAGTTTATCAAAAAAACTACCAAACATGACTCGCATAAGAATCAAAAATGCCACCGCAACCAATCCTAGAATTATTAGAACCAGAAAATCAACGGTAAAAACGAGCATCTTTTCCAGTGTCGATAATTTTTTAAGCTTAGAAGCTATGAATTCACTCGAGGCGACATTTCTTGGCAACCATTCGGCGCCCAACTGGCAAAAAACATCTCTAAACTGTGGGATCATTAAGGCAAAAGCGTGAATATTGATATACAACCAAGCCATAGGTATTGCGTATAGGGTAGTCATACTAAGCCAAGCTTCTTTTAACGCTATTGCGGTAGCCTGCTTAGAAGGATTATCAATAGCCATTTCCTGGCTTTCTTTGGAAGATTTTTCCCTATCATCACCCTGGGCCGTTTTTGACCGCCCAGACATCGCCCCACCACGCATAGCACCTCTGCCCTGCATACCGCTTCGAAAATAAGGACTACGCAGAGACGAACCATCGCTTCGACGCGTCCTCATTCCTCTTGCGACATTTCGTTGTTCTTCTTTGGATTCAAGTTTTGGCTTGCGCAACAAAGAAGCGTCAACACTATTTGTACCAGAAATAGGGCTTGAAAACGGCGAACGAGCGTTCCTAATTTTTTTGGCCGCTTCTCTTTGTTCCAAACCGGAACTCAATTGTCTTTTCTGCAATAAAGCAGTACCCGCGTTTCCGCCACTGTAGGCCATAAATCAGAAATATGAAAGAAATATAAGCCGATACTCCTGTATTGTTTATTATACCACAAACCAAGGTTTTATTAAAAGCATTTTACTACAAATAAAAACATCAAACATTAGACAAGCTTGCTGAATTTGCTACTCGGGCAAACAAAGTTTTGCACAGGGAAATAAAAAATAAGGCGTAAAACAAAAACATAAGCCAATTTTAAATATTTTGGAATAAAAAAGACCCGTCAAATAATTATTCATTATCTAACGGGTCCTATGTAGCGTCTTTATCTATTACCATTTAACCCCCGGTTAGGATTGGCAGAAAAACCAAGGGATTTAGTGACAATATTTTGACGTTCTTTGCTCGCCTGGACATAGAGACTGATTCCGGACGAAGGAGCGATTGAATTGGCAGTTGACAATTTTCTTCCGTTTAAGGAAAAAATGCCGACAAACTGACTTTCACCTCTGACAATGATTGGGACGTAACGACCTTTTATAACAGGAGCGGCGATAGACTTATAATAAGCCCCGAGACCAGCTGTATCCTCCCAGGTGTAGGAAGGGGTACCGATCATTACGCCACCAGCCGGACCTACATCCATATAAAAGTCTGTTTTATAGGAATAGCCCAGCTCGTTAAGAGTCATAACCTGAATGGATAACGGTTCTTTGTTAAGGTCAATCTTCCCAAGACCGCTCTGCGTCTGAATCCACAGAACATTTTTCCCATCGATTACAGAAACACCACCCCATTCGGAAGAGAAACCTGCCACACTGACCGGCTTCCATTTACCATCTGACGTGGTATATCGATAAAAAAGACCAGCGACATTCTTTGGACAACCAGCAGAGTCTTTTCCTGCCACAACCCAGCAACTGCCGTCTTTGTCAACAGCCATTGCTCCAGTGAATCCGGCTATTTTAAAACCATCATCATTGAAGTCGGCGGCAGTATCAGCCCAACTAGTGATGTCCTCACCAACAATCCTGAAAACATTTCGGCTGTTCATTCCCCACACCGTATCACCATAAGAAGCGATCGCGTGGATCGTTTTACTGCTTCCGGAAGGAACGATCGTCTTAAACGACATTCCGCTTCCATCGGCAGTGATGTTGGCATACGACAATCCACCAGTAGTACCGACGAACAACCTCTTGCTCTTTTTATGAACAAGCAAGTCATAGGAAAAGTCGGTTGGAATCTTTCCGTAAACGCGTGTTTGCTTGCTATTTCTGTTATAAATAGAAATACAAGCACCTCCAGTGTTGGCGAACCCGAAGTAAATGTTTGCAGAGTCAAAGGCTACGGCTGAAAGATTAACATCTCCGGGCCAAAAATTATTTGGCATTTGGACAGGATATTCCACTCCTTTGCACGAATAATCACATGTTCCCGGCCTGCTTCTCCAGGTGCTGTCAAACAGCGGATCCCTGGAAAAAAATCCAATATTATTATTGGTTGCGGTACCTTTCTGAAAACCGGAAATAATATTTTCCGACGACACAGGAATATACATTCCCGACAACATAATCGCAAGAAGTAAATAAAAACTACGCATCATTATTCTCCTGAAAAAGTGAAAGATATTTAGGATGTGCCAATCCTTTTTAAAGTACATCTCCTTATTTAAAAGGAGTGAAGATAGCTATCACTTATAATACCACATAAACAGCAAAAAGTCAAAGAAAAGTCAAATTAATACAAAAAGCTGGCTAATCTTAGCCAGCTTTTTGTATATCTGCAACTTTTATCCACAAGCAATTATAATATTTTATTCACCGACATAATTTCTAACAGTAATGATTCCACTGGTTTCATAGTAACCATCGCCACAATGTATAAACGCAGCCGGACAAGAAGCTAGGTCGCCAGGAGTGTAGTCGCGACAATCTCTTTGAGCGGCGCCAACAACACCGCCAGCACTAATACAAACAGCTGTGGTCGGAGTCGGACAAGGATTGTCAGTGTGCCCCTCTGTGCACCAACCCCAATTATCAGCAATCTTTATTTTTGGCTTTACAGTGCAATAAGAATCATTACAAGTCAATGTTGGCATTTTTGCCTTAGCGCCAAGCTCTCTTGATTTACTATACATATCCCAATAATCATAGGCATGGTAAGTAGAATGTGGATTATTCGGATCAGACATAGTCTTCATATCAGAACCGGAAACAACCAACTTCTCGCCGTCACCCCAATCAATTTCATAAGAGGTTAAAGGCATCTGTTGCGGGTCAATACTGCTAGTAAAAGAAAGGTTTATAAATCCCCTACCAAGAACCTCGGCATTGGCCGTTTTGTTGTTCAGCTTGATATTATCGATTTTTGGAGCTATAGAGCAATTTTCATTCTTGTTACGCCTAATATTATCATCACACCTAACAAGCGGAGAGTCCCAGTTCAATGGAGAGATTAAATTTGGAACATACGCATGAATATCATTGTCCCAGTCCCAAACCCCATAACTCTCGGCGAACAAGTTGCTAAGTGTCGATCTTGAATATAGTTGACCCATACGAGCATCGGCCGGAGGGCGATATAATAAAGGCAAATCACCATTTAGAGCCCCCCACTCCGACGGAGAGGCTAATTGTGCAGCATTGTTTCCTGGCGCCCTAACAGAGCCGAATGGGGTATCGTCAGCTGAATAATAACAGCTTCCTGTGGCAATGGCAGTGGAGATACCTTTACCTTCTGCATTATTATAAACAAAAGAAGACGAAATCCAATCTGGTAACCCAGCTTTTTCATTGCAATCCGAAGCATAGTCAGTCGACTCCTTAACTCTCTCAACCCAAGCCTTGTTAAGACCATTTTTATCAACCACTTGAACAATATTAGAACAAGCCAATCTTGGTATCGTTATTGTGAAAGTCACAGTACGCCCACCTATTGAACCACCGTAATCACACTCACCATCTTCGTTTCCACCATTTTCCGGAGCAAACCAATACCTATCTATACTATCATCAATATCGCCACCTACAAAAAAATTGTTAATAGCAAGGTTTACACCACCACCTCTATCTATCTCACAATGATATATTCTAGCATTTCCACCGAAGGAAGAATCTGAAACCTCTGAAGTTCTAGCAGTGCCCTGGTTCGTAACATTGAAAACACCAACTCGCTCATTTCTTTCATAGTCCCAATAATGAAATCTTCCGCCAAAAGTTAAGAAAGTAGCTCCTCCGCCAGCGTCAGAGTCGAGCGAGACTGAGACAGTGTTGACGCCTGGATTCAAATAAACCCTATTCTCTGCAACGCTTGATATGCCAGTATCTATCATATAAGAAGACATTACAGCTGATTGACCCGCCCTATTCCCCTTACGATTAAAACCAACCTCACCACCAAGAACATCAACACCGTTAACAGAGACACTTATTGTTTCGTCAACAGTCCAATACGTATCAGATGCGTCTATATAAGCTCGACGAGTTTCAGCCCCAATACAATAGAACAATGGAGCTGGGCCCTCATAACCCTTTATCTCGCTTGCTGAAATATTCTTACCCTCGCCTTGACCACTTACTCTGTCGATTGGCCACCATAATAAGCAAGTGTTCGGATCACCCGGCGGACGATCATACTCCAGGCAATAACCGTAATCACCCCTAAGCCTCATACCGCTTTCGTCATAGTAATCACAAGACAAAGAATCCTCTTTAGGGAAAAGGCGACAAGACTGCGGAACCGAAAGCATGTCGATATCATTAGCTTTTAAAACAGGTGTAATCTTCACATCATCGACATAAATATACCCGCCAAGCGAAGAACCGTACCCCTCTGCCCCCAGACTTATGTTGATTGTAGAATTGTTATTAGACTCAAAATATATGGTTTCCCTATGCCAATCCAATCCGCCACTAATGTATAAGTCTTCCAAAGGATCATCCGTGCTGCCATAACCAAACACCTCGACTTTCGCCGAAGCACCAGAAGCTCCAATAAGGTTGCTGGTATTTATCATAAAACTCAAATAGTACCCTTGATTTCTAGAAATCTTTATGGCGTCAGAAATAGGGAAACTATCTTCCTTCGACGGACTATATTGCAAGAAACCAGCACCTTCGACAGGATAAGAAACACCAAGCTTTTGAGCAGTCACCGGATCATTTATTACTTTAAATTGTCCAAGCGAGGCGGCCGCCGAACTCCAAACGGCATTGCGAGGCGACCAGCCAACCGGATTGAATATGTATTCGTTCTTCTTTGAATTAAGCACTTTGTTGCTCAACTCAAAATCACCATTGGGGACAGAGACCTTTTTCCCGTCTTGCGACATCACACCGAATCTCAACAAGTTATTTGGCATCTTTGTAAAAAGATTCGCCCCGACATAGGATACTTTCGAATAACCGGATACGTTTTTTATCGTCTCGGCATTGTCGCCACCGGGGATGACCGGATTATATACTCTATTGAATTTCTTATCTTCGGTCATCACCACGAAATTAGCGCAACTTCCTCCGGCATCAAGACGATTACACTCAGCGATATCAAAACAAACCGGCTTATTATCATCACCTTTTACATAAGTCTTGCAAGAAAGCCACTGCTCGCAAGTGCGATCAGGAGAAACTCTCAATAACCTATTAGCATTATTCACATTAGGGGAGGTATTAACGGAACCACCGTACTCTGACCAAGAGTTTTTAGACAAAACGGTCGGAGCGGTGGAAGAATTCACATAAGAGCGCTCATTGAAATAAACACAACCCTCATCCATATTCGCCACTCCACTACAAGAAGATTTATCAACATTCTGCGCCAATTGATAGTCTATTACCGCCTTTCTTAATACTATGGTGGAATTTATCGTCGGATCAGCGTCATTCAACACAACGGAAACTTTAACATTCTCACTAACATAAAAGATTATACTGGAATTAATGTTAACAGTTGGCAAGGTTGAGACAAAAGAATCTAACGTATTATCCTCCATTAACTGACGCAAAACCTCCTTGGGTGAAGAGATTGATAAAGTATTGGCATTAACACCACTCAAAGAAACGACATACAAACTACCGCTCTCCAAGAAAACATCTTGTTGTCCATTATTAGCAAAACCCGTACGCAACCAACCGTCGGCAAAACCATCTCCATCAATATCTTGCTTCAAGTCGTAATTATAAAGAAGGTTGGCTGAAAAATCACTAACCGGGTCAATATACTCAGTACAACCGGATTGTTCAGCCGAGCATAAGCCAGCCCAATTATCCACACCGTCTTCGGTTGGTTGGAATACTTCGTTGCCGGAACCGCCAAAACCGAAAGTCTTCATACTAGAAACAGGGCAAGCCAATTCTTCGTCGGAGCGACTATCGATTATACACTGAACACCACTTAAACAATCTTTATCCGTAGAACAAACTGCGTCAGTGCCGCCACAACGCTTCACTTTTTTCTTAAACCAAGCCCAATCAGGCGCTTTTCCAGGAAGAGAGCCGATGCGCCACTCGCAAACCATCTCTCCAGGATCTTTAAAATAGAAATCTCCGTCTACCGAAGTCCACTTATCACAACCGACCCCGGACTCCGAGCATAGAATACTGGAATATTTATCAGGATCGTTATTCAAGAAAGTATCGACATAGGAATTGGTATTCTCATATTTAGTCGATAAACCAAGGCGCTGACACCCCTTGCTGGTTTCACTGCATTTCTTGTCTTTATCGTAAACAGCATAGATAAGGCGATCAGCAGGGATTGTGACCGGATTATCACCGTTAAAATATTGTCCTTCTGGTTGCGAAGAATTCTGCGTATCTATCAAAGCCTCACAACCCACAGCGGATTCCTGGCATAATTTATTGAAGCGATGCAAGTAATGAGCGCCTCCCAAGCGATCCTTATACTCACTACAACCCAACATGTAAAGAGGATATGATTTACCATTCTCATCCTGATTGCAAGAGGAAGGTGTCACCCAAGAATTACGAACCAAATAATAACGTTCTGTTATGGCCGTGAGCCTTATGTTATCTATTAACACAGCGTTATCAGTCCCTATAGCAAGAAATTCGTCATCCGTCACATCATGATCGATGGCCGAAACATTCAACGTGTAAACACCCCAAACATCCGGCTTTATAGTTACAAAATTACTACCGGCACTAGTATTAAACGCCTGAGAACTTACAGAATTTCTAAAATATACATTAATATTCGCTGTACTATTAAGCGGTTTAGCTATAAAACTAATAGTGTAAGCTCTTCCTCTCGCCACAGTTCTCCCGAGAGCATGACTAGCTTCGGCCGAATTGTTTACAATAATCGACCACTTTCCACTCATGGCGACGGGTATATTGGCCGCGGAAACCCAGCCATCGAGACCATTCTCAAAAGAAGATACTAGCAATGTCTTCGTGTTATTACCTTGATTTCCATTGAATTCCGCACAACCATTTACACCGGAAGAGCAAGAAGCGCTTTCTGCCGGAGTACCATTGTAAATGCAAGATTGATGTTCGACACTCCAATATCCGCCATTAATACAAGAATAACAAGCTTCAATGGAAGCATCCCAATAACGGGAGGCACCGGTGCATGAAGCGGCAGCTATAATAGTCTGGTCTATATTCTTATTCGTCATCCTATAAGGGTGACAATCTTCGGTACAAGAAATCGTCTTGGAATATAGTCTATAGGAAATAGTGCCGGCCTGATTGGAGAAACGACGACAATCCGGATTATACAAAGGATCGCTAGGCAGAGCATTGAAAACAGACTCATCACATTCCCCGCCCACAGCCGGGGAAGTTAATACGACATTACCGGTAGCATCGGCCTGCAACAGATGCTTAGAAAGTTGCTCTCCACTCTCACTATTACCTTCCCATGTATAGAAAGCGGCGCAAGTGACAGTGGCGCTAGGTTTTACGCATTGCCTAAGATAGCTATAATACTCCCTATTCTCACCACCTTCACCACCGCTAGTCTTATCTAGATTAGTAAACTCTTCACAACCAACATCGGCCGCGGAGCATTGCTTAGCGGTTTTAGGTATAAAGTAAAAAGCTCGACGAGAATTGAAATTATTGACCGATTGTATGTAAGTATCGAAGCCATTACACTCCGCGGAGCAGTAATCCCTATTGCTGACAGCGGCCGGAATAGAAGAGCCATCTTTGACGGAAGTATACATCTCGCAATTAGCCTCTTCACGACTGCATTTACGGACAAATTGTTTACATAATGCGGGAGCATCATCTCTAATCGAATAATCACCCGTCCATGGAGAATTATAACAAGCGTTCTCCAAATAATTCGGTAACAGCTTCTGAAAGACAGTGTTTCTCTGAGCGTACTCACTATAAGCCGTCAATCTATTACTGACTTCTAGTTTCACGTTGTCGATATAGAACTCGACCCCGCCAGAAGAAGAATAGGCTAAAACCCTAATTTCATTAGCTAAAATACTTTGATTATTATTAATAGTCACGGATAACGTAATCCAACGATTCGTAACGGAAGAATCAACTTCTTGCCAATACTGCCCATCACGACCTATCATCACCGCCACGCGTTCACCGCCGATCAAGTAGACATCGGCACTGAACGTATAGGAATTCTCCGGCTCCATGACAAAACCTTGCGGAAGAACCGACAATTTTGTTACATCCGATCTATCAAAAGAATATAAACCAGCTGGGGAAACAGCCGAATTAATACGTAAAACCTTGCCAGCCCTGTCCGGAGCGCTGTCGCTTATTTCAGCAAAACTGCCAATGATTGGCCAAAATCTCTCTGGATTAGCACCCATATTCGTCGCGGAGGGCTGATCCTGACTACCTATCCTGCCGTTTACGGCATCGAATACATCAGACACATCATTGCTCTCGAAGCTGGAATTACGGATAAGATTAGTACCGAGACCATTTTTAATCCTTATAAATTGGTGACAACCTTCATTCTCGGCATCGCATTCTTGGGCATTCTTGTTTAGGTAGACAAAGCCATCATTATCGAACCAGTTAACTTTATTTTCAGAAGAGTTGTAGCTAGTCAAAGATGCTTGAGCGTATTTTTTACAACCAAAATCCTCAGCATCGCAAAAATCTAAAGTATCCTTAAGAAAAGACATGGAATCACCACCTTCTCTTTTAAAAGTTTGGCAAGAATTAAAAGCCGGCTCGCAAGACTCGGAACTAAAATTCCAACGACGTCTTTCTTCCGTGCAATAGCCGTAATACTCACAAGAACCATCGCTCTTCTCTTTAATACAAGATTGCTCGTCGGCACAATAAGTGTCCAAGCGATTAAGCATCAACTTGGCTGGCGCCTTCACGGAAATCTGCTTTTTGTCCCACTCCTCGTCGCCATCTTTGTCTTCATTGACATCAATATTACCATCGGCATCAGCATCAGTTTCAGCAAGATCAATAATGCCATTATTATTAGTGTCCTCATTAACAGTGTCCATGCGTCCATCGCCATCAACATCATTGTTTATCTCAACCATCTCCATGCCTTGGTCGACAGATTGCTGGAAAATTATTTGCGGACCATACCCCTCCTTAGCACAATAATTCTGTGGAGCCTTCAAAACCCAATCTGGGTCTACGAGCCCCTTGCACCAATCGGCATCATAACCGGCGTAAGAATCATTCTCATCGAAACATTCGACCATCTGACCAAGGTAAGCATGTTTTCTAGCTTCGGTATCGCCATTGATATTCTGCGCCGCCAACTCCCAACCAACCGGAATTATTCTGAATTTGCGCAAAATTATCATAGAACGATAAGGAATACCCTCCAAATAGCCAGGCTCTATGGCCGTAGCGCCGGAAGTCTGAAAACCAAAAGGCGAGTCTTTCTTTAAAAGACCCTCTTTTAACGCTTGTCCAACCGTCTTCTTTTGTTCTATGGCCTGTCTAAAACGATCATCGATAACACAATTAGTCGGACCAACACCACCTAACCCAGTGCTACAAGTGGAAAGCTCACTCAAAATATCGTAATCGCCGCGACTATCAAAGCGAGCTTCGGTAATCTTGCTCATCGCCTTCTTAACTCCGGCGGCGCCACCACCGGCAGAAGGGTCAGCCTCAGCCGAAGTCAAATTCTTGTTTTTCGCAGCAAGCTTACTACCAGACTCCGTCAAATTATTCATCAAAGTCTGAAATCCAGACAAAGCTAACTGATTCAAAAAGACGTTCGCCGCATCGACAAGAGCATCGCCCGTATAACGACCAATGCTTTGCGCAGAAGCAGACATCGAATTACTTATTTCTATTTGCGACTTACCAGGAAAAGTCTTGGCTACGCCACCTATATTGCGCATATCCAACCAACCCTCCTTAGCTACGAGAGCTTTTTCCTTTGCGGATTCTTGTTTACTTGCCTCCTCCAATGTCTGTCCTGTCAATTCCAAAGCGATTCCTAAATCGCTTCCTGTTGGATTAAAAGAAGGTGCGAAATTCTTAAGAAAATCATCCTTGTCTATCTCTGCTGACCAATTAGTTTTTAACTTTTGCCAAGTACAATCCGGTTTCTGTGCCGGAGTATAAAGATTCTTCAAGCCCAAGCCAATACTTAATTTAGCGTTCAAATCCGGTTCGCAAAGATTGACATTCCAATTTTTTCCAATATCTTCAATCGCTGTTCCAATTGCATCATCGCGAACGTTACCAAGAAGCTCCTTCCAATCCTTTGTTTCATATAAAGGTTTTTGCCCAGCTTTTCCAGAACCAATCCAAACAGCGGCATCATAGGCCACCTTATTTAAAGAGTTTCTTACAACATTCTGTAAAGCCGCAGAAGCTGTCTTTCTTAGCCCCACTTCTATATATTTGACAACTTTATCAAAAACCATCCTTAAAGTGTCTGGAATCGAGCCGACTATGCTGATTTGCGCTTTGGCCGGTCGTGGTACTACAGCTAGAGAAAATACAAGGGCAACAGAAAGGAAAGTCGCGATAGCGAACTTTCTCCCCGCACCTTTCTTTCCTTTTGGCTTTGAAAAAATCATATTCTTAAAATTATTATTCTTCTGTTGAAATATTATTTATAGCTACGCTATAAGCGGCCATTAGCTGCTCGTCGGTCATCTTATCCAATATATCCTTGTCAGCTCCGGATTCTATCAAAAGAGCTCTCAAAGAAGTAGCATCGGTTTGCCCGCTTAAAGCCTTTTGAAGCGCCTCTTGATTATTCAAAACATCCTCCTCTGTTAAAAATAATTGGTTGTCAGAAACGACATCTTGACTTGTGCTCGCATCACTCTCCTCGACAACGGAAGAATTTTCAGAGGAAAGACCGCCACAATCCTGTCCAAGGGGACAATTAGGGTCCTGCCCGACTCTAACCTCGCTACCGTCGAGCAATCCATCACTATCACTGTCTTCGAGATAAGGAGATGTTAAGTATGTGTAGGTTTCCTCCCAATCCGAAATACCATCTCCGTCCGTATCCCTAGTCTTCATCCTCTCCTCTTCCGTTAAAGCACAATTGCCATTCGGGCAAGTCTCCTGCGACAAGGACTGTCCATCCTCGCGATCCATAGGGCCATAGATGCTATTCTTCATACTAGCCCCCCAAACTACAACCAACACCAAAGCGAAAACAGATAAACCGGCAACGGCTATCTTTTTATTTCTATCCAAAACGCTGTCTACCGCCTGATTTTCCGGCGGAATTTTATTTGAAATATCCACAATTTGAATTCTATAAAAATTATACCACAGAACGACAAAAATAAAAAAGGGTCGTGAACGAAAAATCGCTCGCGACCCTCTTACAAAAGAAGAAAAAATTAAAAGAAAATTTTAGACAACTTGCTCCAATCCTCTAAGGACAAGTCCTCTGCCCTGACTTTAGCGTCCAAGCCTACCGAAACCAATTTACTCTCGATTTCGGACGCCGGAATTCTCAACCCGCCAGCCAAATTATTCTTAAGCATCTTACGCTTAGCGGAAAAACCGATTTTAGCCAAACGGAAAAACTTATCTTCTTCTATTTTGGGTTGGTCATCTTTTATCTTTATGCGAATAACCGCGCTATCCACCTCGGGTGAAGGATAAAAATCCGCGCGCGGAACTTTGAAAAGTATTTCCGGATCGGCATACAGCTGAATAGACAACGCCAACAAGGACATATCTCCCGGCTTGGCGCAAATGCGCTCAGCAACCTCCTTTTGCAGCATCAAAACCAATTCCGACGGTTTATTCTCCCCTTCTAAGAATTTTCTCAAAAAAACCGATGTTATATTATATGGCAAATTAGCCACTATCTTATATTTTCGACCACTAAAATCATCACTCAAGGACTTAAGGTCGACGTCTAAAACGTTCTCGTTGATTATTTTTATATTATCGACGTCACCTCCGGAAATCGCATCGTTTAAATAGGCCGCTAATTTATCGTCCAACTCCACCGCGACAACCTTGCCGGCTTTTTGCACTAATTTAGCCGTTAAAAAACCTAAGCCAGGCCCAACTTCCAATACGGTGTCGTTTTCTCCTAGATTAGCCGCATCGACAATTTTATCGTAAACCACCTCGTTGATTAAAAAATTCTGCCCCTTGGAGCGAGATGGCCAAATATCGTATAATCTGCAAATCTCCTTTGTCTTATCCAATAAACTCATGTTTTTACTATTAATTTATAACACCAACTTCCCTCTTCTATCTATAACCTCGTTCTTGTCTATTAAAAAATTCATCAACAAAGTCGCCGTGGCGGCTAGAATGAACATCGAGGACAATCCAAACACCGGAACAAGCAAAAAAACAATAATTATCATCAAAACCCTGCCGAAAGTTATAGCCATCTCATGAATGACAGTGTACTCGTCGACGTAATGCCCCTGATCGGCGGCCTTCTCATATATCATGGCGTCAAAGGTCGTTCTAGTGAATAGACGGGTGAAATTATGAAGGGTGCTGACGACAAAAATCTGAAAAGCCGTATCGATAAACATCTTGATGACCCAAACGAGCGAATAGAGTATCGTACCAAGGCGGAATATTTTTTCCTTCTTTCCTAAATCAGCCAAGCGACCGACCGCCAACTGCAACACAACCGTAGACAAAACTATCAAGGAAGAAATGGCACCGACCTTAAAATAGTCCCCAGAAAGCAAAGTCCAGATAAAAATAGGCCAAATTACACTGGAAACGACGTTTTCGGCGCCATCCCCCATAAAGGCGACGATAGTTCTGCGACGTTTCTTGGAAAAAAATTCCTTCCAAGTCTGTCGATACGTCCAGCTGAACTTTTCCTCGGTCTTTGGCAATGACAACAAAGTAGTCGCGGAGAGCAAATAGACCAATATGGATATTATGAATAGAACGCCATAGCCGTAAAATGTAAGAAGCCAACCGGCGAAGACTGGAATGATAGCGTTCAAGGCTATCGAGCTGGCCTCCATAAAGGAGATTTCGCGAACACGATTGCTTTTATCGGTGAATTGGGACAGTTCCGTGTGCACCGGGACCCAATAAAGAAAGCGTTGGAAATTTATCAAGAAAATAGCAGAGAGAAGCAAAGGCCATATTTCATGATGAGAAAAAATCGTCCCACCGGAAGCTAAATCGGAAACGAAGAAGAAGGCAGTGTAATGCAAGGCGCCCCAAACCGAACTTATGATCATCGATTTCTTCAAGCCGAAGTGATTGACGGCCAATCGCGCGCCGGCCGGAACCACAAAACCATAGAGCATGTAATCCAGGAAGTAGTAAAACAAGACATACTTCAAATCCAAATCGAAGAGCTCATACAAAAATATCGGCAAAAAAAGACCGAGTAAAGCCGAAGCGATATTCAGCATGGTGCGCGAAGAATAAATCGAAACAAAACCACTAGAGACTTTACCGGAAAAATAATGTGGGCGAGGCATTGAAAATTATAAATTATGAATTATAAATAAGTTAATTTATAATTTACTTTATCACTATATTAAGGAGCTTGCCTGGGACGAAAATTATTTTCACAACCTCTTTTCCTTCCAGCCATTTCTTAATATTTTCATTTTCTGTGGCTAATTTCTTAGCCTCGTCTTCGGAGATATCGGCCGCCACCTCGATGGTCGCGCGTAACTTTCCGTTGATCTGAACGACTAAATTCACCACATCATCCTTGATTAATTCCGGATCGTATTTCGGCCAAGCGGGCCTAAAGATGCTCTCGGTATTGCCCAATTTATCACGCCAAATCTCTTCGGCCAGGTGCGGGGCGAACGGGGCGAGAATTTGGACGAGTTTAGCGAAATCGCCACTACTAATGCCTTTCTCCTCGACGGCATTGGAGAGAATCATCAGAGAAGAGATGCAAGTATTGAGTTTAAATTCCACAATATCATTGCCGATCTTCTTGATCGTTTTATGAAGAAGCGATTTTATCTCTTTACTTGATTCGTCAACTAATTCTAAAGACACCTTGTCGGAAATATTCCAAACTCTATCCAAAAACTTCCTTGCACCGGAAAGACCGCTAGTGCTCCAAGCACAAGACTGACCAAAAGGCCCCATAAACATCTCGTAAACGCGCATCGCATCGGCGCCATAAGCCTCGATTATATCATCAGGATTGATGACATTGCCCCAACGCTTGGACATCTTGCGGCCGTCTTCAGCCATAATAAGACCGACATGCTGCAATTTCTCGAACGGCTCCTCGCGGCTAACTACGCCGATGTCGTACAAAAATTTATGCCAAAAACGAGCGTAGATCAAATGACGCGTAGCATGCTCGGCGCCGCCGACATAGAAATCCACCGGCGACCAATATTTTTCTTTGTCTTTATCGATTAAACTTTCGGAATTCTTTGGATCAATATAGCGCAAATAATACCAAGAAGAACCGGCCCATTGCGGCATAGTGTTAGTCTCACGTTTGGCCGCGCTACCGCATTTCGGACAGGTCGTATTCACCCATTCGGTGATATTGGCGAGTGGCGACTCTCCTGTTCCGGTCGGCTCATAATGCTCGACATCCGGCAAGCGCACCGGCAAATCTTTCTCGGCGACCGGCACGGCGCCACATTTCTCGCAATGAACAAAAGGAATCGGCTCACCCCAATATCTTTGCCTGGAAAATACCCAGTCATTCAATTTATAATTGACTTTCTTTTTACCCTTACCTTCTTTTTCCAACCATTCCACGATTTTCTTCTTAGCTTCGCTTGTCAGCAAACCATTCAAAAAATCGGAGTTAACATTAACACCATTGTCCGCATAACACCCCTCCACGGATTGATTCGCCTCATTAGCAGCGACGACGATTTTTATCGGTAAGTCATATTTTTTCGCAAACTCAAAATCTCTCTCATCATGCGCCGGAACAGCCATTACCGCACCTGTGCCATAACCCGCCAAAACATAATCGGCAATGAATACTGGCACTTTTTCACCATTGACCGGATTGACGGCCGTTACACCCTCCAACTTCACGCCGGTCTTGTCTTTATTCAAATCGGTTCTCTGTAAGTCAGTCTTAGATCTCGTCTTATTAATATATTCCTCGACCTCGGCCTTATTTTTAACTTCCAAATTAAAATCCGCCAATTTTTCTGGCGCCAAAACGACATAGCTCACACCAAAAAGAGTGTCGGGTCTGGTGGTGAAGACTGTTATTTTTTCATTAATCTTGGAATCGTTGATCGAAAATTGTATTTCCGCACCCTCGCTTTTGCCGATCCAATTCCTCTGCATCTCTTTGATGGAATCCTCCCAGCCCGGCAACTTATCCAAATCAGCCAATAAGCGATCAGCGTAATCGGTGATGCGAATGACCCACTGACGCATCGGCTTGCGCTCGATCTCACTACCACAACGCTCGCATTTGCCATCCTCCAAGTCCTCCATAGCAAGACCAGTCTGACAGGATGGGCACCAAATAATCGGTTCATTGGACTCGAAGGCCAAACCTTTCTCCCACATCTTGATGAAAGTCCACTGCGTCCATTTATAATATTCGGGATCGGTCGTATTTATCTCTCTATTCCAATCGTAGGCCAACCCGATCTTTTCCAATTGAGCCTTGTAAGTCTCGACATTCTTCTCCGTCTGAATCCTTGGATGAGTCTTATTCTTTAAGGCGAAATTCTCGGCCGGCAAACCGAAAGCGTCCCAACCCATCGGATGCAACACGTTGAAGCCGCTCATCATCTTGTAGCGCGCCAAAATATCGGTGGCGATATAACCCTTCGGGTGACCGACGTGCAAACCTGCGCCAGACGGATAAGGAAACATATCCAAAACGTAATATTTTGGCTTATCTTGGCCATCGCTAGTCTCATTAACCCCCTCTTTTTGCCACTTTTCCTGCCACTTTTTATCGATTTCTTGATGATTGTATTTCGCCATATTATTTTGAAATTATAATGCTAGTTTAACCTAAAAACCGCAAAAAAGCAAATAAAAAAAACCGCCCTATTTATATGAATAGAACGGCTACGATTGATATAAAATCAAAAAAGTGTTTATCTTTTAAATTTCTTATCAAAAATTCCCTTAGTAACGCGATATAGCCAGCCTTTTGGCGCTATTAAAACGGAAAAAGCGATGAGAACAAAAAATAACACACCTATTCTTACTTCGTCCGACATAGATCCTCCTCTTGCTAAAATATATCGACACCGACCGGACAATGGTCGGAACCCATTACACCATCTTTTATGAAAGAACTTTTGACTTTTGAAAAAATCTTATCAGAAACACAAAAATAGTCAATCCTCCAACCGACGTTGCGCGCGCGGGCACCGGCACGATAACTCCACCAAGAATATTGTATTTTATCAGGATTACTAGCACGAAAAGTGTCGACAAAACCACTTTTTAAAAATTTCGTCATCCAGGCGCGCTCTTCGACCGTATAACCGGCGCATCCTTCATTCTCCTTGGGGTGGAAAAGGTCGATCGGCTGATGGGCGACGTTATAGTCACCGCAAAGCACTATCGGCTTACGCTCCTCCAGTCTTTTCATGAATTTCAAAAGACGCTCATTGAATCTTATTTTAAAATCGAGGCGAGACAGTTCGTTGTTGGCGTTAGGAAAATAAACGTTGAGCAAAAAGAACTTCTCGAACTCCAAAGCCTGCACGCGCCCCTCAGTATCGTTTAAAAAACTCTCCTCACCAAGAACCTTCAATCCGTCTTTGACTAAAGTCATCGTCCCAGAATAACCGGGACGCTCGGCGCTATTCCAAAACTCCTGATAACCCTTAAAATCGAAAACCTCCTTATTGCGAGCCGTGTCGGATATTTTAATCTCCTGCAAACACAAAACGTCGGGTTTTTCCTTTTTCAAAAAATCCGCAAAGCCTTTCTTTACGACCGCCCTTATTCCATTCACATTCCAAGAGATTAATTTCATAGAACAAATCAAAAAAAATTAAAACTTACCCCTCCTTAATGATTCTCGCCAAAGTCTTAACGCTCGCCCCACTAACTTTCATTCCCGGCTTTCCCTTCTTTTTTCTAGATAAAGACCGGCGTTCGACTTTCTTTTCCCATTCCTCTAAATTATTATGCGCGTTATTTGGAGACATAGGCGAAAAATGTTATACTATCATTATAGTATCAACCTCTAATTAGAGCAATGGAAAAAAATAATAAAAAATTCATAGTCATAGCCGGTCTCATCCTTTTAGCGATTACGACGGCCGCTGTTTCTTTTTATATAAAAAATCGACCATCGGAAGAAAATATCGCTAGCAAAAAAACGAGGGACGTCGTCCTTCCAAAAAAGCAAGAAGTCCCTACGGAAGGAAATTTTTGGACCGGGGCGGCCGATTCCAAGGTGACGATAGTGGAATTCGCCGATTTTAAATGCCCGTATTGCAAAAAATCATACGACACCTTAAGAAGAATCGAGACTGCCTACAAAAACTCCGTAAAGATAGTCTTCAAGGATTATCCGCTACACGACGGATCTATAGAATTGGCCGTAGCCGCACGTTGTGCCGGCCAACAAGACTTATTCTGGGAGATGCATGACAAAATATTCTTAAACCAAGGCTCCAAAGACCCGCTAAATCTTAACAAATTAGCCTTGAGTATCGGAGCTGACGAAAAAACTTTCACGACTTGTTTGAACGACGAAAAGATCAAAAGCAAAATATCTTCAGACATACAAGACGGGCAAAAGCTCAATATCAGCGGGACACCCACATTCTTCGTCAACGGATATCGTGTCGCAGGAGACCTGCCTTTCGAGAGTTGGCAAAAGATCATCAACTTATTATTAGAATAAAAACGATATGAAACAGATTAGACTTCATGGCCGTGGCGGTCAGGGCGTGGTGACAGCGGCCGAATTAATCGCTATCGCCGCCTACAAGGACGGCAAACAATCCCAAGCTTTCCCCTCCTTCGGTGTAGAAAGGACAGGCGCCCCGATACAGGCTTTCGCTCGTATCGACGACGACTTCATTCGTACCAGAGAGCAAGTGACGAATCCCGATATATTAATAATACTCGACCCGACATTAGTATCGCTCAATCCGACGGCCGATTGCGACGAGGACACCATCGTCGTAGTGAACACGTCCAATCAGGCGAAAGACATCAAACTAACCTGCGGACAAGAGAAAAAACCTTTGCCGACAAAAAACATCCACACGGTAGACGCCACAAAGATAGCCATGGAGATATTCGGCAAGAACCTTTCTAATACCACTATTTTAGGCGCTTTAGTGAAAATAGGAGGATTGTTCAGTCTAGAAGGTCTCAAAAAAGCCGTGCAAGAAAAATTCGGAGATAAGGGAGAAGAAATAGTTAAAAAGAATATCGAAGCCATGGAAAAGGCTTTTAACGCATAAAAATATGTCTATAGAACTCACAGTCAAAGCCGGTTCGACTATCAATAATAAAACCGGCGATTGGCGCACTTTCATTCCTAGAACCGATTTAGAAAAATGCATCGGTTGCGGAAAATGCGCACGCGTCTGTCCAGACAACGCCATAAAGATGAACGAAACGGAAAAAGGCAGAAGACCGTCCACGAACTACGACTATTGCAAGGGTTGCGGACTATGCGCCGAAGAATGCCCTGTCAAATGCATTGCGATGGAATTGGAAAATAAGTAAACTATTTCATCCGAAAAAAATCTAATTTTATACTTGAGATTTAAAAAAATATGTCCAAGCCTCAAATCCTAGAAGGCAGTCGAGCCATAGCGCTGACGATCAAAAACATCAAGCCAACCGTCATATCAGCCTATCCTATCACACCGCAAACGCATATCGTGGAAGATTTAGCGAAGTTCAAAGCCGACGGCGAAGCCGATTATGAATACTTGCGTGCCGAAAGCGAATTTGCGGCCGCATCGATAGTCTTAGGTGCTAGCGCGACTGGAGAAAGGGTCTACACATCGACCAGCTCACAGGGTCTGCTTTTAATGGTGGAGGTTCTTTATAATATCGCCGGAATGAGATTGCCGGTCGTTATAACCTGCGCCAATCGCGCCGTTAGCGCCCCAATCAGTATTTGGAACGACCAGCAAGACGTCATGGCAATTCGCGATGCCGGACTACTGCTCTTCTTCGCCGAGAATCATCAAGAAGCCGTCACTCAACACATACTCGCCTACAAAATAGCCGAAAAAATCCAAGCTCCTGCGATGGTTAACGTTGATGGTTTCGTCCTGACCCATTCCTACGAGGAGGTTATGATCCCTTCAGAAAAAGAGATACAAAAATTCCTTCCGGCCTATAAACCTAAAAAAGGTTCTTATTTAGACACCAACAACCCAAGGACGCTCGGTGCTTTAGCCACACCGACGCATTATTTCGAAATGCGTCAAGAAGCTCATGAGAATATAAAAAACAGCAAAGAGCTGATTTGCGAGGAGTACCAAAAATACAAAAAATCTTTCAAAGACTACATAAAAGAAGAGAAAAATGTCCTTCTGGATACCGGTCTTTTGGAATATTACGGTCCGACAAAAGCGGAAAAAGTGATAGTCCTAATGGGGTCTTTCGCCGGAACAGCCAAAGAGGCGGCCGATGCGAACAACAAAAAGACCTCCGGTGGCATACTCTCTGCCGGCAAAGGTAAAGTCGGCGTCCTAAAAATCAAGACGCTTCGCCCTTTCCCGGGAGAAGAAATCGCTCAAGCCCTTAAAAAATTCGGAGCTAAAAATATCGCTATTGTGGAAAAATGCACCTCCTTAGGTGGCATGGCTCCGCTGGCATTGGAAGTTCGCGCGGCACTCCTCGGTAAGGGATTCGCCACGGTCAAAAGCTTCGTCGTCGGACTTGGCGGACGTGACGTCAATTCTAAGACTTTCGCCAGTATCATAGAAAAAACTATCGTCGGCGGAGAAAACGATATTTGGCTTGGAAAATAATTCAAATATATGAATAAAGCTAAAAAGAATAAAAAGAGATTCATCCTACCACGCTTAATGGCTTGGACTTTTGCGGCAATCGCGGCCGCTCAAGCCATATCCATGATTGGCGGAGTGTCTTCTCCGGAAGTAGTCATGGCTAAAGAAGTATTCGATGCTCAAGTACCGATACCTGGTGCCGTGATCGAATTCGACTCCACAACCAGGCCTATTGCCATGTACATAAAGGCTGTATACACCTACGCCGTCGGAGCGGTCGGCATACTGGCGGCGGTGATGCTGATGGTTGGCGGATTACGCTGGATTTTGGCCGGAGGCAACAGCTCGTCGATATCGGAAGCCAAAGACATCATCTTCTCGTCAATATCAGGACTAGTCCTAGTAATGACATCATATCTTATACTAAGTCAAATAAACCCAAGCCTGGTTGATTTAGAAAAAAATATCGTAAAAGTACAAACAGTTGAAATAGAAAAATCAAAAGGAGATACAAGCAAGGGAAAAGCTGAAAATCTTGGAAATTGCAAGTCATATTCTCTTGCAGATCAAAGCTCAAAAGATGCCTGCAAAAGCTTTGAGGGCTATAATTTTCCAGAAAAAAGCTCTCCAGAAAATTGCGTTTCAGAAGACAAAAATCTCCTATGTTGTTGCAAATCCATAGAAGAAACTGAGGAATGCATTGGAGGAATTCTTGGGATTGGCTCAAAATGTTTAAAATGCCCAGAAAATTTATGGCCTCACTCTTGTCAAAAATGTAATGATTGTACAAAATTAGAAGCGCCAATAATTGTAAAACCTGGCAGCAATGGCATGGTAAATTCTTCTTTTGCAGCAAAACTAACGAATGCCTTAAACTACACAAAAAACGCTGGAACAATAGAAACAATTGACTGGCAAATTACCGAAGCTTGGCCACCAACAGTAAAACATTATAATCCTTGCCAATACGACGGAACCTGTGTAGACGTTGGTCTTACTAATGGATATAACAAAGACAAGGTGCAAGCTTTTGTCAAATCTTTCAAAGATGCCGGACTAAAACCAGTCTTTGAATGCCCCGAAAGTGGTTGTTGTGAAAAAGTTGGCCTAACTAATGACAAAAATAATTGTCAAGAATTCACGGATGGACATATAACAGGTTCTCATTTTAGCATTTATCAATAATATGGATAATCAAACAATCAAAAAAGGCGATGTCTTAATCGCTTCCGGACATCGCGCTTGCGCCGGATGCGGTCTAATGGTCGGTGCCATGGCCGCCACTCGTGGCATGGGACCTGATGTCATAATCGCCAATGCCACCGGTTGCAGCGAAGTGACTACCACCCCCTACCCTGAATCATCCTGGAAAGTACCATGGATACACTCCCTTTTCGAGAACGCTTCGGCCGTAGCCTCCGGCATCAAGGCCGCGCTTATAGCCAAAGAAAAAAATGGCGACGAGAATGCTAAAAAGATAAAAGTCATCGCCCAAGGCGGAGACGGAGCGACTTTCGATATCGGAATCGGCCTAATTTCCGGAATGTGGGAACGTGGCGACGACATTCTCTATATCTGCTACGATACGGAGATATATTCCAATACCGGATACCAAGCTTCCGGCGCCACACCACTCGGCGCTTCGACGTCCACCGCCCCAGCCGGAAAGAAGTCCGTCGGCTCTATGCAAAAGAAAAAGGATATGCTCGGCATCGCCTTAGCTCACGGATTAAAATACGTAGCTCAATCCACAGCCGGCTTTCCGGAAGACATAACCGCTAAAGTCGAAAAGGCTTTGCAGACAAGTGGGCCATCCTATATCCAGATCGCCTGTCCTTGCATACCGGGCTGGGGATTAAAACCTTCTGATGCAATGAAGGCCGGAAAATTATCTGTGCAAACCGGTCTCTATCCGCTATTAGAATTCGTCGATGGGAAGTTAGTCTCAGCTTCGAAAATGAAGGAATTTAAGCCAGTAGAAGAGTATCTTAAAATCCAAGCTCGCTTCAAGCACTTATTCACTTCACAAGATGGTGAAAATGAGATAAGATATATACAAGATGTTGCGAACAGCAATATCGATAGGTTTGGCCTTCGGGCTGATTTATAAAAATAAATAAAAACCTAAGACAAACAAAAAACCCGCCCTTTCATTAGAGCAGGTTTTTTGTTTACCAAAAAATAAAAAAACAGAGCACTCTTTTAAAAAGGCTCTGTTTAAACACGCAAATAATTTAAAAAATAGCATCTATCGTGCATCTAGTGCTCTATTCACCAAAGCATCGGCTTCCTTGTTGAATTCTCGCCTAACGTGCTTAAAGGAAGTCTTCTTAAAAGACATCAAGCTATTGTATATCTTTAAAAATAACGGGGCCAGATCTTTATCCTTAACCTTGTATTCCCGATTAATCTGTTTAACGACCAATTCGCTATCCAAGACGAAATCCAGCTCTTCTGCACCGAGCTCCTTGGCCTTATTAAGGGCCGCTATCACAGCTTTATATTCGGCCTGATTATTAGTCGTCTCACCGATATACTCGGAAACCTCGGCTATTAAATCACCATCCTCGTTCTTTAAGACCGCACCTATGGCCGCTGGACCCGGATTACCGCGCGAACCGCCGTCGGTATGTATTATCAACTTCTTACAATTCATAAAAATCCGCTATAGAATAATTAACTTATTTTCACATCGACGAGTTTTAATTGCAGACTGGTATTACCATTGAACTCATTCAAATCCATATTATAGGCAATATCCACAAAATCTCCAATCTTTAAATCTTTCCATTCTTCAGCCTTAGAAAAACCTATGCCCCATAATCCGCCAAAACGCAATTTGACATGCTTCTTTTCCGCGCCAAGATAGACGATATCCATTATTCTGACTTTTCTTGTAGCAAACAACGGCTGCGGATTACGGAAACCGAATGGAGCTAGTTTAGAGACCTCTTTTAAAAGAGTGCGATTCAACTCGTCGAACTCCAGTTCGCAATCGATATTGATTCTGGACTCCAATTTAGCGCTCGCGAGTTCACGACTGGCTATTTGCCTCATTTTTGAAGCGAAAGCCGACATGGACGAAAAAGAAAGGGAAAAACCGCAAGCCAACTGGTGACCGCCGTATTTTTGTAAATCCTCGGCGGCTTCCTGCATAGCCTTGAACAAGTTGAATTCTTCGATGCTGCGGCCGGATCCCTTATAGAAACCCTCGGCCCTGGTTATCACCAAACAAGGTTTATAGTATTTTTCGGTTATTCTGCCGGCGACCAAGCCGACTATTCCGTCGTTCCAGGGCTTGCCGTCATCAGGACAAATGCCGATTATTATCTTCTCGTCGAGTTGCTTCTTGATCTGTTCCTCTACCTCGCGAACGACATCCTCGGTCTCTTTTTGACGCTTCTGATTCCTATCATCCAACTTCTGAGCTTCTTTTTCAGCCACCTCACGCTCCTTAGTTGCCAAGAGGTCGAAGGCGCTACCGGCAGAACCCATGCGCCCAGAAGCGTTTAGACGAGGGGCTATTTGAAAACCGATGTTCCAGGCTTCCAATTCACGTCCATCTATCTTCGATTTCTTGATAAGCTCCTTAAGGCCGACTCTTTTAGTATTATTAAGAACCACCAAACCTTTTTTAAGCAAAAGACGGTTCTCCCCCAAAAGAGGCACGCAATCGGCCACCGTACCGATAGCCACAAGGTCCAAAGCCCTTTCTAGAATCTTTTCTTTCTGCTCGGCGGTCAAAGTGGATTTTTCCACCAAGGCTCTGGCGAATTTGTAGGCCACGGCCACTCCGGCCAAGTATTTATAAGGGTACTTCTCCCCTTTCACATGAGGATTCACTATCGGGCATTGTGGCAAATCTTCGGCGGATTCCGGTGGCTCATGATGGTCGGTGACTACGACATTGATACCATTCTCTTTAGCATAAGAGATCTCTTCCTTATTTCTAATACCATTGTCGACGGTTATTATGAGCGACACCCCCTTATTGGCCAACTTATCTATAGCCGATGTGTTCATACCATAACCCTCGCTGGATCGATCCGGTATATAGACGATGCACTCCGCTTTTAGAGTGGAGAGCACTTCAAAAAGCAAAACCGACGATGTCACGCCATCAGCGTCATAATCACCGTAAATACAAATCTTCTTGCGCTCTTTGATAGTGTTCACGACCGAATCGACCGCAGAATCTATCTGCTTAAAGAAAGAAGGGCTAAAATCCTTGTGCAGTCTTGGGTCGAGAAAAGCCTCAACCTCATCACGCTCGCGCAGAGAACGATTATATAAAAGTTGCAAGACTACGCGGTCGTATTCTTGATATTTCTTGAAGAACTCCTCTCTAGCTTTTGGTAGAACGTGCCAAATCTTATTCATGAACTAGAAATAAGGGGCAACGGTCCACAAAACCATCGATAATATAATCATGGCTGACATGATTATCCAAGCTATTTTAACTATTTTTTTACGTTTCATATCGATTTTATTTTTTCAATATCTTAACGAAAGTCTCAGGAGGAATCTCGACCGAACCCTTGCCGGCCTTCATCATCTTCTTCTTTCCCTCTTTCTGCTTTTCCAAAAGCTTCCTCTTCCGAGAGACATCGCCTCCATAAAGCTTAGCGGTAACATCCTTGCGCAAGGCCGATAGACTCTCAGAAGCGATGACCTTGCCACCGATAGCCGCCTGCAACTTGACCATGAACATTTGGCGAGGCAAAGACTCTTTCAAAGTCTCGACGATCTCGCGACCGCGACGATACGCCTCGTCCTCGTAGACGATGACGGACAAAGCCTCGACCATCTCCTCGGCCACCAATATATCCAAACGCACAACCTTGGCCGGACGATAATCCAAATATTCGTAGTTTATAGAAGCGTAGCCGGAGCTGACGCTCTTTATCTTATCATAAAAATCGGTCAAAATCGATGCCATCGGCATTTCATAATGAAGAACGACTCTCTTCTCGTCTATATACTCGGTATTCCTATAGATTCCACGCTTCTCCTGAGCCAAATCCATGACTTTGCCGATATAATCCTTCGGGACGACGATATCCATCGTCACCCAAGGCTCCTCTATCTTATCAACCTCACCCAAGGACGGTAATTTTTGCGGGGTGCGTATAATCTCCTCCTCCCCGCTACCTCTTTTAAAAATTTTATAGGCCACGCTCGGAACAGTCACAATCAAATCCAAATTGAACTCGCGACGCAACCTCTCCTGAAATATCTCCAAGTGCAACAATCCAAGGAAACCGCAACGAAAACCGAATCCCAGGGCCTCGGACCTTTCCGGCTCATAAGAGAGTGAGGCGTCGTTCAATTTCAACCTATTCATGCCTTCGCGCAATTTGGAAAAATCATTGCCTTCGCGAGGGAAAACTCCGGCAAAGACCATCGGCTTGACCTGCTCATAACCCTTCAAGTGCTGTATCTTATCGAAATCCGCGACGGTCGTGATAGTATCTCCCACACCGCATTCAGCGACATTCTTAAAACTGGTGACAATATATCCGACCTCGCCAGCCATCAATTTTCCGGTCGGATGATAGTCTGGTTTAAATACTCCGATATCCAAAATCTCGCTCTCAGTTCTGGTCGAGAATAATTTTATCCTATCGCCTTTCTTCAAGACGCCATCGACTAAACGGACATGGGCTACGACTCCTTTGTATTCATCGTAATTGGAATCGAATATCAAAGCTCTGGCCGGAGCGCCCTCTTCGCCGGTAGGAGCCGGTATGCGCTCTATAGCCGCCTTTAGAATATCTTCCACTCCTTGACCGGTTTTTCCGGAGGCCATCAAAATCTCGTTCTCGTCGCAACCGATAAGATTGACTATCTCCAATTTAGTATTGAGTATGTCGGCAGCAGGCAAATCTATCTTGTTGATGACCGGAATAATGGTCAAGTTCTCTCTTAAGGCCAAATACAAATTAGCCAGCGTCTGAGCCTGAATGCCCTGAGTGGCGTCGATCAAGAGGATAGCGCCTTCTACGGCCGCCAAAGACCTGGAAACCTCATAGGAGAAATCCACGTGTCCGGGAGTGTCGATCAAATTCATCTCATAGCCGCCGTAGCTCATCGCCACCGGCTTAAGCTTGATAGTTATCCCTCTTTCACGCTCCAAATCCATCATGTCCAAAAACTGCTCCTTCATCTTCCTCTTCTCGATAGTTCCGGTGATCTCCAAAAGACGGTCCGAAAGAGTGGACTTACCATGGTCGATGTGGGCGATTATGCAAAAATTTCTAATGTTTTTCATGGGATATAAAAAAACCGTTAATACTATTATGGTTCTATAATATTAAAGGTTTTTTTGAATTTGGTCAACCGATGAGGCTTAATCTATAATTCCTCCATGTTGACGACGCGACGACGCGAAGAAAACTTGATAAGACGGCTTTTGATCGACGACAAAAATGACAAAGCCTCCTCACTGCGCAAGACATAGCAAATGAAAAAATAAACCCCTAAACCGGCCAAAGTCGATACACTGCTTTGCAATAAAACATTGAAAAAGCTGTCGATTGGTAAATTAATTCCCACGACAGACTTGACCGACTGAGCGACAAAACCGCAAGATATCGCAGCGGAAGAAAACTTCAATACGGAAAGCAAAATCTTGCGCTCGTCCATATCACCTAAAATATTGTGCAAAAATAACCACAACAAAACAAAATTCAAGATGCTGGATATAGAAAAGGCCAGAGCCAAACCGACGACACCTCTAACGGGCGCCAAATAGAGGGATAATCCGATATTGGCGGCGACAGAGACCAATCCGATGAAAAACGGCGTCTTGGAGTCATGACGAGCGTAAAAAACTCTTATGAGTAATGGTATCGTCGCTTGAGCGAAAAGACTTATAGTAAAACAGCTTAAAGTCTGGAAAGTGACTATTGTATCATTCCAATCGAAATTACCACTACCAAAGGCCAAGCGAGTCACTTGAGCCCTTAGAACCAATAATAAAACCGTCGAAGGAATTATAAAGAACAATATTTGCCTAAAAGCGTTGGAAAAATGCTTAATCATCTTTTCGCTTTTGCCGGCAGCTGCGGAAAGCATCGGGAAAGCTGCCACGGCGAAGGATATACCAAAGATACCGATCGGGAACGATTGCAAATTATTTGCCAAGTTAAAAGCGGAAAGCGAGCCGGCGGCCAATCCTGTCGCAATAATCGTCGTGGCCATAAAATTAAACTGCGTTATAGCCAAAGTCATAGTGCGCGGAATCATCATCTTAGCTATCTTCCTCAGACTACGATCCTTAAAATCCACCAAAAGACGATATTTGTATCCAAGTGAAAATATTCCCGGCAACTGGATAACCATGTGCATCAAAGCGCCAATGACGACACCCCAAGCCAGACCGGAAATCCCGAGCCTCGGAACCAAGAAAAGAGCTCCGACAATTATGCCGACATTATACAATATCGGAGACAAAGAATAGAGAAAAAAGCGACGGAAAGATTGTAGCACTCCGCTAATTATTCCGGAAATACCGAGAAGTATTGGCGAAAGAAGCATTATTCTGGTCAAATGGGCACACTCCGCTTGTGCCTCCGGCGAGAACCCCGGAGAAAGTACCGACATCAACTTATCCGCAAAGACGAAACCAAAAGCGCAAACCGCGATCAAAAATAAAAGAGCTACGTTTAGTAGATTATTTATCAAAGACCATCCTTCTTTATTGTTGTCGCTAAATAAATTAGGGCGTCCATCCTTCCAATCATTGATGAGTCCCGTAAAGACAGGGATCAAACCGGCGGTCAAAGCCCCGAGTATCACAATATTGTATATGAAGTCCGGTAGACGAAAAGCGGCGTAATAGATGTCTAAGGTTTGCCCGACGCCGAACTCTCCGGCCAAGATGCGATCGCGCAAAAACCCCAAAAGACGACTAACTAAAGAGGATATCGCGATTAAAATAGCCGCGACCGTGACGTTGTTTATACCATGATTAAAAAACTTTTTTATCATTTTTCCAGATTTAGAAGTACCTCCTTAAGATACCAAAATTCCTTCAAAGTGGCAAAATCTCCCTCTTTTTCCTTTAAAATGACTTCTAGCTCTTTGTTTTGCCCACTTTTAGCCAATAAAAGAACGAGATTTTTAAAAGCCTCGAAAAAACGAGGAGAAATTTTCAAAGCGGCCTCATACTCCTTTGTGGCCTCCTCGTAACTCCCAATGCTAACTAAACTATTCGCCAAATTATAATGAACCTGCGGATAGATATCGGCTATATCGATCGCTTGGCGATACTGTTCAATGGCTTTCTGATATTGCCCGGATTCATCATAAGCCATCGCCAAATTATTCCTTTGAATGTAGCTATTGGGAGTGTACCCCAAATTCTTCTCATAAAAAGTTATCGGGTCGCGCCAGTCACTGTTGCGGACGATGGTCGCGATGGATAAAAAAACTACAAATAACATTAAACACGCACCAACTATCAAAAAAACAATTTTTTTAAATCTACCTTCGACTATCTTATCGAACAATAAAAATACCAAAGAAAACAGGGATAGCCAAAAACCGAGCATCGGCAAATACAACCAATGCTCATACATCGGACGATTTATAGCCACTATATTAGTGCGTGGTAAAAGGATTGTTAAAAACCACAAGACACCAAATGACACTAAAGGGCTCCTCTTCCAATTTTTAATCGAGGCAAGAAGAGATGCGGCAAGAAAAAGGATGAAAACGATAACCGACCAAGAAAAGAAAGACGCTACCGGAGATATCTCTCTGGCCATATGCAAACCGAGCGGGACGAAAAGTATTTTCAAATTCAAAAGCATCACCGAACAAAACGTGAATAACCTCTGCCAGACATCGACGTTATATGAGTCGCTCAAGCTATAATCCACACCATCCAAGAGATTATTAAAATCGAGAATGGTTAGACGTAAAACCGCGTAAACGATAGACACCGCCGCAAAAGACCAAACCTTCCCAAGCAAAGACATTATTCTTCTTTTTATCCCCTTCTCGTCGTTAAGGAATAGCTCGGTCAAAACTATAAGTAACGGTAAAAAAACCACCTGCTCTTTAACGAGTAGGCCGAAGATAAAAAACAACAAAGAAGCCAAGATATAAATTCGTCTCTTGTAATTCCTGAATGACACATAAAAAATCAACGCTAGCAGAGAGAAGGTAGCCGACAACGGATCGCCACGACCGGAGACATAAGTCACCGCCTCAGTATTCAAAGGATGCACCAAAAACACAAGGGATGGTAAAAAAGAAAGTAGGAAAATACGCTCATCCGAAAAATACTTTTTTTTATTTATCGATGATATGAATAGGGATAAAAAGACGAATGCCAGCCAAGCTGAAAAAATATGCAAAACGGTATTAGTGAAATGAAAACCGATCGGAGCAAGACCCCAAATCTTGTAGTCGATCGCGAAAGAAATCAATAATAAGGGCCGCCAATAATTACTGATCTGATTAGCGCCGGCGATCTCATTTTGCGCAAAAAACTCCTTGGCGTTAAAACTTTGAACGTAAGCGTTCTTCGTTATCAGATCGTCATCATCCCAAAATAGCGCATTACCGAAAGAATTGGCATAAAGAGCCAATCCTAAAAACAAGAAGATCACGAAAACCGCCAAAAATCTATTCCTATAGATAAAATCTAAAAAATTTCGCACAAACTTGATAAAATTTAAATTCGACAACCCCTCCTAAAAACTAACCCAACACCGATTTCACAAAGCTACTTCAAGTCCAATTCGCCAGACAGATTCTTTCCGCGAACAGAAAGGCGGAAATTCCTTTTTTCCAACAAAGAACGAGTCGCCACATTGACTGCCGAAGTCTCCACCACAAGCTTCTTTATTCCTCTCCTGCGAGCCGCTTCAATACCACGATCGCATAAGACCCCACCCAAGCCCTTACCATGCCAACGGTCGACGACGGCGAAAGACATACGAGCCGTCTCGTTATAAGAACCCGACACTAGACGCACCATGCCGATCATTCGTTGCTTCCCTTTCTCCAAGACAAAAGCCGCCAATCCGACTTCGCGGTCGTAATCGTTTTGCACGAAATCGACCAAGAAATCGTGATCGATATTTTTAAATGTCTTCGAGAATCCATTCTTCTGCGACTCCAAAGACAGACCGCTGAAATAATCAGCGAGCAAAGACTCATCTTCCGCACGCAAAGGCCTGATCGAAATTTCCTTCTTGTTTTTAACGACAAAAGAAGATTCGTATTCCTTCGGGTAAGGAGAGATCACCAAATGCGAATAAGCTTCATGTTCAAATCCTAAAGCCTTCTCATCCAAAACGACTTTGGCGTCCAAAACCACACCACCTTTCTCGTCCACCGAGAAAGGATTAATGTCCAGCTCCTTTATCTCCGGGAAATCGGCGACCAAACAAGAGAATTTATAGAGTAAAAACTGGATGGAAGCGATATCGACACCCGGCATACCGCGATATCCGCTAAGCAACTTATATATTTTAGTACCCTGAATCATTTTCATGGCAGAAGACATATCAAGAGGAGCGAGACCGATTTTAGTATCCCTGAAGACTTCCACGGCCACACCTCCCATACCGAAGACGATAGCCGGACCGAAGACTTCATCCTTCTTACAACCGATCAGAAGCTCATAGGATTTCTTAGTCATAGCCTCGACGAAAACTCCATCGATTTTGGCCTTTGGAATATGTTTCTTGGCACTTTTAACAATTTCAGCATAGGCTTTTTCAGCCTCTGCTTTGCTTTTGACATTCAACTTCACGCCACCGACATCGGTCTTATGCAGGATATCCGGCGACAAAATCTTCATGACGACAGGGAAACCGATTTTCTCCGAAATCTCCCCGGCCTCGACCGCGGAACCGGCGATGCCGTTTTTAGCCACCGGAATCCCATAGTTGGAGACCATTTCCTTGGCTTCGGCCTCCGTCATGGTAGTCCTTCCGGAAGACACGACCTTCTCGATCAACTTCCTATTCTTCTCGGTTTTGGGCTTAAAGACACTGGGGATTGGGTTTGGTGTTTCCTCTAAAGATTTTAAGCGCTTGGCGTAACTATCGATATACATGAATATATTTACAGCCTCCTCGGGAGTGCGATAGACCGGTATACTCCCCTTCTCCAAAATCTCACGTCCCTCGGCCACGTCGTCACCACCCATCCAAGAAGCGAAAATAGTCTTGCCCTTAGCGTTCTTTATGGAAACTATCTCGCGCGCGACATCGGTCGGATTAGTCATCTCTTGCGGAGTCAATATAACCAATAAAGCGTCGACACCGTCATCAGCCAAACAAAGCTCGGCCGCTTGACGATAACGGATCGGGTCGGCGTCGCCGAGGATATCGACAGGATTGGCGCTGGATGCCGATGGTGGCAGAATCTTCTTCAAACCAGCCACGGTCTTGGCGGAAAGCTGAGCCAAACGTCCGCCATGAATGGATAAAGAATCGCTGGCGATGACACCCGGTCCGCCGGCATTGGTCAAAACCACCAAACGATTGTCGGCCGGACGCTTTTGCATAGCCAAAGCCTTGGCCACATGGAATAATTCCAACGCCCCGTCCAAACGGACGATTCCGGCACGCTCGAAGGCGGCATCATAGACCGCGTCGTTACCGGTCATTGAACCGGTGTGCGACTTTGCCGCTTTAGAACCGGCCTCGGTGCGCCCGACTTTTAAGACGAAAATCGGTTTTTTCTTAGAAAAAGCGCGCGCCGCACTCATGAATTTGCGCGCCTCTTTCAAAGACTCCATATATATCAAAATACTGCTAGTCTCCGGATCGTTATTGTAATAGTCGATCAAGTCATGATAAGTGATGTCGGCCGCCGAACCGATAGAGACGAAATGCGAAAAACCGACATTATTCTTCGCGGACCAATCCAAAATGGCGGTGCAAAGAGCACCGGACTGCGAGATGAAAGCGATATGTCCCGGCAAAGCCATCTTATTACCGAAACTGGCATTCAGATTTATGGATGGCCTAATAAAGCCCAAACAGTTAGGCCCGATGATGCGCATGCCGTACTGCTTAGCCGTCTCTAAAATACTTCTGGTCATTTCCTTGCCTTTTTCTCCGATCTCGTCGAATCCGGCCGAAATGATGACTATACCGGAAACACCGGCCCGTCCGCATTCTTCCACTAAGCCAGGAACTGTCACGGCTGGCGTGGCGATTATCGCCAAATCAACCTTATCCGGAATATCCCCGACCCTCGGATAAGCCTTAATGCCCTGCACGGTATCGCGATTAGGATTGACCGGATAGATGGCGCCCTTAAAATTACCACCAAGCAAATTCTTCATTAAAGCGTTGCCGACACCACCGACTTTATCAGAAGCGCCGATGACGGCCACCGCCCCAGGATTGAAAACCTTATCCAATTTTCTCCTACTAGGAGAAAGAGTTCCGTTGTACATAAATATAAAAATTTAAAATATATTATGCTTATATTTTAGCACATTTTGCGCGATTTGAAACATAAAACGACAAAACATAAAAGAGGCCTCTTGCGACCTCTTTTAAAATTCATTACTCTACTATCTTTATCTTCAACTCTCTCATCTGTTTCGGCAGTACTTCCGACGGCGAATCCATCATCACATCGCGACCTTGTCCGTCCTTCGGGAAGGCATAGACATCGCGGATATTCTCTAAGTCAAACAAGACCATCATCAAACGATCGAAGCCGAAGGCCATACCACCATGCGGAGGGGCGCCGAACTCGAAGGCGCGCAACATGTGACCGAAACGCTTCTCTACTTCTTCCGGACCGTAGCCGGCGATCTCGAAGGCCTTATACATGATTTCCGGATTATGGTTGCGGATAGCGCCAGAGGCCAATTCATAGCCATTGGCGACCAAATCATATTGATTGGCTTTGATCTTTAACGGCTCGACGGTATTCAAAGCCTCTAAACCGCCCTCAGGCATCGAGAAAGGATTGTGTTCGAAATCGACTTTTCCCTCTTCAATATCAGAATAGGAATACATCGGGAAATCGATAATCCAAGCGAAAGCGACCTTATTCGGATCCTTCAAATTCAAAAGTGAACCGCACTTATTTCTAACAGCGCCCAAAGCCGAGCAAACGGTCTTTAAATTATCGGCACCGAAGAAAATTATATCACCGGTCTTAGCGCCGACCGCGGCGATTATCTTGTTCATCAATTCATCGCCCAAAAACTTATTGATCGGCGAGGCCGGACCCTCTTCGCGCATCTGGATATAAGCGAGACCCTTGGCGCCTTTGGATTTTGCCAATTCGGTCAATTCGTCTATGACACTACGAGAGAAGACGTTACCACCATCGACTTTCAAAGCATGCACGACACCACCTTCTTTGATGGCGTTGGCGAAGACGGAGAATCCGCAACCGGCCACCAATTCGGTTATCACTTGAATTTGCATGTCGAAACGTAAGTCAGGTTTGTCGGAACCGTATTTCAACATCGCTTCGGCATAAGGAATCCTTGGGAAATCATTGAACGAAACCTCTTTGGTGGTGAATTTTTTGACCAACTCTTTAGCCAAAGGTTCACCGACAGCCCAGACATCCTCCTGCTTAACGAAGCTCATCTCCAAATCGACCTGATAGAAATCACCAGGATGGCGATCGGCGCGCGGGTCCTCGTCGCGGAAACAAGGAGCGATCTGAAAATAACGATCCAAACCGCCGACCATCAAAAGCTGTTTGAATTGTTGCGGGGCCTGTGGCAAAGCGAAGAATTTACCAGGATACAAACGAGACGGAACCAAATAATCGCGAGCGCCCTCCGGCGAAGAGTTGGCCAAAATCGGGGTCTGAACCTCGACAAAATCCTTCTTGTGAAAATACTCGCGGATGGAAGTGATGACCTCGTCGCGCTTCCTCATGATTTCCTGCAAGCGCGGACGGCGCAAATCCAAGAAGCGATACTTCAGGCGCAAAGCCTCACCGACCTCGGAAGTCTTCTCCTCTTCCAATTCGAAAGGTAATACTTTTGATTTATTCAAAATTTCCAATTCCAAAACTTCGACTTCGATTTCGCCGGTCGCCATTTTCGAGTTGATCATATCGTCGGGGCGAAGAGCTACTTTGCCTTTAACGTTTATCACCCATTCGCTGCGTAATTGATCGGCGACTTTCATCACCTCGGCGCTGGTGCCATAGTTAGTGTCGAATTTAATCTGCGTCAAACCATAACGGTCGCGCAAATCGATGAAGATGACTCCTCCGTGGTCGCGACGGCGATAGACCCAACCGGACAACTCCACTTCCTTACCGGAATCGGTCTTATTGAGCTGACCGCAAGTGTGTGTGCGTAGCATAAAATTATAGATTATTAGTTATAAATTTGAATTAAAATAAAAAACCCTTGCAAAACTCACACCAAAAATAGTGCTTGTCTTGCAAGGGCGTTCTATCGACCGGTTAAACCAGCGTGACGCGGTACCACCTCGCTTTTTACTCTTTATATTCTATAACGGGAATTCCCGGGAGGTTCTACTCGGGCCTTGAAACCCTTTCTTCCCCCGCTCGGCCGTGTCAGCGGCCTCATCGCTTTATGGACACCATCATAACAAAACTTCATCGATGTGTCAAAATTAATACTGCTTCTTAGATGACTTCGATAAGTTGAGAAGCCTTGCGACTTCTCAAATTGTCATACAACGCCTTTTAGAAAAATAGTCGATGTCTAGGTCAGTCGGAATCTCCAAAGCTCAACTCTTTAAGCTCGCCATCTCCATCCAATGAAATCGCATCCAACGAAGACTCATCACCCTCGCCGTAATTCTCTTTACCAAACTTTGGTTGCGAAAAATCACTACGATCCATTTCTCTAGAACTAGCACTCTTCATGTACTTCCTCCTTAACTGTTAAAACAACCTTTATTTTGTGCTTTGCCACACAATAAATGTACTTATCGAAGTCATCTAAATCAATTTCATCCTATATATTTTACAAAATTTTGTCAACTAAAACTATTTGTTCACCAAAAACTCCACAAAAACAAAAATAAGCCAATAAACGAACAATAGAGCCCCTTCCTTTTTAGTGATTTTTCTACCGGAGCGCATGAAACAGAAAAGGAGGAAAGCGGCAATGACCATGAAAACTCCGGTCACATAGATCATCTTCTGCGGAAAATAGAAAGGCTTTATCAAGGCAAGTATGCCAACAACTATCGTCGCATCGGCTAAGACTGTCCCCAGGATATCGCCGACCGCTAAAGAATCGTCTCTTTTTTTGACGGATTTCAAGGAGAAGAAAAGTTCCGGCATCGTAGTACCAAGTCCGACCACCAACATTCCGATAAGGACAGCGTTGATACCCATTCCTGCAGCCAAGTCCGAGGCCGAAGAAACCGCGAAGCTGGACCCGACAAGAAGAATAGCCATACTAAGCAGTAACATAAGGGAATTCTTAACGCCACCCTTGCCATCCGGAACACTACTCGCCGCCTCATTGACGCTATCCTTCAATGCCAGATAATAGAAGATACAACCAGCAAGTAGCAGAGCCAATCCTTCCATACGAGAATAATATCCGTTGATTCCGAGAATCAAAGGCAGCAATAAAATAAGCGGATAAACCCAACGATTCTTCAAAATCTTCCTTTCTATCTTAATCCCCCTTTTAGAAAATAAAATGATTATAACGAAAATGAAGGTCAGATCAGAGACATTGGAACCAAACAGGACACCAAGACCGAAAGAAGACATGCCCTGTAAGGCTGAATTGATGGACACGAAAGCTTCCGGCAAAATCGATATCACGGCGATAATAATTAAACCGACGACATATTTGGATAGGCGGAAACTCTCAGCCAGTCTGGCGGCATACTTAGTGGCCATCGTCGCTCCTTTTATAACCATGAACAATGAAGCGCCAAGAACGAAAAGGTTATTTATCATAATCGAAAATATTTTTTAACTCACTAAACACATTATACTTCATCTTTAGACAACTATCCACCCCAACAGACTAAACGCGAAAAAAGCGACATCTTGATTTTTAAGTAATTTACTGATATTATAGAAATTCGTTTTAAAAAACATTTTATCAAGGCAAAAAAATATTTATGAAAAAGATAATATCCATTTACGGTCTGCCGGCCTGCGGTAAAACCACTCAAGCCGAAAAACTGTCCAAAGAATTCGGACTATACCAATTCGGCATGGGCGACAGACTGCGCGCGGAGATACAATCAGGCAGCGAACTCGGTCGAAAGATAAAAGGCATAGTCGACAAAGGCATATTAATATCCGACGAGGATATGATACAAGTCGTTGGCAGTTGCGGTCAGCAAGCCAAAGAATCTGGTATGATTTTCGACGGCTTTCCGCGCATGATCAATCAAGCCAAGATGCTCGACGAGATTCTTGCAAAATCCGACCTCGCCTTGGATAAATTCTTTTATTTAAGAGTAAGTCAAGGCGAAGCCGTCGACCGTATCAATAAACGCGCCGCCATCACCGGCCGTGTCGACGACAAGGATTTAGACGCCGTCAATAATCGTATCGGCATCTTCAACGAACAGTCAAAACTCTTAATAGAATATTACAGAGAACAAGGAAAGCTAGTGGAGATAGACGGCGAGCAAAGCATCGAGGAAGTCTATAACGAAATCTGCAAGAACCTATAGACAAAATCGGATAAAATAAAAGGCGGCTCTTCATTACGAAGAACCGCTTTTAGTTTTAAAAAAGTGCTAATTAATCAGGCAAGGCATCGATCTCGTTGAGCTTGAGCCATTCCGACGAAACAACAACCGGCACCTGCAGAGCCCTCTCTCTGTCGAGTTCGATCTTGCCCAGGTGAACACCCTGCGGCGACTGAACCCATTTGTATACGGAGGCGAAGAAAAGTCTGAAGAATTTTTTAACCCAGACTTTCATCATGCCTTTGGTATACCTGGGGTCAAGCGTTAAAAGTTTTTCATCACTGAATACCTGCCGTAGAATCAAATAAACTTCTGTCGGCATTTTCTTTTCAGCAATGAAATAGTGGATGCAATTGTCAAGAACGGGATAAGGCATTAAATCTGCCTCATCGGTCTGATTCTCGTCCAATTCTGCCGAAGCCGAACCCGCCTAAATTTAACTACAAAAGAACTTAATCAATTATTGGCATAAATAATTTATGCGCAACAGTACCAGAAATCTGGCTTTTCGCTTCTTCGAGATTGAAGTCGTGCGACTTGACTGAGTTGTGAAACAATATCAAATCATTCGTCTCCGGTTTTCTCAATAAAGCCTCAGCGTAACTAATTCCCGTGGAGATACCACCCACATTAACTACCGAAAAATACTCGGTTTTGGGTTGTCCTCCTTTTATGACATGGCAAGCTCCGCACGCATCAAGCATTTTTCTGATTCGCAGAGCGTTATCCATCGTTCCATCTACCGGAAGAATTGCTGAATCTAAAAAAGGCTTCTGGTGATCAATCAATAAAAGCTGTTTATTAAAACCGAAACAGTTTTTTTGAACCATTCCTTCATTCTCTTGATTCTTTTCCTTTTTTCCTTTACATCTTTTTTCACAAAAACTCCTTTACAACTTATTCCGTAGGGAAAAAACCCTTTTCAGCCAGTGCCTTTGCCAGTCCGTCCGGGTCGTCCTTAGACACGATGACAACATGTTCGCCAAGCAGATGCTTCGGCAAACTTTCGTCGTTGGCCATTATCTTATTGATTGTCTCGTCAGTCACCCTGCCAGAACCTTTGACCAGAAAGACTGGCCATTCCCGTTGCGAAATCTTTTCTATTTCCTCATGGGTGACAGGCCCGCCATTCCACGTAACAAGACCGAGCGCCTGAAAGCCAGCAAAATCGCGCCATTTTTCCATTGTGGCAATATAATAATCCACATCTCCATTCCAGCCCAATTTACCATCAGCACCATCCTGAACAATGAGCAAGGAGCGCTGAGATACATTGGGGGCCGTGCCATAATTATCAAGGACGAGACGAGAATCATCAACAAGGCGCAGAATATCTGTTCGCGGAGCGGTTCCAAGAGCGACACAATCCGGATTCTGCTCCATAATAAGACCCGGGACTTCCGTGACCATAGGATCAATAGCTCCTTCATTCGTAACCTGACGAGTTCCACCGGACCAAACAAGTCCGCAATAACCGCTGAATGCTTTACTGAAAAAATCCAGCATATCGACTTTGTCGTCATTATTCATCCCCTTACAACCGCCACCGATACGAACAGCGACTTTGGCCTTGGCTGTCGTACCAATCAAAGAAAAAGCTGACTCAGCCTTATCTCTATCAAGCACGAAAATTGGGAAAACACCTTTAACAGCGTATGGCTTGGAAATATCCATCAAGAAACTCCTTTTAAAAAAATGTTTTATAATTTGGCTCCTAATTAAGCCGTTTTCTTGAATTCAACAACCGAAAATACTCTCTTGATAACCCCTAAAGAAATCAATTCTTTTCGAATTGAAGCGGCGTTTTTTTCGACCACGACGACATTGGGATACTTCTTTAAAAACCAAGGGTTATTGGCATACTCTTCTGTCTTGCGGCCAGATCCGTTTATCAATAAAATCGGCCAACCCAATTCAGCGGTCGCTAAAATCTCCTTCTCGGTAACCCCTCCACCATTATAGCTTACAAGAAGCGACTGAAAGCCAGCGAAATTTTTCAAGTCTTCGGTTATCCGAATACACTCCTTAAATTCCGCCTCCCAATCCACTCCTTGATCGACTGATTGCTGAACGACAAGACACTGGTCTTGCTCTGGATGGATAATAGTAAAAAAATCATTGCCATCTTCATTGGACACGACAAGACCATGTTCAGAAAGACGCAAATCCTGCGACTTAGGAACAACGCCTAAAATCACCGACCTTGAACACTTCCTTCTTATCATGGGTGGAATCTCGGTTATCCCTGGAACGATTTTTTCAGCATCACCTCTTTTAAGCATTCTGGTTCCGCCAAAAATAATCCCTCCGGCAAAACCATCAAAAGCTTCCGTGAATATTCCATACAAACCTTGAGCGTCTTCCTCCGACATACCGCCACACCCTCCAGTAAAACGAACTAACACTTTGTCGACGGCTGTCGTCAATTTAAGCTCAAGTTTACTTGTACTCTCCCCAACCTTCTTGATATACAAGGAAGGGGCCAAAGAAAAATCAGAACCCATTGGGCACCTCTCCTTATTTTTTGTAAATAAATTAAATTATTAATGAGCAAAATTCACTATATATTATCACGAAAATAATTTTTTGTCAATAGTACCACTTTAGCAACTAAAAAATAAAAAGCCTAACTAAATTTAGGCTTATAATAAACAAAAAAATCTATAAGCTACCGGCAAAACTCTTTCATCTCCTCCAAGGAAAATCCTGTTATGTTAGCTAATTTTTCCGAAAAATCATTAATATCAATATTTTGTTCGCCGCAACCATCTAGCTCGCTTAAAAAACCCCTCAAAAGCTCATAAAGATCCCTCTGTTCATCAATTTCCCCTTCCCTGGTCATTTTATCCACCAAAAACAAAGCCTTTCCAGCAAGGGCTAATTTGCCCAAATTCTCCTTCACGTCAATAAAAAAATTCTCACCCTTAGCCGACCCGACGTAGTCGAAATCCTTACCTTTGACTATCATTAAACGAGATAAGGTTAGAGGCTCGACGTGTCCGGACAATTTAGATTTCATCTTCTTGGCACCACGAACCACTAAGCTCATTTTCCCTTTTTCCTCACTAAAAACAATAATCCGGGAATCATCCTCCCGGAAGTCATGTCTGGACAATATTATAGCTCTAGTGTTAAACGTCTGTTCCATATCAACTATTATTCGTCATTTTGTCCAAATAGCTCTGCAATATGATCATGGCAGCCACTTCATCGCGACCAGCCTTCGTTTTTTTGCCACCAACTCTAGCATCCGCCTCTTGACTAGAGAGACGCTCGTCCACCAATTCAATCTTCACATCCGGTAAAGTGCTTTCCAAGTCGTCGAAGAATTTTAAAAAATCAGGATTGAGTCCATCCTCTTCTCCGCGCATCTTGACCGGCTTGCCCAAAACCAAAATATCAACCATCTCCTCTTTGACGACGACCACAAGTTCTTTAAGGTTGGCAACGGTCTTGAAAGGGGTAGCCAAACGTAACTCACTATCAGCCAAAGCCAATCCGATACGCTTCTCTCCCCAATCCACGCCTAAATATATCCTATTATCCAAATCCATATTGACTATTCCGTAATAATAATATTCCCTTTCTCTGTTATGGCTACAGTGTGCTCGAAGTGAGCAGACAATGAACCGTCGGCAGTCACTACAGCCATACCATCTTTACCGGTCTTAATGCGCCACGTCCCGGCCGTCACCATCGGCTCGATGGCTATGACCATTCCCGGTTCCAAAACTAAGTCGTCTACGCCATATGGCCTAAAATCATAATTGAAAATTTGCGGATCCTCGTGAGCTTTGTGACCGACGCCATGCCCGACCATATCACGGACTACGGCAAAACCTTTCCTCTCGACATATTTCTGTATGGCTCCGCCTAATTTACTAAGCTTATTTCCCGGCTTAGCCTCCGCGATACCGATGGCTAGCGCCGCCTTAGTGACTTCTATCAATTTTTGCGCCTTTTTATCGATCTTGCCGACAGCGATGGTACTAGCCATATCGGTATAGAAACCACCGCCAATGGAAAAACGATTACTGACTAAATTCTTTTTCACCTTGGACGGGTCTATCGGCCACTCCATACCGATATCGATGCTCAAAATATCCCCTTCGTGCAAAATCCTACCAGGGACGGACGGTGCATGAACTATCTCCTCGTTTACAGAAGTGCACAAAGCGGTAGGAAAAAAATGTCCACCCCAAACTTCGTAATTTTTGAATGCCGGGCGACCACCGACCTTATCCATCCATTCGCAAGCCAACTCCTCCAAATACTCCGTCGAGACGCCAGGCTTCACTTTAGAGAGCAAGTCTTTTAGTATACGACTAAGCAGTCTTCCGCCTTCGCGCAAAACCTCTATCTCCTCTTTTGTTTTTATGACCTCGAAGCTCATTTAATACCTTTCTTTTTTAATTTATCAGTCAAATTCTTGAAAATATCCTTAATGTCTTTCTCGCCGTCAACGACGATAACCATCTTCTTTTTCACAAAGAACCGCAATAAAGGATTATTCTCTTTATGGAAAATCTTCAAGCGCTTAGTGACAATGTTTGGCCTATCATCCAAGCGTTGTTCGATGTGCCGACCACACTCATCACAAATCCCCTTCTTTTTAGGTGGCTTGGTTATTAGATGATAGGTGGCCCCGCAGAAACAAACTCGACGAGCGGTCAGGCGTTTTTTAGCCTCTTTATCGGAAATATCTATATAAACAGTCCAAGCATTATAGCGCCGCTTGTTAAAATTATCAAATTTCTTCTCCAAATAAGTTATTTGCTTATGATTACGCGGAAAACCGTCAAAAATAATGCCTTTTTGAGCGTCTTTTTCTAGTAAACGTTTTTCCAATAATTTTTCCACAATCTTGTTATCTACAAAAGCTCCAGACGACAAAACGTCCTTTATCTCCTTTCCGATTTTTGTATTCTTTTTAACTTCTTGACGCAAAAGCTCCCCAGGAGAAATAGCCGGTATACGAAGCTTTTTAGCCAACATATCGGTTTGAGTCCCCTTTCCGGAACCTGGAGGACCCATAAATATTAAAACCACTTTTTTACCGAACATATTTTATTTTTATTTTCTTATTATCAAAAATATCACGTAGGCGAAATAAGAAGACACCATGAACCACCCCTCTCTCTTATCGATAACTCTCTTCTTCCCAGTATATATCAATATCGGCATAACGGAAGTCACTACAACCAGAAACACCAAATCGAAATTCATGACAGAATTAAATTTCAAAGGACTAATCAATGAAGCCATTCCCAATATCCAAAAAATATTAAAGATATTGGATCCGACGACGTTACCTATGGCCATATCGCTATTTCCTTTGCGGGCAGCGATTATCGACGAGAAAAGTTCCGGTAAAGAGGTTCCTATCGCCACTATCGTCAATCCTATCAATTTCTCGCTAATGCCCATCGCCAAAGCTATTCCTGAAGCACCGCGAACCACCAAATTACCACCGATCGATAAAGCGGCAAGTCCTCCAATTATCATAAAAGAGATAGTGGCGAACTTCAGTTTTTTAATATCTCTATTCTCTTCTTTAATATCCTCGACGACGCCTTGCTCCCCCTTAGCCGTGGCAAAACTATAAAAAACGAATATGATAAAAAAGAGAATGAGTATCAATCCGTCGCCACGACCCAAAACATCACCGCCGCCATCACTAAAAAAACGATCATTGAGCAAAATCAGAGCGGCTATGGCGGCCAAAAGCGAGAAAGGAATCTCTTTGTGAGCAGTATTCCTCTTTACTATTAAAGGCCTAACAATCGCCGACAAACCCAGAATAAACAACAAATTGACAATATTAGAACCGACGACGTTTCCGATGGAAATATCGCCCTGCCCTTTTATAGCCGACACAAGACTAACAATAAGCTCCGGAGCCGACGTTCCAAAAGCTACGATAGTCAAACCAATGACTAAATCGGAAACTTTAAAACGCTTAGCCAGAGAAGATGCGCCATCAACTAAGTAGTCAGCACCTTTTATCAAAAGGAAAAAACCGACAGCGAGGAATAAAACGAATAATAATATTGTCATAATTTTAAACTCCGGCACCAAGACCGCCGATAAATATATTAGGTTTATCCCTTTTTTCCTCTTCGTCAATTTTCGAACCATTCACTTTGGATGATGCCGATAGCGCCGAACTAGTACTTCTACCTCCCGCGCCACCGCCGGCCACCCCATACCCTATCTTCGGCCTTCCGCCGACAGCTAACCCGGTCTTCTGCTGTAAATCAGTGTCTCCACCAGGTAGATCACGAAAGTTGAAACTACCGGCCCCTCTTGAAAGATTATTTCTGCTAACCCCAAGTCTCACTGGCCCGCCACCGGACAATTCTTCACCGGACAATATGACGTTCAATCTCTTTTTAGCCTCTTCAGCTTCACGGATTTTACCAAGCTCCGTCTTGGAAAAATTCTTCTCCCCCTTATCAAGGGCTTTCTCCACTTGCTTGCGGTTCTCTTGACCTAATCCATATTGCTTATAGATCGACTCTCTTTGCCGATCATTCTTACCGATCAAAGATTTAGCGAACTGCTTTCTAGCCTCGCTAATATTAGAAGAACCGGTAGCAGCTTGCAACTTTTTATTTATATCACTACCAAGACTCTTGGAGCCGACCGTCTGGCGCAATGATTTTTGCGTGAAAAAAGGCATAAATTATTTACCTAAATATTGAAGCAACTCTTTAATTTCTTTCTTGTCGTCGTTAGTAATCTCGCTACCGCTGACAGTGCGTATCTTTTGCCAAATCCTTTCTCGTTGTCCATACGACAATCCACCATGCCGGATAGAATCCTCATATTCGCGTAAAACACCGAGAATATCCTCTATATTATCCTCTAAATTCTTCAACGACCCTCGACGAGCTATATGCCTTAATTTATCCTCGAAACCGCTATAAGCTTTATCGAAGCTAAAATTTATGCTAGCTTTAGGCAAACTATTAAATAACCCCATAAAACCTTAATTATTTACATCTTTTACCAATTATAGCATTAATAACCGTTCTATGTCCAAAAAACCAGATGATTGAATCAAAAAAAAGACCCACTCCAATCACTGGAGCAGGTCTTCGAAAATTCTGTATCAAGAAAATATTAATTGCTTTCGTACTCTCTCATGGTCAATTGCGCCTCAATCTGCTTAACCATATCTATAACGACGGAAACGACGATCAGTATTCCTGTGCCACCGATTTGTAAAGCGCTAGTATGCGTAAATCCTTTAACTACAAGAGGCAGGACGGCGATTATGGCCAAGAACAAAGCTCCGACCAATATTATTTTATAAACGGTAGAAGCTATATAGTCGCGAGTATGTTCACCAGGACGAATACCAGGAATGAAAGCGCCTTGTTTTTGAAGATTCTCGGCGATTCTCTCCGGATGGAAGATGACTTCCGTATAGAAATAAGTGAAGCCGAAAACTAAGACGAAGTAACTTATTCCATAAATCCAATTATCGTTCATTATATTGGCTAGCCATTCGGCGCTATTCCTGAGCCATTCTGTTCTGGCTTGCATGAAGAATTGAGCTATCATCGACGGGAAAACCAAGACCGAGATAGCAAAGATTATCGGTATCACGCCGCCCATATTGACACGCAAAGGCAAAGATGTCGTAGCTCCTCCATATGTATGATTGCCACGAACCTGACGGGCGTGCTGTATCGGAATATTTCTTTGCGCTTCGTTTATCTTGACTATGCTCCAGATGGTGGCCAAGGTTACGGCCAAGAAAGCCACTATCGTCACAACATTGCTGGCGCCGGTCGCCAATGTCTGCTGTATGGCACCAGGTAATCCGGAAACGATACCGGCAAAAATCATAATAGAAAGACCGTTACCGATCTTCTTCTCGCTGATCAATTCGCCGAGCCACATTAAAAATATAGTACCGGCGGAAACGGTGATAGCTATAACCAATTTATCAAAGGCGGTCAAACTGGTGATGACTCCGGCCGAAGAACGCTCAAGTAAGGTGATCATACCATAAGCCTGCAACATACTGAATGGTACTGCGCACCAACGAGTCCACATGTTTATCTTCTGACGACCGGTCTCCTCTTTCTGCATCTCCTCCAAAGAAGGGATTATCATCGCCAATAATTGGAAGATGATCGAAGAAGTTATGTAAGGACCGACACCCATCATGACGATGGAGAAATTTTCCATGCTTCCGCCGGAAAAGACATTCAGAAGACCAAGCATCTGGTTGCCGGCAAAGATATTGCGCAAAGCCATTACGTCAACACCTGGGACTGGGATATGAGCGAATAATCTGAATACGGCCAAAAGACCAATAACAAAAAGTATGCTATTACGCAAATCTCTAGCCTTCCAGATTTTCAAAAGTTTTTCTTGCATATCGATAAGAGTTTGAATTTGAAAAGAAAAGCAGTCAACCCTTGGTAGGGCTAACCGCTCCTTATTTCTTAACTTGCTCGGCAACCGAGCTGTTAAGCTTTATTCCGTCAAAAGTAACCTTGACGGTGAGTTTTTCCTTGCCCAAGATTTTGACCTCGCGATCATCTCTCTTGGTTAAGCCAAGCTTCAATAAAGCCTTAGCATTGACGATATCTCCATCCTTAAAAGACTTGTTGATGTCGGCAACCTGGACTATTTGATGCTTGTGATACATAGAGGTGAAACCTCTCAATTTCGGAGTCTGCAAAATTCTAGGACGCATGCCCAGTTTCTTCAAACCGGAGACACCGGAACGGGCTTTCTGACCCTTTGTACCGCGACCAGCAGTGGTACCAATACCTGAGCCGCAACCGCGACCGACGTATTTGGCCCTCTTCTGACCCTTCTTCGCTTTAATAGTATTTAATCCGAGCATACTTATTTTTTCTTGTTAATTTTTTTGGCTTCTTTTTTGACTTCCTCTTTATTCTCTGCTTCAGCCTTCTTATCATCCTCGACCTTAGCGACCTTATCTTCCTTGACGACCTCGGCCTTAGGGGCGGATGGCTGTTCGACTCTCTTCAATCTCTTCAAAGCTTCGATGGTGCAATGAGCGTTGGCGACTTTGTTGCCAGAACCCAAAACTTTGGAAGTGATGTTCTTGACACCGGCGAGCTCTAAAATGGATCTGACGATACCACCGGCTTTCACACCGCGACCAGCAGAGGCTGGCTTGAAGAGGATCTTAGCGGCGCAATACTTATAATAGACTTCGTGAGGAATAGTCTCTTTGATTATCGGCACATCGATTATCTCTCTCTTGGCTCTATTGACGGCCTTGTTGACTGCCAAGGTGACATCAATACCCTTTCCGAGACCGACAGCGACTTTACCCTTGCCGTCGCCAATGGCTACGCAAGCTCTAAAGCGCATTCTTTTTCCACCGGCCATAACGCGAGTAACGCGAGCGATGTCCAAAATTCTCTGCTCGTACTCGTCTTTCTTCTCCACCGGCTTGGCTCCGCGACGAGGACCGAAGCCCTTTCCGCGAGGACGAAAACCAGAAGAACCGCGTCCGGCGCCTTGCTTTTGCTCCATGGCCGAAACATTGCCGCCAGCCGCGGCCGTTCCTTCTTTATTAACTATTGGCTGTTTTTTCTCTTCGTTCATATTCTAAAAAATTTTTATTAGATGCTTAAAATTTCAATCCACCCTCTCTGGCTCCGTCGGCAACTGCCTTGACGCGACCATGGTATTTATAAAAAGATTTATCGAAAACGACAGTGGATATTTTCTTAGCAACCGCCTTAGAGGCAAGAAGTTTGCCGAGCTCGGTAGCCAAACCGACTTTGCCCTCAACCTTGGCAGTGATCTCCTTGGAATGAGCGCTAACCAAAGTCTGACCGCGAACATCGTCGATCAATTGCAAATACATCCCGCGATTAGAGCGGAAAACGGAAAAACGAGGCTTTTCTGCGGTACCGGCGATTTTAGCTCTGATTCTCTTGTGTCTTCTCTCTCTACCCTGTTGTATTTTTTTCTGCTTATTCATATATTCTTTATCTTAAAATATTATTCGCCTTTGCCGGCGGCAGCTTTACCCTCTTTGCGGCGGATAACCTCTTCTAAGTATTTTATACCCTTGCCCTTATAAGGCTCCGGTTTCTTAACGCTTCTCAATTTGAAAGCAGTCTCGCCAAGCAATCTCTTGTCAGGGCAAGTCAAAGTGATGAGATTGTCCTGAACCTTGCCATCGACACCTTCCGGCAAATCGAATTCAACAGGATGAGAATAACCGACGCTCAAAATCAACTTTCTTCCTTGGGCCTGAACGCGATAACCGACACCATTAATCTCGAGTTTTCTCTCGAATCCTTTAGTGACTCCCTCGACCAAATTGTTGACCAAGTTACGATAAAGACCCCACAAAGCTCTTTGCTTTTTGTTTTCCGGGTCCTTGACGCTCACCTCGATCTGTTCACCATTGATTTCGATATTAACCGATTCATTGGTCACCTCTTTAAGCTCGGCTTTCGGTCCTTTGACAACGATAAAATCCTTATCCACTTTGACCTGGACGCCGGCTGGTATCTTGATTGGTAATTTTCCTAAACGAGACATATATTTACTCGCGAGCCGATGTTCAACCCATTAAGTGCGACTTTGACATTGCGCTTAATGGATAGCGGCGACCCGCCGATTTTTTATTAGAATACTTCGCAAATTATTTCTCCGCCGACTTTCTGTTGTTTAGCCTCTTTGGCAGTCATCAAACCGCTCGGAGTGGAAACGATAGCCGTACCGAAGCCGTTCAAAACGACGGGCATTTCAGTTTTCTTGGCGTAAACGCGCAAACTCGGTTTAGAAACACGCTTTATCGAAGTTATGGCCGGACGACCGCTCTTCTTGTATTTCAAAACGATTTTCAATTCCTTGAAAGCGCCTTTCTCGCCCTCGACCGGCAAAACCTCTTCGCATTTCTGTATCCATCCTTCTCTTTCGAAAATTTTGGCGATTTGGTATTTGATTTTGCTCATTGGCAAAACTATTTCGTTTTTGCCGCTCAAGGCCGCGTTTCTGATTCTTGTGAGCATGTCTGCTATTGGATCAGTCATATTTTTATCTTAGCTTAATTGATTGCTTTGGTTAAAATTACCAGGAGGCTTTCCTGATTCCGGGGAGTTCCCCTTTGTCCGCTAATTCGCGGAAGCAAATGCGGCAGATTCCGAAATCACGGATGTATCCATGATTGCGGCCACAGCGCCAGCAACGTCTGATCACTCTGGTGGAAAATTTCGGCTTTCTTTTAGCCTTAACAATCATTGCTTTTCTAGCCATATTATCAAAATAATTTATTTATTATCCTTGAGAGGGAAGTTCAAAGCCTTGAAAAGCTCCAAACCGGCCTCGCGATTACCGGCAGTGGTGGAGATGCTGATCTCCAAGCCATGCACCTTTTCCAGATCCTGAACGTCTATTTCCGGAAAAGCCAATATATCCTTAAAACCGACGGTGATATTTCCGTTTCTATCGACGACAGTGTCGCTGATACCACGGAAATCTCTAACGCGCGGGAAATAAATATTTACCAATTTCTCGATAAAATCCCACATCCTCTTGCCGCGCATGGTCACCATGGCGCCAATGATCATATCCTCTCTGATCTTGAAAGCGGAGATAGCCTTTTTGGCCTTGGTCAGGACAGGTCTCTGTCCGGAAATGGCGGTAAGACTCATCTTGACTCTATCGATCAAATCCTTGTCCTTAGCATTACGACCGAAGCCGACATTGATAACGGCCTTTTTGAGGCGAGGAATCTGCATGACATTTTTAATGTCAAGCTTCTCCTTCAATTGCTTCGCTATCTCTTTTTTGTATATTTCTTGTAATCTCATATTTTTATACTGGCTTAGTCGATATTCTTATCGCACTTCTTGCAAATGCGTTCCTTCTTAGAAACTTTCTTGTCGCCGACGACCTCCTCGGTAATCTTAAAACCGACTCTAGTGGCCTTACCGCACTTCGGGCAGACCAAAAGCAAATTGGACATATCCAACGGAGCCGGGAATTCTATTCTCTGACCTTTCTCTCCCTGGCGGCGAGGACGAAGATGCTTAATGGAAAGATTCAAGCCTTCGACGCTGACTTTCTCTTTGTCGACGAAAACCTGCATCACTTTACCTTCTTTGCCCTTGTCTTTTCCGGCCAAGATTTTAACTTTGTCACCTTTTTTTATCTTCATATATCTTGCTTTATACTTTTTATAAAACCTCCGGGGCTAAAGAAGCGATCTTAACATATCCCCTCTTTCTTACCTCTCTGGCAATAGGACCAAAAATTCTGCTCCCCTTTGGCTCGCCCTTGTCGTCAATGATAACGCAGGCGTTCTCATCAAAACGCAAATAGGTTCCATCCTTGCGACGGATTTCCTTTTTAGTGCGGACAATGACCGCCTTCACCACATCGCTCTTTTTGATAGGAGCATGAGGGGTAGCCTCTTTGACCGCAGCGACGATGATGTCGCCGACATGGCCATATCTTTTGCGATAACCACCACGAACGCGAATACATTCAGCGATCTTTGCACCGGTGTTATCAGCTACTCTTAATTTTGTTCCAACCAGAATCATATTAAAAAACTTAAATTAATAATTCTTATTTATAGATAACTCTCCACTTTTTCTCTTTAGACAGCGGGCGGCATTCAATGAATTCCACCTTCTTGCCGACTTCGAGCTTATTGTTCTCGTCATGAACCTTGAACTTTCTGGAAACAGTATAGCGCTTGCCGTATTTCGGATCCTTTTTGACGCTATCGACGCGCACGACGGCGGTCTTGTCCATCTTATTGCTGATCACGACGCCGGAAAATTTCTTTTTTATGACCTTCTTATCGTTTTCCATATTAAAAAAATTATTTTTTCATTGAATTAAGCAAGGTCAAGACCTGAGCGACCATCTTCTTCTCGCGTCTTATCTCGCGAACATCCTTAAGCTGTTTGTTAGCATCCTTAAAGCGGGCGACACGAAGCTTCTCACGGCCGGAAGCCAAAAGCTCTTGCAGTTCTTTCTCGCTTTTTTTCTTTAAATCTTTCAATTCTATTTCCATATAAGTTTATTCGTTAGCTTTGATGAATTTTGTCTTGATCGGAAGCTTGTAGCCTGCCGATTCCAAAGCCTCGCGAGCCTGCTCTTCAGTGACACCCTCCATTTCGAACATAATCATGCCCGGTTTGACGACTGCGACATAATGGTCGACACCGCCTTTACCTTTACCCATCGGCAATTCACCGCCCTTGGCCGTTACCGGCTTGTCCGGGAAAATGCGGATGAACAAACGACCACCCTTTGCGACATAACGAGTTATGACACGGCGAGCGGATTCGATTTGTCTGGCAGTGACCCAGCAATTCTCCAAGGCCTTCAATCCATAGCTACCATAGGAGACATGGATTCCGGCAGTAGCCTTTCCTCCACGGGTACCTTTGTGGGACTTTCTATATTTGGTTTTTTTTGGCATTAACATAATCTTCCTGACGCTAATTCGCGACACATCGCGACATTGGCGTTATATTTTATTTTTTTCTACCGACTACTTCGCCCCTGTTATCCTTGGCGGCGACTTCTTTATCGAAAACTTCACCCTTATATATCCAAATCTTGATTCCGATAGTTCCATAGGTCGTCTTAGCGACACCGCGGGAATAATCGATATCGGCGCGCAAAGTCTGTAAAGGTATCTTTCCCGAGACGAGCATCTCTTCTCTGGCGATTTCGGCACCGTTCAAGCGTCCGGACATCATAACCTTGACACCCAAAGCTCCGGCCTTCTCAACTCTGGCGATAGTCTGCTTCATCACTCTCTTGAAAGCCATACGCTTCTCGATCTCGTCGATCATGGACTGAAGGACGACCTGAGAGGAAAGGTTAGGACGATCGCATTCCTTAATGACCAAGTTGATCTCTCCTAAGCGGAAATTCTTTAAATATTTATCATGAATCTTCTTCTTCAAATCTTCGGCTCCGTTTCCACCGCGACCGATGATGATACCAGGTTTGGCGGTAACTATCTCGACAGTGATCTTCTTCGGACCTCTCTCAATCTTAACGCTGTCTATACCGGCATCCTTCAAAGAATGAATGATGTGACGGCGCAACAAAATGTCTTGCTTGAGATTGCGGCGATAATCCTCGCCCTGGCCGAACCAGACGGACGGCCAAGTCCGGCTGATGCCTATTCTCATTACCTTTGGATTGACTTTTTTCCCCATATGATAAAATATTTGCGGATTTATTTATTTTAATTGCGACCGCTCTTACGATTGAACATCTTGCCGACGAAACCTTTCTTGCCAGCACCTTCAACCTTAGTTTTAGCGGTCTTCTCCTTCTTTTCTACATCTTTATTATCAACAGCCTTAGCCTCGGTCCCCTTTCCGGCCAATTCAGCCAAAGAGATAGGATCGTCGATCTTTCTCTTTTTAGCTTCCTTGATACCACTCTCCTTCAATTCACCCAAAATCAAGTTGATGTGGCTATTTCTCTTGCGAATAGCACCAGCGCGACCATGAGCTTTCGGAGTCCAACGATGCAACATCGGAGCCTCGTCGACACTGATCTCTTTGACGAACAAATTGTTTTTGTCCATCTCGAAATTGTGCTCGGCGTTGGCGATAGCCGACTCAATCAGTTTAGAAACCGGCAAAGCGGCTTTCTTGCCTGAAAAATTCAACTGCTCGATAGCTGCTTTGACATTCAAACCGCGCACTAAACCGGCCAGCAAGCGAACTTTCTTCGGCGACATTCTGATATATTTGGCTTTAGCTTTTATTTCCATATCCTTAAAGGTTACTTTTTATTCCGAAATTATTTTTTAGCACCTGCCTCTTCCTTGGCCATTTTACCGCCATGGGAGATAAACTTCTTGGTAGCGGAAAACTCTCCAAGCTTGTGGCCGACCATATTTTCGACGACATAGACCGGAACATGGGTCTTGCCATTATGGACGCCGATAGTGAAACCGACCATTTCCGGGGTCACTGTACAAGAGCGATCCCAAGTCTTTAAGACGGTCTTATCGGTTGGTTTTAAGGCTTTGATCTTATTGACCAATCTTTCATTGATATAAGGGCCTTTTTTTGAACTTCTAGACATATTGAATAAATTTCAAATTATTTATCTATTCTTCTTCTTTCTCCTCTGAACAATGAACTTGTCAGTAGGCTTTCTGCCTCTAGTCTTAACACCCAAAGCCGGTTTACCCCATTTAGTCTTAGGTCCTTTCAAACCGATCGGCTGATGACCTTCACCACCACCATGAGGATGGTCGCATGGGTTCATGGCTTTACCGACAGTAGCAGGGCGAATACCCATCTTTCTCAAACGTCCAGCCTTTCCCCAAGTTATATGACGACGATCAGGATTACTAGCTTTACCAACAGTGCAAAGACAATCCTTCCAAACTAAGCGAATCTCACCGGAAGGCATCTTGATCTGGGCGAATTTACCTTCGACACCCATGACCATTATGGAATTACCGGCGCCACGAGCCACGCTGGCTCCTTTACCGACTTCCAATTCAACGGCATGAACCTCGACGCCGGCCGGAATATACTGGACAGGCATAGCGTTGCCGATCTTTATCTCGATCTCCTTCTTGGAGCTCAAAATCTTTTCACCGACATTCAAGGCATCGGGGGCGATGATATATCTCTTCTCTCCATCGGCATAATTAAGCAAAGCGATGCGAGCTCCGCGGCCCGGATCGTACTCGATGGACTTGACTATGGCAGGGATATCGAATTTATTTCTCTTGTAGTCGACGACTCTAACCATGCGCTTGACTCCGCCGCCACGATGACGAACAGTGATCTTGCCCTGATTATTGCGACCATTGGTAGATTTTTTTGACTTCAACAAACCCTTTACCTCCGGCATGCCGGTGATATCGGAAAAATCGCTGTAAACCAGCTGTCTCCTTGCATTGGTTGTTGGTCTGACTTTTCTAACGCCCATATGTATCTTCTAAAAATTTGTTTATTAAATACCTTCGTAAACTTGGATGGTCTTACCTTCAGGCAAAGTGACGATCGCCTTCTTCCAATCCTTTCTCTTGCCGACGATGCGACCGCGATTCTTGGTCTTACCTTCGACATTGATGATATTGACCTTGGTCGGTCTAATACCATAAGCGGCTTCGATAGCCTCGGCAACCTTAATCTTGTTGGCATCGATAGCGACCATGAAAATATATTTATTCTCAACACCCAAGACACTACTCTTTTCGGTGACTAAAGGCTTAACCAAAACTCCGGATAACTTGTTAGCCGACGGTTTCTTGGATTTGGTAGCAGCCTCGACGGCTTTATTGTCGCCGGAAACGACTTCCTTTTTAGCCGCTTCATCGCCATAAAGCTCTTTCATGCTTGGCTTGGTCTCGGCAGAATTGACGGCCTTCTTTCCGTCCTTCTCTTCGGTTTGACTTTTATTGCTGAACAAAGACATATTTTTATCTATTAACCGTTATTTATTTCTTATAAACACCATTAATCTTCTTAACACATCCCTCGGTCAAGACCAAAGTCTTTCCCTTCAATAAATCAAGGATGTTCATATTCTCGAAATTGATAATGGAAACACCTGACAAATTTCTGACGGAACGGATCAATTTATCGTCATACTCGGCGGAAACCATCAAAACGCTTCTTCTCTCGGTGCGAGTCTTCTTTCCGCTCTTAGCGTCAGTGGAGACGACCTTCAAAACCTTCTCTTCCAAATTGGTGACAGCCTCGTTCATGACCTTAGTCTTGATTTCGGCCAAAGCCGGATTCTCGACGACCAATAGACGGTTATCCGACAAACGATCGGACAAAACCATATACATGGCGGCCTGACGAGCCTTTTTATTTATCTTCTTCTTGAAATTTCTATCCTTGGTAGGGCCGAAAGTGACACCACCACCGATCCAAATCGGGGAACGAGAAGAACCGGCGCGAGCGCGACCAGTACCCTTTTGACGCCACGGTTTCTTACCGCCACCGCGAACTTCGGATCTATCCAAAGTATTGGCCAAAACTTGGCGCTCGTTAGCACGCTGAGCGGCAACGGCCTCGTTGATGACGACCTGATTGGCCTTAACTCCAAAAACTTTGTCGGAAACCTCGATCTCCTTGGTGTTTTCGCCTTTCTGATTATAGACTTTTAGCTTGATGGACATATGATCAAAACTTTACTAATAACTTATTGTTTAGCTTCGACGCCCTCTTCAACTTTCGGAGCGACAGTTTCTGCGACTACGGCCACAGCCTCCTCGGCCTTGACCTCTTCCTTAACCTCTTTGGCGACTTCCGGCTTTTCGACCTTCAAATCACCATTACCCTCCATAACGACGACGGAATTACGAGCTCCGGAAACCGGACCCTTCAAATATATAAAACCATTCTGTTCATCGACTTCGATAACCTCGACATTCTGGATAGTCACTCTATCGCCACCCATACGACCGGCCATTCTGGTTCCCTTGAAAACGTGTCCGGCACCGACGCTACCGATAGAGCCAGGCATTCTCAATTGATCTTTATTACCATGAGAAGCGCGACCTCCGGCGAAATGATGACGTTTGACAGGTCCTTGAAAGCCCTTACCTTTGGAAACTGAAGTTATCTTGACTATATCACCAGCGACAAAAGAATCGGCCTTGACGACATCGCCAACGACGACATCGGCTTTCTCCTCATGAGTCGGCTTATCCAAGCGGAACTCGCGCAAAACGGAAAAGTTCTTTCCAACTTTCTTAAAATGACCTAATTGCGGTTTAGCGATATTTTTGGCTTTTCTTTCACCAAAACCAAGCTGAACGGCCTTGTAGCCATCTTTCTCCATGTCTTTTACCTGAACGACTGTGCAAGGACCGACGGCAACCTTGGTTACGCCAATCACATTGCTACCCTGCCAAATTTGAGTCATTTCGACTTTTTTGCCTATGATGAATTTCATACTGATATACCTTATAAAAAAAATAAAACACTGACCTCACAACAAACGGTCAATGCGTAAAATCACCAACTATTTATGTTAATAGGTCTAAGAATTATAACTTATTAACAAAGAAAAGTCAATATTAGATTTTTTCGCTTATGTTTGTTGTTTTTTCCTCCTGTTTTAGCTTCTTTTTTATCAATCTAACACTTTCCTATTTTTATATAAAAAAATAGGAGTTGTCAAAAAGATAACTTTGAGCTTTATTTGTTTCTTGAAAGTGCCGGAAAAAAGGGTCTTTAGACCATCTTTATCTCAACGTCAACACCAGCTGGGAGATTTAAACTTGATAAATCCTCCACGGTCTTGGCGGAAGGCTCCACAATGTCAACGATTCTCTTGTGCACTCTCATTTCGTACTGGTCGCGAGCATCTTTGTTAACGAAGGTCGACCTGTTAACGGTGTAGCGCACTTTCTCGGTTGGCAAAGGAATAGGGCCAAAAATTTGGGCACCACTCTTTTGAACAGTATCGATAATCGTCTTGGTAGACTTGTCGATTATCTTGTGATCAAAAGCCTTGATTTTGATGCGAATCTTCTGTCTCGCTTCTTCACCCTTCTTGGCCTTAGTTACCTCTTTTTCCTCTTTCTTGATTTTTTCAGCAGTCATGGCTTTACCTGTCTTATTTTAAATAATAAATGGACATTACACCCGGCCGCAAAAATCTGCGGCCGGAAAAATATCAGTTTATTTGTGAATCTTGGTAACAACACCAGCGCCGACAGTTCTGCCACCTTCGCGGATAGCGAACTTCATTTTATCTTCCAAAGCGATCGGAGCGATCAATTTGATCTTCAAATTGGTAGTATCACCAGGCATAACCATCTCAATACCAGCCTGAAGCTCGATTTCACCGGTAACATCAGTGGTACGGATGTAAAACTGTGGCTTGTAACCCTTGAAGAAAGGTTTGTGACGACCGCCTTCTTCCTTGGTCAAAACGTAGACCTCGGCATCGAATTCGGTGTGAGGAGTGATGGAACCCGGTTTGGCCAAAACCATACCGCGCTCGACATCGTCCTTCTTAGTACCGCGGAGCAAGAGACCGGCATTGTCGCCGCTCTGACCCTCTTCCAACTGCTTGTTGAACATTTCGATACCAGTGATAACGGTGTTCTGGGTGTCCTTCAAACCGACGATTTCAACGGCATCGTTCAATTTGCAAATACCCCTCTCGATTCTTCCAGTGACCACGGTTCCACGGCCTTCGATGGAGAAGATGTCTTCGATAGGCATCAAGAAAGGTTTCTCGGTGTCGCGAATCGGCTCAGGGATGTAGGCATCCAAATGACCGACCAATTCCATGACCTTGTCAGCCCACTCTCCGGTCGGGTTGTTCAAAGCCTGCAAAGCGCTACCGCGAACGACTGGGGTAGTATCGCCAGGGAATTTGTACTGTTTCAAGAGATCGCGGACTTCCTCTTCGACCAAATCAATCAATTCTTTGTCCTCGACCATATCGCACTTGTTCAAGAAAACGATGATGTAAGGAACACCGACCTGACCAGCCAAAAGGATGTGCTCACGAGTCTGAGGCATAGGGCCATCAGTAGCGGCAACGACCAAGATAGCGCCATCCATCTGAGCGGCACCGGTGATCATGTTCTTGACGTAGTCAGCATGACCCGGGCAGTCGACGTGGGCATAATGTCTCTTTTCAGATTCGTATTCGACGTGGGCGGTATTAATAGTGATACCGCGAGCCTTAGATTCAGGAGCTTTATCCAAATCATTAACACTCTTGCTCTGAGCGGTTAAACCTTTAGCGGACAAAACCGCAAGGATAGCGGCTGTAAGGGTGGTTTTGCCATGGTCGACGTGGCCAATAGTACCTACGTTGACATGTGGCTTTGTGCGTTCAAATTTTCCTGCCATGTGTTTTAATTAACGACCCCAGTCCTCCCTTAAAATCAGGGTCCCGGGTTTCTATCCGCCAAAAGGCGGAAACCAGCCGTATTTGTTAATTATTTTTTTAAAATTTTATTACTTTATTTCTTGGGCACCGCTTTTTATATTATTCGATATATCCCAAGTATGTCTATTCTTCAATTCTTCTCCGACACTCGTGAAGGTATCACTCTCTTTCTCTTCCTCGTCTTTAATGGTATCGGCTTTCTCTTCGGCAATGACCGGTGCGATAGGAGCTTCTTCGTAGTAATAGATATTCTCTTCCTTTTCCGGATCGTTCAAATCCTCTTCTTCTTGGAAATCGTCCTCCACCGGAAGATTCGGAGGCAACTCCTGCGAAGGATTCAAGTCTTCGACAGAATCATTTCCAAAGGTCAAAAAATCATCCTCATTATGCGTCTCCTCTTGATCGTCGGATTCATCGCTACCTTCAACGCTTTTACCGAGGGTGATTTCGCGATTAATCTTATCAAGCATTTCTTCCCCTGTCAAGTTTTCACCCCAATCACCGCCGTCGTCTTGACCGAATATCATTCTCTCATATTCATCAAGCGGTAAAATCACTGTTCCGTGGTCGTTTTTATCATCTACCACGATGATTTTATCTCCAGTATAAGCAGCCAAGTCGATAGCTTTTTGTAATTGTTTTTTCATTTTGAGCGATGTTATTTTGCTTTTGACTTTTACTTGCCGGACTTTCCTTCTTTTTCGATTATCTTCTCGAGGACATTTCTCGGAACTTCCTTATATTGATAGAACTCCATTACGTAGTTGGCGCGACCCTGTGTGAGGGATCTCAATTCCGTCGCGTATCCGAACATCTCCGAAAGTGGGACCTTGGCGTTGACGACCTTGGCCAAACCTCTCTGAGCCATCTCTTCGATCTGTCCGCGGCGAGAGCTAAGGTCTCCGACGACGTTACCCATGTATTCCTCAGGAGTGGTAACCTCGACTTTCATGATAGGTTCGAGCAAGACGGCACTAGCCTTGGAACAAGCCTCCTTGAAGCCCATGATAGCGGCCATCTTAAAGGCGATTTCCGAAGAGTCGACTTCATGATAAGAACCATCAGTAACGGCGACTTTGATATTGATCAACGGGTAACCGGCGACAACACCGCCAGTAACAGCTTCCTTAACACCCTTTTCGATAGCTGGGATGTATTCGCGAGGAACGGTTCCACCTTTGACTTCGCTGACGAATTCGAAAGGCTTGATTTCTCCAGTCTCTGGATCGGCGACAGCCGGTTCGACACGGAGATAGCAATGTCCGTATTGACCGCGTCCGCCGGACTGCTTGATATATTTACCTTCGGCAGAAGCCGGGGCATTAATAGTTTCACGATAAGAAACTTGAGGATTGCCGACGTTGGCTTCGACACCGAACTCGCGACGCATACGATCGACGATGATGTCGAGGTGTAATTCGCCCATACCGGAAATCAAAGTCTGATTGGTCTCCTCGTCGGTCTCGACGCGGAAAGTAGGATCTTCTTCGGCTAATTTAGACAAAGCCACACCCATTTTTTCCTGATCGGCTTTAGTCTTCGGCTCCACGGCGATCTGAATGACCGGCTCAGGAAACTCGATGCTCTCCAAGTGGACCAAACGTCTCTCGTCGCACAAGGTGTTACCAGTGGTAGTATCCTTCAAGCCAACGACGGCGACAATGTCACCAGCGAAGACTTCGGAGACTTCTTCACGACGATTGGCATGCATTCTAACCAAGCGTCCGATACGTTCCTTGTTTCCATTAGAAGAATTTATAACATAAGAACCGGATTCCAGTTTTCCGGAATAGACGCGGACGAAACACAATTTACCAATAAAAGGATCAGTGGCGATTTTAAAAGCCAATCCGGTAAACGGTTCGTCATCAGAAGGATGGATTTCGATCTTCTTTTCCGGATCGTCGACATCGGTACCCTTAATATTCTCGACGTCGGAAGGAGACGGCAAATAATTGACGACGTTATCCAAAGCCAATTGAACACCGACGTTCTGCAAAGCACTTCCACACATAACAGGGTAGATTTCACTGGCGACGACGCCCTTGCGAATAGTCTTCTTCAATTCATCGATAGAAATCTCCTCACCATTCAAATACTTCTCCATCATAGCCTCATCGCACTCCACGACTTTCTCGACCATATTAGCGCGATACTCCTTGCACTTCTCGAGCATGTCGGCCGGGATATCGAATTCTAAGATATTCTCACCATTAGCGCCCTCGAAGCGACGAGCCTTCATTTCGACCAAATCGATTATACCGGAGAAAGTGCTCTCGGCACCGATCGGCAATTGAATGGCGACGGCATTAGGATTCAAACGCTTCAATATAGAATCGAAGCTCATATAGAAATCAGCGCCCAATTTATCCATTTTGTTAATGAAGCAAATACGAGGGACGTGATATTTGTCAGCTTGACGCCAAACAGTCTCGGACTGTGGCTCAACGCCTTGAGAACCATCGAACACCGCGACAGCGCCATCCAAGACGCGCATAGAGCGCTCGACTTCGACGGTGAAATCGACGTGCCCCGGAGTATCGATCAAGTTGATTTTGTGATTCTTCCAAAAACAAGTGGTAGCGGCGGAAGTGATGGTGATACCTCTTTCCTTCTCCTGTTCCATCCAATCCATTTCGGCGGCACCCTCATGAACTTCTCCGATTTTATACTTCTTTCCGGTGTAAAACAAAACACGTTCGGAAAAAGTCGTCTTTCCGGCATCGATGTGAGCGCAAATACCGATATTTCTCATTTTGTCTAAGGCGTAATCTCGAGGCATATGTTCAATTGTCAATTATCAATTACCAATTGTAGAAACTGATAATTAAAGATTGAATATTTTATATTCTTACTTTTTAAAATTATTTTTGAAAATAAAACATCCCTTCCAAAAAAGGATGTTTTATGATTCTACTTGGCGAAATGGGCAAAAGCCTTGTTGGCCTCGGCCATGCGATGCACATCATCGCGCTTGCGGACAGCGGAACCTTCGCCCTTAGCGGCATCGAGAATCTCCAAAGCCAATCTCTTGGACATAGGCATACCCTTTCTAGCCTTAGCGGCATCGAGCATCCAACGGCAACCCAAAATGAAACGGCGATTACCGCGAACTTGGCACGGAACCTGGAAGTTGGCACCACCGACTCTCTTGCTTCTGACCTCAATCAAAGGGGCAACCTTCTTCATGGCCTTATTGAAAACATGGCGAGGATCCTGCTTGGCATCCTGCTTGATGAATTCAAAAGAATCGTAAACGATCTTTTCGGCAACGCTCTTCTTGCCATCTTTCATGACGTAGCAAATCAACTTGGCGATATTTTGATCGTTATAGCGGAGATCTCCGTCCTTCTTTCTTTTTGGGGCTTGTTTTCCTCTCATATTTTTCTAACGACGCGCAACCACGCACGTAGCTTATAAAGTTTATTTCTAAGAAATTATTAGATATTATTTAGCCTTTGGTCTCTTGGCACCATAGCGGGAACGAGACTGCTTGCGACCTTCCACACCCTGAGCGTCGAAGACGCCACGGATTATCTTGTAGCGCAAACCTGGAAGATCTTTGGTTCTTCCACCTTTGAGCAACACGATGGAGTGCTCCTGTAAGTTATGGCCGATTCCAGGGATATAGGCAGTGACTTCCATACCGTTAGACAAGCGGACACGAGCGATTTTGCGAAGAGCCGAGTTCGGTTTCTTCGGGGTCATGGTAGTAACCTTAACGCAGACGCCCTGCTTGAATGGAGCGCCAACCTCTCTAATTTTCTTCTTTCTGTGCAGAGAGTCGTTGGAAAGATGTAAAGCGGCTGACTTCATCTTCTTTCTCTTATTAACTCTTCCTTTGCGCACCAATTGATTCATTGTCGGCATATGTTCTTGTGTGATTTTATGCTTTGATAAAAAATATTTTTCAGAGTATTAAAACAATCCCGACAATTCGGGATATATTTCAAGATTATTTTAGCAAAAGCTTCAAAATTAGTCAAGACTCCCAAGGCCATTTTTTGCAACAAATTAAAAACGGCCCTACCTATTAAGATAAAACCGTTTATTTTAGAGAAAAAACACAAGCCTAACGCTCCGCGCACTCGACTTCTGGCGCCTGCCATGAATGGCCAAAAAAATTCCTGATTCTTAAAAAAAGCTCTGTCTTGAAATTAGCAAAAATACCATCGCTGACAGATACCTCTTCTTGGCTCTGAGATTCCTCTGCCGTGCTTTCGATATTTTTCAAAAATCCAGAAACGCCCTCGGCTCCGAAAAATCGAAAATCCATAATCTTTTCAGACATCGCAGTAACGACTTCGTCCGGAAATTCTTGTCTTTTGCTTAATGCGGTCAAAAACCAGCTGGGCATTTTATTACATGGGGTCAATGATTTAATGGATGCTATCTCCCCCACCATAAATTCCACAAGCATCGACTCTATTTCCGGAAATCTGACCGAATTTTGCCACATCTTAAAAGCTTCGGCAAATGTCGGGCTATTCCTCTTCTCGATGATGAGTTTGCTTAAATATGCCCTCAAGGGAAACAATTCGTCATCCTCCAACTGAGGATTGTGCTTTAATATAAGATTAAATAATCCATAGCACAAAGACTGTTTTCGTCCAATTATCGATTTCTTATACTCCTGCAAAGCGGCGTTGAACTCCTTTGAATACAACGAATACCCGAATTTTCGACAAGAAATATCATTTATGGAGAGGATGGCCTTTTTATTTCCGGACAAAAACGAACAAATAGCTTTCAAATCTCCGACATTAAGTCTATAATTATGAATTCCATTCTCCAATGTCTTTATCAATTGTGAGGAAATAACCTGGCTAATTTCTGAATCCACAGGGGAACAAGCGACAGCGGCTATCAGCTCCTCCAAATCAAGAGACAGCACCACATATCTCATTCTTTCCAATATCCTCATTTGTTTTAAGGCATATTGCCCAGAAACCCTCCATAATGACAACAATTGAAAAACATCCAACTCATCAAGAGAAAAATCCTCATCGGTGCTATCGTACCTTTTCCGGTCGTCAACCACTCCACTCTCAAAATCGTCAAACAAAGCATTGACCTTTTCCGGTTTTCTAACCATATGGACCTCCTTAAGTTATAAAGAACCAGTATCTTTTAATAATTTTAAATTATCGAAGATTTTATTTAAAAATAGTCTTTTCAACCGATTTTGTCAACTTTTTCCCGCAAAAAACCCGACAAAATAAAAAACGGGCCTAAAGGCCCGAATTTATTAGACTACCTGTATCCGGTCAAAAGTCGAAAGAGAAAATCGATTATTATCGCTAGAAAAGGAAAAATCAACATTATCAGGATAAAAATCAAGAACATCGACTGTTGTTCCAATCTATGATAGAAATTCTGCCAGGAGATCGGCATAAAAGGCATAAGAATTTTGGAGCCATCCAACCCCGGCAACGGTATTAAATTAATGACGGCTAAAACCAAATTAATCTGGACTATCAAAGCGAAGGCACCGGTCAATGCGGAGTTGTCGATAGGGACAAAACGCATAATCATGGCGAACACGATGGCCATGGCCAAATTAGCAGCCGGACCAGCCATAGCTACTTTGGCCGAACCATAGACCTTGTCGCGCAAGGCCAACGGATTGTACGGAACCGGCTTCGCATACCCAAAAACGAAACCACCTCCGGACGCTAAATAAAGTATGACTGGCACTAAAAAAGACCCCCAAACATCAAGATGGGCTATTGGGTTCAACGTAAGGCGACCCATCATCCGAGGAGTTGGGTCGCCTTGCTCGTCAGCGGCCAAGCCATGCATATATTCATGCACGACGGCCGAGAAGATGAATATTATTACAGTGAAAATCGCTAAAGACATCAGCTTTCGCAAAATTAAACGAAACTATTTCTTAGCGGTCTTTTTTGCGACAGCCTTCTTCGGAGTGGAGATCTTCTTAGCGGTCTTCAAACAATTGACGCAAACCTTGACAGTCTGACCTTCCAACTTTCTAGTCTGAAGATTGATGTTCTGTCTCTTTAAGGTCTGGCGATTGGAATGGGAGCGCTGTGCACCAGAAGTTGAACCGCGTCCGCAAACTACACATCTTTTAGCCATATATTTTTCAATTAGCGATAGACGATCTTGCAATCGACGATCGCTGATAATTTAAATTATTTTTCGTAAACAGCTCTTTCTTGCTTTCCCTTATATCCGGTTCCGGCAGGAATCAAACAACCGATAATGACGTTCTCCTTCAGACCTTCCAAATAATCGACCTTACCGGACAAAGCAGCTTCGATCAAGACACGAGCCGTCTCTTGGAAGGAAGCTGCGGACAAGAACGATTCGGTAGTCAAAGAAGCTTTCGTGATTCCGGATAAAAGTCTATCCGCCTTGATCGTAGAGCTCACATCTTCAGGTAAGCGATTAATGACACCCTCTTCGACAACCTCTCCAGGCAACAATTCTGACTTGCCGGAATCGGTAATCAAAAAGCGGGAGAACATCTGGCGAGCTATTATTTCGACATGTTTATCATTCAAAGGCTGACCTTGAGAAGAGTAGACGTATTGAATCTCTTTGATGATGTACTTCTGGACGGCCAAACGACCGTTCAAACGATAGAGTTGATCGAGGTCCAAAGATCCGTCGGTCAATTGCTGTCCACGCTTGACCTCTTCTCCGTCTTTCACTAAAAGGGCGGTACCCTTAGGAATTATCATCTCCTCGACTTTCTCGGTTCTGCGAGTGATCTTGATGGTCTTTCCGGAAATCTCCACTTTACCGCCTTCTTTGGCGATAATAACCTTCTTTCCGATGGAATAGAGACCTTGTCCAGTAATGACTTCCTCTCCGTCCTTAACCAAGACTTTAACTTCCTTCTTGTCACTACCCTCTTCATCATTGGAAGAAGCGATGCGATATTTCTCAAAAACCTCTCCTTCGTAGTATATCTTCAATATTCTTGTACGCTGATTGGACACCACGACTTCCTTACCATCCTCGTTGCGAATAATCTTCTGCTCCATCTCTATCTTGACCTTACCATCCACATCGGAAATGATCGCCTTTTTCTTAGGAGTGCGGTTCTCGAATATTTCTTCGACGCGAGGAAGACCCTGCGTGATATCTCCGCCTCCGGCCACACCGCCGGTATGAAAGGTTCTCATGGTGAGCTGGGTTCCAGGTTCACCGATCGACTGAGCGGCGATGATACCAACAGGGACGCCGACGTCCACAGGCCTATTTCTAGCTAAGTCGAAGCCGTAGCACTTCGCGCAGACTCCGCGAGACAAGGTGCAAGACAAAACGGAACGGATAGCGACTTCTTCTATTTCCTTATCCTTGATGGCATCAGCCTTCTCTTCGCTTATGAGCTCATCCTTCTTGTAAAGGACTTCACCATTCTTATCTTTCAAATCTTGAGCCAAATAACGACCGACGATTCTCTTGAGCAACGGTTCGCCCAATTCATCACTCTCCTTTTTGGTTATTATAGTACCATTTTCGTCTCCACAATCCTCGTGAGAAATAATGATATCTTGAGCGACATCCACCAAACGACGAGTCAAGTAACCGGCGTTAGCGGTTCTTAAAGCGGTATCGGAAAGACCCTTACGAGTACCATGAGTGGCGATAAAGTATTCCAAAACGTCGAAGCCTTTCTTGAAATTTCTCTTAATCGGCAATTCGATGATTCCGCCCGAAGGAGAAGTCACCAAACCCTTCATACCGAGAATCTGCGTGAGCTGAGCCCAAGAACCGCGAGCGCCGGAATCAATCATGGAATAGACGGAAGATTCCGGTGGCAAACTCTTCTTGCAGATATTAGTGATATCCTCTTTAATGTCGCCCCAAAGCTCGATTACTTGGCTGGCGCGCTCGGAATCGGTCAAAAGACCTTCTTCATATTGAGATTGAATCTCGAAGACCTTGCCCTCACCGTCCTTGATCAAATCGTCGACCTGAGTGAAATCAGGCAAATCGCTCATACCGAAGGACATACCGGATCTGGTAATGAGCTGGAACGAACGGTTCTTTAAGTTGTCGACGAATTTGACGGACTCCTCTTCTCCGTAATGGCGTAAACACTCCTTGACTATCTGTTTCAAATCGCCTTTCTTGACGACTTTATTTATATAACGCAATTTCTCAGGGAGAATCTCGTTGAACATCATGCGTCCGACAGTGGTTTTGACGATATTTCCATTGTTCAATCTGACCCTGATCGGATCCTGGAGTTTGATATAACCATAATCATAGGCCATCTTGACCTCCATCTCGTCGGTGAAACTTCTCAAATCCTTATCCTCGATCTTTTCCGGATCGACAAAAGAGAAAGTGGAATAATAAGCTCCCCAAACGATATCCTGGTTAGGAGTCACGATAGGTTCGCCGGTAGCTGGTTTCAAAAGATTATGAGAAGACAACATCAAATGTTCAGCCTCCCACTTAGCCTCTTCGGTCAATGGGACGTGAACAGCCATCTGGTCGCCATCGAAGTCGGCGTTAAAGGCGGTACAAACCATCGGATGTATCTGAATAGCTTTACCTTCGATCAAAATCGGACGGAAAGCCTGAATACCTAAACGATGCAAGGTCGGGGCGCGGTTCAAGAGCACGAAAGACTTGTTGACGATCTCCTCCAAGATATCCCACACATCGTCGGTACCGGCCTCTATATATCTGGAAGCGCTACGGACATTGTGAACGACTTCACTAGCGATCAATTTCGAGATTATAAAAGGCTTGAAGAGTTCCAAAGCCATTCTCTTCGGTAGACCGCACTGGTCCAAATTCAATTTCGGATTGACGACGATGACGCTACGACCGGAATAGTCGGTTCTCTTACCGAGTAAGTTCTGACGGAAACGACCCTGCTTACCCTTCAAAGAATCGGCCAAAGACTTGAGCTGTCTCTTTTGACCGGTGGAAGCGATAGTGGTCTTAGAGGCGCGGGCGCTGTTATCGATTAAAGCGTCGACGGCTTCCTGTAACATTCTCTTTTCATTACGACAAATGACCTCTGGAGCGTTGAGCTCGACAAGCTGTTTCAAGCGATTATTACGATTGATGACGCGACGATAGAGGTCGTTCAAATCGGAAGTGGCGAAACGTCCACCTTCCAAGGAGACCATCGGTCTCAGATCCGGCGGAATGACCGGAACAATGGAAAGAACCATCCATTCCGGGCGAATATTGTTGACGGACAAAGATTTCAAGAGCTTCAAGCGCTTGGTGATCTTTTCCTGCTTCGAATCGATGGCGCTCTCCGATTCCTTCTCCAAGTTCTCGATAGTCTTCTCCAAATCTATCTTCTCCAAGAGGCTCTTGATGGCATCGGCGCCGATACCGGCCTCGAAGATGTGTCCATATTTCAAAGACAATTTCTGATAAGTCTCTTCACTGATGACGACCATGGCCTTCAAATCCTTGAGCTCCTTGATGGATTCGGCGAAATAAACAGACAAAGTCTCATTCTTCTCGTCGCGCAATTTGGTCAACGTCTCTATCTCCTTATTCAAAGTCTCCTCGGCCTCGTCGGCACCCATACCGTCATTCATCATCTTACCCTTTCTATTCTTGATCTGTTTAACCTGATTATTATAATCGTCGACGATGTTCTTCTTCTTTTCCTTAAACTCTTGCTTAATTTGTTCCATCGTAGCCTCCTTCAAATCCTCGTTGACGTCGGTGATTATGAAGCTGGCGAAATAGACGACCTTCTCTAAAGCCTGCATGCTCAAATTCAAAGCCAAGCCGATCTTGGAAGCGATACCGCGCAAGAACCAGATATGAGCGCAAGGACTCTCTAGGGTGATGTGGCCGAAACGCTCACGACGAACGGCGCTGCGAGTCACTTCGACACCGCACTTATCGCAGACGATCCCTTTGTAACGGATCTTCTTATACTTTCCGCAATAGCACTCCCAATCCTTGGAAGGACCGAAAATCTTTTCACAGAACAAGCCGTCTTTTTCGGCCTTCTGCGTGCGATAGTTGATGGTTTCCGGGCGGGTCACCTCGCCATGAGACCAACTCTGCATCTCCTCGGGAGAAGCCAACTTCAACTTGATCGCGTCGAAATCGGAGATTTTAATCGGGTTTAACATATTTAATCTTCAATTATCAATCCTTAGTTGTCGATTGATAATCTTATTTATAAACTATTAAATTTAACGGATATTCTCACAGATCGGATGCCTTAGCGAAACGACTAAGGCATCCTTATGAGAGACTATGTTTATTCTTCAACTTTCTCGCCTTTCTCTTCAGTCACTTCCTTTCCCCAAGTAGGCATTTCGGCTCCTTCCAAGACTCTGTCGTTCCTGCGATCGTTTTCGGTATCCGTAACCTCTTCGCCAACCTGACCGCCATCACCACCCAAAAGCTGTACATCCAAGCACAAGCCCTTCAACTCGCGAACCAAAACGTTGAAAGATTCAGGGACGTTGACCTTGTGGATCTTCTCGCCCTTGATGATGGATTCGTAAGCGGCACTGCGACCAGGGACATCGTCGGATTTAATGGTCAAAATTTCTTGCAACATATGAGCTGCGCCATAACCTTCCAAAGCCCAGACTTCCATTTCTCCGAATCTCTGTCCACCGAATTGAGCTTTACCGCCCAAAGGCTGCTGAGTGATTAAGGAGTAAGGACCGATAGAACGCTGGTGCATCTTGTCCTCGACCATATGGTTGAGTTTCAAGAGATATTTCATGCCGACGACGATCTTATTCTCGAACGGCAAACCGGTGCGACCATCATGCAAGACGACCTTACCATCTTCAGGCAAGCCAGCCTTCTTCAATTCTTCCTTAATCTGATCCTCGTTCATTCCGTTCAAAGCCGGAGTGGCGACCTTGTATCCTAATTTCTTTGCTGCGAAACCGAGATGGGTCTCCAAAACCTGACCCAAGTTCATACGAGAGATGATACCGAGAGGAGACAAAATGATATCAACCGGTGTACCGTCTTCCAAGTAAGGCATATCTTCGACAGGAACGACGCGTGAAATAACACCCTTATTACCATAACGACCGGCCATCTTGTCACCGACCTGAACCTTGCGCAAATTGGCGACACTGACCTGAACGGAACGGATGACGCCAGTCTGCAACTTATCGCCGTCGTCGCGAGAGAAGTATTTTATATCGACGACTTTTCCATGTTCGCCATGCTCCAAATAAAGAGAGGTGTCGCGAACATCCTTGGCCTTTTCGCCGAATATGACACGGAGCAATTTTTCTTCCGCGGAAAGCTCGGTTTCACCTTTAGGAGTGATCTTACCGACCAAGATATCACCGGAAGAAACTTCGGCACCGATACGGATGACGCCTTCCTCGTCGAGATTCTTCAATTTCTCCTCGCTGATGTTCGGTATGTCATTAGTAATGAGTTCCGGCCCAAGCTTGGTGTCGCGGACGTCGACAGTGTAATTCTCGATATATATGGAAGTATAGACATCATTGGCGACGACACGCTCGGAAATAATGACGGCATCTTCGTAGTTGAAACCATCCCAAACCATAAAAGCGACCAAAGCGTTCTTACCTAAAGCCAATTCACCGTTGTCGATGACCGGGCCATCGGAGATGATGTCGCCCTTCTTGATTTTGTCGCCGACATTTACGGTCGGACGCTGATTAATGCAAGTGGAGGCATTGGAACGCAAAAACTTAGTCAACAAATATTCCTTAGGTTCACCCTTCTTATTGCGAATGACTATGCGAGTGGAATCGACGGATTCGACCTCGCCATCCTCGGCGGCGATCATGCAGTGACCACTATCGCGAGCTGCGCGAGCCTCGGCGCCGGTACCGACTATCGGGGATTCGGCAGTAACCAACGGAACAGCCTGACGTTGCATGTTCGTACCCATCAAAGCGCGCTGTCCATCGTTATGCTCGATGAAAGGAATCAAGGAAGTGGCTATAGAGATAATCTGATTGGCGGCCACACCGAAAAGATCGACACGATGAACGGCGTCGGTGGTCGGCTCGCCATATTTTCTCACCTCGCAACGACCGACCAAGAAATGGCCGTTCTCGTCGATAGGAGTAGTGGCGGCGGCGGATATAAATTTCTCTTCCTCGAAAGCGTCGAGATACACGACCTCATCGGTAACGGCAGGCACTACAGGAATCAAGACCTTGGAAGATACTTTGCTATTTAATTCTTTTATCAAAGAAGAGTCGATCTTATCACCGGCTTTGGCGACGACCTTGCCTCTTTTTTCGGACAAGACATCGGACATCAAGACGTTCTTCTTACCAAAAGGAAGTTCGACATCGCTATCTTTGACCTCAAAGACGTCCTCGCGCAAAACCTGACCGTCCAAGCGAGTGTCATTGATAGCCAAATCATGAAGAACGACGCGATACGGAGTTTCCAAAAAGCCGTAAGAATTCAGACGGGCATAACTGGCCAAGTGACCGACCAAACCGATGTTCGGTCCTTCCGGAGTGGCGATCGGACAAATACGTCCATAGTGAGTGGTGTGCACATCGCGGACATCGAAACCGGCACGCTCGCGAGTGAGACCTCCAGGGCCCATGGCGGACAAGCGACGTTTATGCTCCAACTCGGCCAAAGGATTAGTCTGATCCATGAATTGAGACAACTGAGAGGACATGAAGAATTCCTTGACCACGGAAATGACAGGACGGGCGTTTATCAACTTATTAGGAGTCAAGGTGTGTATATCGGCGGTGGACATTCTGTCCTTTATGATGCGCTCCATACGAGCCAAACCGACGCGGAAACGATTCTGGATCAATTCGCCGATGGCACGAACGCGACGATTAGACAAATGATCGATATCGTCTTCCGGATCCTGAGTGATATTCAAACGTATGACTTCGGTTATGATATTGACCAAATCTTCCTTGCGCAAAACACGAGTCTCCTTGTTAACAGGGAGATCCTCTTGAAAACGACGATTCAACTTATAACGACCGACGCGACCAAAATCATAACGATCGAAACGGAAGAACATGGAATGGATCAACTGTCTGGCGTTCTCGACGTTAGCCAAATCGCCCGGACGAATCTTCTTGTAGACTTCCTCCAAACCTTCCTCTTCGTTCTTGGCGGCATCTTTGCTCAAGGTGGCTTCTATATAAGTCTGCTCATCAGGATTCTTGACGACTTCGGCGTTCTTAAACAAAGCGCGGATATGATCGTCGTCGCCATAGCCCAAAGCTCTCAAAAGAGATGTGACGGCGACTTTTCTCTTACGATCGATACGAACCCAGAGGACTTTATTGACATCCGTCTCGATTTCCAACCAAGCACCGCGATTAGGGATGATTTTGGCACCATAATACTTCTTCCCCTTGACGAATTCCGACGAGAAGATGACACCGGCGCTACGAATCAACTGAGAGACGACGACTCTCTCGATGCCGTTGACGATAAAAGTACCGTTATAAGTCATCAACGGAAAATCTCCCAAGAAAACCTCCTGCTTGATAGTCTCGTTAGTACGTTTATTGACCAAGCGAGTTCTGACGCGAAGAGGAGATTCGTAAGTGACGTTCTTGGCACGAGACGTCATTTCATCGAATTTAGGCTCGTCCAAGTAGTAGTCCTCGAAATAAAGCTCCAAATCACGACCGATAAAATCGGTGACAGGTGAAATTTCGTCAAATAATTCGGCCAAACCCTCTTTGATGAACCACTGGTAAGAGTCCTTTTGCATCTCGATCAAATCAGGCATTTCCACCACTTCTTTGGCTGTCGAATACAGACGGCGACCGGCTGGTGTTATCACGTAATCCTTGGAAGAATTTTTAGACATAAAATTGACAATTTATCTGCTAATTATATGAATGGGGCTAATTAATTAACTAAAATTAGCAATATTCATATTAATTATCAGAATAAACTACAAAAACTCGGCCAAACAATAGAGGCTAAGACGACAAAAAAATCTCAAAGCCGCTCTTGGTCTGAGTTTTAAATAAAATATTTAGTTTAATTGATTGAGATAATCACCTTTTAAGACCAAGCACCTTGTGCCAAAGGAGTTTTGGTACTCTTAAAGTGTCTAAAATGGGGGAATTTTCCGATAATTATGTATGTTAACAAGGATTTTTTAAATTGTCAAGAAAAACAAAAGGGCAATTTTGCCTTAATGTCAAATATTGCTTATATTAATACAAAAATTTAAAAACAAAGTATTATTATATTGTATAGGCTTTTAGTTTTCCACAGATTTTGACTCACAGGAAATCAGCGCAACAGACGCCACTATGCCACGCCCTTTAAATTATTAATCTCTTCCCTGGCCACCCTCCTATCGTCCCAAGGGATTTTCTCTCCATTAGCCATCCAAATAAGCTGTTCCGACCCCTTGCCGGTAATCAAGACTAGATCCCCCTCCTGGGCCAATTCCATAGCTTTCCTGATAGCCTCACGACGATCGGGTATCTTGAAATAATCCTGATTCAATTTTTTTCCGGCCGTCTCGGCTCCGGCGCCTATCTGATCTATTATCAGACCGGGGTCGTCATCATAAGGATCCTCGTTGGTAACGACGACAAAATCCGCTCTTTTTCCAGCCAAAAGCCCCATTTTCGGACGACGAGCAGTGTCGCGACCGCCTCCGGCCGCGCCAAAGACGTTGATTATGCGATTATGCGGGATTTTCTCGATAGTGTCATAAAACTTAGCCAAAGAGTTCGGCTCAAAGGCATAGTCGACGATAACCTTAAAAGGTTGCCCTTCATCGATAGTCTCCATGCGACCGGCGACACCCTTGATACCAAACAACCCTTCTTTTATTTTATTTATATCTTTTTCGACCAATCGCGTCACACAAGCCGCGGCCATAGCATTGGCGGCATTGAACTCGCCAAAAATAGCCAAATCTATCTCAGTGCCAAAAGCGTCGAAGGAGACACCCGCCTCTTCGGTATGTATATTGTCATACCTCTCAATCGCTAAATTATCCGGCCAATCCCCTTTTTTCTTAGCATTTTCCGGATCTAAAGAGAAACCGATGCAATCCTCCTGCCAGAAAGAAGTAAAATACGGCGCATGCTCGTCGTCGATATTAGCGACAACTGTCTTTTTCACCCTATTCAAATCTATTTTTTCTAAACCAGAGGCATCCTTCTTGATTTTCCAATCAGGCGTCGTGTATTTAACCTTGCAATTCTTCAAATGTTCGAATAATTTACCTTTAGCCTTTTTATAGTTCTCAAAACCGCCATGAGATTCGATATGTTCAGGGTAAAGGCCGGTAAAAATCAACCAATCATAATTTATAAAACGATGACGAAACTGGCGAATACCCTCCGAAGTCGTCTCCACGATGGCGAATTGACAACCGTTTTTAACCATTTTGGCTAATAATCTTTGCAAAAAGAAACGCCCGACCATAGTCATCCTCTTGTCGTTAAGCCACTCCTTCTCCCCATCGTCGAAAATGGCCGTCGACGTCAATCCGACCTTATATCCACAAGCCTTTAATGTTCGCAATAATAAATACGATGTAGTAGTTTTACCAATGGTCCCCGTCACACCAATGACAACCATCTTTTCAGAAGGAAAGCCACAAAAAAAGGCCGACGACCAAGATAATAAGAAGTGATAAGCCGGCTGAACCGCCTTAAACAATCTTTTCGGGATGAACCTTTTAATCAAAGAGAATATTTTATCCATATTGTTGAAGTTATGCACCGTGAATCATACCTTAAGAATATCAAGGAAACACGCAAAAGAAAAGGGAAAACTTTTTTTCTTACAAAAAAATAAAAGGGTGTTTTCTCTGCCAAGAAAACACCCTACTAACTGGAGAGGACATCATTACTTTAGAGGATAAAAAATGGAGATATCCGCTCCGAGGTGGGATTGTAACAAAAAGGTGCATCTGTACTATCCTTATAATAGCAAAGGGGCATTTTTCAATCAACCAGGCGCTAAGTCGTCGACACAGCGAAGCAAACACCTTTGACGAATTGATATAAGACTAACAAGAAACAAATATTCTGAACCATTACCAAAGGTATTCCAAAATAAAAATACCATTTTCTAGTCTTATGATGAAAAAGAATCATGCCGGCATAGATACCGAAGCCGCCGAAAAATATCGCCCAAAAAAATAGAGCGCCCTCGCTGATGCGGCGCTTTCCTTCTATAGCCAAACTTTTGTCCATCAACATCGTGTAAAAAGACAAAAAATTGACCAAGGCTAAAAAAATCAAGATAGCTAAAATAGTATTATCGATAACCATTATATTCCAACGATTAAATTCTTATAAATCTTCTGATTTTACGAAGCACGCCATAAGCTCGATATTTGAAACCATCCAAAATCACATCGAAAGTTCCTGGATACCGAACCTCCTCACCGCCAAACCCCTTTTTAAAACGAGTGACCCCGGGCCATTTCTTCTCGTCGATACCGAAAAAATCATACAACTTGTAGCCGTCAGCTTTGGCACGCCTAACCAATTCCCATTGTAAAAGATACGGAGCCATCAGTTCACGGTTCTCGTTAGAGGAAGCACCGTGTAGGTACGTAACTGTGTCGCCGAAGAAAGAAAATATTCCGGCGCAAAGTATTTTTTCGTCGAATATACCGAAAAACAACTTTATATTGTCGAGCTCTAGCATTTTTTTATAATACTCTTTCTCGTGCAGTCTAAAACCATCACGATTCACGGTCTGCGACATCAAATTCCAAAACTCCTCGAACCTATCGACGCCCACCTCGACGATTTTAACGCCCTTCTTCTCGGCCAAGCGGATGTTGTAACGAGTTTTCTGGTGCATCTCTTTTAATAACTCCTCTTCGGTCTTTTTTAAATCCAAAAATATCGTCTTGCTGACCTGAATATCCAATGAACTATTAATTATGAATCGTGAATTATTGATTTTTTCCCTAGGCTCGATTCTTAAAAATACGATCTTCTCCTTATTAAAAATCTTTTCTATTTCCAAAAATAAAAAATCTTCCAGCTTATCATTCGTAATCGATGATTTATAATCAATCACCGGCCCTCTGGGGCAATATAGATAGTTCATCCCCAGCGGTAAGGATTTTTTGATCAACGTCGCGACAGCGACAAGTTGACGATTCTCCTCCACTCCAAAACGCAAAACCTTGGCACCAGCCTTCTCTTGAAATTCACCCCACTCCCAAGATTGCAAAAGTTCCGCCCGTTCTTGCGAACCGACAAAATCATTCAACTTATTTTTATCTTTTATCTCCACTAACTGCATATAAAATCTTATTTCTTCATTGACTTAAGAGCCTCGCGAATCCTCTTTCCGCTATCAGTAATGGATTTATCGACCCCAGACAAAGCCTCGCGCGATTCTTGCATGGAATAGCCGAGAGCCATCAAGGCGTCGATTTCGTCGCCACGAGCGGCAGAAGTCGAACCAATGACAGGAGATAGAAAACCAACCTTGTCGCGCAAATCCAAGACGATCCTCTCGGCAGTTTTTTTGCCGATACCGGAAACCTTAGTGAGCATCGCCAAATCGCCGGTCGCTATCGCCTCTTTAAGCTCCTCGGCATTGATGGCAGTCATAATACCCATAGCCGACTTCGGACCGATACCGTTGACATTCAAAAGCAATTCAAACATTTCCAACTTTTCATAGGATAAAAAGCCGTAAAGTTCGTTAGCGTCCTCGCGAATATTTTGATATATCCAAAATTCCACCTCATTGCCAGTCGCCAAATCGGCGACTGCGCCCTCGCCGACGAAAATCTTGTAACCGATATCGGCGTTATTCAAAATGACGAAATTCCCCCCTCGTTTAATTATTCTTCCTTTAAGATATGAAATCATATTATTTTATTCTCCTCCTCATCACACTAAATTCCGGCACTTCCTGATTTGTTTCCAAAATCACTTCCGTACTACCACCTCCGCCATGCGCCTCGGACAATTCTTTTCCGTTCTTGCCGTCCAATATCCTTTTAAGCTCGATTTTTATTGTCGAAGAATAGGGACGAACCGCCTCCAATTGATCACCTATTTTAATGGTATTGTGCACTTTAGTCAAAATGAAATGGGATTTTCTATTACTTTCGTTCCTTACCACTATAAACTCGTCGGAAGAAGGAAGGGCCACTCCGCAAAACTCCCAATCGCATTCCACGTGACTGTTGTCCAAATTCTGCTCGCCTTTGCCGCCCAACAAGAATCCGGTCGTATATCCACGGTGAACAAGTCTGGTGTTCAACTCCTCATACAGCCTGTTTATCTCCCTTTTTTTGATCGCCTCTTTCTTATTCTTCATTTGTTCTATCGCCGCACGATAAGCGTTGACGACGACCGCCTGATAATAGACGCTCTTGGCGCGACCTTCTATCTTAAAAGATGAGATACCGGCCGCCTTAAGCTTGTCCAAATATTTTATCAAACATAAATCCTTGGAATTGAGCAGATAGGTTCCGTGCTCCTCTTCGACGATCTCCATCTCGCGTCCATCAACTTTCGCCTCGCGCAAATAATATTGCCAGCGACACGGCTGCGAACAATCGCCAAGATTGCCGGAACGACCGGTGAACTCTTTGGACAGGAAACAACGCCCGGAATAAGCCATGCACATCGCGCCATGGACGAAATATTCCAATTCCAACTTCGGGCACTTCTTGTGAATTTCCTTGATTTCGTCGAGAGTCGTCTCGCGACCCAAAACCACTCTCTTAACGCCTTGCTTATACCAAAACTGCGCCGAAGACCAGTTAGTACAATTAGCCTGAGTGGATAAATGGATTCTAGCCTCCGGCCAAATCTTTTTCACGATAGCCATCACCCCAGGATCGGAAATTATCAAAGCGTTGACTTTCAACTCTTTTATAAACTTGACGTATGCTGGTAATTTTTCTAAATGACGATTATGAGCGAAGATATTGACGGTGATATAGACTTTTTTCTTCTGTCGCTTAGCCTCTTCGACAGTCTTGGCGATACTCTTTAAAGTAAAGTCGTTGATGCGTACACGCAAAGAAAAATCAGGAATGCCAAGATAGATAGCATCGGCGCCGAACGCGAAGGCCGTCAAGGCTTTTTCGGGATTCCCGGCCGGAGCTATCAACTCCAGCTGTTGCTTTTTTTTGTTTTTCATTTTAAAAAATTAAAAAATAAGCCACTATCATTACGGCTAAATCGGCAAACGCATGACTAATCCATGCACCCAAGAGACTATTAGTCTTAAAATACACCCAACTCCACCAAGCGCCGGCCGCTCCTACCATTGTACCGAATAAAACGACTATTGGCCAAGGGAAAAATTGCGATAGAAGCAAATAGTGATGAAGGGCGAAAGCTATTCCGCCGACTATTAACGCCGGCCAAAACTTCACCAAACCAAGAAGTCCGCGAAAAACGAACGACCGCCAATAGTACTCCTCGATAAAAGAATGGATAAGACTAAGAAATACTGCGAAAATCAAAAACTTGAACCCGCCTATTCCAAGGCTGTCCACTTTCTCTTTGACCAAATAGGCGTATTGCTGAAAATAATCCTGCCAAGAGAAATAAACACCCAAGATCGTCGCCAAAAATATCAAACCGGAAATCAAGCCAAGAACGAAGGATTCTTTATTATTCTTCTCGCTTTTGATGAACAAAAATTTACCGATCAAAGCCCAGCATAAAAGAGGCCAAGCTATCAATAATACTTTAGTCGCGACATAGATGACTTGCGGAAACTGCGCACCTGGATAGACATAATAAAAATAAGTACCGACTAATTGAAAGAATAAAGCCGGAAGTACGACTAAAAAAATCCAAACGTTTCTATTCTTTATAGATAACATTATTTATTACCCCTTTTAACCCTGATCAATCCGGCAATCGGCACGATTTCCACACCTTTCTTTTCCAATTCATCCAAGAAGAGATTCAAACCCAAAGAATCGGAAGACATGTGCCCGGCGATGACGACGTTGATGTGATTCTTCTCCGCTTCCTTGCGGTGCTCCTCGCTCATATGCATACCGACGATAGTCCCGATGCCGGCTTGAGCCATTTTCTCGAACATATCTTTGGATCCGGACGTGCCACCGGTAAATTCCGTGACCGCAATCTTACCACAATGACTGTCCGGTGAACCGGCGAACAATTTCGGGCCGGCCTTAGACTTTCCAGCCTCCTTATATTCCGAAATCTCTTTCAACAAAGACATCAAGTCGTCGACATACTCCGGCTTCTTGCTTTCTATCAATTTTTTAACGAAAGAGGCAGCCAAATTGTCGCAAGGAGTATGAACACACATATAGTCCATCTTCAAAGCGCGAGCAAAATCGACGTTGCGATTATAATTTCCAGAAGTGACACTCCTACCAACCTCACTGATACGCGATTTAATGACTGATTCGGCGACATTTATCGGCACTCCGTAGTCGGCCAACACCTCAGCCTGAAGCTCCATGACGGTATGTAAATCGGCCAAGGCCTTGCCTTCCGGGTGATGAGTGATGATGACATCGATACCCAGCTTGTCGGCCAACAACATCTCCTGCGCCTCGACATCGACGCCGACCATAATCTTTTTAACCTCTTTCTTCTTTTTATTGTCGACCAAGATACGACTATCGGAATAAGGATTAGTCAAACGGTCCATATCAAAATCCTCCTTCTTGTCCTTGCCTAATTTATCGTATTTCTTCTTAGTCCTTTCCAAAAACTCTTTGACCTTTTTCTCCCCTCGCAAGTCAGCTTTAATGCCAAGTCTCAACGCTAAATCAAAAATTTCCTGTGTTGTCATACTGCTAGTTATAAATTTAAAATCATTTTCTCCGTTCGGGACGACAGAAACCTGCCGCCCGGCCCTCCTTAAGCTTTTCACCCCCGGGCACCAAGAGACTGGTCATCCCGGACGCAAAAAACGATCAAAACAAAAATAACCCCTCATTATTTTTTTATTTATTTTTTTATTTCATCCCCCTAAGCGCGGCAACTCTCTCCTCGACCGGCGGATGGGTCATGAATAATTTAGTGAAAAAACTGATATGTCCATTCTCGTCGCCCTTGAGCGGTGAGACGATATACATATGAGCTGTGGCGCGATTAGCCACTTCCAACGGTTCACGATCGGCCGAAATCTTCTCCAAAGCGCGCGCCAAGCCATCCGGATAGCGAGTAAGCAAGGCGCCATCGGCATCGGCCTTGAATTCGCGCTTACGAGAAATGGCCATCTGCAGAAGCTGGGCGAAAAGCGGTGCCAAAATCATCAACACCAGCGCCGCTATCGTTATAATCAACCCAATCTGATTATTCTCGTTATCCGACTTACGACGTCCACCGAAAAGCGACCAGCGCCAGAACCAATCGGCCATAAGCACAATAACGCCGACCATGACGGTGGCGATGGTGGAAATTAAGATATCGCGATTGCCGATATGCGACAATTCGTGAGCCAAGACGCCCTCCAATTCCGCCTTCTCCAATTTTTGCAGAAGACCTGTAGTCACAGCGATGACAGCATGTTGCGGATCACGACCAGTGGCGAAAGCGTTCGGAGCCGTATCGTCGATGATATAGATTTTCGGCACCGGTAAACCGGCAGTGATGCAAAGATTCTCCACTAAGTGATATAGTTCGCGAGCACTATCATGATCGACCTCCCTAGCCGAAGACATCGCTAAAACTATCTTATCGCTCCACCAATAACTGACAAAAGAAGAGATGATGCTAAAAAGCACGGCGACATACAAAATACCGGGCGTCTCCATAGCATAAGAGAATACCCAACCGATGGCGATGACGACGACAAAGAATATCGACATCAATAGCCAAGTCTTACGAGCATTAGACGATGAATTTGTATACAATGTCATATATAGAATTATACCCTACTTAAATATTTTTCCAACTCCTCTTTCAGTACCTCAAATTTCATTACCTCATCCGTCATTTCTTGATCGCCTCTTGATTTCTCTCTCCAATAACCAACATACTGACCGATATTCTTGATCAATTCTTCAACATCCAACAAATCATCAGCTTCAATGTTTTCAGTACTAATCCTGTCGGCAACCGCCGAATATTTTTCCCGTAATTCCTTAAGCTGGGGAAAATCGGATTTACCCTCTCTTGGTGAGAATTTTTTAATAATAAATTCTTTCAATGAGCCGCCAAGAGAGCTTTCTATCTCAGGCCTCAAACTTTCCCTTTTCTCCCGTTCCAACCTCTGACATCTTTCGAAATAACTCTCCGCCGGACCGCTTTGATTAAAATTTTCCATAAAATTTATTATCTTATCGGCCTTGTCCAAAGATTGAACAAGGCAAGAAGAAAACAAACCACTAGAATTTGACCTGGACCGGAGCTTTCTCGTCCTCGGCGGACTGAAAGAAGTCGTAGGCCTTGAATTTCAACATGCCATTGATGATGTTGGTCGGAAAGACCTGAATGGGAGTGTTGAAATCACGGACATTCCCGTTGTAGAAACGGCGAGAAGCCATGATCTTGTCCTCTGTGTCGGACAATTCTCTCTGCAATTCCAAGAAATTCTGGTTGGCTTTCAAATCCGGGTAAGCTTCGGCTAAAGCGAAGATGGATTTCAACGCACCGCTAAGCATATTCTCGGCCTCGGCCTTGGCGTTGGATGGTCCGCCCTCCACGCCCATGGCGCGAGCGCGGGCATCGATGACTTTTTCGAAAGCGGTCTGCTCATGAGTGGCATAACCTTTAACGGTCTCCACTAAATTCGGAATCAAGTCGTAACGGCGCTTCAGCTGGACGCTGATGTCGCTCCAGGCCTCTTCCACGCGATTCTTGGCGCGGATCAAGCCGTTGTACATGGCCACCAACCAGCCGGCCAAAAGGGCTACGGCTCCGATGACGATCAATAGGATTTTGTCCATAGTAATTTTATTTGTCGTGTTTGCTTTTTACAAAAACGACCTAATTATATTTTAATTTTTCTTACCCTTCTCAATCTCCTTATTCCTCTCCTTTTCCTCGCGAATGGCCACGACGACGATTACGGTGATGAAGGCCCCGACCGCCAAGATTCCCAAAAGAAATACCATGCTTATCATATTTATATCTTCTCTATTTTAATAACAGCTTTCTCTCCGTTGACATCGACTTCTTTACCGCCTTCGACACCGCCGATGATTATCTCTTCGGCCAAGACATCCTTCTTAAGCTCATCGCCAAAATCGGTCAAGGCCTTTTTAGTCATCTCGCCCTGCGCGTCGCAATACAGCTTGATGCGGTCGGCGATAGTCAGGTCGGCGTTCTTGCGTTCGGCGTTAACTAAGCGGACTAATTCGCGCTTAGCACCTTCGGCAAGAAGTTCCGGGGTCATTGTTGTATCCAATTCGACGCTTAACTCACCTTCACCATCATTGCAAGAGATATTTTTTACATTCAATTCGTCTTTAATCAAATCAACGTATTCGTTTCGTAGCTCGTAATTCGTAATTCGTAATTCAGAAAGCGGTTGGCGAACTTTGATTCCAACTTCATCTCTCTTGGATAAACCAAGTTCTACGATTTTACGAACAGTTGCCATTTCCGCGACAACATCACCTTCTTCGGAATCACTGGACACACCCCGGCCTTCGGCCACCCCTCTTTCTAGAGGGGAATTATCAGGCCATTTTTCTAGATGAACCGACTTCTCAACATTAGCAAGATTATTTCCTGTCACCTTCTGCCATATTTGTTCGGCGATGAACGGCGTGAATGGCGCCATGACCTTGGATAATTCTATCAAAACGAATTTCGTGGTCGCCAAGGCGTTATTCTTGTCCTCACCTTCTTCTTTAAATCTGTCGCGACTCCTTCTTAAATACCAAGTGGAGAAATCATCGATGAATGCGGCTATTGGGCGAGTAGCTTTTGGCAAATCATATTTATTCATTCCCCCACTAACTTCGCTTACCAATTGATTCAATCTTGCCACAATCCATTTATCGAGAACATTCTTCTGACCAGCCTCACACACCCCGTCGCCGATTACGGCACCACCCCTCTCAAGAGGGGAATTTTCTGCATAAGTTTCGTAGAACTTATAGACGTTCCACAAAAGCATATTGACCTTGCGCAAACACTCGGCCACACCCTTCTCGGAGAAGCTCAGATTCTCGGCCTGCATGACCGGAGAAGTCAGAAGATAATAACGCAAAGCGTCAGCACCCTGTCTCTCCAAAACCTCGTTCGGATCAGGATAGTTCTTGAGCTTCTTAGACATCTTCTTGCCATCCTCGGCCAAAACGATGCCGTTGACTATGACGTTGTCGAAAGCATGCTTGTCTTTAATGCCGACGGAAATAGCATGCAGATAATAGAACCAAGCACGAGTCTGATCAATACCTTCGGCAATGAACTGCGCGGGAAAATTCTTATCCAAACGCTCTTTATTCTCAAAAGGATAATGCCATTGCGCATAAGGCATGGAGCCGGACTCGAACCAACAATCCAAGACATCCGGGATGCGCTTCATCGTGCCGCCGCACTTGTCGCACAAAAGACCGATTTTATCTAAAGAATCTTTATGAATATCCACCTCTAAACCGGTGGAATTATCGACATACAAAACCTTCACCTCGCCATTCTTCGGATACTCCTGACCATCCCAAGCCAGATAAGATTCATGGTCGCTTCTGCTCTTCAATTTATTAACCAAATCAATGATCGGATCGGCGTGCGATACGGCAATGATCGTCTTGCCAGCATTCTCTTTCAAAATATCTTTGAACCAAATGAAGACCCTTTCGCCAACATCCTTACTGCTCTCGCCGGTGCCTCCACGCTTAAAGGCCCACTTCTCCTCCTTAGTGAGTTTGTTATACTTGATGCGTAATTCGTCGTTATAATCCAAATCGTCATCCTCGTCCCGATCCTCCCATTGACCGAAGTCCATGTCCTTGATACCATCATCCATCTTGTACCCGATGCCGATCTTTTTGGAAATCATCTCGGCGCTCTCGTGGGCGCGCAAGACCGGAGAGGCCAAGAAAAGAACCTTCTCAGGATATTGTGAAATCTCGCCAGCGACTTTTTCCGCCGCCTCGGCGATCTGCTTCTTACCAAGCTCGGTCAAATCGTATTTATCGGTGCGATTAGTAATGATATTCTCGACATTGTTCTCGGCCTGGCCATGACGCACCAAAATCAACTTTGTTATGGCGCCATTGGATTTTCTATACAATTCTTCCAAAGAGCCCAAGACTTCTTTTTTACCGCAAGCGCATTCCCAAATCGGTATGCAGGATGCCCAAAAACGCTGGCGAGAAATCGACCAGTCGCGCGCACCGGAGAGCCACTGACCGAAACGGCCGTCTTTGACGTGTTCCGGCGACCAGTTGATGTTCTTGGCTTCTTCCAGCATCTTGTCTTTCATCTTGGTGATATCGACGAACCAAGACGAAGTAGCATAATTTAATAACGGCGTATCGCAGCGCCAACAATGCGGATAAGAGTGCTCATGCTTTTCTTTGGAGAATAATAAACCCTTGGCGGCTAAATATTTTATGATAGCCACATCGGTCGCTTGAACATCGTCTTTCGGTTTGACATGCAGACCGGCCATCTCACCCATTTCCGACTTGAAAGTTCCGTCCATGCCAACATGCTGAATGAACGGCAATTTTTCCGCGCGACCGAGCTTCATGTCGTCTTCGCCGAAAGCCGGTGCGATATGAACGATGCCGGTACCAGTCTCTGTATCGACAAAATCGGCGGCGTAAATCTTCCAACCGCGTTCACGATTAACTAATTTTTCATCGCTGGCATAATTATCGAAAACAGGCTTATAGCTTTTGCCAACCAATTCGGAACCTTTAAATTCTCTAATTATTTTTGGTTCTTGATTGTTAAAACTCTTCTTGTAACTTTCAAATCTTTCTTTGGCTAAAATATATTGCGATGTTTTCTCTTCTTTCATGACGACCTCTCCAACAGCTCCTATCGGATTAGCTGTTTTTTCTGGTATATACAAATCCTTAACTAGAATATAATCGATATCAGCTCCAACAGCGAGCGCCACATTCCCCGGTAAAGTCCACGGCGTAGTTGTCCAAGCCAGAACAAAAGTGCCTGGTTCATCAACCAATTCGAATTTCGCGGTTACTGTAATATCTTTAACATCTTTATACCCTTCCGCCACTTCCGATTGCGACAAAGTCGTCTCGCAGCGCGGACAGATATGCATGGAGCGATAATCCTTATAGACCAAGCCCTTATCATAAAGCTGTTTGATGTTGTGCCAAATCGTTTCCATGAACGGCAAGTCCATGGTGCGATATGGATATTCCATGTCCACCCAGCGACCGAGACGCTTGACGGTCTTCTTCCATTCGTCGGCGTATGACAAAACTTTGGAACGGCAAAGGCGGTTGAATTCGGCCACGCCAACCTTTTCCTCGATCTCCTTCTTCGAAGAGAGTCCTAATTCTTTTTCGACGATATTCTCGATCGGCAAACCATGACAATCCCAACCCCAGCGGCGATGCACGGAAAAACCATTCATAGTCCAATAACGAGGCACAACATCCTTCATCAGCGAAGCGACCAAATGTCCATAATGCGGAGTACCAGTCGCGAACGGCGGACCGTCATAAAAAACATACTCACCTTTCGGCGCTCCGCCAACTGGCGGATTCTCAACCGATTTCTCGAAAATCTTATTCGCCTCCCAAAACGCCAAGACATCAGTCTCCATCCCTGTGAAGATATTTTTCCTTTCCTGATTGTTGTTTTCCATATCTATTTATAGTGTCATTCCTGTGAAAAACGCCATCTATTCCTTGTACCACTAAATCACAGATACCGGCCTTCGCCGGTATGACACTGTGGTAATTTTATACATCAATCTTAGCGTTTTTTGGCCTTTTTGTCAAAATAAAAAAGCGCGAAAAATCAATTCCCGCGCTACATCCAAAATCAATGATTTTAGAAGAAATTTTAGCTATTTCTGCTTTTTACTTTTTTCCTTCTTTTACTGAATTCGAGCATCTTACGACTCCCGTAATACTACCCGCAAACTTTCTCTTTATGAGTAAGAGCGTATTGGTGCTTTTTAGCACAATCCCTGCAAATATTACCAAATTCCAAAGAAATTTCATCATTAATTGGTTTTTTGCATTTTTTACAAAAACCCGTGGTTATGGACATTGCCCTGACATTGTCAATGACACCCTCTTTAAAGAACATTATAGATTGACTGCTTTTTCTGGCATAACGACGAATCCCCTCTAATGCGGATCGATCGTCATCACCACAAAAATCAAAACTAAGACCGTTGAATCTCATATTCAACCCGCTATAGGACTCTTTTTCAAAGAACCAAAGCAAATCCCCTTTAACGGTCCCTGAATCCAGCAAAGAATTCACCATCTTCTTCTCATCATCACTTACCGGAATCAACGTCCAGAAACCATCACCATTGATTATTCTCATCGCGCTCTCCTTCCAAAAAAACAACAAAAAACTCATAAAAACATATCGAATCTTTATAAACAATATTAACTTTTTTGTCAAAAATAAGACCCCGTAAGTCGAGAACTTAGGGGGTATTAAAAAGAACGATACACTACTGCAAGTTTTTTATACTAGCCTGCAGAACATAGGCTAAAAACATGGTCGCATCACTATCCCTCATTATGATCATCACTTGTCTTTGCAAGTATTGACCACTAGAAAAAGCGCTTTCATCTGTCACGTCCGCAGACTCCTCTTTACTTGAATAAGAGATCAATACGGAGACGGCGTCTTTAAAGTCCCGCGACCTTTCCACTAGCAAGGCGAATGATCTTACGCCACCCATGTCAAGACCTTTCTCTATGACATAGGTCTCGTCCGACGAAATAAAACCGAAAGACTTACCCCCAATAAAGACACTACCCCTATTCACGCGTTTTAATTCGTCATAACAGAGCACACCACTCAATCCTAGCTGACAACGGCAATTGAAACTTATCATCTTCATCTAGTACTCCTTTTCAAAACCCCCTAAAAAACCACCATCTTTTAACGCTTTACATATAATAGGATCTCACTGAACCATTGTCAATCGAAGGAACTATAATATTTTTGCGATAAAAAATCTCGTATTTTATCGTTTATCATTATTTTCGAAATAATATTTCATCACATCGTGCGCCACGGTCAAGGCCACCTGACTGCCTTCCTTGCCCTCCTCGACCAAAACCGTCACGACTATTTCCGGATTCTTATAAGGAGCGAAAGAAGTAAACCAAGCGTGCGGATCCTTCTTGGTGTTCCATTGCGCCGTACCGGTCTTAGCCGCCGCCTCCACCGGCAAATCCTGCATGCGCTTAGCCGAACCGGTCGTCACCGTCTTCCTCATACCCTGTCTAACCACTTCGATATTGTAGTCGTCTATAATACCTTCTTTAATTGGTTTATTGTCGATGGCGGAAAGCAATTGATTGTCCTTATTCAAAATATACTTAGCCAAATGCGGGCGAACGATTTGTCCGCGATTGGCGAAAAAAGCCGTCCATTGCGCGACCTGCAAAGGAGTGACGAGCAAATCACCCTGACCGATAGAGAGATGATAAGTGTCGCCGATATACCACTTTTCTTTGACGACCTTCTCTTTCCATTCCTTACTCGGCACGAAACCATCGGCCTCGCTAGGCAAATCGACACCGGTCTTCTCTCCGAGATTGAACAATTTGAAATATTTCACCAACCTATCTATGCCAAGACCGGGGAAATTCTCGAATCCTCCGCCGACATAATAGAAAAAGGTGTTCACCGAATCCGCGATCGCCTTACGTACGTCGGTCCAACCGTGACCGCCAGCCTTCCAATCGGGAAAGAACCACTGACTGACTCGCAGACCGCCAGTGGAATAGAAAGTGGTCTTTTCCGTGACCACTTTCTCCTGCAAAGCCGCCGACGCTACGACCATCTTGACCGTCGACCCGGAAGGATATTCTCCGGAAATAGAACGATTAAACAATGGTTGGCTGTCGTCGCTTAACAAGGATTGATATATGGAACTATCTATTCCTTTGGCGAATAGACGATTGTCGTAGGAAGGCAAACTGACCATAGCCAAAAGCTCACCGCTTTTCGGATCCATGACTATGACCGAACCCTTCTTCAATTTCATCTTCTGCAAATTATCGGACAATATCTCCTCGCTCTTTCTTTGCAGGTCCAAGTCTATCGATAATAGAAGATTATGGCCATCCTCGGCCGGAGAGTCGGATATTATCTTCTTTCTATTACCTAAAGCGTCGACCTCGTACTTTTTATAACCATCCACCCCTTTCAACTCTTTCTCCCAATAACTCTCCAGGCCAGTCTTGCCGATATAATCGTCCATCTTATAATCATCACTGTTCTTCTCCAAATCGGCTTCACTAACCTTGCCGGTATAACCCAATAGGTGTGACATCGAGACGGCCCCATCAATGAGATATTCCCTCCTCCCCTTATGCGAAACAAAGAAGCCTGGAAATCTAAAGCTCTCCAAATCGAATTTCAAGGCATTTTCATAGGGAATATTTTCGGCCAAAAGGAGCGGCTGATAAGCCTCCAAGGTCTTCTTCCCGACCTTAGCTATCTTTTTCAAGGAAGAGGAAGAAAAATCCAAGGTGGATGTGGCATCGCCATAGAAGGCCATCCCAATGGCCGAAGTCACCAGAAGCTTCGTCTGCTCTTCGTCCTTTGGTAAGTTTGCCGGCACGACGTAGAGTAAAAAATTGGCGACATTGCGAACCAAAGGCTTCTGATCACGATCATAGATGATTCCTCTTTGAGAAGCGACCCTTTCATAACGCACACTATTAACCTCAGCCTTAGAAGAATAATAGTCCCCTTTATATATCTGTAAATAGAAAGTTCTGCTTATGAGGCCGGCTAAAAATAAAAAAAGGACAGCGACTATCGCTCTAACCCTTCGCGCATCAAAAGTCTTACCAATAACCTCCCCCTCGTAACCGCGAGGCGTAAAAGAGCTCTCTATCCACTCGCGTAGATGGGAGTATTTTTCCAAGTGTCCTCCAGAGCCGAACTTCCCTTGCTGTATGACGAAAGGATCGGAAGACATCTCTTTGTTTTGAAAACGTTTGTTCATCTTTTTCTAAAAATAAATACCGGACGCAATCTGTTGGTAGCCTGATTAGTAAGATGGAAAAGGAAAAAAACGGCCAACGAATTAAGGACTACCCCCAAAAGCAGATCCCTCCAAAACGACAAAGATGCAAAAATCAACTTCGCCTCTTCGCCACCGAAGACGCTTGCCATATAGGACATAATCGCAAAAAGCAAAGAGTAGAAGATGGAGGTTAGCGAAGATAGGCCCAAAAAAGAATACAAGGATTTATCGGTCAAAATATTGACATAGAAAAATCGGCAGAAGAGAAATATCAACGGCCAAAAAAGCAACCAGAAACCGAAGATGGGAGAATTATATAAATCAAAGATGAATCCAACGACCAAGAACCACCAGATAGTCTTCATACTGCTATCGACCTCCAAGAAAAAAACTAGAAAAACAAGCAGGATATTTATTTTGGAAAAATAAGAAGGAAGATAAAAGACCACGGACATCTGAACGATGGCCAATATAGAAAAAATTATCGTCTTTAACAATATCTTACCGAACATAATTAAGGCATGATGACCGCGACCATAAAAATCTTATCGAAATCCACTACCGGCTCGGCTCCAACTTTTTGCCATATCTCGTTAGTGCCCTTGTCCACGTAAATGACACGACCAACCGCCAATCCCGCCGGGATATTCGACTCCAAACCGGAAGTTACGAGTATATTGCCTTTTTCCAATTCGGCCGATTGAGGGACAAATTCGACGTTCATGGTCAAGCCGAGATTACCGGCAGTCGAGCCTATAGTCCTATTACCATTCAGGATAGTTATGGCGACCTTACAATCGTCACTAGTCAAAAGGGAGATGCGGGCGGATTTTTCCTCGACCGACGACACCTTGCCAACCATCGCTCCTTTTTCATCGACGACCGCCAAACCAGGATAAATTCCATCTCCACTACCGCGATCGATGATGAAATCCTGCTTACCGCTGTCGGAAGAAAGGAAATCGCGCGCCACGACATTAGCCATCAATCTCTTTACATCATCATTATCATTAAAAAAATTCAAATACTGACGCAGTTTTATATTCTCCTCCTCCATCTTCTCGAGCGAAGCGTTTTGAACGACGAGCCTCTCCACTTCCTCCTCCAATTCACCTATTCTGGACGATAAATCACCTTTTCTCGTCTGATCATGGTAGAAGATATTTATCTTGCCGGAGAAAAAATGCAGACGCGAGGCGACGGGGTTCAGCAATGACTGCAACCCTTTCTCGAGTGGAGAGATTATCCCGCTATTATGCAAAAAAACAAGCAACCCGACGGTTGCCGCGAAGAAAAAAAACAATTTTAAATTTATTTTTTTCATTTAATCATAACTGCTCACTGTTAGGAGCCAAAACTCTCTTCAAAAGCTCGCTATCCGAGAGTAAAACACCTAAACCGCGAACTACGCAAGTCAAAGGATCATCGGCCAAATGGACGGGAATCTTCGTCGCCTGCGATATCTGTTTGTCGAAACCTCTAAGCAAAGCCCCGCCTCCGGAAAGCCTGATGCCGTTCTCGTAGATATCGGCCACTAACTCGGGCGGCGTAGTTTCGAGGGTTATTTTTATATTCTCGATTATTTTGCTAAGCGATTTACTGATAGCCTCGCGAATCTGACCATCGTCGACGATAACGGCCTTCGGCAAACCATTCAGAAGGTCGCGACCGCGTACCTCCATCTCCATGGACTCCTTGCCGGCCATAGCCGAACCTATCTTCGTCTTTATGCTTTCGGCGACCTGCTCGCCTATCAGAAGATTAAAATCCTCGCGTATATAATCGATGATATCGTTATCCAAAGAATTGCCGGCTACGGGAAGCGACTTATAAGTCACGACGCCACCCAAAGATATCACGGCTATCTCCGTAGTTCCGCCGCCGACATCGACGATCATATTGGCCACAGCCTCCGTAACGGGTAAACGAGCGCCGATAGCGGCAACCATCGCCTCTTCGATCAAAAAGACCTCGCGAGCTCCGGCTGATTTGGCCGCATCCTCTACGGCTTTCTTCTCCACCTCGGTTATCTCGATCGGTATACCGATAATCATGCGTGGACGCGGAACTATATTAAAGCTCTCGCTGTGTATTTTGTCGACGAAATATTTAAGCATCTTCTCGGTCACCTCGAAATCGGAAATAACGCCTTCGTTAAGCGGTTTAATTGCCTTGATATGAGCCGGTGTCTTGCCGACCATCTTCTTGGCATCGTCGCCAACGGCCAAGATCTCGTCGGTGCGAGTATTGACGGCCACGACTGAGGGTTCGTTTATGATTATACCCTTATCTTTAGTGAAAACTAAGGTATTTTTAGTACCCAAATCCACCGCCAAATCCTTACTGAATTTTCCTAATATCCTATTTAACATAATAATAAATATTACCGCAAAAAAGGGTCCTTGTCAAAAACAAAAACCCGCCTTTTTCGTGGCGGATTTTTGCTTAATATAAGACGTCTAATTACTTCTTCTTTTCGAACAATATGAGCACCGGTGAGGCTAAACAGATAGAACTCCAAGTTCCCACGACGACACCTATTAACATCGCCAATACGAAATCGCGTATAGTCGCACCGCCGAATATCAATACTGAAACCAATACCAAAGCGGTAGTGATGGAGGTGTTCAACGATCTAACCAAAGCCTGATTCAAACTGGTGTTGATAGTACCTTGAAAATCCTCTTCGCTCTTAGGCAAATTCTCACGGACGCGATCGAATACGACGATAGTATCGTTGATGGTATAACCGAGAATCGTCAATAAAGCGGCTATAAACGGCGTATTTATCTCGACACCCTTAAACTTGCCGAGGAAAGCGAAAGCGCCAAGCACGACCAAAACGTTGAAAGCCAAAGAAATAATAGAAGCCAAACCGTATTTCCAAGACTCCACAGGACGAGACACCTTGCGGAAAGCCCAAGCTATGTACATCAAAATACCGATAATGGCTATAAACAAGGCTGAAAAAGTCTTCTTCTTCAATTCGTTACCGATGGAAGGACCAACGGAATCGAATCTTAATTCTTCGGTAGAAGTTGAGAATTTAGCTAAAATTTTGTCATGAATATCGGCATCGGTGTTCTGGAATCTCAATATTACACCATTGTCTCCAATGGGCTGAGCCACTAAATTACCAAGATTCAAATCAGCCATTTTGTCCTGCATCTCGGCGACAGGGGGACGATCTCCGGCAAAATTCAACTCCAACAAACTACCTCCGGTGAAGTCGAGACCGAACTTCAATTTCCAAGAGAACAGAGCAAAGAGTGAAGTGACAACCAAAATAGCGGCCACCGCGAACCATATTTTTTTCTTTTGAACTATTTTGAGCATATTTTTATAAATAATTAGGATTTTTTATGCTCTCCGCCTTTTTTTACTCCGGCCAAGAAAGAATTATTGAATAATTTTTCCGGAAACACCTCCAACACTATTCTAGTGACCGTAACGGCGGTAAAAAGCGAAGCCAAGACACCCAAAAGCAAGGAAACGGCAAAACCTTTGACCATTCCTGTGGAGAAGGAATACAAAATGACGCAAGTCAATACGGTCGACATATGACCATCGAAAATCGAAGGCCATGCGCGCTTGAATCCGATATCAATAGCTTTGTCGTTATCGCGACCGGCTCGCATCTCCTCCTTATAGCGCTCAAAAATCAATATATTGGCATCGACGGCCATACCGACGGATAAAATCAAACCGGCGATACCCGGCAAAGTCAAAGTGATCGGCCAACTCCAGAAGAAGGAGTTACTCATCATCAACACAATCCAAGCTAATAAAGCGACCAATGAAATACCGAGAGCTGGCCCCTTAGGCTTTGTATAGGCTATAATGGCGATTATAGCTGCAGCCACGGCGACACCCCAACACTTGAAGAAAGCCAAAAGAATCAAACTATAGACGGATAAAGCGATGACAGACGCTACGCCTGGCAATCTATAGAAAATTATCATGAAAGCGGCGACCAACAAAATACCCCACAAAGCCGCCTGCAAAGACTGGTTAATCGAAACTTTACCTAACGAAGCGCCGACGGTCTGCTGACTGACCAATGTTATCGGCACAGGCAAAGCACCGGAGTTCAAACGGCGAGAAAGATCCCTAGCCTCGATGATGTTGAACTTTCCAGAGATGACAGCACTGCCGCCAGTAATCTTCTGATTAACGGTCGGAGCGCTAATGACATCTCCGTCCAAAAATATAGCAATAGGCTTGCCGATATTCCTTCCAGTCAGCTCTTCGAACAATTTAGCCCCCTCGCTATCGAATTCCAAAGCGACTTCCGGCATCATGGTCTGTCCACTGTACTCGACACTGGAACGCTTGAGATATTTTCCGGTCAACTTAGTGGCAACCCAATTCTCGTCCGTGCCAGTAAACTCTTCTTTCTTAACCTTAGCGATGGCTATCTCTTGGACGCGATAATTGTCCAAAATTCTCTCATCCTCCTTGAGTATCAAATGATAGCCGAATTTTGTCTCTACGACATAGGAGACGGTTCCTGTCTTTTGAGAGAAGACGGCATCCTCAAAAGGCTTAACCATCATCCCCTTGCTGAACCAACCAAGAGCTCCGCCGGTTTGATCGGCACCTGGTTCAGTGGAATTCTCTCTAGCTAGTTTGGCGAAATTATCTTTAGTGGCTTTTTCCTTAAGTTCCTTTATCTTGCCATAAGCCTCTTCCTTGGTGGTACTGCTATTGCAAGACTCCGCGCCCTGATAGCAAATCAAAATGTGGCTAGCTTTAATCTGTTTCTTCTCCTCACCAGTCAAAGAATTCTTAGCGACCTTCTTTTCTAACAATTTAGCAACGACATAAGCATCGTCCGTCTCGACAACATCAGTGGCACCGTTAATCTTGACCTTTGCCAAGGCGGCGGCCAATTCAGGATCGCTCTCCAAGTCCACCCAAACACCATCGGCGGTAGAGGTGCCTTTCTCGTTATATTCTTTAGCTAACTTATTGAAATCACCACGAGACAGAACCTTGCCAAGGACCTCCTCGGCCTTCTTCTCGGCTGCGATATTGGCATCGTTTATCTTAGTTTGTTCGTCGTCAGTCAATTCACGACCGAAAACTTGCTCCTTAAATTCCAAAATCGGAGTCTCACCGATCATTTTAATGGCCTCGTCGACATCTTTCACGCCAGCCAATTCGACGATTACACGATAGTCATCGGCTCCGGCTTTATTGACCTGAACCAAAGGTTCGGCCACGCCATAAGCATTAACTCTCTTTTCTATGACGTCGCGAACACCCTCGGCTGCATCAGCCTCACCTCCGGCAGGAACCTGTGACGTATCGGCCTTATAGACCAGATGCGTTCCACCCTGTAAATCCAAACCGAGACGAAAATTCTTCTCACTAGCCTTCGGCAATTGAGCGAAGCCGTTGGTCTTAGCGGAAAGCCAATCGACTCCGCGATTGTAATAGCTACCGCCATCGATCAAGAAAGCGGCCGACGCCAAAACGATCACCAAGACGACGACCTGCCACAAGCGACCGCGTCCAGACGGATTGACGATTTTCTTTAAAATGTTATCGGACATAGGTATTATTTTGCCGATTGACAAGCGAAAGTTGACAATGGCAATGTTTTATATAAAACAAAAAGGTATCAAAAATGATAATACCCCTTGAATTGTTAATAATACTCCCAAGTCACTCAAAAAGCAAGAGGAAAAACGCATTTTTAAGCTAATCTTGACTTTTTTAATTTTAAATATTATAATATCAACAATAAAAATGTTCTTTAACCACACGAGCTCAGGAGGAAAAATGGTAGTAATCGAAAAAAAGGGCGACGAAATTCCAAAAGTAACCTGCGATAAAGACGAAAAAGTAATATTTTTCGCCAAAACTGCTGACGGCTATATGCTTATAACAGCACCGGCTAATTCGCTTTTATCAGATATCGGAGAAGATGGATTAATCGCCTATGTCTTCAAAAAATACGAATTAACAGGAGAATTCCATATAACCGAAGGGTGTTACTGCAAAGAAAACAAAAGATACTTTCTTCGCCATGAAAAGAACGAAGAAAAAAATAGCCTCCCAGAACTTTACTTCAGCTGGAGAAAAGAAGCCGAAGGAAACGGCTATTCATGCTCAGCTTCCAAAGTGATAGAAGTATATCGTGATGAAATTATTGAAAAATAAAAAAACGCCCGGTCTTTTAAAAGGCCGGGTATTTTATTTCTAAATCTTATTGAACCTATAGAAACAACGCTTGCCTATCTCTACAACCATCAAATACATCACGACTATTCCGGAAATCGCCAAAAGGACGAGCGGTGGCAAAGGTTGCAGACCAAAGAACGCGGCTATCGGAGTATAAGGTATCATCCAACTGAATATCAACATCGTAACGGTGCTAAGCAATAAAAGGATATGCGGACGACTTTCGATGAACGGTATTTTTCTCGTGCGTATAATATGAATGACCAATATCTGCGTAGCCAACGACTCCAAAAACCATCCTGTCTGAAAAGCACTCTCTTGCAATTTAAACACCGAAAACAAGACGAAAAAAGTCAAGAAATCGAATAGCGAACTAATCAACCCGAATGTTATCATGTAATTCTTGACGAACTTCATATTCCAACGTCTCGGCCCTTGTGTCATTTCCTTATCAACATTATCTATCGGAATCGTTACCTGCGACAAATCATAAATGAAATTATTCAAAAGTATCTGTAAAGGAAGCATCGGAAAAAAAGGCAAAAATACGACGGCACCGGCAGCGGAGAACATGTTTCCGAAATTAGACGACAAACCCATCTGGATGTATTTCATCGTATTGGCGAAAACCTTGCGCCCCTCGACCACACCATCGACCAAAATCCCCAAATTCTTTTTGGTCAATATTATATCGGCCGACTCTTTGGCGACATCGACGGCGTTATTGACGGAAATTCCTACATCGGCGGTCTTAAGAGAAGGCGCATCATTGATGCCGTCACCCATATAACCAACCACGTGATGGTTGGCTTTTAAAGCTAGGATAATACGATTCTTCTGTTCGGGAGAAAATCTGGCAAAAATAGTGGTCGTCTCCACTCTTCTATTTAAAGCCTCATCAGACAGACGATCCATGTCTCCACCCAAAAGAATTCCTTTCACGGGAAGTTCTATTCCGGCGCATATCTTTTGAGCTACCAATTCGTTATCTCCGGTTATTATCTTAACCTCGATACCAGAGTCCTCCAAGCTTTGTATAGCCTCCTTAACGCCCTGCTTCGGCGGATCCAAGAATCCTATGAAACCGCAAATGGCTAGATCACTTTCATCTTCCTTGGCGAAGACGTTCTTGTTGGCATCTATTTTCTTGGTAGCTAGGGCCAAGACTCTAAAACCATCGCTGGAAAGATCTCGATAGACGCGCCAAGCGCGCTGTCTCGTTTCGTCATCGAATTGGATTATCTCCCCTTTTGAGCAATAAGATGTAGAACAGCTAAAAATCTCCTCAGGAGCGCCTTTAACCACCAATAATTTCTCACCGCAAGTCTCGACTATGACACTTAGACGCTTACGAGTGAAATCGAAAGGTATCTCATCTATCTTCTTAGCCTGCTCCACGCAGATATCCCGATAATTAAGAACAGCCTCATCCAAAGGATTCTCGATACCGGTCTGGAAATAACTATTGAAATAGGCTAGTTTCAAAACCTCGTCCGAAGTATTGCCAAAAAGATCGACATTACTCACTAAGGCGATTTTACCTTCTGTAAGCGTCCCTGTCTTATCGGTGCAAAGTATATCCAATCCGCCAAAATTCGGTATCGCCGACAACTTTTTAACGATAGCCCCCTTCTTAGACATACTAATAGCTCCTCTCGCCATAGTGATCGACATAATCATCGGCAAAAGCTCCGGCGTCACACCGACGGCTATCGCAACGGCGAACAAAAACGACTCTAAAACCTTACGCTCCACAACAGAATTAAACAAAAAAATAAACAACACCAAGACGAACATTACCTTCATGACTAATATGCCGAAACCGGTTATACCCATCTCGAACTCCGACTTAGCCGCCGGTCTAATAAGAGTCTTGGCGATCTTACCAAATTCGGTGTTGCTACCTGTCCTGACGACGACGGCTTCAGCCGAGCCGGAGACTACGTTAGTTCCGGAAAAGACGAAATTGATATATTCTGGTAAAGATTTCTCGCCAGAAGAGATCTTTTCTGATGTCTTCTCGCAATGTTGCGATTCGCCGGTTAAAGAAGATTGATTAACAAAGAAGTCATTGGCTTTGATTATTCTAGCGTCAGCCGGCACGAGGTCGCCGGAGTTGAGGATTAGAATATCTCCGATGGTTACAGAAGAGGAATCTATCTCTTTCTCCTTTCCTCCGCGACGCACGACGGCCGTTGATCTGACCTGCTCAAGAAGCTTCTTCGCCGCCTTACCGGCGTTATGCTCCTCGACAAAATCCAAAACGGCGGACAAAAAGACCATGACGGTGATTATCCAGGCGTTCACCAACTCGCCGAAATAAGCTTCTACAACAGCGGCGAAAATCAAAAGGATTATCAATGGACTTTTGAATTTAGAGAGCAACTCCTTTACGACGCCAAGCTTTTCCTCTTTCTCGGAAATATTATACCCATACTGCCTCAAGCGACGATGAGCTTCGACATCCTTAATTCCATCGCTATCCACCTTGGCTTTTTTCAAGACAGCCTCTGAAGACAAAATTGCCCAAGCCGATAAATTTTCGGCCGGGACTTCTTTTTTATTTTCTCCTTTTTTCATATGTTATCGTGAACTAAAATTATAACATAAAATAAGATAATGGCGCCAATAAAAAAGCAGGGTGTTTTAATACCCCGCTATAGCGAATCAATCTTCTTCGTCTTCGATGTCGAATTCTTCGACAGCATTCGTCTTATAAAAAGACAAAAAGCGATCATCTATCTCATGGAAGAGAGTTCCTGAAAAATAATCCCCGACCCAGCTGGTTTGTTTAATCTTCTTTACGCTTATTTGTCGATCGGAAAATATCCCGAACGTGAAGAATGAACCGACAAAATGCATATAAGCCCCATAGAGGACATTATATTTGAAATGCCGACGAAGCTTATTATAAAAGCCATCAGCGCCTATTTTCGGTTCGGCATAAAAGACTATTAAGCCACCAGGGGCTAAATCTTTTTTATATTTATCCAGGGCGCTGTCATCATAAAGGAACGGACAAGCCACATGATCGGTCAAATCTACAAAAATGACATCGTAAAGTTTCTGCGGTTTGTGCAACAACACATTTTCATAGACTATTTTCGCACCTTTCTCTTTATCGAAACCCAAAGAATTAAGGTCTGGAAAATATTCACCGCACATCTTCACAACCTGCGGATCGAGTTCCACCATAGTTGGCCTGCAACCGAGTTTGACGATTTCCGATGCCAAAAGGCCATCGCCACCACCGTAAATAGCGATATTATCACTACGTCTTAAAATCATTGCCGGGTAGCAGAATAATTCATGATAAATCTTATAACAAGATTCTGTGAATTGAATCTCGTCATCGATAATCAACAATTTTCCCAAGAACGGACTTTTTCCGACTATAACACGCTGTTCGTTACTCTGAGCTTCTTTATCCACTTGAATATCATCGAATATCCTTGTGTAACCATCATGTTTGACGATGGCTTTTACGAATTCACTTTTTTTCTCTGATCCCATCTTAAACTCCTTAAAAACTGGTAAACATTGCGAAATATCCATTATAAAAACAAGTGAAGCGATAAAATAAAAAAATTCTCTCCTTCCAATAAATTTTAAAAGAGCTAATATTAGATTATTCCAAATATTAGCTCCAATAATATAACATTTTAAGAAAAATGTCAATAGTGATTATAGACCATCGACCCTAAATTGGTCTTAGAGTAACGTATTTTTTCAGCGTCCCCTTTCGGGCCGAGCGAATCAAAAATGAATTTAGCGTCGCCGATAGTCAAATTAGTACAGCCGGAACTCCTCTTCCCGCCGAACTCGTCCTGCCAATAAGCGCCATGCAGGGCGTAAGAATCGAAATAATACATCGTCCAAGGAACGTCTTCAAGGTCGTAATAATGGGTAGCCGTCGGCGGGGCGCCATGCATTCTGGTCTTCTTATATTTATGAGTGACACTATAAGAGCCGGGCAAAGTCGGACTGTCGTCCATGCCGATCGAGACATAGGTAGCGAAAACCGGATCTTGTCCTTTGAACATAGTCAGGACATATCTAGTCATATCGACATCGACCCAATACTCATCATCCTTCACCGGCCTCCGTAATAAAGCCGGCCTTTTTTCAGGAACCGGTTGCGGGATCGGATCGACGAATTTCGCTTCCACCCAAGCGCCCTTGTGCATACCGCCATCCACCTGATACCAATCTTTGCCGTCTATTTTTTTAGCTATCAAAATCTTTAACCGATTTTTTACAGAATAAGCTCCGACTCGCTTACTTTTAACACTCGGCTCCGACATCGCCGGAATATACTTAGCGTTGCCCTTACCCCACCAGCCAAGATATTGCCATTTCCTTCCGACTTCTTCGCCTTTTTCATTGAAAACTATTTTAGCGGTCGGGATATCGGCCAAAAGACAAGTCGAAGTCGCCAGCACTTCCATGAGAAATGGATTATTAGTTTCATCGCTCATATCCCAAAAGAAATCGCCGGAGCGACTCACGTAATAAAGTTTTTTCGAATCGTCGACAACAAACCTTCCGTTAAGCATTTTTTCATCCCCCAAAGAAGCGCCCCCCAGCTTAACACCCTTTAGAACGACAGCGAGTTCTTTCATCTTGGAATATTCGACTTTCCCTAGGCCGATATCGTAGCGATGAAAATCGGTGGGGTCGACATACCAAAATTCGGACAAAAAAGAACCGCCCTTTAAAATGCGTCCGGCCAAAACGCTGGAGGCATTGTCCTCGAAGGCCGCCAAAATAGGCCTAGGCAAGGATATACAGAAAAAAATTATTATCGAAAAAAATATCGCCTTCTTCATAAGTTACTTTTAACTATACAATCTAGCCTTAACAAAAGGAGGTGTCAAACACCCCCTTGAAAATATAGTCTATTCGAGTCTTTAAACGACAGTTCAAATTTCGATCTTAGAAAAAAGATAGCTGGCCACAGCCAAAAACACGACCATTATCACGCCAAGGACGGATAAACTATGAAAGATGTGAAAATTACCATATCCGACCAGGCAAGAACGAATCGCATCCACACCATAGGATAATGGATTAATCTTGACGACGATGGCTAACGCCTTCGGTAATCCGTTCAATGGAAAGAAAGTGCCGGAAAGAAAAACCAATGGCATGATCAAGAAATTGACTATCAGCTGAAAGGCGTGAAAATCTTTAAGCAGACAGGCTATGCCGGTGCCGACAAGCGTAAAGATAAAGGCGACGACGAACATGAAAAATACGGAAAAAAGCACAGCTAAAACGCCATCCGGTCTAAAACCCACAAAAAGCGACAACAATAAAACTATCAATCCCTGAAAAGACGCCACAGTCGCCCCGCCCAAACAACGTGAAAACATTATTCTTATTCGACCGACCGGCGCCACCAACATCTCCTTCAAGAAACCGAATTGCCTATCCCAGATTATCTCCAAACCCGAAAACACCGACATAAATACTATACTCATCGTGATTATGCCAGGCACCAAAAATTCCAAATAATTCCCCTCGCCGGCACGCGCGAAGACCGGACCGAAGCCGAAGCCGAAAGCCAACATAAAAAGTATCGGTTGACCTAAAGAGCCGAAGATGCGCGACTTGGAACGAAAATATTTTTTTACTTGCCTAAGCCAAAGTTGATAGACTATTTCCATATTTTATATTTAACCCCTCCTGGCGCGAACGTGCATTTTCATACGATCGCCGGCATCAACCTTCTCTTCACGAATCTCGTGGCCGGTCAAAGCGATAAAGGCATCCTCTAAATCGTCTTTTCCTGCTTGAGCTTTTATTTCATCCGGCGTGCCGGAGGCGACGATTTTACCATGGTCGACAACCATCACACGACTGGCATAGCGATCAGCCTCTTCTATGTAATGAGTGGTGAAAAACACGGTCATCCCCTCTTCTTGATTCATCTTCTTAACATACTCCCAGATATGATTGCGCGTCTGCGGATCGAGCCCTTGCGTCGGTTCGTCCAAAAATAAAATCTTCGGGTGATGCAATAAACCCTTGGCTATCTCCAAACGACGACGCATACCGCCGGAAAAATTCTTCACCAATTCCTTGCGTCTATCGTCCAATTCTACGAACTGCAGAAGTTTGGCGATATACTCTCTGCGTCCGGTCGGCGGTAAGTGATACAAGGCGGCATGAATCTCCATATTCTCCTGAGCCGTCAAATCGTCATCGATACTGGAATCTTGAAAGACGATACCGAAAGAACGACGAACTTCGTCTTGCTGTTTTACCGGATCATGCCCGGCTATCACGATACTACCCGATGTCGGCTTAAGTATCGTCGTCAACATCTTAATCGTCGTAGTCTTGCCAGCACCGTTCGGGCCCAAAAAAGCCAGAATCTCTCCCGGTTTAACTTCGAAAGAAATATCATCAACAGCAGTAAAATCTTTGAATTTTTTAGTCAGTTTTTCAACTTTTATTATAGCATCCATAAAATACATTCTAACTCAAAAGAATGGTGCGGTCAAAAAATAAAAAAACGGCGATAAAAATCACCGTTTAAAAAAAATTACAAAAGAGCCGAGTCCAAGAATCGATCGCAAAAAAGATGGGCGATTCTTACGACTTCTTTGTAGTCATTCAAATTATCCAACAAATACCTCGGAAAAACAGCCGTCCCATTCAGTGCCCCCAAGAGAGCCCCAACCATGGAGGCGTTCGTATCGGTGTCCCCGCCCGCCCTGATGGCATCATAAAGCGATTCTATGCTATAAGGATTCTTAAGAAAGCAGGCGTAAGAAAGAGGCAGAGAATCATAGACATAAAAAGGAGCTTTCCCATAATGAGTCGCCAAAAAAGGAATGTCTTTAAAATAAATCTGATCATAAAGCATCTCGACAAATCTGTCGACGAGTCGTTCCTTTATGCCATCTATCCCTCTATTTATCGATTCACCATCGGCACATGCCCCGACGGCATCCGCCAAGAAACGATCCGCGAATCCACCCTCTTTGGAATCACTGATAAAACAATTCATGACCGACCGAGCCTGAACCCAACCGGACGCCTGCGCCATGGCGGAGCGATGCGTCATCAGTCCAAGGTCAAAAATGTCCCTTCTAAAAATTTCGCTTTTAGACAAACAACCATGATGCAAATAAGACAACGCCATCAGGATTCCGAAAGGAGCTATCTTCATGGAAACACCATTTCCGGCACCGTCGATCGTTCCGCTAAGACGCGGATCGACACCGTCTATTAATCTGTTGATGGCGGAAACCGTCCCTTTCCCCCAACCGAAAGTAGACTTCTTCATGGCGACGACATGTTTAGCGATGCAATCTTCGATATTGAATCCACTGCAGGCTATCAAAGATTCGGCCACGACCAGCGTAAGCTGGGTGTCGTCGGTCGTATCGCCGGCTCGAAGTATCCCTTTGAGAAAATGCTTGTCGTTCGGATCGACATAGCGACTGACGTCGCCACCGGTCAAAGCTATCACCTCCTCGTGCTTCAATTTCTCATAAGGCATTCCCAAGGCATCACCAATCGCGACTCCTAAAAATGTCGCCTTAATTTTATCCACTAGACTGTTTCTATCCATAAACAAACTTCTCCTAGTCATCGCGAACTCCTTCTGCGTATTATACGCGGTTATTTATTGAATATTTGATTAAAAAAGAACAGACGACAAATTTAACACACACAAATACTTTTTGCAAATAAAAAACCTCGCCATCTTTAAAGACAGCGAGGGAGCATAAAACTACACATTCAAGCAAAGATCAATCATCGTCTTCGGCGTGATGATAATGGTGATGGTAATTTCCATAGCCATAGTCTTTGACACAACCGAAGCGCTGAAGAACCATAAGAGAAAGGATTCCGATAATCGCAACAGTGATAATAAGCTCAACGAGGGTAAAACCCTTATTGTTTCCGAATTTAAACGGTTTTTTCAAGATATCCTCCTTTGCTTGTACTTTAAAATGACAAATTTATGACTAAACAATACAACATTTACACAAAAAAGTCAATAGTAGGCGGTCGATGTCCAAAAATTAAGCCAAATCAAAAACTTCGTCGATTCTCTTTTTAAGAGCCTTAGCCACATCATTAGCCAACCCTAAAGACGGATTGTATTTCCCTTGCTCTAAGAAAACGATAGTCTCGCGCCTAACGCCAGCCTTCTTAGCCAAGTCTTCTTGGGTCATATTCAATTTTGCCCGCAGTTCCTTTATGTTATTCTTCATAGATTTAATTCCCCTCTGTCAGAGGGGTGGCCGCAAGGCCGGGGTGTGTGGTTATTTATTTACACTCTATATTCGGCGCTGGGAAAGACGGATTGCCGTGCTTCACCCACTCCCCGTCTTGGCACATCCAATCGTCCTCACCGGACAAAGCGCGAATAGAGAATACTGACAAGATCAAGAAGAAGATTATAACCGCCACCGTGAAAAGAAATTTTTTATCGGTGAATTTGAATTTATTATAATAATGAAAGATGGCCGCGCTCAAAAGTAGCAAGACGACAGTGGACAAAGCCAAAGTCATGCCAATGACCTGATAGAAAGGATTACGCTCGGCTAAGGAATAAAAGATAAACATGCCAATGACGGCGATATACGAATAAAGCTGAATGGCTATCGCCGACGCTTTTCCGGCCGTGGCATAGTCGCGCTCGTCGACCATGACGTCTTTGACATACTTGCGGAAGAAAATCAATGTCGCAGAGCCGACGATGAGTACCGGCACAGAAATGAGATAATTCTTAAAAATAACCGGCTGGCTAAAGAGAGCGGCCAGAACCAAAACGATGGCCAATTTGACGGCCCGATATTGCTTAGCGGAGAGTTGCATAAAAATTGTAATTAGTTAATTATTTCTAACTAATTACAATGTTATATTATTCTAACAAAAGTGTCAAGAATTAAAAACTTCACAATTCTTTATCATTAATCAATAATAAACCACCCTAGATTCCACATATCTTTTAATATCAGTAACAAATTTCAACGCTAATTTTTTATCATAAAATTCCGCAACATGCCCTTGAGAAGAAAACGGTCCATACCTCAAAGCTTCCAAGGTTGGAATTATTAAAATATCCCCATTATTAAAACTAACTACATATTGATCAATAAACTCATTTTCTTTTTTTTCAACAAATTTTATCGACAATTCACTTTTTAAGTCTTCATCAAAGCTTAACAAATCATTCAAGCAATGAGACGCCCTTCTCATTTCCTTTCTCACTTCAATTAAAAATAACTGATAATTAGTTTCGTTTTTGTCTTTATTTTTATACACATTAAAAACTTGAAAAATAATTAAATTTTTTAACAACAGCTCTATCGCCATTGATAAATTTAAAAAATAAACCATGTCGGGAATATCATTAAATTCATCAACTAAAAAATTCGCTAATTTAAAACTTCTCTCTTTATAATATTCGGCTGTTATAATCATCTTCTACGCAAATTAATTATAATTTAAAAAATTATTTCAACAACTATCAAGCTTGTCGTAACCACATAATTACTTTACATTATACACCTTCAAAATATCTTCAACGAATTTCTTGCATTTTTCATAATCGGTTTTAACCAACTCTTTCGCCGTTTTAGTATTCAGCTGTTTATGGCGTTTCTCTATGAACTTTATATAATCAAAGCAGGCGTCTTTTAAGCTAAATTCTTGCTTGGCATAAAACATAAACGATCTAGCAATACCAAGACTCGTGAAAGCATCCATGATATCGGCATCGGAAAAAAGCTTGTTGCACATTTCATGACCCTTTTTGTCATGATACTGGATTACTTGCGCAACGTCATAAATTTTATCCAACGGAAAATCAGCAACTCCCTCCAATATCTTTCTAGTATATTTCGCGCCCTCTAAGCCATGATCATTTTCATCTCTCTTGATATCATGAAACAAAGCAGCTGTAAGCAACACCAAATCGTCACCAGCCTCATGTTTCAATAATTTTTTAACATTACCATACACGGCCTTGACGTGCGCCTGATCGTGAAAAAACTGCCCCTTAGACATTTCGGTCATGGCTATTTTTTCAAGTTTCTTTAAAATTTGATTTTTATTCATAGTTTTTCTCTTGTTTTACATAATTTTACCAAGATTATCCTGTTTTGTAAAATAAAAAAAGGGGTAATCACTATTTTGATTACCCCTACTTGCCGGCCTACTTATTCGAGCAAACCATGCCTTTCACTGAGCAAAATTTTATTTTTTTTGCCCGCTTCAATACTCTCGACATAAGCCTTACCTCCTTTCTTTAGAAACAGAACACTCTTCATGGTACAAGGCTCTCCCTTTTATATTTCCCGTAAAACTATAAACCAATGAACGCTCAAAGAAGGCGCATTCCTTACGGCATTTTCCGCAACCAACCGCCTCGTAAGTACACTTTCTGGGAGGTACCCCGTTTCTTTGACACTTTCTCCATGTATTCCTACAATAAGAA
>CAYNAR010000001.1:0-128265 GCA_964395625.1 uncultured Gammaproteobacteria bacterium | reverse complement strand
ATGATTATTCAATTTAACCATCTCTCTTTTCATAGCCAAAACCGCCGGATTATTCGCTTCATTAAAGCTAATGCCAGCCTTTCTTGCTACGCCTGCTAAATGATAAATTATTTTATTAATCATATTTTTAAGACTATCTTTAATTTACCACAAAGTCAAACTTCCATCAAATTATTATTAAAAATTTTTGCTAAATTCCCCATTGACAAATAATATAATACGTGTTAGCATAGATACATTCTGCTCTTAAAAAACAAATAATATTTTTCCACACAATCAAAGGATTAGGAAATGAATTTTGCACGAATCGCCGGAGAAATTTCAAGAAGATTAGGGCACGGATGCGCCCCTGAAATTAATGTGCTGAACGAAATCAACACAATCGACGATCTCTATCAGGCAATGGTAATCGCTGCCGAAATAAACGATGAAGACAACTCCTTTCCGTGCTTCGGGCCATGGAACAATGAACAGGATGGGATTCTTACCCACACAACCGGCTCAGGAAGAATGAAGATTGAAGTAAGTGATCACTCATTAGTAATTGAGCTATTCTCAAAGTCTTGCTACTTTGGATGCGAGCCATTCGCACGACTAACCCTTGCCGAAGAAACTTTCTTTGAAATACTTGATGAGAAAACCGTCAAAAACAACATCTACCGGCTCTTTGGTATTGTTGATATTATGCCGGCCATAATGGATTTCGCCGTATTTCTTACAGTTGTTTCCTGTGCAGACGAAGATAAGATACTTCTTCTTGATGCCTTCTTAAAAAGATTTCAGGAAGAAAAAGATTATCACTCCGAAAGATACCCCAATACGCCAAACGATTGGGGAAATAAAATTGAAAAGGTTAAAACCATTTCAAACAAAGAATTCAGAACCTCAATCGACCTTGATTATTACGAGGAAAAATACGCCTAACATTTTTAAAGGAGTTGCCAAATGCAACTCCTTTTTTCATTGTAAAATTAAATTACCACATTAATCTGCAACCAAATTATTGGCAATTGAGCAACTACGGTATATACTATAATTATCAAGACGAAAAAGGTCCCTGCGATAACATCAAAGGCCCCTTTTTTATTTTACTTCAATATCGTCTTCTTCTATGAACTCTTTCAAGTCATTATAAATAAACAACCTAGTAAAATCAGAGTGTTTTTGCAGGCCAAATGTTGGGGCATGAGAAAATCCGATGTGCTCAATAGTTTTATTTAACTTTCGTGCTTGTTTAATGGCAGGGATCAAATCCGTGTCAGAGGAAATTATAATCGCCACATCATAAATATTTTCATAAGCGCCTATTATTATATCCGTCGCTATTTTCACATCAACACCTTTTTCATGAAACTTGCCATCATTTTCCATTAAATACCCTCTTTCTACAACAATTCCTTGTTTAACAAGATGACTAAATAGCTTTTGTTGCATAGACAACATTATACGAGATTTTTCATCACCCTTCTTTGCTCTAACCTCTCCAACATAGTACTTACAAAAAACTATTTCTCTATCAACAGCCAATAAGCCACAAAAACCAAAATAATCAAATTTGGTTTTATTTTTAACCTTCAAATCTTTTAATTTATAATACAAATTACTTCCATCAATAAAAATAGCCACTCTTTTTGTTTTTTTAGACATAAAATTCCCCAAAAAAAACCCACCGCACTCCCTTGCGGGAATGGGGTGGGGATTTAGTAAAACAATGGATTTTTCAGCCTTTCTTCAATAATCTGCCAATCAATTGATTGATTCAATATAATAATTATAACACGATGATAAAAAATGTCAAATACAAAGCATTTTTATCATTTTCCCCTCCCTAATGTCTAATTTACCATAAAACGAATATTCGAACAAACCACCATTGACATTTTAGCAAATTTTAGTTACTATTTAACGAAAACCAAAAAGGCCAATTTCGGCCATATTTTTTTCCAATCAACCGGTATTATTATGAAACAATTTTTAAATAGACTCATAGAGCTTCTCAAAAAGCCGAACTACATATTGATCGCCGCCTGGGTCATCCCCGCCGCGGTCCTTTTAACCATCCTCTACCTCAATTTCCTCCCCTTCGGCTACCAAAAGACCCTAACCATAAATGTCGGCGCTAAAAACGACGACAAAGGCGAATTTCGCCTCGAAATGAGCCCGGCGCTGGGTGCCAGACAAGAATTAGACGGCCAAACCTTCCGTTACCTCGACGGCTTAGCCTATGCGGTCTATGAACCGAAAGTCGTTCTAAGAAATGCCACCATCGAAGCCGAACTCACCGCCTCCTCCGGCGTGTCTTTCATTTTGCCACCAGACCTTACCGACGTTAAATGGGACTACGATTGGAACGCCCAGAACATAGAACAATACTTCCAAGCCGAACTATCCGAAAAACAAATCTTCGAAAAATTCCAGAACACCGAATCGGAACCGATAAAAAACGTGATAATCAATTCCAATCTAAAAGGAATTGATTGCAGTGCTGTCGGCAAAAGAAATGGGTTGTGCGCCCAACTTCCTTATGAAGAGAACGACGAACCTCTCATGGTTGGCAATTATGAATCGAAGCGCTTCTATCAAGGATTCTCCCTTGAATTGACCTGGCTGGCCAAAAAATCCGTCCCCCTCTTAACCGGCGACATCTCCTTGACCCAAAACCAAAAAGAGATGGTCTTAAAATACAAAGATCAAACTCTTAAATACCAGCTTCCGGATTATTTCCTTGGAGAGAAAAGAACAGCCATCGTCGCTTTCGACGGCCAAAACCTTTACCTTACTACCGACAAGAACGAGAACGCCAAGGCTGTAAGCATGGTCATCGCAAAAGAAGAGAAATCGCAAATCGACGGCGAGGCCAACTCCTCCATAGCCTCCAAAGAATGGCTAGGAATGACACTTCCACCGCTTCGCGTATCAAGAACATCCGCAGTCCAATCCTTTTTGTTTCACCCCGTAAAACCGTCATTGATCGACACCAAAGACGATTCCATCGTCCTAGATGGTTCTACACGCCTTGTAATGCCCAACACCGCCGATAAATTCGAAGATGGCCCTTTTACCGTTTACGCCGAATGGACGCCGGAAAAGGCCGAAAATGGCCAACAGATCATTGGCCACTACAATTGGGAAATATGGCAGAATGAGAATGCTGTTTATTTTAGAGTTGGTCGCATGTCATCATCAACTGGACCAGCATATAGCATATCCTACAATGTAAACGAAGCTTTCTTTAATAAGCCGCACACCCTCCTTGCCGTCTATTCCCCTGTTTCTACGGCAACATCCTCCGCTTGTCATTCCCGCGAAGGCGGGAATCCAGTTGTTATAGAAGAAAGTATTTGTCAGCAACCAACAACTAACGGCTACATCGAACTTTTCGTTGATGGCGTTTTTGCCGGTCGTGAATATTTTGCTAATGAAACAATCTACAAAGATTATGGCGACAATAAAGTTGATTTAACAATTGGATTATCAAAACATGGCGGTGCAAATTATTTACAAGGGAAAATAAATATCATTAAAATCATACCAACGGTTTCCGCCTCTAAAAATTCCGATAAAAAAATATTACTAACAGAAAACAAAAGCACAACACTCTCACTCTATGGTATGGGTGAACTATGTAAAATAAAAATTAAAGTAAAAAAATAAATGGAAAATTTCTTTAAAAAAAACAGGTTGTCTTTTGCTTTATTTTTTGGCAATTTATATTGCCTGTGTTTTATATTAACTATTTTAAATTACTTATCAATTTCATCTTTTAGTACATTCGCAGACAGTCATTGGCTCATTTCTTTTGATATTATTTTTTTCTTCGCCTGGTTATTTTTTTTCAGCAAACAAAACGCAGGAATCATACATAAAAAAATAAAAACCATCTTTAAAGTTGGTTTTTATTTTTTCACGATAGCCATAATAGCAAAAAACTGTCTTGAATTTATTAAAAACAGCCACATCCTAAAAATAACAACTCTTCTAGAACAAAACTATGAATACTTATTAATTCTTTTTATTATCTTTGGTCTCTTTACTTTTTATTTCAAAAACAATACAACAAATAAAAAAAGTGATATTGAAATAACCGACAATGATCGCATCAAACAATCTTTTGATAACAAAAAAATAAAAAACAAATCAATAATAATAATTAGTCTCATTTTTATAACAATCACCGGTATTTATGTGAGAATAAAAAATCTTGGACTACCTTCTTTTTGGAATGATGAAGTAGTTTTAGTTCTGGTAACAAAAAATTTTTTAAGCGGCAGCGGAATGACTTTGCCATCTGGGAATAACTATTTCTTTAGCTTGCCGTCCATCTTTATTTTATCGTTGAGTTTTTTATTAAATAAAGTGTCAGAGTTGACAGCAAGAATTCCTTTCGCAATCATAGGGTCTTTAACAATACCGGTAAACTACATAGTAGTAAAAAAAATATTTAATTCTAAAAAAATAGCATTACTAACAGCTGTGGGTGTATGTCTTTCTTTATGGTTAATAAACTACTCGAGAGAAATTAGATTTTACGCATTAACAATTTTATTGGTTCACTTAATTATAATTTATTTATACAATTTTACATACCAAAAAAATAATCTAAATTTAATCTTATTAATTGCGGCAACGTCCTTATCTGTAATAAACCATCAACTTTTATCAGTTATACTACCGTTTGTATTTTTCGTTGTTTGTCTTAATATTTATAAGACAAGGGATTCAATGAGTAAAATCAAAAGAAATAGCATATTAATATCTTTTGTATTAATGATATTAATTCTATTTTTTTTCTTTCATGAAACAGTAATATATTTCCTGTTTAAGGCTATTAGATACAGTTTTCTAGATAATGGGGTGCTTTTTTATGTAAAACTATTTTATAATAATTTTTTATTTTTAAGTTTACTATTCTTAATAAGCCCCTTATTAGCTCTGCGAGATAATAAAAAAACAAAAAATATCAGCATAGCATTGTTCATATTTGTTATGTATTCTTTTTTTGTTATGAGTTTTGTGTTAGTGACAAAGGTTGAGAGATATATAATATATACATACCCAGTTGTGTTAATTCTTGGAATAAGAAACTTGTATCTACTTACGTCATCCTCGACAAACAAAAAGAAACTTGCTTTTTTAATAACATTAATCCTAATTTTAACTTCAATTTCGTCAATAAGGGATGCTTTTTTACTCCCATCATCCAAAATAGCCTACAACTCATCTCTACAAAAAAACAGATACTCATGGAGAGAAGCATCTGCATATCTTAACAATGAAACAAATGATAAGGAAAAGGGGGGAATAATCATAACCGGAAATGGACTTATTTCTGGTTACTACGGAGTAAACGCTAATTATACAATCAAAAGAAAAGTTTCCAAAATATATTTCAACGCTGCTGGAGTTGAGGTTGATTATTACGATGGTCTACCTTTTGCCAATACTATAGAATTTAACAAATTGAATGATAAAGTATATCTAATTTTAGATACCAACCAATACAAAGATGATGCTTTTATAAACTTCATTAAAAACAACAATCTCGAACAAATATACAAAAAAGAGGGAGTTATGCTGTTTTCAAATAATACCAACTAATTTTTTTTATTATTAATGATATTTAAGCTAGCACCAATTGAAGTGTGCAATATAGTAACGGCTGTATTTACAATAGTAAAAACCAGAACCTCGCTAATGTTTATCCCAAAAAACACCGATATTAGTAACTCCCTAAAACCATAGCCTTTTATGCTAATTGGTAAAGTTATTATTAAATTTATTAACGGAACAAAAAGAAAAAGATTTAAATAAGATATATGCCAACCAAGAGATAAAAAAATTAAATTCAAATTTAAAATCATCAAAATTTGTATGGCTATTGCCAAAAACAAAATATTTCTATGAAGAAGTATTTTTTTTATACTATTTAATTTGCTTAAAAAAAAGTCTTTTTTAAAAATAAAAAAATAAACAGCAACCAAAAAGAAACAAATAAACAAGACAATCGCAAAAGGAATCTTTATTTGCACAACATTTGAATATTCATTTCTATTAAAAAAATAAAAAATAACACCAGGAACTGACATTAAAATTAAAACGAACATTCCAGTAAGGCGATCCAATAAAACACCCTTAACAACAGTCTTTTTATCGCCTTCTATAGACATGGTTGTGTAGGCATCGCCACCAACAAAACCAAAAAAGAAATTATTTATAAACTGTGCGTAATAATTTATCAAAAAGGCTCTCAGTCTTCCAATACGAACCCCTTTAAGTCCCAAAATCATCCTTTGTCTAGTGGACATTAAAAAGGTCGTAAACGCAGATAAAAACATCGACAAAATTAAGTATACAATTTTTACTTTTGATAAATTATTTAAAAGATCGCTAAAATTTGTCTTTTTAAATAAATAAAAAAATATAACTAAAAATATAAGCAATTTAATTATAAACAAAATTCTTTTTTTCATTTTTTATTAAGGTTTTATTGCTAAAAACGAATCTAATTTATTCTTCCTGTGTGATTGAATTTTTTTTCTCTCAGCTAGAGAGCTTTTAATATCTCTTATGAAATAAGAGATTGAAAGCAGGTGGGAAAAAAAAGGCTTCAAACTCTTTGATAAAAAAGAATTTCTTATAGCCTTAATTGTAATCCAAACAAAAACAATCGGAAACCAAAAGAGTAAATTTTTTAATGCGTAATTTTTTACCATCATCCTGCAGAATCCACAAAAATGATATTTATACTTCCAAGCCAAAGAACTGGCGTTTATGCGACTTTCTATTCCGTGATGTATCACTACGCAATCCGTGTAAGTGAAAATTTTTAGTCCGTTGATACTTGCTCTAGCGCTCATGTCATAATCATCTATATTAAAAGGGTATATCTCATCATACATTCCAAGCCTCAAAAAAACATCTTTTTTGAAGAAAACGGTATTTCCTCTATAGGCACCGATTTCAATCAATCCAAAATTTTCTATTTTATTAAGCTTTTGTGGTTTCGAAACTTTTGAATAAAAAAGGCCGGTTGTTGTTGTGTCCGATCCATCATCCAAAACTAAAGGAGAAATAAAACATTCCCCGCCACACTCTTCGCATGCTCTAAGTAATTTAGAGATAGTTTTTGCATCTCTTAATTCTATGTCATTATCCAGAAGTAAGATGTATTCACCAGAACAACTTTCCACCAACCTATTCTTTCCTTTCCCATAACCAAGATTGCTGTCTGATTGAACAATTTTTATTTGTTCAAATTTACGCAAAAAATCAATACTCTGGTCGGTTGATCCATTGTCAAAAAATACAACTTCAAGATCTTCATAGTCCTGATTCAACACTGAGTTTACGGTTTTTTTAAGTCTATCAATACCATTTCTATTTAGTATTCCTATGGAAACTTTCTTCATGTTTTAATATTTAATAATCAACGGAAGTTTTTATTACTTTTGCTGGGTTGCCCGCCACGATACAGTTACCAGGAACCGACTTCGTAACCACACTACCAGCTCCAATAATGCTATTGGAGCCAATCTCTATGCCCGGCAAAACAATAGAACCGCTACCAATAAAAACATCGTCCTTTATTTTAACAGGTGCTATCAAGTCTTTTTCCACCCCCATTCTTTTTAACTGGGAAACTGCTCCATTGTGAACAAATATTTTGCAATCTTTTGTTATAGTCACATTATTACCAATGCTTAAATTTTTTATATACAGCAAATCTAAATTGCTTATTTTTGTATATATTCTCACATTGGTTCCTATTTTTACCCCGAGCAATCTTAAAAAAACAACCTTTGATTTAATAAAAAATATAAACCAAATGCAACGTATTATGTGTTTCATGGTTTTAAATTATAGATATTTAAATATTCATCGGCAACATTTTTCCAGCTCATTTTTTCCGCTAAATCCCTGGAAATTTTACCCATTGTTAAAATCAAATTTTTATCATCTTGAAAAACCTTAAGCTTTTCAGAAATAGCCTTGGAATCACCTTTTTCAACAATAAATCCATTGCCTTTTATTAATTCTTCGCTACCACTAACGTTTGTTGCTATTACCGGCAAGCCACAGGCCATGCCCTCCATCATGGAGTTAGACATCCCCTCTTTTAGTGATGACAAAATGTATATATCTGAATTTTGAAATTCTTTTTTAACAACTTCTTTTTCTTGCCGACCAAGAAAATTAACCTTAACTTTATATTCATTTGCTAGGGTTTTTAAATCTTCTTCTGCTTTTCCGGAGCCGATCAGTGTTAATTCAAAATCTTTAAGCCCACCAAATGCTTTAATTAGATAATCATAACCTTTTTCCGGGGCTAATCTGCCGACGGAAATTAATTTTATTTTGTTGCCAACTTGCTTATTCAATAATGGGCAAAAAAAATCAGTGTCAACGCCGTTGCAAATAACATCTATTATTTGTTTTTCATTTGTTTTTTGCGCTTGTTCTTTAAGCCCCTTAGAATTGGAAATAACAGCTTTTGCATTTTTCCAAACTTTCTTGCTTAAATTTTTAAACACCAGCTTATCCAGCCAATAAAATCTTTTTTTATGAAATGGAACATCCGTACCTCTTAAGCTTATAATGTATGGAATTTTCAATTTCATCGCTATGTAACCACAAGGTATGCCAAAAAAAGCGTGAATCAAATCAAACTTTTCTTTTTTCTTTAATTCTTTACAGTATTTATAGGCTTTCCAAGAATAAGTTAAAAGATCTTTAATGCTTTGGTAGTGAAGATTGCCTTTTTTGTTTATATCTAAGTAATGAATGCGAATATTGTCACTGAATTGCTCGACTCTAAACTTATCGACAGAAGAAGTTACTAAATCCAATTCTAAATCCGGGAATTTGGAAAATTCCTTTAATAGGTAGTATGTGGCGTTGGCTGCACCGCCGCCCAAGGGCGGGAATTCGTAGTTAAGAATTAGGATTTTTTTCATTGGATTTTCTATTTGTTTAAATCGTGCTATCTGTTTTTTAATTACTTTTTCTACCACAGACGATAACATGAGAATTATTCCTTCAAAAAGAAAAAATAAAATAAAAAATTTAATTAATAACGCCAACCAGTTTGTTTTTATAAATATTTTGGAATTACCAAAAAATTCCACATACGTATCAGTGTCTACGGTCACCGAATGTCCCCCAGAATCATCCTTAATACCAATCCAGGTGGCGCCAAGAGTCTTTATTTTTATGCCAGTAAACAAAAAACCATCTTCATCTGTTAATTGCTTCAAACATCTTGTTTTCCCGGGCTCCGAAATCAAGGTCTTACTATATTCTAATCCTTTTCCGCTGTAATCAATAAAGTCCTTGTTTCTATATTTTAAAAATTGAAAGTAATTATATATTTTGAAATTTTCAGCTAAAGGATATACGTCAACGCTTAGATTTCCCATTGGCGGCACTAAATCATCTCTTAAAATTATTTTACCATTTTTCTCTATATACGAATCATTGTTTAAGCATATGTTATAAAATTCCAATTTTAATGTTGAATCCAACATCTTTAAAAACACATACTTAAGCGAATGTTCATCCTTGTTGTTCCCCCAATCATAATTAAGTATGTAGGGAAAATCTTCTTTATTTATATTTATTTCCCTTGTTTCTGTTTTTGGTAAAGAAAATAAACTTAAAAAAATAGGCAATATTACAAAACAAAACAAACCTTTTAACGAAATTTTTTTAATTAGTTGCATAAATACTTTGTTTTGAGGTCGGATTTGTGATTAAGACTTTTTAAACAAAAAACTGGCAATATTTGCCATTTTTAGATTAAGCCATAATATAACACAAAAAAATAGAAATTGCAAGTGTTTTCAAGACCCCAAAATGGCCTTAAAACCACCTATTTTTCAGGACAAACAAACACCGCAACCACGATTAAATCCTTCCAGAAACCAAAAACAAGCCCCAAAAGGCTTGTTTTTAATTTTGCCGTTCTGCCACATTAACCAAAAAATCCCTTATCAAAGAATCTATGTCTTTATCTTTTTCCCACTTTTTATTCAGTGCTAAGTACAACGCTTCGTGCTCGGGATAAAAGCTGGGCTCTATTTTAAAAATATTCACCCACTCAACCTGCCCCTGTATAACGACGTTTATAGCTTCAGAAAAATCCCAAACCTTCTTACTAGAAAGACTTTCTCTTAATTCTTCATAATTATCATGAATGTAAGAATAGAAAATAACATGCAAGAGCTCATGAGCTAAAACAAAAACTGGCTCGTTTTCATTGCTTGTGTTATACGGAATAGAGACACGCCCTTCATCCAAATTTCTTACAAAAAACGGAAGCACTGAAACATAGACCTTTATTATTTTATCAAAGGAAAAATCCTTCTTAAATATCTTGCCGACTAAATCATAAAATAACGGTTCTATTTCGCACCATTTGTTCTCCGCAAAAAATAACGTTTTAACGATCTTTTTCTCATCCATCTCGTATCTACTTTTCACAGCCAAAGCCAAAATATCTTTCGACGGGGCAATATCGGGGTGTATGATATTGTTCGAATTGTTATTTACAAAATCCATTAAGCCAACTCTAAGATTTTCGTGCCCATGCCAGAGACGAAAAAATTCCTCCACATCGTTATTTTTATTTGAAACAAATTTTAAACCTATCTTTTTTAGCATAAATATAATAGGGCATCAAATTGATGCCCATAAAACAAGAAACTTTACTTTGTCACATAACAATTGCAACTATTACAATTGCAGTAACAAGACATCGAAACAGCTGCTTTAGAATCGTCTTTTTTATTCTCGACAGATGTATCGAGCAACAAAGAAACGTATCCGAAGCTCTTCTTCTCTTTCATGCAATTACCTCCTTTCTTTTTAAAGAACACTTAGCAATCCATCCTTAAAAAGACATGAACACAATTCCTTACAAGAATTAATATCCAAGTTGATTATACTTGACATTTCCGACAATGTAAAGGTCTTTTCACTCATTTCAACAAGAAAATCAAACATATCCACCGTCAACAAAACCGGACTATGCACGCGATCAAGGCTTGCGCATAAAACAGAGTCAATCTCTTTTCTAAATTTTATTTTTTTTACAAAAAATCTTTGTTCTTCGGAAAATTCAACCAATACATCTTTTTTAAGCAAGCTGACACTTGCTATCTGATTTTTATCAGCATAAGGATCCATGGAATCCTTAGCACCACCGCAAAATTCAGCATCAACTCTACATCCACCGCTACATTCAGGAAAATAAACACACGTTCTACAAGTCGAGGAAATCCTAGCCCCATCTCTCCAGTCCCTCATTTCACCCCACGCTTCCTTTAAACCTCCTTTAAAGATATTACCGTAAATAACGTCTGAATGAGTACAAGCCCTAACGTCACCAGCAGAACCAATAGCACAAGCCGTCGACCCAGCACTACAACGCTTACCGACAGTAAAAGGGTATTTTTCCTGGAAACAATAAAAACAAACCGGGTAACATTCCAAAATCCCAACTTCAAGGCCGTGTCTTTCCTTTAATAAGCTCAAATCATCCATCACCTTCAACAATTCATCGCCGGAAAGCATAAAGTTATCAAAACCTTTGGAGTTTAGCGGTGGGGAACCCTTTGTGGCGTAAAAATTAGTCACACCAAGACTCTGAAGGAATAATCCGGTCTCAACAACATCATCAAGATTCATTTTGGTGACAACCATGCTACAACCAACACTAAAACCAGTTTCCACAACCAACTCGATCCCTTTGATTATTCTTTTTTGCGCCCCGTCAAGCTTCATTATACTATCATTCACACTTTCGCTAGATGAAGCAAACGAAGTTAAAACGGATTTAACATTTCCAGCATGCAGAATATCAACATCCTTCTCACTCAGACTAATCAAGTTAGAATTTAACCCGATTTCAATTCTTTCATCTTTCAGTAAATCAAGAATACGAAATAATGCCTTGCGGTTAAGCAAAGGTTCTCCACCGGTTAGAGTCACCTGAAATACCTTTGCATCAATAATCTGATTAGCGACAAACTCCGCCTCTTTTTCGGTCATAAACAAATCGTTGTCGCAACTTAAGCATCTCCAGTGATTATAACAATGAACACACTTAAGCTGACAAGCCGTTGTCAATTCAATTTGGCAAGATATTGGAGCTGTTAAACTTCTGTAAATCACAAAAACCTCCTGTAAAAATTTAAAGTGCTCTATCAAAAAACATTTCTATTTTTTATACCACGAAAAAATAGAAATTGCAAGTGCTTTCAAGACCCCAAAATAGCCTTAAAACCGCCTATTTTTCAGGATAATACAAACACCACAACCACGATTAAATCCTTCCAGAAACCAAAAACAAGCCCTTGCGAGGCCTGTTTTTGGCAGAATTCTGTCCACTGGCATCAAGCAGGCCGAGGAGGGTCGGCCAGCTCTTTGCCGGCGGACAGAATACTGGAAAATATTTTCATATTAAGCTTTAGCGTAACATAAAAAAACAAATATTTCCAAGTAAATATCGTTAAAGATCTGTTTTTATGGTCACTTCTGCAAACTTGCCTTAATAATATTTTTATGCTATTTTAAAATTATTATGGCTAATTGCAATGATTTTCTTACCTTAGCTAAAAATCGCCTTAAAACGGTCGATATTTTAATATCCAATCAGGAATGGGGCGTTGCTGTATATCTAATGGGGTTTGTGTTAGAATGCATATTGAAGGCATCGGCATGCAAAGTGCTTAATTTAAAAAATTATCCAGAAATAAAAAAAACTAAAAATCCAAAGATAACTAGTTATTTTTTGACACATGATTTTGATTTGTTGCTCCCTATTTCCGGCGCTTCTGAAATATTTGAGCTGTCCGGAGAAGGCGCTAGTAGTTGGTCGGGTTTCACACAAGAATACTCAAAAATAGGAAGATGGACTGACATTAGGTATGATACGCTTACTCAGTTCGATGAAAAAATTACAAAAAATTTATATACTTTTCTCACGAAAAAGCCAGATGGAATAATCCCACTTATAGAGAAAAATATTATATGTTAGAAAAATTTAAAGAAATAATAGAAAAAATTGAGGAGGAAAAAAGCGAAGTTACGATTTTTGCTTTACTCAAAATGGATGAATTCGTTGATAAATGGACGATTGTTTTTTGTGCTCCCTGGGCAAATGATGAAAACAGAGAAGAAGTGTTCAATATTATTCGCAAAAATATTATTGACTCATTAAGTCCTGAAGAAGTTAGTGAAATAGCCAGAATAGCTATTTACCCCGAGACCGAACACCTTATTCAAGAATTAATGCAATTTAAGTCGGGATCGATTATAGAAAATGAAAAGGTAAACGGAAATACGGTGCATTATGCTAATATAATAAAATCCAAAGATACTGAATAGTTAGTTAGTCAAAAACCAACCTTAACGGGTTGGTTTTTAGTTTGCTCAGGGTGTTTTCAAATTTTGGGGCCAGGTCTTTAGCTATAAGGTTTTAAACAAAAAACTGGCAATATTTGCCATTTTTAATTTAAGCCATAATATACCACGAAAAAATAGAATTTGCAAGCGCTTTCAAGGCCACAAAATGGCCTGAAAACCGCCTACTTTTCAGGATAATACAAATTGCCAGACCCCTTCTAAACCCTTTTAGAGAACCGCTAGTATTTTATTCGTGTCTACTAAACGGGGTGCAGCTCACAGGAGGCTTATTTTTGGCATTTTGGAATCAGAACTTTACTTTTAGCGATTCCGTCTCAACACTGTTTTGTCTTACTCACAACAACCATATTTTAAATCACTAAATAAAAAGGACTACAACGAACGTTGTAGTCCAGGAGGATATGATAATTAATCATTATCCGATCCGCCACCGGTGCCGACATTGATACAAAGCGTACAAGCTTCATCAAAAACGCCAGCCAGCTTCAAGTTTTGAAGTTCAAGCTCTTGTGACATGGGCACTTACTCCTTTCTTTTTTAAGGTTGATTATATTATGCATTTTTCAACGCCTTCCTTCTCCTATACTCTATCATTTTTTCATTTTTGGCTAAATGATAAAATAATCCACGCTCCTTGGTCCATTTTCCAAGAATACTAGACGGAGTCCTTCGACAAGCCATAATTGTAAGATCCGGCAAAATGGCCATTGTGGCGGAGCCCAAACTACAATTACATTTTCCGGAACAATCCAAACCATACGGAACATACTCTTCAAAAGAAACATGACTGGCGCCATTAGCTTCTGCGATTTCATTAATAAGACTTATTTCGTGGCGATTATTATCAGATAAAGTAGAATTAACAAAAACTAAAATTCCTTCCGACGATAGCTTCTTCATAGCACTTATAGTCCTGTCAAAACTACCGCTACTTCTTAAAGAATCGTGGGTCTGTCTTGAGCCATCAAGGGACAGTTGAAAACCATCCACTCCGACCTTTTTTAAAAACAAAACTATTTCATCACTCAATCCTTCTGGATTGCCAAGAATCCTTACGACATCGCAAAGCTCCCTGGCTGTCTCGACTATTTCAATAAAACCATCCGCCAATACGGGACTACCTCCAGTAATTGAAACTTCCGACCTTACTGAAACTTTTTTACAAATCGAAGAAAGCTCTTTAAAAATCAACTTTGCCGAATCGACACTCATATCTTCTCCGCCATAGTCAGACTGATAACAATGCGAGCATCGATTATTACACTTATTTGTAATGTGCATTTGCAAATAAAATCTACTCATCACTCCCCCCTTTTTTGTCCTGTTACTATAAGTAATTTATGCCAATGATTATGCCCTATGTCATTATCGAAAAAATCTTTGTTTTCGGTTTTTACATTTTTAAATTCTTTAAAAAGACCTTCTAAATCTTCTTTTGACATACCGCCTTTCTCACCAAAGAAAACATCATTCTTAGAAAAGGTTAAAATAAAAAACCAACCATCATCCTTAAGATTGTCGATAATATTTCTAACAAAAACTTCCTTATCTTTGATAAACTGGATTACTGCTATGGAATAAATAAAATCAACTTGTTTATCGGTCTTATAAGGAAAGTTAAGATCATTACTGGGAAGATCAAGGCCTTTGACATCCCAGCCTATTTTTTGTAGCTCGCGAACATCAACACCTTTACCGGCGCCAAAATCCAAAGCCGAGCCAACGTTTGATCCATATTTTTCCTTTATAAATTCTTCTAAAAAATTATTCATAAGTCTCGCATTAACATACTATCAAAAAATAAATTTTATTTTATAACGATTTTGAGGAAGTCATAATATACCACGAAAAAATATAATTTGCAAGTGTTTTTAGGTGATTTTAATACTGGATTGCCACGGCCGGAAATACCGGCCTCGCAATAACAACTAGAGCCCCAAAACAGCCTTAAGACCGCCTATTTTTCAGGATAATAAGGAGTAAGAATTATTATGATCCCTCGGCTACGCTCGGGGTGACATGCTTTGTGTCCCTCTAGAAACCAAAAACAAACCCCAAGAGGCTTGTTTCTACAAAGACCCATTATTTCATATTACTCTTTACTTCCAATTTTGCGGTATATGAAAACAACCAACAATATCTTTCATGTTCTCTGGGAATTGAGAAATTTGTAGCACGCTTTGTCTTATGTATTTTATTCCAGTGTTCGCCGTGACCTTCTTTAACTTTTCTTGTGTTGTAGGGTAGGGATTTAACAACCTGACTCTTAGATTGTTCATATTGTTAACTATTCTAATTGGCTCAACTAAATCTGAATCATTGGAAACAACAATAGCTACGTCAAATCTTTTTTCATACGCATCCATAACCAAATGAGCTCCTAAATTTACGTCTGACCCTTTTTCCTCCGTTTTTTTGACTATCAAATAATTCGGATCAACCAAAGGCAAGCTCATTTCGTTCTTTAACACAGAAACTTTTGCTTTTTGCTGTGTGCCATTTTTAGTTTTTGATGGAACAAAAAAACAAACCTCATTTTCCAAAAACGATCCGAGGATTATTTCTGTGTTCGGGTTTGTTCTTAATGCCCTAAAATACATCTGTTGCCGGACAGGTTTATTAAGATCGTTTTTTCGCGCCTTAGTCGGAGCGGAAAAATATTTTATTTTTTCTATTGAGTACGAAGGAAAATAATTCTTTACAAGTTTATCGATATCAAGCCATTTATATTTACCCCCTTTCAAGCTTCCGTAAAAAAGATTGAAGCCGTCAACATAAACGCATGCTCGCATATATCGTATTTAAAAAGCAAGGGTTGCATTTCTGCAACCCCGCATTCTGCCACCGAAGCGACAGAAGATGTATAAATTAATTATACCATTAATAATCCGTATGTCAAGCTATTATACATATATTATCTATATGCAAATTACAAGTTTAAATTAATTTTGGGGTCAGGTCTGGAATTAAGACTTTTTTAAACAAAAAACTGGCAATATTTGCCATTTTTAATTTAAGCCATAATATACCACGAAAAAATATAATTTGCAAGTGTTTTTGGGGCTTAAAACAGTCTCGTAACCCCCTCTTTTTCTGAGCGACAAAATACACAATGACAGCCTGTTTCACCCCTCCAAAACCCAAAACAAGCCTTTGAGGGGCTTGTTTTGGGCAGAATTCTGTCCACTGGCATTAAATAGGTCAAGGAGGGTTGGCCAGATCTTTTGCCAGCAGACAGAGTGCTGGAAAATATTTTTAAAATTCACGATTCAAGACTTGACCCAAAATTTATTCTTCTTTTGACACCCAATCTATAATTGTTCCCTTGCATTCTGGTGCATTAGGACAACAAATAGCCTCGAAACCAGTTTCATCTTTATACACTCTATAATCACCAACTGTAAAAACGGAATCACAATGAGCACATACCATTTTCTCTTCAATCTTAGGAACAGGCGCAAAAAGATAGTGTTCATTAAGATATTTTTGTTTGTCCTCAATTTTTATCTCTTGCATAAATATAGTTTTAAACTAATTATTTTAAAAATTACTATTAATTTTCTACAATTTCACAATGCTTTAAAATTGCCATAGCCAGTGACTCTCTTCCAGAAACATACAGATCGATGGTGCTTGTATTTATCTCTCCTCTTTTTCCATAAAAATTTGTTAATATTTCCAAAAGCTCACTCATCTTAACAGGATACTCTCTTTCTGCGTAAACCGCATTCAATCTCTTTATTTTCACAACAACATCGTCATTGCTAATAATTTTATACCTACCACCACCGCCCACACTATCAAACTCACAATCTTTTTTAATTTTCAGATTAATAGTTAATAAATCACTTAAAATTTTTAACTGTTTAATAATTTCTTCTATATGCTTCAAGAGCTCATCGTTCATAAATCCAAGAAGCACGGCCTGAAAAATTTCATAACCTTTCACACCATGTACTAGATTGCATCTAGCAGAATAAAATGATTCCCAAGCAATTTCTTTTATTTTTTTAACATCATTACTAGCATGAGCTCTTGCGAAAACATTTTTAATATCTTCTTTTTTATTTTGTGTGCCAACATTTAAAAAAAGATGATTACTATCAAGAATATTAATTAACCCCTGCAAGTAACTATTGCCACCATCACCTAAATCATTCAACAAATCGGAGCCTATTTTTTTAAACGCAGATGCATCGCTTCCAATAGGATTAAAATTTGGATTATCTATATTTGCCCAAAGATTATAAGCAATATTCAATGCAATAAAGAAGTTTAAATATTTATCAAAAGCATCATCTTCTGAAACGCCCTTCCTCTTCCACCTTTCTATTTTGCCAAAATAGTAAGAGTTTAAAAGATTGTAAAGAATATTTTTCTTTTCTTCTTCACCTTTTTTTAATATGCCTATAATTTTCATATTTTAATTTTATTTTAAAAATTCACCAACAAACTAAGCCCCCAACTACTCTTACCTTGGACTGATTTTTTCCGCTCTCACAACTGCGACATTCGTAATATATTACATCTTCTTTCTTAAACTCTGCAGCAAAATATAATTCACCACCACAATTAGGACACCTCAATTTATCTTCATCCGTGCAAATCTTTTTTATCATATACTAAAAAACAAAAACAAGGCCACATCTTGCCTTGTTCAAATCTTTATCGTCCATCTCATTAATCCCCTCAGAATGTGATTAAACTTGTCTATTTCTTTGTTAAATCCAACCTTAGCACAAAAACAGCTTAAAAACAACATTGGGTGGTTTCTTTCTTGCACTTCGCTTTTTTATTTTTTTGTGGATATTGAATACCCCAGACAAACAAAATCTTATCAAATCTATACGGCGTCATTCCTATCTTATCGGCAAACCACTGCGCGGTAACAAAGGATTCAAAATCATCAAGTTTCTCATCTTTAAAATTATGTAAGAAATTCCCCATACTCCTCATTAGGTGGACATCCATTTTGGCGTAGGCTGTAAAACCGGATTCTTTCAAAAAATCACAAACCAGATTGGGGCCTACATTCTTTACTCCAACACTAATCTCTTTGGCAAAATTCCATAATCTTTTGGATTTTTCAAAGATGTCGCCTTGGCATTCGTCATTGCACATTTCGTCGATTTTTTTATAGAAAGCAGATATGTCGCCACCTGTAATCTCCATTATTCTTTTCGGCGCTGTCAGCAAGGTAGACATTATACGCCCAAGCCAATACGGTGTTATAATCATCGGGTTATTATAGTCCCCCCTACTCTCAATCTCATCCATTAGAATTCCCAACCTTTCTGGGTGCCAAAAAAAATCGTCATTCAATCTTTGATCGTTAAAAATATATGACAATATCTTTTTGTGCTCGCTTTTTATCGGAAAATCGGGATTGCCAAATCTTTCTCTATGAATCTTGCGCATTTGTATTCTTATTCTATTGTAACTGAACGCACTACCGATAAATTGAACCATGAGCTCGTTTAAATTTTTTGGCCGGGGCGGATTTTTACTCAATTTTAAATAATCAAAGACGGAGTCTTCACAAGTTTTGTCGCTTATCTCCCCTTTTTCCGCCAAAGATATCAATAGTAATTCCTTATCCTTAATTTCCTGCTTGATTCTAAGCAAACTATCATTATCAATTCTACTTAGAATGTCTTTTATTCTTTCAATTTTTTTCATCAATTATTTATTTTAATTCGGTGTTGTATTGAATCCAACCTTAGCATAAAAACGACCTTAAAACAATATCGGGCCTTGGGTTAAGCTTTGTTGTATTACTCTTCAAGCTTCTTCAATATTGCCCTTTTGTAATAGATGAAAAATAGAAACTACAAGCGTTTTGCAGGCCCCAAAATAGCCTGAAAACCGCCTATTTTTCAGGATAATATAAATACCCCCTCCCTGCCTAAATCCTTCTAGGAACCAAAAACAAGCCTTAGGTTATACTAAAAAACACCCCTCAGGGTGTTTTCACAACTACCTATAGTTCGACGGCGGAAACGCCGCTTACTCCTTAGAGCTCCCTATAGGATTTATGTATATTATAATACTATCAATTTATATCTTTTTGTCAACTATCTTTTAAAAATAAATTTTCTCTAAAACTTAAACTTGGAAATTTGATGGACTTCACAATATTTAAGCGCGAATAAAAATCACTTACGCCATGACGATACTTGCGATGTATGCAGTTGGCTACCAAATCGGCCATTTGCACAGCCTTGGAATGTTTTGAATCTATATAGCTTATCACAAGATTTTTATCAAACCCCCACTCGGCAAAGGCTTTTATATGTATATAATCCTTTAACGAATTAGCTGACGCTACTTTTTGCGTTCTATTATCTAAATGCAAAACTATATCGCCCGTATTGGCAGCAATAATATCTTTAACTAAAAAAGAGAAAAGATAATTAAAAAGTATGTTGTTATTATCAAATAATTTTTTATTTTCAATCATCATTTTGTCGGCAATGACATAGGAAATGCTGTAATCCTTTTGCTTTACTAGTTTGTTTACCAAGTATTGCTTATCAGGGAAAGATAGGTCGGTTGCATGAACTTCTGACAATGATTTATAGGCGCAAAATGATTTTATTATATTTTTTAGTCGCTTCGGATTATTGGAAGATAACATGGCAATAATAAAATATCCTTCATTGTAGCCAAGATTACCAGATTCATCTATATAAGCATAAATCATAAAAAAATTAAAAAAATACCACCACCTAAAGGGGCATAGTGGTTGATTTCGGCTTTTTATGCGCCAAAAAAATTTTTCTACGTTTCCCTCCTAAAATAATAATATCACAAAATTACATTTTAAAATATTATTTTAGTCGCCCGCCCCTAAACCAAAAACAAACCTTAAAAGCACAAAAAACACCCCGCGGGGTGTTTTCATGGCTACCTAAAAAATTTAAATAATCAAACGACTTTCGACATATAGACATCATGATGATCGCCGTGTTCTCTGATTTCATCTATTTTATATCCGTGTCTTTCATAAAATGGCGGCAGGAATTTTTCTTGAGCGCAATCCAGCTTTATTGTTAAAATATTAATTCTTCTCGCCTCTTCTTCTATTGCCAATAGAAGCTTCGAAGCTATGCCATTTTTTCTAAACTCTTTCAAGACGGCTAATTTGAATAGATACAATTCACCGGTTTCTTTTATCTTGTATCTAACCGAGCCAACTATTTGATCATTAATACGGGCAACGACTATGCCGATTTCACCGTTAACGAATTTCTCTCTCAAATCATCGGCTTCCTTGAATTGGGTGATTAGACTGTTTTCATGATACGGTTCTTTATAGGCTTTCTCGGTAACATCTTTAACTATATCTATTTCCTCATCTTGAGGTTTAGTGATAATGATATTCATTTTATAAAGATTAACGAGAAAACAAAAACAAGGCCACATCTTGCCTTGTTCAAATCTTTATCGTCCATCTCATTAGTCCCTCCGGAATGTGATCAAACTTGTCTGTTTTATTATTAAATCTAACCTTAGCATAAAAAAGACTTTAAAACAATATCGGGCCTTGGGTTAAGCTTTGTTGTATTACTCTTCAAGCTTCTTTAGTATTGCCAATGCCGGCGACTGCTTTCTTGGAACGATTTCTTTAATGGTTTTTGTATTGATCTTTTTCCCAGCCTCTTTCATTCTCTTGATTTCTTCCAGTTTTGTTTTCTCTATTTTTTCTTCTGATCCAGTATTTATTCTTTTGTAATAAACACAAGAATCATCCTTCCCTATTCCTATTATTCCATAACTAGCTCTGCCCGTGATACTTAATATTGGCTTACCAATTTCTAATTTATTGAAATTCATATTTTATTATAAACTTAAAAATCATCATCAAAAAGGTCTTCATCTTCGGAATCGCCATATCCATGTAAGCGTTTTCAAATAATTTTATAGGACAATACAAATTATAAGTTTAAATTAAAAGCCTCAAGAAAATATTCTTGAGGCCTCGCAAATGGACCATTTAAGCAAGTGATTTTTTAAAATTTTTAGCAACGAATAAGATAATTATGACCGGGGAGCAAGTACAAACCCCAAATAGTAGAACGAAGAAACTTGGAGGCTCGGTCATTATCACTCCTTTTACAAAAATCAACGGAAGAAGAAACGCTATGCATGATAAAAGGGCATAAGCCAATTGGTTGTTGCCAATAGCTGGCTTGCAACCAAGGAAAGGATGAAGGAACAAAGAAAAGACGATGAAAAAAACTACCGGCAAAGCGATAACCATCCCTCCATAGAACGCTACGCTTTTCACAAAGTCGATGGGAACGAGTTTTTGCTGAAAATCATTCATCAAGGTGAAACAGATTCCGGCGACAGCAGTCAATCCGATTGAATATAGAAATAATTTCAAAAATTTCCTACTTCTAAACGAATCGAAAAATTGGACGTAAAGCATTCCGGAAATCACGGAAGCTATGGACATGGACAACAACACCAAGCAATACCTTGTCATTTTTCACTCCTTTTCATTTTAAGTTTTTTTAATGAACACGGTTTTTGGATCACTTTAAGAGCGGGTCTTTGCTTTTAGCGTTTTAAACGAAAAAACTGGCAATATTTGCCATTTTTGGATTAAGCCATAATATAACACGAAAAAATAGAATTTGCAAGCGTTTTTAAGGCCCTGAAATGCCCTAAAAACCGCCTATTTTTCAGGATAATATAAATCACCGCCACACAACCCAAACCATTGTGTAAACCAAAAACAAGCCATCGCGAGGCTTATTTTTTGACAAAATGACGTTTTTTAAATATAATAATATGATTTCGTTTTTTCACAATCAAATATTTATTTTAGAGATTAACATTTTTTCCAAACCAAACTTTCAAAAAGGTGGTGCTAAATGAAGTTATTATCCGGCGCCAAAATAATGGCGATTGTCACTCCTCTTGTATTTACTCAAAACCTTAAAGGCGAAAGCGGTGATTATCTCTGTAATAATGTCACGATAAAATACATCGGACCGAATGATCTTGTTATTAAAAATATGCCGCTTGAGATTCGAACTGTTTCGCTTTGGCCGCCAAAATACTATGATGAGATTAAATTCGACATGAGTCGCACACAAGTTATTGAGAAAGAAAAATATCGCTCCCGCAGCGGATTGTTGATCGAATTGTCGCATCGTTTTGATTTCGACCTTGAGCCGGTCAGTGTTGGCGTTGGATTAAACTGGAATATCACCATACCTGAAAAAGGACATTCCGGTGGTTATTGGGTACCCGTTAGCAATAGCACTGGGACAAGGAATTTTTACGAAACACCATACTACACAACCTTCAAAAAGAATGGAGTAATTCCCAGAACAAAGAGTCCGGATTTTGATAATTTTTTGGCAATCTCTCCAGAGGCATACGTCGAATATCTTTTTAATGACTACTTTTCAGTGAAAGGATTTATTTCCTATTTTCATCTTCAAGCAGAAAAGAATTGCAGTTCGAATGGTGATGACCGGACAATTTATAGCTTAAGTCATCATTTGCCAATCTCCTTGAGTGCTAAATTTCTCGGAGTCGAGGCTGGCATATTTTACCCGACAAAGGTACACACAACGCGACTCGGCAAAGAATCAAATACCTCCATAAAACCAACGTTCTTTATTGGTCTAAATACTATTGGCTGGAATTTATAAAATCACCCCTTCATTTTAAAAAATGAAGGGCTTTTTTATTCAAGAAAACACACTCTCACAATTAGTGCCTCACAAAAAATAAAAAAACGGCTATCAAGAAGATAACCGCCAAACCAATCAGTGAACTACTGCCACTTTTTTAAGGACACTTTTTGTTTTTGGGTCAGGTCTTTAATTATAAGGTTTTAAACAAAAAACTGGCAGTATTTACCAACACACCTCGCCTTGCTTCACTTCCGCTACACAATACCGCTCACCCACCCAAATCCTTCCATAAACCAAAAACAAGCCCTTGTAAGGCCTGTTTTTGGCAGAATTCTGTCCACTGGCATCGAATAAGGCCAAGGAGGGTCGGCCAAATCCTTTACCGGCGGGCAGAATACTGAAAAATATTTTTAAAACTCACAACTCAATACTTAACTATTATACCACAGATGCGATGCATTATTCCAGACCTCCCTGCTTCTTATATTAAAAAGCCAGGGCATATCGCCTCGGGCCTTTAAATTTCAATAGTCTTCTTTGATTTTTACTAAATACAACTTTTCACAGCCAAAGTAATAAGTATCTTCACATGCGCTTTGGTCCCAATACTCGTCAGGACCCGGCTCTCTACAACCCTTCTCCCCATAACCCGGATCACTAAAATTGACAATATGTATAAAATATGATATAATATTAATATAAAAAACGTTCGTTAACAACCAAAAAAGGATATAAAAATGAATGAACTGGTAACAAGAAATCGCGGAATTTCAGTCAAAAAATCGAGAATCATAACTAAAAACTATTTTGGAGGTTTCAATGAAGAAAAAACTGCTTATAGGCATCGGCGTTATTTTCGTAATCGTTGGCATAGCGATAGTTGTCTTTACTGCTCAAAAACATGCTTCGGACATAAAAAAAATGTCCAAAATACAGGCTATGATGGTAGAGATAAAAAACAACGCCGGCAACCAACCTGTCATCGACAGTTTGTCTGAAGAAATTCAGAGCATGATGAGTGAAATCAACATAAAATGCGTCTACTTGCCGGCAGATCATTAAATTCCCTATGGGCCGAAAATATTTCGGCCCTTTTTTTATTTTGGGGGCAGGTCTGGAATTAAGACTTTAAAAAAATAAAAAAGGACGTTTTAAAACGCCCTTTTGTTCATACCTAGTTAGCTGATAAGAAAAGAGACTATCTTTCCTGATGCATCTCTTTTTATATCCATAGTCTTAGGAGTCTTTCTGGGTCTGGGGCTATTGGCAAGGAATGCGAAATCCTTTATATAATTACCATAATAATCACGCCAATGGCCTTCGCAATCCATGTGAGAATCGCAATCTTCAAATATCCAGTACGAATATGTATAACCAATCTGACCATCGGGACTCATTTCTATTCCGGTTATCACTTCGTCTTCGTGCTTGTACTGCTGGCTTATTATACGATCACCGATCCACGCCTTAAAATCTATTTCTGCAAGGCCTGGAACACTCATCAGATCGAAGCCTCTCTCAATTTCAACTTTGCTTTCGACCTTCTTAAGCATCTCTATAACATCCATCATCTTAAAGCGATGGTTGAGTATTTCCATTTGAGGAAAGGATGACCCTATTCCCCAAATAGCAAAATCAAAATCGTTCCCCTTCTCTGCCTCAAAATCTTTACGACGCAGACATTCTCTGTCGTAAAGACCTGAGCCATCAAGAAATAATTCTTTGAAACCAGCGCGCTCGAGATGTCCAATCGCACGAATCATCTCCCTTTTACATGAAAAAATGGCAAGAGCATAATCAGTGAGCATAACGACCTCCTGTGTTGAAAAAGTTCAATGGTTTTCTATACTGTCACAAAGACCCTGTTCTATCTTTGCGCTATTTGTTCTCTATCGTTTCTTTTATATCATAGACCTTGTCGCGTGTGACGTTGAAGTAGGTCTTGGAGAGGATGTCGGCAAGAAGGCCGAAGACGAAGAACTGGATGCCGATCATGAAGCCGAACATCGAAAGCACGGTCAAAGAGGTGTCGGACAAATCTTGGTGTTGGAAAATCTTCTTGAAGGCGGCGATTATGGCGGAGAGAATCGATAAGGAGACCAAGCCCAAGCCGATGGCCCCGAAGAAGTGCAAAGGACGGCTGTTATACTTCTTCCAGAACCAGATCGAGCACATATCCAGGATACCCTTGAATCCCCTCTTGAAATTATACTTCGTCTTTCCCGTGGTGCGCGGATGATGAGCAACTTCCAATTCGCCTATTCTAAAACCTTTGACCTTTAAGAGCGCCGGAATGAAACGATGCATCTCGCCGAAAAGGTCGATATGCTTAAAGCATTCCCTTTTATATACTTTAAGAGAGCAACCGCTGTCATGAATACCGTCATTGATGAGTATTTTTCTAACAAAAGCGGCGCAGCGCGAAAAGAATTTCTTGAAGAATTTATCTTTACGGTTCTTACGCCATCCGGAAACCACATCCAAATCCTCGGCCTCCAATTTAGCGATCAAGCGCTCGATGTCGGCCGGGTCGTTCTGACCATCGCCGTCCAAAGTGGCGACGTAGAAACCCTTAGCGGCCTTTATACCGGCATCCATAGCGGCGGTCTGGCCGAAATTCTTGCGGAAGTTTACGACCTTGACCGGCTTAAGGGTCTTCAAAATCTCCAAAGTCTTGTCTTTGGATCCGTCGTTGACGAAAATGATTTCGAAGGGTTTATTTATCTTCTGGCAGGCGGCCAAGATCTTGGCGTGCAAGTCGGCTATCGCCCCTTCTTCATTATAGACCGGGACGGCCACGGAAAGGTATAATTCTGAATCGTTCATAAAAGTATTATGCTTTTTAAAAAATATTAAATATAACTAACTAATATAACAGCATATTTTAAAGACGTCAAATTTTTCCAAGAAAAAAGAAAAATACCCCATTTTAAAGCTTCAAACAATCGGAAAACAGCCTTTTTATATCAAAAAACCCGGACCCATGGTCGCGGGCATTCTTTCAATTTCAGCGAAAATCGAAGAAAAATAGATAATCTGGATTTAAAAGTCAAAAGCATTCCCAGATAAACCATTTTTCATATCAGGATCGAAGATAATTCAATCCTTTTTTATATAAAAAACAAAAAAACCATTTTAAAAACACCCTTTAAACAGTTGCACGTCTTAAAACTTAGAAAAATTCATGTATTTTTACAAAAGTTCCGCATGTCTCCTACTATCCACTTTTTTATATTATTTTTAAAATTGACATTACTTTAAAAAAATGTTATACAATTAAAACAATTCTTTGCTTGTATGAGCAAGGTCGTTTGTCCAAAAGACAGATAAGGGCTTAATCCTCTTGCCAAAAACAGAGGCCGTTCTTTTTAAAAAAGGAGAGCTGTATGGCTTGCCAAGAAAAAAATTTCATCACCGACGATCTCATCAAAGGGTTGTTTGAAAAGAATTTGGGGGGAATAAAAAATTGGAGGGACTATGTCGACAAATGCACCGACTCAAATCTCTACTATTACCCAGGCATCAACTTCCACGAACACAAATTTCACCTAACCCAAGGAAAAGGTCCGTCACTGTTCGACTTGTCTGTATCTCTATTTGATTCAATTAAGGACAGGAAGCGAAGAGTCTCATTCGAAATACAGAACGTCCCCTTCTTCCAAAATTCAGAATTGTTCCATCGAACCGTTTGCGTTAATGCGCTAATCAAAATGGTGCACAGACTCGATGATGAAAATTTCGAAATCGCCGGTTCGTTTTTCTGGGAAGATGCCAACCTGGCGAATGACCTTTCTTTTTCTTGCGCGAAATATTCCGTGATAAGAAGAAGTGGTATTATTTATTTCTAATTTGATTGGAAGTCATTATTAACCCGATAAGTACATGCTTGTCGGGTTTTTAATATAACGCTAACCGGAATAATTTTTATACGACCCCAAGGCTTTACAAAAATCTTTTTTCTTGTTAAATTAAAACGTTCTTTGAAAACAAATATTTATTTAAAAAAGGAGTTACCGATGATGATCACGCCTTTAAAACACACTGAAATCACCAGCGAACAAATAAAAGAGAATAGATTGGAGAAAGACGAGATAAGAGAAGAGATAAGAAGACAGGTGGAAAACCTCCGCCAAGCCGGATATCAGGAGGGAATCCTTTCTTTCTTCGACGCAAACGAAACCAAGTTCGTGAACCAAGTGTTTGTCAATACGGTAAAAAAGACCGATAATCTGCCATTTAATTTTCTTCTTGTCGTGCCGAAAAATTTCAAAAGCATCTACGACCAAGTGTCGTCACTTGGCACACTGGCTAAAAACATCAACCCATTGGAAACATCCGACATTGCAACCTGCCCGAATAAGCCATATTGTCTCTTGGGTCTTGAAATCGAAGAAATAGAAAAGAGACAAAGTGTCGACGAGCTAAAGGCCAAACAGAGCCGCAAAAGATTCGGTCTGACGGACGTCGAAATAGTCAGCTTACTCATTCAATTCCCCTATTTCGGCAAATACCAAATATTCGCAACCGGCTCCTACGTCAATAAAACAGCTCATCCTTTCTTAAGAAGAAATGAGAAGGGAAAAATAGAAATGCTTTCTGCTTCTGGTTCATACACCGGATTCGATCCGAGAGAGAAGAATCTCGTCGCTCCGTCCTGCGAATTGCGAAGCGCTTAAAACAAAAAAGAGGGAATAAGTATGGCCGGTAAAAAATACCGGCTTTTTTATTACAAAAAAAACAGACCCGAGCGGGCCTGTTTTAAATATATTTATCGCGAAACAATTACTGCTCTTCGGAATAGTGCTCAATCATCTTTCTGGCAATATCGACTTTCTTCAACAATTCATTAACCTCTTCCTCGTCATTTTCAGGATTAAGATTAGCAGCTTCTGCCTCCCAACCTCTTTTCTTATCTACTAAATCCAACAGGATGTCCTGCATTTCGCCCTCCGGAATCTCTATATCACCAACGTCACCATAGCAATGATGCATGAAAGCGGCGTAATCTATCATAAACACTCCGCTTATCTGAAAATCCTCCATCTTTTCTTTTTCTTCACCGGTCTCATTCTCCATGACCGGCATATCGAATCCTGGTTCTTTGTACATAATTTTGTGAGTTAATTTGAATTCTTTTTAAATTATATCATAAAATTCCCAAAAAGTGGTGCGAGACGGCGTATTTATGAAAAACCCTTGAGATTTTTCTCTTTGCTTTCGAGAACTGTCTCAAGGGTTTTGTTGTTTAGAACTTTGTGTTCTATGTCTATACTATATCACAAAAAATAAAATATGTCAATAGCAAGTCCTTTTACAAGATTTATTTAGCCAATATTAAATAAATAATAAACAACCCCCTCTGTTGACTTTTTTATACTTTTATGATTAAATATCATAATAGTTCTTTGACAAAAAAACACCAACAATAAGGAGGCTTACATGCTATTCCGTTCTACTTTTATCGTTCTACTTACTGTTTCTTGTGCCTTTTCTTGCTTCTGCGAGATAGCGCCGGAAGATACGACCTATTCCAGTTGTGAAATAATCCCCTGGGAAAACGGTTTCGCCATTTGTTCCAAGAATTATGACTCCAGCTTCATTGCTGACGGACGAATCCATAACACCAAAAAAGTCTTTGGTCTATCAGGAAATCACCCCAAAGGGATTGGTAAAAAGAAATTATTAGATGCATTCTTCAAAAAAGACACTATATCAATCAAAGACTCCATCCTCGACTCCCGCTTCATAGGGACGCTATTTTCAGCTGGAGACAGCGTTTCAATGAGAAAATATTCGGTGTACTTCGATGAAGGCTACGGATGGAGAAAAATCTTCAAAGAAAGCACAATCGTTAACCACTATGGAAAAATTTGGAAGGGAATTATTATTTCCTTGATAGCCATTCTTTCGGCTTCATTCCTCTTTCATGGAAGAAGATGTCTGCATTGGTTTACCGCAACAGCCTTCATGATTAAAAAAAGGATGGTAAACGATATTATTATCATGGCGATATACCCAATATTAATAATTGTCATGAGTGCATTGACGATACCTGCCGACATCTCGGTAAGGAATAATATGGGCATACTGATAATAATGCTTTTTTTAATACTTTCGCTCGTCGGTATACTGGCTAGCTTCAAAATGCCAATGATCTATATCTTTTCCGTAGCCTTTCCAGCGATAACTCTAGGTAAGGCTTTCGGAGCCTGGCAAGGCTTTTTGTTCCTAGAAATAGTGCTAATCACGAGCTTCATCTTCGCCATAATTAATATATTAATAACGGCGAAAATGAAAAAACAAAGGAAACCGGAAAACTGGGAAGGAATGAATAATGAAGCAAGGATAAGATTTCTTATTTGGCAGAATTCCAACAGAAAAAGAAGTGACAGTCTTTTCTTGGACTCAATTGAAAGAAATTTCATCAACGGCATAGCGACCATTAATTTCATTTCCTCTTTGGAAAAAAATTTCAACACAACTTTCTCTAAAGATGAGGTTGAGCAGTTAAGAAATGATTGCTTTTCAGAAATCCTCAAATTACTCTACAGAAAAACAAAAAATAGAAAAGAGATTTCCAATGGCTAGAATTTTCTTCCTAATGGCAACCTTCGTTTTTATCAATTTCTGCGCTTCGCCTTTTTATGAGAACGAAGAGGGCGGTAAAAACGACACTCTGATTACTGAAAAAACAGAAGACTCCGCGAAAGACGATAACCAGGAAATAATAATAGAGAGGAGCAAAAATTGCAGCGGACGAATAATCTCCCTGACAAATATCAAAGAAGGCCAACCTCGAGTTTACGTAGCTAATAAAAACGAGGTAAATGCCGAAAAGATATTGGTCAAGGACAAGCTTTACGTCTTCAATAATTCGGAATTGTCCTTCTATTTCTCACGCTCGAACTCGAATATCTTCGAAGTTACCACCGTTAAAGTGGTAATAGAAGATAGCTTGGAAAATCCTAATTATGATTTCATCAGAATAGGAAATCCGGAAGGGAAAAAAGTATTAATCCTTGTTGGTCGAGACGTCGGCATGAGGATGCTTGACTCCTCTGCCCTGATAATCAGCGAAGGGCGTCCTATATTGAACGACCCAAATATCATCCTCGAAGAAAGATGGTCCCCTGTCGTCTTCAACAGAGAGAAGATTGCCCCGCAAACGCATGAAATCTTCTTTTACATGCCAAAAACGAAAGAGGGACTAGATTCCTGCCTTAATGATTTATCCTGTGAAGAACCGATTGAAATACTGATCTTCTCTTTTCATGGCAACAAAAAAGCCATTTCCGTGCCAAATAGAGAATCAGAATCATATCATGTTTGCGATATCTTTTATTGGCCAAGTGAATTTCAGAAAAGGATTAGCGAAAAGTTCTCCAGAAATTGTTCGTCCTACATGCTGTCTTGTGAAACAGCTATGGAAAATGAAGAAAATAGGAACAACAACTTCGCCGAAGCCTTATCGCGTCAACTTAATATACCGATATACGCCTCCAGTGAAAAAGTCCTGACTAATTTTTCAGGAACGCATGCTGGCGGATTATTCTATCTTATAGAGCCAAACAGCTATAACGATTCACTGCCATGCATAGATGTCATAGAAATAGACATCGACACGGCAATCGACGGAAAAATAACGATACCATGAACAGAGAGGTGCTTTTTTAAAGCACCTCTTTTTTATTTTAAAAAAGGAGTCCCGTTTTTGCGGAACTCCTTAGAAAAAAGATCAATTTATAATAGTGATAGTATCAACGAATTCGGTAGCAATGTGCAACGAAGCGTCATCGGCAAGATTCTTATAATACTCATCTATCGCCCCGGAAGTCTTAATGATATAAGATCCGTCAGTCAAGGGAAGGTTAATCGTTTTACTCCAATCTATTGTCCCAACGTTGTAAGTCCAACTTCCACTTCCGGCAACATCCATCTCGCTTGGCAATGGTCCGATTATCTGTAAAACAAAAGATTCATGTTTCGGATAAACGAAAGTGTTTCTATTATACTTCACAGACAAGCCTCGATTACTGGAATAAACAACGACACCTGTAGCCATAAGCTGGGATTCATGGTCCCAGACGCTAGAAGATGGCAAGACATACCTCCCATTCACCTCTACGATATCGTCATCCATTACAGTATTTAAATCGTAATAAAACGAAAAGGAGCTAATCCCGGTATCAGACGAAACGGTCATCGTCCCCGTCGTTTTATTTGTATTCGTGCAATGCAAGGCATAACAAAAATCACCACTGCTGTCGAACAAAGCCTTTTCTCTGGAATACATCCTTGTAGTCTCCACTACTTGGTATTTTTTACCAATCGTGTACTTGCCGGGAGCATTCTTCATCTTAACGAAATAATCCATGCATTCCAGTTCGCGAAATACGCAATTCACGGTGTCGGTTTTTTTAACACGCAAATCGACGCTATCATACGACTCGAAAGATTCGTCGAAAAGCCATGAATTCGACCATGGAAATTTTCGTCCATGATAAAGATTCACCTTGACTTCGTAGAGACCCGGCGGAACCATGACTACGCCAACCCAAATACCTTTACTTATATCTTGCTTTCTAACAAATCTGGTGGCCCTACCCGCCGTATCGTAAAAAACGAATTCGACATAATTGACTTTTGATTTTCTGTATTGCACCAGCAAAGACCTGTCTGTTTTGGCTTTAGCTAATAAAAACTGGGAATCACTGGCAAAAATATTAGCCGACCTGCCAAGGTCAACTCTGGCGAAAACACCGGATAAATTCTCTTCTTTAATAGCAATATTTCTGGCGGAAGTGTCTTTTACCGAAACTATAGTATCGACGCTTTTGATGGCTATCGGAGATTCCTCTTTAATAACAACATCTACACTGTCTTTCATCTCTAAAGGTTCCGGGTATTCCTCTTTATCCGGTTGAAAACTATAAGGCTCCATACAAGAAACGAACAACAAAACGGCGAATGACGAAAAAACAACCCTCATAAAACCCTCCTTAGTTGAAGATTCACTATTTTAAGGTGCTAAAAGCAAATCATAATTTAACAAAAATATGCAAAAATGTCAAAGAAAAAAGAGCTGGTATAACCCAACTCTTTATTATTTTGAATCACTCATCTCCATCAGCCCAAGAGCCAACTCCAACCAACTCCATGTCATCATCTTGAACCGACTCTTCTAAACTGGCGAATGGCTCCTGTTGAAGATCATCGCCGTCGGAAATTATGGAATCAGAAAAACCATCATCCTCAATTTCAACCACGATACTGCCTGAGTCGTCCGAACAAGTCTCGACACCCTCTTCACTTTTTAACTCACGAGGAATCTCCAAGTCTCTCTCCTCAAGTAATCTTTTTTCGACATCTGGCGAAATTGCCTTATGCCATTTAAAATCATGAGTACCCATCATGTCATTAAACACACGACTGTCGTGTTCCTGCCCAAAGACTCGGGAAAAAAGTTCGACAAACTCATCATTCTCCTGATGCAAAAAGAGTACTACTTTTTTAGGAGACCATTCGACGATAAAGACTCCCATTTTCCCCTGAATACCAGAAATAATGCTAAGAGGTGCGCCACCGGAAATTATCTTTTTGAATGTTAAGCTATTGACATCCAACTTAAAATTTTTGATTTTCTCACCATCACCACTAATCAAATCTTCGCCGGCTTTTCTCAGATCCTCCAGCATATTTTCTTTTGTCCAATAGATTTTACCATCGATCAGTTTAAGTGTTTCCATTTTATCTCCTTTGACGGGGTTGTATTGTGTTTTATAACGTACGATTTTTTCATCACACTATTACATTTTTTATACTTCTGTCAATACGGGCAACAAAAAAGCCCCGTTTTATTTTAAAAACGAAGCTTATATTAAACGAGTATTATAAATTAAGGGATAACACCTATCTCTTAGCCCCCGAATAAGCAATGGCCCGAACGACATCCCACTCCTCTGCCGTCGACGGATTCTTGCCATAAATATACTTAAAAGACTTTATGGCGGCTTTCTCGCTTTCCGTGTTCCTAATAACCGGGCGTAAACCATAGGCCATTATGGTGACGGCGGCATTGTCATTGGCCTGAGTCATCTTTGGAGACCTGCGATATACTTTCTTGAATTTCACCAAAGCCTTGTTCTCGGCAGTCACGGACTTTTCCGAAGGCCAACGACCATTAGCTATCTTGATGACGTCTTGCCACTCTTCTTCGCTATCGGGGCTTTTGGCGAAGGCCGCGCCAAATGAATTGATGACTCCGGCGCGCTCACCCGAACCCAATCTCTTGGTGGTCGGAGTACCGAATTCTATAAAATAAGCGACTGATAATCTTGTCGATTGACTAGCCTTCGGATATTTTTTTATCAAATTATCATAGACCGTCTTATTGCCGCCTGAAAAAGAAACTCTTTCTTTATTTCCAAAAACATCACCAGATTCTTTGCGACTGATAGATTCCGCCACTTCTTTATTCAAACCATAAAGATTTTCGTAGACTTTTTCTTTTTGCACATCGTCCTTGATAGTAAAATCATTTTCAGCCTTCTCTTCTTTTATTATAGTCTGATCGATATTTTCCGTTATCTTTTCACTATCCGGATTTCCCGTATTTGGCAAAATCGGTACACCTTTCACCAAACCACCAGAAGAGCCACTTCCACCAGATGAAGTACCACCAGAACTGCCACCACCTGATGACGAACCACCAGAAGACCCGCCAGAAGACGAGCCACCAGAAGATGAACTCGTGGCATTCTCAATTTTTAAATTACCAGTGTCAACAGTAAAATTAATAGCTCCACTGCCCTCAGTCGGATTATTTAGATACGCCCCACCAAAAACAATCGTTTCGGCATCGCCTATTATTACTTTGGAATTATTTCGATTACTAGAGCCGCCCGTACCATAGTTCTGTATAGAAGAATCATCGTTCGATGATCCGGCCATAACCGAGGAATCAGTAAAACCAGCCGTCGAAGAATCTCCTATACCGCTCAGACTATCTTGCCAACCGCTATAAAGCCCCGGCCAAGAATCGTATTCGGCCGCTAAAACAGAAACTCCGCCCGACAACAAAGACGAGGAGATCGTCACACTGAAGATAAAAAAATACGCGAATCTTTTCATAAAATATAATGGTATTACTAGAGTATTTTAGTCAAAAAAGGCGTCATTGTCAACCAAAATTAAAAAAAACTTGCTCGGGCGATGCCAAGCAAGTTGAAATTAAAGAAAATCATTCGAAGGAAGCGACTCTTATTCCGGTAAAGACATCGTGTCTTGCTTTATCGTCACTAACGAAATCACTAACGACGATACCACCGTTCAAATCGGTTCTTACGCCATAACGAACATTAAAAACCTCGCCAGCGGAAGCATCTGTGCAATTATTCAGAAGGATTTCTTCCGCCAGATAAAAAGGAGACCGGATATTTTCTTTACCTTCCTTAATCATCGCGTAATCGGCAATAGCTTTATTCTCGACTCTATAATCGAAAATGACATATTGCTCCCCGATCACATTCGGAGAATTCTCGATATAGTCCTTCAAACAAAATGCGGTTAACGCTTTAAAAATTGAGGCATCGGCAAGAATAAAGGGCAAGAAACTTTTTTTATTCTCAAGACACATAGCCATAGCAATAACTTTAAACTCCTTATTCTTGAACATCTTCCTTCTTTCAATGGAACAGCTATCAGGCATAAGACCGCATAGAATGTCGAGTTGGCGATTAAATTCGATGCCAAGTTCATATATCTTTTCTTCATAATACCGACTCCTCCTCTTTTTGCCGAAAACAATATGCGCCGCACCAGCTAAATTCTTTCCTTCGGCGCGAGCCATTAATTCCCTGTAAAGCTCCATGGACTTTTTAAAACTTCTCATTCTCTCTCCTTTTGTTGTTGATGAATGACTATTTTTTGATGATTTTATCTTTTTCAATGAACAATCAAACAATATCACAAAATAACAAAAAAGTCAAACGATAAACCAATCGTTTGACCAAAATAAGCCATTTATTATTGGATTACAAGACTATCAACAAAATCAAGAGAATAATTAAACCGGTGCCGGAAGCGATGATATGCGGATGTTGCCTTCTTATCTGGATCAAGATACTAAGGGCAAGTGATATTATCGCCAAAATCAAAATGAAGTAAAAATAACCGGAACTGATGTTGATTATATTATCCATAACCTTATTAGGATTGTCACGCAAAATGAAATACTGCTTCAAACGAGAAGTCTTGACCGGATAGATATTTTCAGCCGGTAAATCCACGGTCGACACCTCTCCACCCTCGTCGACTGTCGTAACGGAGGCCGGAACGACGACCGGTTCTTGGTCTTTCACTGAAACAACGCTACTCCCCTGCCATTGACCTTCGTAGGTCTTGGCGAGCGGAACGGTCTGATTCAATACCGAGGCCGAAGCCTCTTTCGTTTCTGGAGGCAAAACCGCTTCGACTTTTATCACGACCTCCTTCTTCTTTTCAGGAGTATCTACAACAATTTTGGCTTGCGGGACAACGTTTTGAGAACTGGCCGAACCAAGAACTACGTCATTGGAAGACTTTTTGACAATAGTATCCGCTTTCGGTTTAGGCTCGACTTTGGCGGCAGGAACCGGCTTGACCTCATCATTCGGTGAGCCGAAATATTGGGCGGTCAAAGTAGTATTAGCACCTTCGAATATATCATCGGCTAAGGCCACACCGATCTCTTTAAAATCAGTATCCACTAAATTGGAATAATGGGTGGGGCTTTTTTTCCAAGCCTCGACTATCTCATTAGGACCGGAGAAACCCATGGCCAAATTCTCACCGGCTACGGAATAATCGTAACCTGCTTTCTTCAAAAAAGAATTCAAACCCTTCCCTTCTGGCGAAGCATGGGCAAAATACTGACCGACGAACATGTCCTGAACTTTGGCGAAAGCCGCTTGATTCAATTTTGAACTCTCGGTCAGAGCCGGCAAAGAAAGACTAGCACGAACGCCATTGGTCAAAGAGATTATCTTTTTGCTCTGTTCGACGGCCAAATCAGGTGTTAGCCAAGCGGTCAAAGGATAGGAGAAGACGAAGGCCGTGGCTATCATCTTTATAGAAATAGCGCTAATCGCATGAAAAAGCACCCTCTTGTGGTGTAGAGACTTCGGCTTATATCCATTGCCACGATGCGGGATAAAAAGGTCTTTAAGATAGCCTGTGCCATTAGGATTGCGCCCAAGCAAAACCTCGTCGCCATCATCGATGCCGTCGTCGTCGGTGTCCTCATCATGAGGATCGGTGCCATAGACGTTCTCCTCTTCCCAGTCCGTAAGACCGTCACGGTCAGAATCTATGTATTTTTTATAATCTTTGCTATTTCTAGCCATAATAACAAATTATAACACAAAATGATAAAAAAAGCAAACTTTTAAAACACGGCGAATACTATTTAAATTATACCATTTAAAGCTAAAAAATAAAAAACAACGGCTTTAGGCCGTTATTTTTATTTTAATGCGGTGGAGGTGGGATTTTCGCGTTCGCTCGTCGCCAAATAGCTCCTCGCTCTCTTGTCCAGGGTTGGCGTCAAGTATTCCCCGAATACTTGACGATCACTCAACTACGACTCGCTCGTTCCCTCACGAGTCTTGTTTCGTTTCCAACCAGTTCGAATCCCACTTTCCTTGCATCACTTAAAATAAAAACAACGGCTTTAGGCCGTTATTTTTATTTTAATGCGGTGGAGGTGGGATTCGAACCCACGGACCCCTTTCAGAGTCAACAGTTTTCAAGACTGTCCATTTAAACCACTCATGCACCCCACCAATAATAAGAGATTATAAATTATAAAAAAAATAAAGTCAAAAAACTAAATGCGACATCACAAAAAAGAAACTTCCCTCAAAACAAAAACAATCCCGAATTAACGGGATTGTTTTCTATGTAGAAATTGATGAAGCAATTACCAGCGTCTCTCGCGATTGCCGCCACCGAAGCCACCCCTCGCAGGGCGATCTTCCATAGGACGGGCCTCGCTGACTCTGACAGCTCTACCATCGACTTCCTGACCGTTTAAACCCTCAACGACCTTAGAAGCCTCTTCTTCAGTGGACATTTCCACGAAGCCGAAACCCTTGGAGCGACCAGTCATTTTGTCGTTGATGACGACAGCAGACTCGACGGTGCCGAACTGAGAGCAAGCAGACTTCAAACCTTCATCGGTAGTGCTGTAGGACAGGTTGCCGATATATAATTTTTTAGCCATTTTTCAAAACTTGTTTTCTTTTTTAAATATGAGCTCGACCGTTTTTTAAAATTTTCGAACTAACTTATTTTCTTTCCCCTCGTTCCTATTGAAATCCGGGGGAAAATGTTTAACGACTCACATAAGTAAGTATAGCTTATTTTACCGCAAAAGTCAATAAGCAAGCAAAAAATCAAATAAATAAGGCCTTTTTCGCTCTTTGACAAAAATATGCAAAAATAATAAGATGATATGTTGTCCTTTATAATGCACTCTTTCCAAAACTACCAACAAGGAGATTTGAAATTGAAAAAACCGTTAAGGAAAATAACCGTTTACTCTTTCGGGCATGATTTCCCAGAAGACTATCCTCAATACCCCGGTAAAAAAATAGAGCAACACATAATAAGTTTACGATCTGTCCTACCGGATCCTTATTTCTCTAAATTAGCCCTAAAAAAATCCGGCCTTGACCCGGAAGTCAAAAACTATCTCACTAAAGAAAGCGAGAAAGTAAGGCATGGACTAATCTCTCTTGTGTCCATCCTGGTTTGTGGCTTTGTTAACAATGAAACGAAAGACGAGCTAAAAATATATTTCGGTTGCATCGGTGGCTGGCAACGCTCGGTCTATATGGCCGAACTTTTTAAAGAATGGATTTCAATCCATTATAGAAATAGTAATTGCGCCGTCTCGGTAGAACATCTTAGTATGCATCGCTGGGAAAATAAAGAAATATAAAAAAAACACCCTCTTCCAAAAAAGGAAGGGGGCATTTTTTATAGAGAAACTTAAGCGATAGAGATAATCTTGACTTCAGAGAAAGGCTGACGATGTCCGACATTACGGCGATATCTGACCTTGTTCTTGAATTTGACGACAGAAACCTTCTTGGCCCTGCCCTCTTTGACGACTTCAGCCTCGACCTTCTCGCCCAAAGTAGGGGCACCGATTTCGATGGCTTTGTCGTCGGCGATCAAAAGAGTCTCGAATTGAACCTTTTCACCGGCATTCTTTTCCAATTTTTCAATTTTCAACACATCGCCTTCAGCAACTTTATACTGTTTGCCGCCAGTCTTGATAACAGCTATTTTAGCCATATTATTGCAATATTATAAATATTTTATAAATAAAAATAAGCCTTAAAACAAAGCTTCCTATATATTAGAGGAAAAAACGTAAAAAGTCAAGGAGGAGGCTAATAAGACCTAATATATCTCTTTATCTTGCCAATGGCCAGATAATCTTTCAATAAAAACCTTTCCATAAGTAAAATCCAAGCTAAAACCTTTAAACGATATATCGTTATAGCGAATTTGGACTTATTCGTCTGCAAATGCCAATATTTCCTGAACATAATCTCCTGATTAACCACCGACCAGCGTCGTACGTTGGCCGACTTGCTTCGCCTGGCCTTAATGACCGCCAAATCGCCCTTGCCGGCCAAGGCCGCCGTACGATCATGCCATCCCACGGCCTCCGGGACGAACGAGACTTCCCCGTCGGAAAGATAAAATCTATAGGCCATGTCGCAATCCTCTTTATACATAAACATCCTTTCATCGAAATACTCCCCATCCTCCTTAATCCTTTCCAAATCGCTCATACGCCAAAGCCCGGAAGCTCCGCCAGGGGCGACGATATAAGGATAGCGCCAACTCAAATCGTCTTTCTCTCCTTGCCCGACATCGTAGAATTTCAAACCATCCCTAAAATTCAAACCGCACGTATCGATAAAATCCGTCTTGTCTTTCTTTTCGAAATCCCAACGCAACAACTTCGGACAGACCGCGCCTAAATTATTGTCGCCGTCAAGTCTATCCACAAGCTTCTCTAAAGCGTCCTCCTTGTAAACCATATCCGGATTGGTGATGAAAAAATAATCGGCATCGGCATCTTTGGCTCTTCTAATGAGTTGATTGTAGCCTCTGGCAAAACCGAGATTGTCCCCTGCGCCAAAAATCTCGGCGGCCGGAAAAGACTCTTTAACCATCTTCACGTTCTCGCCATTCACATCGCCGTTATTAAAGACATAGACGTCGAAATCTTGCATGGTCTGACTCTTGAGGGACGACAAGAAATCCGGCAAATACTTGGCGGTATTATCGTTGAACACTATGAAACCTACCACTATCTTTTTATATTGTTCTTCTTCCATAAGAATGACGACTTTAAAATGACTATATGACCATCTTGCCCTTCATTCTCTCTTTGGCGAAATTCTGAGCGTATAAAAGACTGTCGAAAGTGCCGGCGTCTATCCATTCCCCTTTTATCTTGGCGACCTCCAATTCTCCTTTAGTCAAATACCAATTATGCAAATCGACTATCTCCAATTCACCTCTTTCGCTTGGAACGACATTTTTAGCGACCTCAACCACTCTATTGTCGTAGATATACAGACCTATTAAAGCGCTATTACTTATTCTCTCTTTAGGTTTCTCGACTATTTCCACCGGACGGCCATCATCATTGAAACGAACCACGCCAAACCTTTCAGGGTCAGTGACATCTTTGGCGAACACTTTGGCACCTCCTTTAAAATTCTTTATCTCTTCGGAAACATCATCCTCTATTATATTATCACCTAATATCATCACTATATTATCGTTGTTTATAAAATTCTCGCCCAAAATAAAAGCATCGGCCAAACCGCGTGGCTCGTCCTGTATCTCATAGGTGAATCTGGCCCCAAACTCACGACCCGAGCCGAGCAATGCCAGATAATCATCGGCGTACTCAGGAGAGACTATTATCAAAACATCCTTGATGCCGGCCTTGAGCAACGTGTTCAAGGGATAATAAATCATCGGCCTATCATAGACCGGCAACAGCTGTTTAGAGGTTATTTTGGTAAGCGGGCGCAAGCGAGTGCCTTTGCCGCCCGAAAGAATGATTCCTTTCATATTCAAATAAGATAGGTCAATAAACCAAGACCGTCAAGAACGTCGAATATAACAGCTCTTTTAAAGAGATGGGGGCTATCTTATTCCCACTCCTTACCCTGACGCACCAAAAGATCCTCGGCATGTAGAGGGTCAGCCATCAACTCTTTGACGACCTTTTCCATGCGAGCCCCCTGAGACCCCTTGACCAATATCAAATCGCCTTTTCTGATTCTCTCTTGAGCGAAACGACCGGCTTCGCCGTTATTTGGAAAATGGAATATCTGCTCCTCTTTCATTCCGCCCTTCAAGGCACCGGCTCCGATGGCGCGAGACCTCTCTCCGCAAGTTATCAATAGGTCGAAACCCTTCTCGGCCAAACTACGACCGACTTGCTCGTGAGCCTCGTCGCTAACCGATCCGAGCTCTAACATATCGCCCAAGACGGCGACTTTGGAAAAATCTTTACCGGTATTTATTCGACCGATAAAATCTATGGCTGCCAAACAAGACTGTGGAGAGGCGTTATAAGTATCGTCGATGATCATAGTGCCCTTGATTCCGTCGATCAATTTCATCCTTCCTTTCGGAGATTTGAAATTAGCCAAAGCGGCAGCCACCTCGACCAAATTCATGCCCATTGAAATACCGATGGCTGCGCCAGCCAAAGCGGCATAAACAGCCGCCGTACCGATGACATCCGGTAAAACAACCGGCACTATAGAACCCTTATAAGATAATTTGAAGGAGACACCGGCCATGCTAGCCACATCGCCGGTTTCTTCAAACTTAAAAATCAAATTCTCCGCGCGCAAATCAGCGCCGTCCGAGAAACCATAAGTCATTATCTTGACCTTACTGAATTTAGACATAGTCATGACGCGCTCGTCGTCATAATTAAAGATGGCCCAAGCGCCCTTATTCAAGTTGGCAATCATTTTGGCTTTCTCCTTTTGAATCCCATCGACAGAGCCGAATTGTTCCAAATGAGAAACACCGATGGTAGTGACTAAACCGATATCGCAAGACACTATACTATTCAAAAAATCCATATCACCGGCCTTGTCGACACCCATTTCCAAGACTAAGACTTTCGGATAGTCCTTATCGCGCCCTAAAGAGATTATAAAAGCCTTGAATAGGACGATGGCCCAACCCAAGGCGGACGAACCAGGACTCTCCATGCCGATAATGGAAAGCGGGAGGCCTAATTCGTTATTATAGTTCTTTATACTCGCCCTAGATGGGAATTTAGAAGCGACGACGGCATAGGCCGCGTCTTTAGCGCTAGTCTTACCGACGGAACCGGTTATGCCGATTATCTTCGGTTGATATTTCTTTAATATCGCTTTAGCCAGTGATCTAAGATTAGCCGCGACTATCTTCTTAAACATATTATTATTGAAAAATTATTTAACGACTCTTTGGTATCTGATAATATTTGATCATAAAATCGGCTATCTCTCGCCACAGTGGAACAACTGAGCCTTCGGCGAATTGCGATTTTTTCGGACGATTGATCTTCGTCAACATGACGAATTTAGGGTTATCGATCGGAGCGACCGCTATGAAGGTGTGTATGGTATCGCTACTATACCCTCCCAGGCCTGGAATTTGCGCCGTACCGGTCTTACCGCCGATATAATACCCGTCGATCTTGGCCTTCTTAGCATGCCCGGCCTCTACGACTTTAACCATCATCCCTAAAGCCAGATTGGCCGCTTTGTCAGAAATAACCCTACGAACCTCGCGCGGACTGATAGTTTCCACACTTCCGTCATCATGGATTATCTTTTTAACGAGAAAAGGCTTCATCAACAATCCCCCATTGGCTAAAGCCCCGTAAGACATAACCATTTGCAAAGGAGTCACGGAAATAGCTTGACCGAAAGAGGCCATGTCCAAGTCTATCTCTCGAGGCTTCTTACTGATCAAGTTCCCTATATTTCCTGAACTCTCTCCTTCCAATTCTATACCAGTCTTTTCACCGAAACCAAAATCTCTTACATACTTCACAAAATCCTTATCCCCAAGCTTCTCTCTGACGAATATGGCTCCGGTATTCAAGGATAGCTCCAAAACCTTCACCATGTCTACCCAACCATGCCCGCCAACAGAAGCAAAATCGGAATTACTGACTGGACGATCCCAAGCTTTCTTCTTAACCTGCCCCTCGTCCTTGTAAATAGTGTCCGGATTCACTTTGCCGGCATCCAAGGCCGAAGCCATCGTTATCACCTTAAAAACCGAACCAGGCTCATATTGTTCAAAGACGGCCGGATTGTTGAATATCGCGATATCCTCGACTTTATTATATTGATTAGGGTCGAAATCAGGCCAAGAGCACATGGCGATTATAGCACCGGTAGAAGGGTCTATGGCTATCACCTGACCGCTTTCCGCCTCTTCCTTTTCTACAGCCTCTTTGAGTTTTTGACAAGCATAGAACTCCACGGAACGATCAATGGTCAGAACTAGGTCGACGCCATTGGACGCCTTGTCATATTCTTGTTCGCTTAAAATCTGAATACTGCGACGAGCGGCCAACTCCGATTTCATATAACCGACCTTGCCGGAAAGATCATTATTAAAGAACCCCTCCAAACCGTAAAATCCCTTCGGGGTCTCTTTCTCGAGGCGGATATATCCCAAAAGATGTGAACCGATATTCTTTTCCGGATAATAACGATATTTTTCCACGCTATGATAGATTCCTTTCGGTTTAACAGTCTTCACTGTCCCATCCTGATTAGTCATTTCGACGACGCCATTCTTCACTTCCATCGACGAAGTAGGTATTCCGTCCATAAGCAAAGAATAAAGCTCTACAAGATCCTCAGCCGATACTTTTTTCTTAAGCTGTTCATAAGGGTCATCCCCTTTATTGAGCTTAGCGAAATAATCAACCTCCTTCTCCTTCCTTTTCTTATCCATCTCTTCATTCCTCTCTTCAGCTCTAATCTTCAACCAAGTCTTATCATTCCTTAAAGAATTGAAACGTTTCCTTATCTCGGCTTCTTTGGCGCCCTTTAAATCATCCGACAAACCCTTGGCGAACGATAATTCGTAAGCCAAATCATCCTCGTCTTTTTTCTTAAAATATTCGTCGATTTCCGCTTCGGCAGTGCTTTTTTCAAAAATTTTAAACAAAGAATCTGCTATTTTTTGCGATTCTTCTCCATTAGAAATATCGGATGGAATGGCGTAAACCAAATAATAATCCTTATTGGAGGCGAAAGGATAGATTTCGTCACCACTACCGGAAGAGAATATCTCTCCCCTTTCCGGAATTATCTCCCCTTCCCAGGCATGTTGATCCTGAGCCTTCTCAAAATAATAACCATGTTTGACCACTTGCAGAAAATACATCTTAACACCCAAAATAGGCCCCAATAAAAAAACAATCGCAGTCAGTACGGCAATGCGATTGGCACCGGTCTTTCTTTCTTTGTGGCGTTTGAAACTCATTTTATCTTGAAGAAGCCAAAACCCCTTTCCCGACTTTTATATAATCTATCTTATCAGAGCTGACCATTCCCAGGGCCTGAATCCTGGAAGACAAATCGTTGCAAGATTTAAGGGCCACGACGCGATCATTCATACTGCGATTATCCTCTCGCAAAACTCCCGCCTTGGACTTCAAATCCTGCAAAACGAAACCCTTGACCACTAAATCGTTTATAGTCGTTATATAATAGATGCCGCAAACGAATAATGCAAATGCCAAAACCTTGTTAGCGGTCTTTAGACTTATTTTTTTTGTAGCGCAATTAACCATAGGGGCGCAAGAATAAACGCCTTCAATTCTTTCTGTCATAACTTATTTTTGTTTTTATTTCTTTTTTGTTTTTTTTCCTCGAAAGCTATAATCTATATTTTTTCCGCTACTCGTAGCTTTGCGCTACGGGAGCGGGCATTCTTCTCTATTTCTTCGACACTCGGCGGAAGCGGTTTTTTTGTTATTATCTTCAATTTTTTGACGTGTCCACAGCGACAGACAGGGAAACTCGGCGGGCAAACACAGTCCATGCTCTCTTTGCGAAAAAAATCTTTGACTATCCTGTCTTCCAGGCTATGAAAGGAAACAACCGCCAAACGACCACCGGGAGCTAAAAGCGACAAAGCTTGGGGCAATACTTCCTTAAGGCTTTCCAGCTCGTCGTTAGTAGCCATTCTCAACGCTTGAAAGGTCTTAGTGGCCGGATGTATCTTCCCGTGCTTCAATCTCTCCGGAAGACAATCCATTATCACATTGGACAATTCTTTAGCCGTCTTTATCGGCGCCTCAGCTCTTTTCGCTATTATCGCCTTGACTATCATTCTGGCCGACTTCTCTTCTCCGTATTCGGAAATTATCTTCAAAAGATCCTTTTCCTTGCCGTAATTTATCAACTTCTGGGTAAAATCGGAATTTCCGGAAAACGACATATCCAAGGAAGAATCGAACTTAAAGGAAAACCCTCTCTCCGGATCGTCTATCTGCGCAGAAGACAGCCCTAAATCCATCACTATACCGTCAAAAAGCTCATCAGGAGCCACTTCGACCACTCTTGCCGCAAGATTGCGGAAACTATCATTTACTAGATGAACGTTGCCAGGATTCTTTTTAGAAAAATTCTCTATGGCCTTCTTGTCCAGGTCAAAAGACACGACTAATCCGTCATTGCCGGATTTTTCCGATAGGACGGAAGTGTATCCACCACCGCCTAAAGTGCAATCGACATAACGCCCTCCTTTTTTTGGCCGAACAAAATCTAGCGCCTCGTTAAGCATTACGGGGATGTGGGCGTAATCCATAAAGTTAAATCTTTTGATTATCTTTTGAAGGTGAAGCCGCCTCCTCGTGCGGCCCACCCCACAAAAGATTGGAAAAAAATCCTGAAACTTGAATTTGGAATCCTCTCCTTATCCAAGGGAAAAGAAAAAGACGGGGGCCTCTTCAAGGGCCATTGTCAGTGGTGAAACCCTGGCAAAGAACCTTGTTTCCAAATTCAAATTTCAAAATTCCTTCCATTATCTCCTTAATCGTTCTACACGCCCATCTCACCCAAAGCTTCGGCGATCTCTCCGGAATCCTTCTCGGTATCCTCTTTATATTTATTCCAGTTATTTTGATCCCAGATTTCCAAACGATCGAACAAGCCGGCGATAATCGTCTCCTTGTTCAATTGGGCGAATTTTCTAAGATACTCCGGTAAAGTGATGCGACCCTGCGTATCGAATTCTACAGGCATGGCTCCGGCCAACATATGACGAGCGAAAGCGCGAGCCTTGGCTTGGCTAATCGGTAAATTAGCGAATTTATGTGCCATCTCTTCCCACTTGTCCTTCGGATATAAAAAGAGACAGTTATCCAAACCCTTGGTAACCACTGCCCCCTCTTCCAGTAATTGGCGAAATTTAGCCGGTACGGCTAAGCGCCCCTTATTGTCCAAATTGTGTTGATATTCTCCTATGAACATAAAACCCGCTTTTGCCGAAAGACAATGACTTTTTATTGTCTCCCCGCAAAAGTGGGTTGCGGTCAATGCCAGACCCATAACCTGACGTTCACCGCTCTTCCCCACTTTTCACCAATACACTTATATCATACACCACTTTTGCCCCACCGTCAACCACTGCGCCCCCTAACACTTTTTATTAAGCCAAAAACTAATATTAGCAAAAACAAAACAACAGCCCTTGCGAACTGCTGTTTTTTATGGTCTCCTGTGGAAAAGTGTTATAAACAGTTAATGCACAGTTTTATTGTTTTTTACCCCCAATATCGGGTTCTCGGTCATAAAGAGGTGCTACGACACCAAAATCCCCACTCTTCAACTCCCCACCATCCGCCCCGATACTAGCTCCGACGGCGTAAGCCAAGGCGTTCGCTGTAGTCACGCCGATACGCAAAGAAGTGAAGCTACCACCGCTATTGGCCACGCGAACCTCTTTGATATCTGAAAGCTTGGTTTTAGCCTTCTTTAGCATCTTCTCTAAGGACGGTAATAATTTTTCACCCTGTTGCCGATGAGCCGGCTCAACCAAATCGAAGACTTTACCGTCCTCTCTTTGTAAGGAAAGCTTGATATTCTCATTATCGGAAGTGTCTATATTTAGAATCATATAGACAAAATAACAAGAAAAAAAGATTTTAGCAAGAAAAATAAAAGACCCGGAATAATTCCCGGGTCATCAAAAAAGAACTGATTCTAAGGATCGGCGATAACACTACCGTAGCTTGTGACTTCGAAAGCGAAATTGTCGGTTTCAGAGTTGAAATACCGCGAACCGGCCATCTGCTCTCCGGTCAAATAAATCTTTCTATCAAGATCCAATCCCGCGGAAACCGTCTTAAGATCTCGACATCTAACCGTAGTGGAATAATAATAGTATTCCTCACCATTTCTGGTCGTCTTACTGCAATTTTTCAATAAGACATAATTCTTCCAATCGACAGGCCCGAGAGCGAAAGACTTCGGACCGCGAGAGAAGCAATCGACCGAAAAGAGTAAACGAACCTTGGCATAGTCGGTCTCCTCGAAATACAAGAATTCGACATCGAACATCTTCTTCTGGTCGTAATCAGTCACGGTCACGGTATTATTGCAAGAAAAAAGAAGCATGACGAAGATAAAAAAACAAGCTCTCATGAAGAACCTCCTTGAAAAAATTTTAAAAAAACGATTACCCTCTCGGGCAAAGCCCATAACAGGGAAGAAGAAGATTATAACAAAACAAGAGGGCTTTAGTCAATTTGCTAAAAACAATTTTTTATGTCATTTTAAAGAAAATATTAACAAAAAATAAAAAAACCTTGGACACATTTCTGCGCCAAGGCTTTTAAAAAAGAACGATAAACTTATCAGTCGATGGGTATTATATTGATAGATATCAATGCAGACCCATCGGTAGTCTTATAACTACTATTGGCGAACTCTGATTGGCAAGTCCCTCTTCCATAAGAGAGTATCTTCAGTCCGCCGGACGGGAATTGAGACGGTGAGACAGGCCACACACCAACACTGTCACCAAGCATGGCGATATTCGTCTTAGTGTTTTCCGTTCCACCGATATTACTTCTCGTCCAAGCGCTTTCAGTTGCACACAGCACTATTCCTTTCATGTGAAAATAGAAGAAAACGGAGTCCTTTAATGAATTATACGACCAGCGCATAATCCAATTTGATCCGCTATCCCCATTAGTACCTGGCAAACCATCGGTAGTAACCACCTTATTAGTAGTGTCTATCGGCGTTGTTGGTGTTCCATAGTCAGTCGTTTTAGGAACGACTTGACCGTTGTACTTCAGCGAGAAAGAAAATATCTCCTTATTCTGATCAAAAAATTTGTTGCCACTCATCTCATCTTTCGTCAAAAAGACATCTGACGAAGAGTTGCACCAAATTTTAAGATCGTAGGTCTTGCCTGCTGGCAGAACAATATCGCAGTAATAGAACTTATCGTCCGAAGTTTTTGTTGTGACCGGAATAATGCTACCAGTCCAATCGTCGCCAGTTGGTCCTTTGCGCCCAATGGAAAGAGAAACCCCTTTCAACCTGGCTATTTTCGACATTACAGCGTCACCAAAACCAATGCGAACTTTATAGGTATTCGCCACTCCGGAAACTGAATCGGATTTAATCCATTTGAAGAGAGAGTCTTTGTCGCCCTCGGTAAACACCAAGGGCTCTTTTACGAAGATATAGACATCTTCCGTGTATACCGTCCCGCTCTTCATGCATACTATTATCTGAGCTGATTGTTTACCCATTTTCTTATACTTGTATTCGCCCTGACATAGCCCCCTGTCGCAGGTGTTTTCATCTTTGACTGTTCCGTCCTTATACTTCCACGTAACAGTCAAAATGGAATCAACGAAATTCGCATAGTTCTTCTTCGTCTTTACGACAAAAAAGACTGTTGTATTGATAAGTATGGTATCGACACTATCCTCCTCCGCAGTAGATGCGACGACATAGAACGGATTGTCAGAACCATCACCGACACCAACGACATTATTCTCCGCACAGCTAAAAATAAAAAGGGCCAGACCGACAATAACCAACGCGAGCGAAAAAAAATTCTTCTTGACCATAAAAGGCCTCCTTTAAGAAAAGTTGAATGAAAAATAGTTAAGTATCTTTAATTTTTAAAGAACCGTTATAGACCGGAAAAATCAGCCACTTAAAGCTGATTATCCCGGCCCATAATCCTTTTAAAAGTGAAAAGGATTGTGGATTTGTCTTAGGTTACAAACTTATTTTAAAAAAATAAATTCATGAATCTTTGGGCGAATCGGAGCTTCTTCAAGGCACGACGCTCGTTCTTCTTCTCCTTTATGACGTCCTCGTATAAGGCTTCGATCTTTTTGACGATGTCGGCCCAGTTATACTCGACGCGAACCCTATTCCTCTCCATGCGCCCCATCTTCTTGACGATATCCGGATTGCGCAACAGGCAATTCAATTTGCCCATCAAATCGGCGGAATTCTTCGAACGGAAAGTAAAGCCGGTATGACCGATCGCCTCTTTGTTCTCGGGAATATCCGAGACTAGAGCGGTCTTGCCATGAGCCATCGCCTCCAAAAGCGCGATAGAAAGCCCCTCCGACTCCGACGGCTGGACGAATAGATAGCAATTCGCGAAGAATTCGTCGACTATCGGGCCGGATTGCTGTCCGGTGAAAATTATCCGTTTATCGCCATCGGCCAAGTCCTTCAATTTATGGACGAACTTATCGGTATAAGCTCCGCCTCCGACGATAACCAGCTTCTTATAAGTCTTAATGTTCTTATAAGCTTTAATTAAATATTGTAAACCTTTGTGTTTAACGATACGTCCCAAAGCCAGAATATATCCGTCTTTCTTGAGACCGAAATACTTAATACCCTTCTCGGAGAAATTACTGGACGGAATACTGACTCCGTTCGGTATATACTCGGCGGAAGTCTTGTATGTACGAGCGGCGTAATCCTTCAAATTCTTGGAGACGGTAATGGTCTTATCGGCCATCTTACAAGAAGACATCTCACCTAATTTCAAATAAGCCTTGGCAATGACACCCCATTTCTGATGCTTATAGCACATAGAATGAAAAGTAGAGACAACCGGCATAGAAGGCTTCAACAATTTAACCAACCAAATAAGAGAAGAAGGGCCGATGGAATGGAAATGCACCACGTCGACGTCTCTTTTCACGACATCTAAACAGGCGCGGAAAGTATGAGTGATAGCATCCAAATGCTTAGTGGCTATATTAGGCAAAGAGATAAGCTTAACGCCCTTATACTGCGTCATTTTTGGATCGGTGTAATTAGGACGAGTGTAAACGAAAACCTCGTGTCCGTCCTTTGCCAAACGCACAGCCAAATCCTCGACGTGTTTCTCTACGCCTCCGGATTTCGACGGTATTCCTTTTTGTCCGATAAAAGCTATTCTCATAAGATTAAGTTCTTATTTCCCCCGCTTCTTCAGCGAGGGTATATAAAAATTCAATTTACTGTATAGTGAAAGCCATGCTATAAGTCCTCTTCGTAGAAAGACCGGTGGCTTTGATGTCGACATTGCCAGGCAAGACGGTCGGAACGGTCAAGATAGTCGAGAAACGACCATTGACGTCGGATCTAACGATAGTCTGTTTGACTCCGGCGAAATCGATCTTGATTTCCTCACCGATGCCAAAACCTTGACCGACTAAAGAAACCTGTGAACCGGCGGCGGCGAAAGTCTTATCGATGCCCAAGGACAAATCCTCGATAGGACGATAGTCCTCTTCACGAGATTCATAGGAAGCCAAAGTCTTCAAATTACTATCAAGGACCCAAATATTGGAACCATTAAAGACGACAACCTTTTCAGTAGAGCCGTCGGAGACAACCTTCAAACCCATCGCCCAAGAACCGGCCGGGGTGTCGGTGTAGGAATAAGCCCATTTAACCGGCTTAAAGGTGTTACGATCCATCTTCACTACACCGATACCATCGGTAAAATAAAGATAATCGGAGTTGATGGAATCAGCCACGTCATAACCAGTGTCGGCGATATGTTCGAATTCTTTCTTTGTTTGACCATCCAAGCCGACAAGCTTCAAAGATTTATCATCCACGAAATAAACAGAACCATCGTTATTCAACACTGCCTGACGAACAGATCTCTCGTCGTTAGAAACGACGGAGTGCTTAGCAACTTCACTCCTAGTAGCAGTATTATAGACGCGCAAAGCGTCGTTCTTCATATTCAAGATCGACTCGCCATTCTTAGAAAAAGAAACTGATCCTAAATTGTAATTATTAACCATGCTATAAGAATCGATCACAATCATATCCTTATTCCAAACCTTAATACCTTTGGAACCGATAGTGGCCAATTTTCCATTGATCGTATCGAGACGCAAGAACCAATCCCAGGAATTATCCTTCATCTTCAAGATCTCCTTCGGCACGATCGGATTGGTGATGTCGAACTTGTAGAGGTAACGCCCATTAGTTAAAAAGACGAACAACTTACCATTCTCCTTCCAAAAAAGGAGGTCGGCGAATTCTTTGCTTTCGCGATCCTGCGATTGAATAGCAGTCTTGCGATACAAGTTGCCATTCTCCAAAGCGAACAATTCGAAACTACCGCTATTCACGGTGCCGACATAGACATTGCCATTATAGCTGGTGGCTTCGCCGGAATAATAAGGTTTAGCCTTACTTTTGGCAGGGTTGGCTATCAAAAAAGCCGATCCCACCAAAGACAAAAGAATGGTGATTATTACAATCTTTTTCATATAAAATATTTGCTTATATTATTACAAATAATAGTTATCAACAGCCCTTTTTCAGGGCATCATATAATGATAGCACGTTTTTGTAAAAATGTCAACGAACGACACAAAAGAGAGGTCTTAAGACATTGGATATAAAACAAAAACAACCCTAAATCAGGGTTGTTTCAATCTTCTTCTTTAAAAAAGCCCTATCCGCCGTTCCTGGCACGCTTATAAACCTCCATCAGATAATCGTAATACTTGGCCGGGGAATTGTTCTCGCGGACATCGGCAGAGGCCCTCTGACCAACCTTCTTCAAATCCTCTTCGCCACTCAACAGATGGCGCATCTTCCTTTCCAAATCGTCGACATCGCCGACTTTAAAGAGGAAGCCATTCTCCTTATCACGGATAATCTCCCCTAACCCGCCGATATCGGCAGCCAGAACCGCCCTACCCAAAGCCATCGGTTCCAACGCGGAGTAAGGAGCATTCTCATACCAGCGCGACGGAATGACGACGAATCTGGCACCACGAACCATTCGCCACAGACTCTCCCCTTCCAAGCGACCGAAGAATTTCACCCTACCGCCAAGACGCTTAGCCTTATTCCTTAAATAATCTCCCATCGTCCCATCACCGACGATATGCAAATTGACATCGGTATCTATGCGCGCATAAGCGGTCAAGAGATCGTCGACACCCTTCTCGCTATCCAGACGGCCATAGAAAAGTATGTGATTATTCTCCCAAGACAGGATATGCGATATCTCTTCGGCAAATATAGGATTCGGTAGATAATATATTTTGCCATCAAAACCATATTCATGGAACTTCTTAAGTAAAAAGACACTCGGCGAAACGAAACAATCCACTCCGGAATATGATTTAAAAAGATAATGCCAATAGCTTTCTAGCATTGCGACAAAACTCTTAGAATAAGAGTTGCCGATGCAACGATCGGTGAAGCAACGATAGAATTTATTAGGACGACTTTCCTCCCATACTCTACCCCTAACCAAAAGATTACGACTCGGTGATATCAACTGATAGTCGTGCAAAGTCATCACTAACGGCAGGCCGGCACTCTTAACGACTCTGATTATCGATGGTGAAAGATGATGGGCGACATTGTGAAGATGGACTATGTCCGGCTTAAAATCGGCGATCAACTCCCTTAATTTCTTGTCGGCCTCGGCATTGGCGAAAAGACGGATAAAGGCCTTGGCCTTATCGAAGAAAGAGAGACGAGAGGCCAAATCGACATCGGAAATGAAATACTTATCCCAAGGCGTCGGCTTATTCTTTGGATTCTTGGTCGAAAAGAAGGCCACCTGGTGCCCGTTCTGCTCCAAGACTTTGGCAGTGTCGAAATAAGCGCGCTCGCTGCCGCCGCGAAGATAGTGATAATTATTGACCAAAAGTATCTTCATTTCTTTTTACAAACCGCCGTCCAACCGAGCGGTAGATAACGACGGCCGACTATCTTATCCAAACTCAAGAAAAAAATCATAATCGGCGCACAAACAAAGGCCGAAACCAAAGGATAGGTGATCGAATTCTTCGGCTTGAAATTCTCGATGATGAATGCCGAGATGATTTGTCCGACGGTGCCGAAAACTCCGGATGTCGGGGCTATCCTTTCGACGACGAATTCCTCTTCTAAAAGCTTCTTAAAACCGAAGCTGGTGAAACGCCTAAAATCGTACGGCGCCTCGTGCTCATACCAGACGAACGGAACACTGACGTATAATTTACCCTTAGGCTTTAAAACTCTGGCGATATCGGCGACCAATCTCTCCGGCTCGGGCGAATGCTCTAAAACCTCCGTACAAATCGCCACGTCGAAAGACTTATCCTCGAAAGGAATATTGAGACCGTCGAAGAAACTATCCGGCAACTTGTCGTCCTTCTTATGCCCTCCGCCATCGACATCGATACCGATGTATTCATTTCCGGAAAAAAGCGACTCATAAGGACGGGAACCGCAACCGACGTCGATAATCCTCTTCTTCCTGAAAGAAAAAGCGAAATCCCTTATCGGCAAAAAAAGTCCCCTTCTGGCGACAAAATAAGGATTGATGAATATGGAATACCAAGAAGGCCGAAAATCGTTGGCCTTTTTTATTTTCAATAAAATATTGCTCATTGTTTTGGATAGACTGTATGCGACTCTATGCCTAATTTTCTTTTGATCACCCACCACAACGCCTCTTTCCAGTGTTTTTTAATGGCCTGTCGCGCCGTGCAAATCATCCAGCTATGCTGGCAGACATAATCTTTCTCATCAATCAAATCAAAACCTTTTTTAAGATTACCGATAACGATAGTCGAGACGTCACAAGGATAGATATTGCCACGCGGATCGATAAAGCAATTCAACTCGCCGGAATAATCCGGCAGGATCCTCATCCCCTTTTCCACAAAATACTGCAGACCATAGGTGAAATACGCCCTTAGCCAATTCTTCGGGCGCAAAGACGACAATTCTTTCCTAGTTAACCACTCTAATTGTGAAGCTATCTGCTCATTTTTTACGATATGGTTCTCTTGGCCGAAATAATTATCGCTAGAATGGACGGCGGCCAAAGTCATCTCTACGCCGAGTTCGCGCGACAATTGATATACTGCCGGCAATTCCTGAAAATTATAATCAGCGGCAGTAAAGGCTAGGCGCAATTTTTTAACCCCCATCTCTTTAAGTCTTTTGACGGTATTGATGGCGCGATCGAACCCGCCAGGTATGCCACGAATCTCGTTATGCTTCTCACCAATGCCATCAATAGAAATAGCCACCGAAATATTCCTATCTATTTTTAGAATCTCCTTCATCCTCTCAATTATCAAGTCGGTGGCAAAACCATTGGACGATATGGTAATGGAGATGTTCGGACAAGTCTTCTTGGCGATTTTAATCATCTCCGACAAATCGGCGCGCAAAAAAGGCTCCCCGCCGGAAAGATTCAATGTTTCTAGGTCAAGGGGTAAATTCTTCAACACATCCGGCGATATCTCGTCGCTATGGTCGTTGATCTTCCATATACTGCACATCCGACAACGAGAATTACATCGGTATGTGACAGCCAAAACGATATCTTTTATCGTTGCTTTTTTCATTTAATTATGGGAAGATTAAAATATGTCTATTATTAACAGGAATAGAAAATTATTCGTCATACTGATATTGCCATCGCTACTCCTATTTTCTATTCTACTACTTTTTGGAGAAAACTTCACGCTGTCGATGACGGCCGCCGTTTTTTATTCTCTTTTCTTGGTAGCCTTCTTAAAACCGCGCACCGGACTATTACTGATTCTACTGGTAAGACCCTGCTTAGACTATTTTACCAAAAATAATCTCAACGTCATAGGACTGGAAATAAATCCGGCCGGAGTCTTCGCCGGGTTGACGATCCTTTTCTCCATATCTGTTCTGGTACAACATCGGAACAAACTCAAGATGAACGCGTTGATCGGCGCTTGGCTAGCCTTCATAGTCGCGATGGCCGTCAGTTGGCCCTTCTCGATCAATACGGCGTCGACACTGGAAGAAGTGATGCGCCTCGTCAGTATCTTCTTGATATTCCTGGCCGCCTTCACGTTGACGGAGACTAACAAAGACCTATCTAAACTGATTAAAGTCCTGATCGTCTCGGCAGTGGTACCATCGATATTGGCCATCTGGCAATATTTCACCAAGACCGGACTGACCATTCCATTGGAAGGCGTCTACAACCGCGTCTACGGTACCTTCGCCCACCCCAATCTCCTAGCCTTCTATCTTTTGATGGCTATCACGCTTTGCTTCTTGATATTCCTGTCCAGCGACAAGAAGAAAGTGTCCATAGTGATCTTCGGCATTCTCGCCATGGTCTTCTTGATCACCCTCGGCTTCACTTACACGCGTAGCGCTTGGCTAGGATTGTTGTTGGTCGTCCTACTTCTCGGCGTGAGCCGTTATCGTCTCTTCTTAGTCGTCTCCTTGACGGCCATCACTATTAGTTTCTTCTCGGTCCAAGCCATAAATCAAAGAATATACGCTTTCACTTCGCGCGACCCGGGAAGCTCGATAAACTGGCGCATCGGATTATGGAAAGACGGCTTTTCCTACGCGACTTATAAACCGGTGACCGGCTATGGAGCCGGAACGTCCAAGGAGTTGATACTAAAGAAGCGTGGTCCGGAAGCCGGCTCCTCCGACGCTCACAACGACTATTTGAGAGTCATGTTAGAGGCCGGTGTCATTGGCCTACTAGCCTATTGCTCATTGATTTTCTGGCTACTAAAATCCATCTTCGACCTCTATCGCCAACAATTACGTCCAAGATTGAAATCTTTGACCTTCGCTTGTTTGGCCATGTTGTCCGGTTTCGCCATCATCAGTTTAGGGGATAACATTCTAGCCAATACAGCCCTGCAGTGGGCGCTCTGGGCCTTGGTCGGCGGACTACTGGCGAAGAAAGCATAAAAAACATACGACATAGGATAAAAACATGGTGAAAGCCATGTTTTTTTGTATAAAAAAACCCGGAATAATTTCTTATTCCGGGGCTGACCTCGTCTTATCAAGGTTTAACCTTATTAAAACTTAGCCTTTGTACTTGGCAACGCGATAACTTTGAAAATCTCCAAAAAACCTGTAAACAGGATTTCCGCCCGCATCTTTAGCGGCATAAGGATCGTCCTGCTTAATGAAAACTGATTCGCCTTCCGACTTATTATAACCAGGAACTTTCCCGACTACAGTGAAGGAACCAGCGGATGGTAAATTCATGTCTGCCACAACTGTGACAGAATGACTTGCCCAGTCGATATCGCCCTTGATGTGCTTTTCAGCATTGATCGTTTTTCCGCCATCGGTGTAAGCATAATATATACTTACCGTAATTTTGGCATTGGCCGGAAAACGCTTTGACTGCATTTTTGGATCCTTTGTGTCAGTCGGCGCATTGGTTAATTGCCATGCAGAAATGGGAAGAACGATTTTAAGACCGTTCGTACTGACAGAAGGCTGAAATTCGCTCGTACCCCATCCCCAGTCCGTCTGCGAGAAAACTGAAGAAGACAACATTGCAACAAGTGCAAAAAAGATAGAAAAACGCTTCATCATTTGAAGCTCCCTTCGAAAAAGTTTATGATTGATTGTTGAAAACACTTCTTACGCTTTGCCAAGTTTTGAAAGTGCGTAACTTGAGAAAATGATATTTTCTTAAATTATCCAATTTCAAAGCCTTTTTATATCAAAGCAATCCATACCTTAGCATATTTTCAACTTATTGTCAATGAAAGATAAAAATGGTGCTTGACTTGGCTTTTTCGCCAAGCCAAGCACCTTCAATTCACTCCCATTCTACTTCCACTATCTTTCCAGTAGCCGGATCCCTCATTTTACCTTTTACGGGCGGCGGAACATAGTTCCTAGTAACGACGAATCGCTTCGTCTTGCCGTTATAAGAGACTTTCGTCTTCTTTGTCCCATGATGAATAAAAACGAATTCCGCGTCTTGATTCTCTTTGCCGACATTGATAACAGAATCGGCTAAAAGCTTTACAAGAGCCAGTGAGAACCACTGATCACCGCTGACATTTATGCCGCAATTTTCAGTGGCCTCAAGTAAGGCATCTCCGCTACTTAGGCTATCCTGAGAAAAAGATAGAGAAAACAGGAGTATTAGAAATAAACTACTACCAGGTATCATCCTCCGCATGACTGCCTCCTGTTGTTGAGGATTTAGTATCGGCATAAGGATCTTCCTCGTCGAACCATGAGCTGTTAGTATTGGCCGTCTTAGTCTGATCTTCGACATTAATCTTCGGTCTACCGCGACCAAAACCCCAAGAAAGATTCAAAAGGGCTTCGATGGCATGACCATTGGTTTCGGCGTAAATAGACCTATCTCTGTTTTTATAAGAGATTTCAAATACTGCGTGTCTATCCCAAAACCTGATTCCAAGACCGGCTGTAGTCGACAGGCACTCATCAAACTTGGACCAAGACTCCCGCCACACTATCAGCGGATTTACTTTCTTGTCGACCAAAAAATACAATCTTGCGCCACCATCGGCACCGACCTTATCAATCGGCTGATCATCACGAGAATCTAAGACCTCACCATTAATACTCGATTCCTTCGCTTCCGCAAAAGAGAACTTATAACCTCCCCATGACGAGAAATGTAGTTTCTTGCCAACAATATCAAGAGTTGTACCAAGCCGTAGCGGAACTCCGGATTGAAAAGATCTATACTTCCAATCCTTGGTCCCCCAGCCCCAGTCCCATTCCCCTCCGGAAGTGACATCCAATCCCCAATGGACATAGTTATTAAAAGATATTAATCCAAGAGGACCGGCACATGCTTGAAAACCGTTATAAAAGAAACCGGTTCTTGATTCACCATCCCAACCGGCAATCGTCGCTGTCGCTCCAAGCATTAAATGACGATTCACTTTCCACAGGATATCACCCTTTGTGCCATAAGAATTGGCACCATAGCGAGTAAACATCCCATAGGTCGGCATATCGTGCGATAGCCATACATCCAAGCGTAGAAAGACTTTTGGACCCATATCTGGAATATCAGGAGCTGGAGGTGCTGGCGGAAATGGAGGCTCTTCAGGCACAGAATCAGGTATCGGCGTAGGCTCGGCAACCGGTGGCTCCCAAACAGGTGGGTTTTCCACTTTTGGTGGAATAGACACAGGCGGAAGCTCGCACCAATTGAAGCAGATGTCAGGACGAAAGAAACGGCGTAAAACACCATTATCTTCAACACAATAAATCTGTCCTGGTAAAAGAACCATATCCCTAAAAGCAGCGACCACTCCATCATACTCAAAGCCTTTATATTTATTACCCACACCAACAACATTATACTCACCAAACAGCATCCACTCGGCACGATCACCATTTCTAAAATTCCAGGTGATATAATCTCGGTTATCAACTAAGATTTTCAGCTTCTCAATAACCTCTTCACTGACGCCTGCCTTTCTAAATCCTCTCACATAATCTCTGTTATTGAAAGGATCTCCTCCTACGACGACCCATTTAAATGGACCTTTCTTAGTTGAAGATAAAACAGGCGTTGCATTTAGTGCTTTTACCTGCAAGGCATCCAGCTCACTGCAAGTCGGGATATAAATCCATGTTTCAGCAGGAAGCTGTTCTGTTGGATTCACATCATTATACTTGGAGAATTTTCTAACAGACATCATCTCACTTCCACACTGACAATCAGCACACCTCTTAACGACATCAACTGGGAACATCGACTTATCAAGAAATACGGTATCGCCCATATACCAAGTTTCCTCTACGGGTGCTGGTACAGGAGGAGTTTGCTCACAAACGGTGGCCCTGTCTTCTTTCGGTGCTTTAACACCAAAGACCTTATTCTTTGCAGAATTATACATTTCTTCTAACCAATTGGCATTAACGCTGCCAGCGAAAACAAAAATACTTAAAAAAAACGCAACCGCCATTCTCATGGAAGTCTCCTTTTGTTAATAGTTTATTTTCTAGTTTAAAGTACAAGAATCCTTTTGGACTCTCACTCGAGCCGTTTCTAAAACGGCTCTATGTCAAAATCCAAATTTATCTACCAAGGACGTTTCTCATATCGGCTTGACCTTCAAGATCATACTCTTCATTATATTCTTTGAAGTCTTCTTTCTTGCTCGGGGCGACTTCGGACGACTCTTTGCTAGCTATCTCCTGCTCCGCAACATCTTCTTCGACATAAGTCCCGCGATCATACATTTCCGGATACAAGCTCTCCACCGCAGAATTTTTTACCGCCACATCCTCCTCTTTCACATATTCCACTTTATTCTTCTTGGTATGCTGAACATCATTACGTCTAGCGCTGGAAGATTCCGGAAAAAGATAGACATAGCTCAAAGAAAAAATAGCGCCAAAAAATAAAGCCAAGCCAAAATTCAAAAACAAATTCGGACGAACAGGATAATTGGAGGCAATAGGCTCATCGATTATTTTAACCTGAACCTTATCACCAAAACCATGATATTGAGCATTATCGGTCTGTAAAACGTAAGCCACGGCACGAGCAATCTCGATAGCTTGACTCTTGTCAGGATGATAGACTTCGATGGCTATGACGCCATTATCACCAAGACTTCTAGCCTTAACAGCATTGCCCCACTTCTTCATCTTCTGACGATCGGTCTCACCGAAATAAGTGAAGTCGACACTGGAATTGACGCTCTTAGCTTTTTCAAAAAAAGAATTGGAAGAGACGATTTGCGCCAAAAGACCGCCCAAATATTCGTTAGAACGGGATACTGTATAAGGATCGCTGTTGTTAAAAGTATTGATGGTCAATAATTTCACACTAGCGCTATACTTAAAAGTCTGGGAAGCGGAAAGAAGAACAGAAGCGCCCAAAAAAATCACCATAATAATGGCTATTATTCGCTTATTTCTTCCAAGCAATGAAAAATATTCGTGAATGCTCATAGATTCTCCTTGTTTATTTGAAAATTATAGAATTTTCGGTCTAATCAATGATAGCATATTTTTAATTTTTTGTCAATAATTCGACAAAAAAAGACTGCGGATACAAACCGCAGTCTTCACATCTTCAATCTTCCTATTTTCTATTATTCAAATTCCTCCATTTTTTAATCGTACGACTTTTAGCCAATTCCCTCTCCAAACTGGCGCTCAACTCGGCAAATTCTTTAGAATCCTCACGTCTTACACCTTTCATCGCTTCCTCGGCGCGCATTCTCGCCTATTCAACGACACCCTCATCCAAGTCCTCGGCGCGATCGGCCACGTCGGCTAAAACGACTACTTTGTCATTCAAAACCTCGACGAAACCGCCGGAAACGAAAGCCACGGAAGAGGAACCATCCCCTTTTTTAAAAGACAAAACTCCGGACTTTAAAACGGAAACTAAAGGGGCGTGTTTAGGGAGAACGGTTATCTCGCCCGACTCTGTCGGAATTGTCACTTCAACGATCTCCTCCTTCAAGACCGTCTTTTCCGGGGTGACTATTTCGAAGTTAATGGACTTATTCATGTTATTGAATCTTAATGCTTTACTGCTTACTCTTTGCGACATCCTCTATCGAGCCTTTCATATAAAAATCGTCCTCGGCCTTGTCGTCGTGTTTTCCCTCCAGTATCTCCTTAAAGCTTCTGACGGTATCGGTTATCTTGACATATTTACCTTCTCGACCGGTAAAAACTTGCGCCACTTGAAAAGGTTGAGATAGAAATTTCTGAATCTTGCGAGCGCGAGAGACTGTAAGACGATCCTCTGTCGATAGCTCCTCGATACCGAGAATGGCGATAATATCCTGCAAATCCTTGTAGCGCTGCAAAATTTTCTGCACGCCGCGCGCAGTGTTATAGTGCTCCTGACCCACGATATTCGGATCCAGAATAGTCGATGAGGAATCCAGAGGATCGACGGCCGGATAGATGCCGAGCTCGGTCAAACTGCGAGCCAAAACGACAGTGGAATCCAAATGCGAGAAGGTTGTGGCCGGAGCCGGATCGGTCAGATCGTCGGCCGGAACGTAGACCGCCTGAATGGAGGTGATCGAACCCTTGCTAGTGGAGGCTATACGCTCTTGCAATTCACCCATTTCCGTCGCCAGTGTCGGTTGATAACCGACGGCCGAAGGCATGCGACCGAGTAGTGTCGAAACTTCCGAACCGGCCTGAGTGAAACGAAAAATATTATCAATGAACATCAAAACGTCCTGATTCATCTCGTCGCGGAAGTATTCGGCGATGGATAGCCCAGTCAAAGCCACGCGCGCGCGATTACCCGGCGCCTCGTTCATCTGACCGAAGACCATTGCTAATTTATCCAAAACACCGGCGTCTTTCATTTCATTATACAAGTCATTACCTTCACGAGTACGTTCGCCGACTCCGGCAAAGACCGAATATCCGCCATGCGCTTTAGCAATGTTGTTGATTAATTCCTGAATGACGACGGTTTTACCAACGCCGGCGCCACCGAATAAACCAACCTTACCTCCTTTGACTATCGGGCAAATCAAATCAATGACTTTGATGCCGGTTTCCAAAATTTCCGTCTTGGTCGATTGCTCGGTGAATTCCGGGGCGCTTCGATGAATAGGGTATTTCTTCTCCGTCTTTAATTCACTGCCACCGTCGATAGCTTCGCCCAGAACATTCAAAATACGACCCAAAGTCTCTTTCCCGACAGGAACGCTTATCCCCTCACCGGTATCGACGACATCGCCCCCCCTCTTCAAACCATCGGTCAAACCCATGGCCACAGTGCGAACGACGCCAAAACCGACATGTTGCTGGGTCTCTAGAACCAACCTCTCGCCATTCTCCTTTTTCACTTCCAAAGCATTGTAGATTTCCGGCAATTTATCTTCGAATTCGACATCGACGACCGCGCCAATAACCTGTTTTACTTTGCCTACTTTTTTTTCTTTGCTAGCCATATTATTTAAGTTTAAAATAATCCTAAAATTTTCCATCTTTAATTTAAAGCATTGACTCCGGCGACGATTTCCGAAATTTCACGAGTGATACCAGCTTGGCGTGCTTTGTTGTATGTCAACGATAATTCTTTAGACAAATCATCGGCGGCATCGGAGGCCTGACGCATAGCCGCCATGCGAGCGCTATGTTCGGAGGCGTTAGACTCCAATAAGGCTTGAAAAAGTTGAGCCTCTATCAAGCGTGGCAACAATTGATTCAAAACTTCCCCCGATCCGGGCTCATATTTAAAAACATGACGCTCGTCGCCGACGCCAAGATACTTATCTTCCTTCACTTTAACGAACTCTCTATCTATGCCGACGCGAGTATCCTTTCCGACAACACCAAGGTGATCGTCTTTAGCGTTAAGATCGACAGGCAATAACTGTTTGACGCGCGGCGTCTGCTTCATAGCATTGACGAAGTCCGTGTAAGCGAGTAGCACCTTATCGTATTTCTTGGATAGAAAATCGTCTATCGCGATCTTCGCTATCGGCGCTACCCCCTTTATCTCGTAACAGGCCTCCTGCTTGACGAAATCGGCCACGACATTATAACCATGGCGAGTTTTAACGGCCAAACCCTTTTTACCGACAATGACGAAATCAACCTCATGCGGAACATCCTCTTTGACTTTTTCTGTCAGATTCTTCTCGTCATAGGCTCTTTTTTTAATGGATTGGATGGCTTTTTGCACGACAGCCGTATTGAAATTACCGCAAAGACCACGATTGGAAGCGAATATTATTATCAGTTCGCGCTTAACCTCTTTTCTCTTCGAGAGGAGAGGGTGCAGAACCGATGAATTGACCGACGAAGCGATATTTAGAACCATCATCCAGCTCAAATTAGCATAAGGACGAGTGCGCAAAACAGCCTCGATGGCTTTACGCATCTTAGCAGCCGCCACCATTTCCATGGCTTTAGTGATTTTCTTGATATTTTTCACCGATTTGATTCGGCGCTGGATTTCTTTTGTACTTGACATTTATGTAAAAAGATGTAATTATACTTTCACAATCAACAGTACTTTATATTCTTAACAAGGAGTTGTTTTATGGCTTTTATCTACACTACCTTCTGTCTATTATTAATTATTTATGCGAATTTCTTCGTCTTTCTGCATTACAAATTACAGCTCTTGGCTAAAATAGATATTGGTGTTGTCATGTTATTTTCAATAGGAATGCTTCTTTTTTCGACTCGCAAATTCCTTGCATCATTCTCTTTGTGTAACATAAAAAAGAAAGATAACAATCAAGAAAAAGTCCTTATATCCATGGTTGTTTTTACGATTACAGCCATGGTCAGTATAATAACAACCCTTATTGCATTTTAATGGATACCAAAGCAACCGAAAAGGTTGCTTTTTTTTATTTTACAACCGTTTCTCCATACTCCTCTATCGAATTCTTTAATTTGACAATAGTCTCATCAGACAACTCTCCACTAGATTTTATCTCTTTTAAGGCATCAACGGCTTTCATTCTCAAATATTCCAACATCCCCGCCTCGAACTCTATTATCTTTTCGATGGCCACATCATCCATAAAACCATTGGTGACGGCAAAGAAGACCGCGACCTGCTCTTCGACCGGCATCGGCACATACTGTCCTTGTTTCAAAACCTCCACGATGCGCTTGCCACGCTCCAGTTTATTCCTAGTATCTTCGTCCAAGTCGGAACCGAATTGAGCAAAAGCAGCCAGCTCGCGAAACTGGGCGACTTCCAGACGCATCTTTCCGGCGACTTTTTTCATCGCCTTAATCTGCGCGGAAGAACCGACGCGAGAAACCGAGATGCCGGCGTTCACAGCTGGACGATTACCCTGATAGAATAAATCCGGCTCCAAATAGATTTGGCCATCGGTTATGGAGATGACGTTGGTCGGAATATAGGCCGACACATCACCGGCCTGCGTCTCAATGATCGGCAAGGCGGTGATCGAACCGCCACCGAAATCTTTATTCAATTTACAGGCGCGTTCCAATAAACGAGAATGGAGATAAAAGACATCACCAGGATAGGCTTCGCGACCGGGAGGTCTTCGAAGCAGTAAGGAAACTTCACGATAAGCGGCGGCGTGTTTAGTCAAATCATCGTAGACTATTAAAACGTCCTCACCTTTATCCAAGAAATATTCGGCCATGGCACAACCGGCATACGGAGCAAGATACAAAAGAGAGGCTGGGTCAGAAGCACCGGCAACGATCACTGTCGTATAATCCATAGCGCCGGCCTCTTTCAATTTGGCGACCAAACTGGCAATTTTAGATTCTTTCTGGCCGATGGCCACATATATACATTTAACCTTCTCGTTCTTTTGATTGATTATAGTGTCGATGGCGATGGCGGTCTTGCCGATCTGACGATCACCGATGATCAGCTCGCGCTGTCCGCGCCCGATCGGAATCATGGCATCGATAGCCTTGATACCTGTCTGCAAAGGCTTCTTCACCGATTCGCGCGTAATGACGCCTGGAGCGACCTTCTCCACCGGATAATATTTGTCGGCCTTGATCGGTTCGCGACCATCCAGCGGTTTACCCAAAGCGTTCAATACACGACCGACGATCTTTTCGGAAACCGGCACCTCCAAAATCTTGCCGGTCGAAACGACCTCATCACCCTCCTTAATATCTTGGCAATCGTCGAGAACTATGGCGCCGACACCATCCTCCTCCAAATTCAAAGCCACACCATAGCGAGAGCCGGCGGAAGTCTTGAACTCCAGCATCTCCGACATCATCGCGTCGGAAAGACCAGATAAACGAGCGATGCCATCGCCGACAGAACGCACACGACCGAAATTCTTCTCCTTCGGAGCCGACTTGAAATCGGCGATCTTCTTTTTTATCTCTTCGACAACGAAATCTTTTATATCGGACATATTTTTAAAATAATGAATGAATGATGAAAAAAATTAATCGCTTAAATCCGCTTTCAACTCCTCGAGCCTATTCTTCAAACTTAAATCCAGCACCTTATCGCCATAACGCAACACCATCCCACCGAGGATATCCTTGTCCACAGACTCTACATAACCTATCTTCTTAGCCTTCGACAAACCAGCTACGACTTTTTTAATCGTCTTCATCGTCTTCTCGCTAGGATAGTGCGAAAAGACGAACTCCGCATCAATGACACCATTCTTATTATTCCATTGACGCTTAAAAGACTCGATGACGTCATCGACCAAAGATATTTTGCCATCGGACACGAGAAGGGAAAAAAAACGCTCTACTATCTCCTTTTCCTTTCCCGACCTCTTCTCCAAAGACTCCAAGAGGGCTCTAGCATACTGTTTAGAATTAGCCTTCATAACTATTTTATTTTTGTGATGACTTTCTTTATAAAATCTTCATCCTTTTTTTCGCTGAATTTCTCACCCAAAACCCTCTCAAGGGCCAAAGACACCAAACCGGAGACTTCCTTGTTTATCTCACGCAGGACCTTAGTCTTCTCAATCCTCATATTCTCCCTCTCCTGACTCATCATCTTTCCTATCTCCTCCTTTGTCTTGGCCAGTTCCATCTTTCTCATCTCCTCCGAATCGTTCTTGGCTTTCTTTATTATCTCCGCGGCTTCCATCTTAGCTTTCTTGATTATATTTTTCTCGGAAGCCTCTATCTTGGCCAATCTTTCCTCGGCCCGTAAAGAATTCTCTATACCATCCTCTATTTTCTTTCTTCTCTCGTCCAACATCTTAAACATCGGACGATAGGCGAATTTATAAAGGACAAATAATAAAATTGCGAAATTGAAGAATTGCGCAATCAAGACTCTCCAATCGATACCTAAAACTTCTATTAAACCCATATATCAAAAATAAAAGATTAAGCCTCGCCCCCAATCAAAAGACAAGGAGCGCCCCTCAACCTTTTAAGCGAAGAGGATGATCAAAGAAACGACCAAGGCATAGATACCGGTCGATTCGGTAACAGCCATAGCAACAAACATCAATGGCGTTATCTTTCCGGCAACCTCCGGATTACGGCTTATGCCCTCCAATGCCTTGGCGCCGATATAACCTTCTCCGATAGCCGGGCCGATGGCACCCAAGCCCATGCAGATGCCGGCGGCCAACAATTTAAAAACTTCTTGATCCATATTTTTTATTTTAATTAATTAATTCTTATCACTGGAATTACCAGATTCACTGGCTATGTTAACGAATACCAACGTCAAGACGGAAAAAACGAAAGCTTGAACGCAGGCGCTCAAAAGCCCCAGAAAAAGGAAAGGTAGAGGGCCGAAAAACGGCAAAAGGAAAAGCATGACGGCTCCAAGCACCTCTCCGGCGAAAACATTTCCAAAAAGACGAAAAGACAAGGAGAACACTTTGGCTAATTCGCCGACTAAATCCATAAAACCCAAAAAGACATCCAAGGCGCCTTGCGCAAGAAGACCGAATTTGGGACGAAAAACCGATAAAGATTTAAAAAACAACAACAAGTTCTTTATATTGATGAATTTTCCGACATAACCCAAAGGCCCCATGACAGCAATGGTAACTACCTGCATTATTATAACAGAGACGATTGTCATGACGAACACTAGGCCATAGTCGGCCATGACGGCTCGAAAAAGCGGTGCCGTACCTTCGGCTTTCTTCACAAAAAAAGCGCTTTGACCTGGAATGAGAGTCACCAGATTAGCCAAAAGCACAAAAACGAATATCGTGAATACGTACGGGAAAACCTTGCGAGACCTTTCCTTGTTACCAACGACCCCCAGCACCATGTCATACCCACCCTCGAACACCAATTCGACAATACTTTGCGCACGAGAAGGCACCATTTTAAGCCTCCTGGTAACAATCAAAGAGAATACTATTATCGAAAAACTCAAAACCAGCATCCAGATAAACGAATTGGTTACCGGAAATCCGTGAAAATAAAATAAAATCTCTGGCGATAGAGAGATATCCATAAAAAATCGATTAATTTTCGTCTTCCTCTTCGACCGGTGCCGGCGAAAGCTTTTCCATCTCCTTGGTCAAAGACAGGGCTTTTTTAAAAAGGAGTACATTGGTAACCAAAAAAGCCGCTATCATTCCGGAAATAAAAAAAAGGTGGCCCGTTTCTATCTTTTTATCCAAAAGATAGCCTCCTCCACCGAACAATATCATCGGACCAAGCATCGATAAGCCGCCATATAAAGACGAGGCTATGGCAAAAGCCTTAAAATTACCCTTGTCGCCAATCTTTTTATCAATGCCAATATTCATATCCAATTTTCATTTAGCTAATGAAACTGCTCAACATTATATGATAGCAAATTTGAAAACTTTATTCAATTTTTTAAAAGACTAAAAAACACCCAATTCGTCAACCACGACAATCTTCTCCCCTTCCAAGATATCATAAAGGAAGATGTCCGTTATATCGCGACGGTATTTGAATTCAGTCGCCTCCATGACGGTATAGTTGAGCTCCCTGCCTAAATTACTCTCTATTTCCTTTATAGCTTCGGTCAACTTGTCTTTATTCACACGTCCGACGATCAGAAGGTCTATCGGAGAATTGAATTTATTCACAAAAACACCTGTCAAAAGCAAGAATTTAACATTACCCAAAGCGATTATATTCTTGACAAGGTCGTCCTTGTATAGTATTTGCGATTTGGCGACCAACGCCTTGATATCCTCATATAAAGCAAACGATTTATTGACACGATAGTACTTTTTCTCTTGCTTGGCGGCCTTTTCCGGCACATCTCCGGTAGAATCGCCATTGCCGGTCTCCGACTTCAATAGGCCGAATTCCTCCAAATTCTCCAATTCACGACGAACGGAATTGACCTGCAGATCCAAGTCTCTAGCCAATTGGCGGATGTAAAAACTGCCGTCCGGATTGAACAAAAACTGCTTCAAAATCTTAACCCTAGCGTTTGAACCAAATAGGCTGGAAAGCATATGATTATTTAAAATAAGAAGCCCTTAACCAAAAGCTTCATTTATAGTATAATATAATAGTAAAAAGACCGTCAAACAGTCAACCCTTTTTAATGCACTACAAAATAGCCTCGCTAATCCTTAACGGCGGGCAAAAAAACAATTCCATAGCCGATATTTTTATCGCCCAACCGGACACGGCCAAAGAAGCTCTGGTCGGGAAGCTTTTTATAATGATCGAGATAGAATCGCAAAAATCCGAAGGTGCGAAGATTTTAGATTTTCTTATCAACAACATCAATCACAATTATTACCAAAACGAGAAAGTCATCTTAAGAGAAAGGATAGACACTATATCCGTCGAAAGCATCTTTGAAGGGGCTCTGGCTAAAACCAACAAAGACCTCTTGGAATTCTTAACCAGAGAAAAAATAAAGATTACCCCCTACTCCTTCAACTTGACTGTCGGAGTGATACACAAGAACGAGCTATACATCTCCAATTTAGGGAAAAATAAAAATCTCCTAGTCTACAAAGATAAAACGCAAGCGAGAAATATAAAATTACGAGAAGAAAAAACTGAAAAAACCGAATACAAGATAGCCGATATAAGCAAGGCGGACGAAGAAGATAATCAAGCCATCACGATAAACAAGATATTCGCCGAAGTATTGAGTGGAAAAATACCTCCTGGCGGATACTTCGTAGCGGCCAACGAGGCCCTTTCCGAATACATATCGCCGAAACAATTGACGGATATAATAACACACCTGTCCCCGACCGGAGCCATGGAACAAATCCGCAACCTCCTGGAAAAAGTCAATTCTTACGCATCCTTCTTCGGAGTTCTCATAAAGAACACCTCCGTGGCCGGGCTAAGCGACGAAGACTTAAAAAAACAACTGGAGAACGAGATAAAGAACTGGGACAATAAGCCGGAGATAGTCACGACCGAAGAGAAGACGGAAGCCATACTGAATCCGGCCGGTGCGATAAGCATGAAAAGGCTGGGGACGGCGTTGAGTAGAGCGATAAAAGGCAATCCATCGAAAAAAAGCAGAGGCAAAACCAGCCAGAAAGACGACAAAAGTTTCTCTTTTATGGACAAGATCTTTTTCAAAAAAAGATCACCCATCCTGTCTTTTGAAAAAATATCGCAACTATCCTTTAAAATTTTCGAAATAGCCAAAAAAATATTATCACCAAAAAGACAAGAAGAGGTAATAGAGACGGGTGAAGAGACTATCGGCAAAGGAAAGTGGTCGTTCTTTAACAGAAAAATTGCCGGGGTGATACTTGTTTTGGTGATTTTAATCATAGCCGGAACCTCTACCAATATATACTTTACTAAGAAAAGACAAGAAAAAGACAAGATACTCGCAGACTTCAACTCTCTAATATCGGAAATAGACAGGAATCAAAACAAAATAGAATCTTCCTTGATATACGGCAACGAGAACGATGCCCGCGATCTATGGAAAAGAAACGAAGAACTACTAGAAAAAATCCCCGGTGAGGATAAAAACAACCGCGAAGACATCAAACAACTCGTAGCAAAACAAGTCGAACAATTAGAAAAAATTAGAAAAGTCTCCGTGATTTCTTCCCCTGAAAAAATAGCCGACTTCAGTAACCTAGACCAAGCCGCAAGCCCAGACAACCTAATCTTGGCCAATGAAAAACTGTTAGCGGCCTCGGCAAACGAAAAAACCATATATCAAGTCGACTTGAAGGAGAATATCGTAACCGCCTCGCGAAATCTCGGCGAAGTCGGAGAGATGATAAGCCCAGCATCATCGGAGGAAGGAATTTTCTATCTTGATGGCAAATCGGTAGTCATAATAGGAGGAGACGGATCCTTTAAAAAACTAGCTATCACGCAAGCACCGGAAGAGATTGGCGGAATCGCAGCCTATGGGAAAAGGCTCTACTTAGTGGATAGGCGTGGCGGACAAATTCTCCGCTACAATAGAGGCGAGAACGACTTCAACTCTCCGGAAAAATGGCTCAACGCCAATGCCGACCTCTCAGATGCGCGCAACATATTTATCGATGGCAATATCTATGTATTAAAGAAAAATGGAGCTATCGAAAAATACCTCAAAGGACAAAAGGAAAACCTTTCAATAAATCAGATAGACCCGCCAATAGATGACGCCTCCAAGATATCCGTCGGGCAAGACCACATCTTCATATTCGAGCCGTCCCGAAAAAGAGTCGCGATCTTCGATCAACAAGGCTCTTTCAAGGGACAATACGTATTCTCCGATCTGGAAGAAGTTATCGATTTCGCAGCAGATGATAGCAAGGGAGTGATTTACGCGCTATCAAAACAAAGCATCTACCAAGCTAAATTCTCCAAATAAAAAAAATACCGCACCGAGATAACGGCGCGGTATTTTTTTTATTGTGAAGATATTACTTCAAAGTGACCTTGGCACCAGCCTCTTCCAACTGCTTCTTGATAGTCTCGGCCTCTTCCTTCTTAGCGCCTTCCTTGACGACCTTCGGAGCACCGTCGACCAAATCCTTAGCTTCCTTCAAGCCTAAAGCTGGGTTGATGGCTCTGACAGCCTTAATGACGTTGATCTTGTTAGCACCGGCATCGGTCAATTCGACATCGAAAGAATCCTTAGCTTCTTCAGCAGGAGCGGCAGCACCGGCAGCGGCGACAGCCATAACTGGAGCGGAAGCGGAAACACCGAACTTCTCCTCCAAAACCTTGACCAATTCAGCCAAGTCCAAAACGCTCATAGTTTCGATCTCCTTGACCAATTTCTCGAATTTGGCCGGAACCTCGATTTTCTTTTGCTCTTCCATAGTTTTATTTCAAGCCTCGTGAAACACGAAATGTGAAACATGGGCTTGAGTTATTTATTTTTATAAATTAATTAATCTTACTTAAGCTTTTTTCTCTCCAATCGCCTTCAAAGCACAGACTAAACCGCGCAAATTGCCGGCCAAGACGTTGACGAATCCGGAAGCCGGAGCGTTCAACGAACCGACCAACTTGGACAAAAGTTCCTGTTTAGAAGGGAGCTTGGCCAAGCTTTCAACATCCATTTTGGAGATGAAGCGATTCTCAAGGATACCGCCCAAGAAGAAGATCCTCTCCTCTTCCAAGCCTTTTTTGAAATCATCCACTACTTTAGCCGGAGCCACTTCGTCATTGAAGCCGAAGACGGCAGCGACTTTTCCATCTAGTTCACCTAGGGAAACTTCCGGATGAGTCTCTTTAAAGGCCAAATTGAGCAAAGTCTTCTTGGCAACGAAATATTCACTGCCCTCGGCCTTCAAACGACGGCGCAAGGCCTCGCTTTCAGCCACATTCAACTTCTCGAACTTAGTGAAAACGACGGATTTAGCGCGAGATGCCTTTTCAGACAATTCACCCAAAATCGCCTTTTTCTGCTCTTTTGTTTTTGGCATAATATTAAATTATGAATTATGAATTATAAGCTACGAATCAAAACACATAGACATCATTCGCAATTTATAATGCATAAAAAAAATCTCTGGCCCTAAAACCACAGATTACAAATAAAAACGAAAGTCGTTCTTTTTTGCCTCGGCAGGTCTTATTGGAGGTTTTACCTCGTCGCCTACTGTCTATGGCTTGATTTATCCATATAATATCATAAATACTAAAAATGTCAAGCCGTCTCAATATCTTATTTTTTAACTAAAGTAAGCCTTAAAATATCATATAAAACAAAATAATCTTTACCCTCCTATTCAAAAGATTTATAAAAGTATTCAAATTTAACGCTATGTATGCTATAATTCTAGTGTCAATAAATTAAACTCAAAACAATGGTTATCAAAGTTGACCACAATAAATGCATAGGATGCGGGCGTTGCACCGAGGTCTGCCCTGACACCTTCAAGCTTAACGCCGAAGGGAAATCGGAAGTGATCGGTGAAAACAAAGATTGCGCACTCTCAGCCGCCGATCAATGCCCAGTAGAAGCTATCTTCGTCGAAGAATAGCAAACAACAAAAAAACAACCACTTAAATAGGTGGTTGTTTTTTAACCGCCAAACAACTCTACTCTTCTTCGAACTGACTCTTGAATTGCCCCATCAAACTCCGTCCTATCATCGCAGCCGGCTTTTCCAACCCAAGCAACTCGAGTATGGTAGGGGCTAAATCTATAAGCAACCCCTCGGCTTCTATCTTCCTTCTTTCGACAGCCTTCCTACTCTTAAAGCTATCGAGCGCGACATACCAACACGGGACAGGATTTTTGGAGTGTTGTGTATCCGGTTCACCATTATATATATTCACCATCTCCTCGACATTACCATGATCGGCGGTAACAAGCAGGCATCCATTCTTCTTTATTACGGCATCTATGACCTTTTCGAGACAAAAGTCCACCACCTCCAAGGCCTTGATTGCCGCCTTGTAGTTACCAGTATGACCAACCATGTCGGAATTTGCATAGTTGACCAAAATAAAATCGTAACTATGATTGTTTATGGCATCGAGTAGTTTTTCAGTCACCTCGTTAGCACTCATTTCCGGAGCCTCGGCATAGGAGTTTACGTTTTTAGAGGGAACTAATACCCTATCTTCATAAAAGTAAGGTTGCTCGACTCCACCGTTAAAAAAGTAAGTGACATGGGCATATTTCTCGGTCTCAGCTATGCGGAGCTGTCTTTTCCAATTCTTGGATAGAACCTCTCCAAGCCTAACGCTTATATCTTGCGGTGAAAAAGCCACGTCGACCGGTAGCCCTTCTTCATACTGAGCAAAACATACCACTTTTAAATTCTTAGGTCTTGTAATATCACTGAACTCCGGGAAATCTTCGGCTACAAAGGCTTTTGTTATTTGACGAGCACGGTCCTTGCGAAAATTAAAACAAACTACGGCATCATTATCCTTTATAGCGCCTATCGGGCGACCATCCTCCGAGACCATCACGACCGGCTCTAAGTACTCATCGAAGACGCCTTTGGCATATTGACTATCGACAGCCTCTTCGGTTGTAGTGGCCTTAATCCCTTCTCCCGCCGTCATGGCCAAAAACGCCTTTTTAACCCTATCCCAATTATTGTTTCTATCCATCGTGTAAAGACGTCCGCTAATGGTGGCCAATCTACCAATGCCTATCTCTTGCGTCTTCTTCTTTAACATAGCCAAAAAATTATGAACGCTTTGCGGATGTGTGTCGCGACCGTCAGAAACGGCATGAATGAACACCTCCCTTACATTATTGCTTTTTGCCATCTCCAAAAAGGCAAACAAATGCTCTATATGAGAATGCACCGCACCATCGGAAAGAAGTCCGAAAATATGCAAATCGGAATTATTCTGTCTTACCCAATCGAATGCCGAGAGAAATTGTTTGTTCTTAAAAAAAGAGCCGTCACTGATGGCAGCGGCTATAGTTGGCAAATATTGAAATATAATTTGACCAGACCCTATCGTCTGATGTCCGACTTCGGAATTACCCCTCACCCCCCAAGGGAGACCAACCGATAATCCAGAGGCCTGCAAATAAGTTTTCGGGTAATGATCATTCAAGCGATCTATGGTAGGCAAATAGGCTTTTTTGACTGGATTTCCCTTTTCCATATCCCAATCGCCCCAACCATCAAGAATGACCAAAACAACTGGTTTGACTATCTTCATAAATTTGGCGAGTGAAAAAAAATATGTTATAATCCCTATATCAATATATTAACATATCGGACAACTTATGCCAAAAACTCACATCCCAGCCGACGTTCCAAAAGCCAAACAGGCTGAATACTTAAAAAACTGGGAAATAGCAACTCATGGCACGGGGAATCTAATGATGTTTGCCTGTGACCAAAAAGTAGAACATTTGAACGATGATTTTTACGGTGAAGGAATACCAAAAGAAGTCGCCGATCCGAAGCACTATTTTGAAATAGCAAAAAGAGCCCACATAGGCGTTATGGCCGCTCAGACAGGTTTAATATCGAAATATTCCGATATCTGCGACAACATTCCATTACTCATAAAAGCAAATTCAAAAACAAATCTCATAAGACGCGAAGATCGAGACCCGTTCTCCAACCGCTGGTTGCCAATGGCGGACATAATAAACTTTAAAAAGAATTCTGGTTTAAACATAGTTGGTGTAGGATATACCGTATATATAGGAAGCTCTTACGAATCCGAATCATTTGGCCAAGCAGCTCGTATCGTATACAAAGCCCATCAAGAAGGATTACTAGCTGTGATATGGATGTACGCACGAGGAAAATCCGTTAAGAACGAAGAGGATTTACATCTTCTAGCCGGAGGCGCCGGAGTAGCCGTGTGCCTTGGCGCTGATTTCGTCAAAATAGCCTATCCATACAAATCGCCAACAATAGAAACGGCTAAAAAATTCCGCGAGGTAACTCTCGCTGCCGGAAGGACTGGCGTAATTTGCATAGGCGGAAGCAAAATGCCAGAAAAAAAATTCCTCCAACAAATTCATAATCAAAGACATATTTCAGAGACAAGCGGTGTTGCCATCGGACGTAACATCTACCAACGCCCGCTAGACGAGGCCGTACGAATGGCCAATGCCATCTCAGCCATATCCCTATATGATTACTCGGTCGAGGACGCTTATCAAATTTTTACAGGAAAAAAACAACTAAAAGTCAAACAACAAGTCAAAAAAGAATCCTCATTAAAATCCTTCCTGTCATTCTCGTTCTAAAAAATACCTGTCTTTTGAAAGTATAAAAAAAGAACTTCCTTGTTGGGAAGTTCTTTTTTTATATAAACTATTTCATTTTTTTTCTAATAAACGCCGGTATTCCGAGCTCTCCATCTTCATTCTCATCCGGTAAAACCTCTTGTTGAACCATTCTTATTGGTGAAACTTTCGGTTTTTTTGGCATTTCGGAGGCAAGAACCTCGGCCTTATTCTTTATCGCATTATTATTGCCGAACCAAGAATTTTTTACAGGAGCCGGAGATGGGTCTTCCTTTTTAATAGCCGCCTGTTCGATGAATTGATTTGGCGTATAGGCTCTATTCGGGCGGGCCTTAAGATCATTATTATCTCCATCGAATCCGGTGGCGACAACTGTTATCTTTATTTCATCTTTAAGTTTTTCGTCGATAACGGCTCCGAATATTATCTTGGCATCGGAATCGGCCGAAGCGGTTATCAGCTTCGCGGCGTCGTTGACTTCACTCATGCTCAACGATGGTCCACCAGTGATGGTAAAGACTATTCCGCGAGCACCGTCGATGGACATATCCAATAATGTCGAATTGACAGCCGACTTAGCGGCCTCTATAGCCCTATTCTCTCCAGTGGCCGTTCCTATACCCATTAAAGCCGAACCGGCATTGGACATGACAGCCTTAACATCGGCGAAGTCAACATTTATTATTCCAGGGATGGTTATTACCTCCGCTATGCCTTGAACGCCTTGGCGCAAGACATCATCGGCAGTGATAAAGGCATCGAGCAAAGAAGTCTTCTTATCGATTAACTGTAAAAGTTTGTCATTATTAATTGTAATTATCGTATCAACCTTATCAGCCAATTCAGCAAAACCGCGCTCTGCTATAGACTTCCTCTGCCCCCCTTCAAAAGAGAATGGCTTAGTAACAATAGCGACAGTCAAAGCACCGAGGTCACGAGCTATTTCAGCCACAACAGGAGCACCACCAGTTCCAGTGCCTCCACCAAGACCGGCTGTTATAAAAACCATGTCGGACCCCTTTAAAATATCTCTAATCTCGTTCTGAGACTCTTCAGCAGCTTGCCTGCCAAGATCTGGATTCATGCCGGCACCAAGACCCCTGGTAACGGAGCGACCGATATGCAACTTCTCCCCGGCTTTATTATAATGAAGAGCCTGAACATCTGTATTGATAGCCACGAATTCAACGCCACGAATACCTTTTTCAACCATCCTTAAAATAGCGCTTCCTCCTCCGCCTCCAATACCTACCACTTTGATTTTGGCAAATGTTTCAGCTGTTGGTTTTATTTCAGCCATAAATTTTTATTACCCTCTTTTTTGAAATTTTATAACTTCCGTTCTTATCCTATCCCATAAAGCCCAATAATTCAAGACTCTTCCTTATGGAGTGAATTTTGAAAAAATACCCTTGGCTTTTTCAAAAATATTACCGAATATCCCCCCAACACCACCCAAGAGACCATTACCCTTCCGGGTGGCCACAGAATTTCCCCAAACCACCAACCCCAGAGCTGTCAAATATTTAAGGTCGTTCACCTTGTCGAATACCAAGTCGGCATTACGACAAGATCCTATCACGGCAGGAAGTCTCAAACTTGCTTTAGCCACATCGCAAAGACCGGCTAATTTAGCACCACCACCAGCCAATACCACACCAGCGGGCAAAAGACCGCTACGATCGATCTTCTTAAACTCCTCATCGACTTTCTCGAATATCTCCTCGACCCTAGCTTGAATTATTTCGGCAAGATATCTGGCTTCAATAGTCTCCACTTCACCATCGACACCCTCCTCCTTAGCCAATTCGGTTAGATCGACAACGTCCTTTTCGTCAAAATTCTCAGGATCAGCATTGCCATACTCGACTTTAATCCTTTCAGCTAAATTTATAGGGCAACGCAATCCTATCGCGATATCGGAAGTGATGTGTTCAGAGCCTATAGGTATCACGGCGGAATGAATAAGCTTCCCCTCCTCATAAACCGCCATTGTCGTGGTAGAGGCACCCAAACCGATAGCGGCCACGCCAAGATCCTTTTGTTTGGGGGTTAAAACCGCTTCCGCAAGAGCCATCGGAGCTAAAACCAAATCATTTATATTAAGACCTGTGCGATATACCGCCTTAGTCAAATTTTTAACCTGACTGGACATACCTTGTATTATTAAGGCTTCGACTTCGAGCCTTATACCACTCATGCCCACCGGATCGCGAACATCCTCTTGATTATCCACTTTATATTTAATAGGTATCACATGAAGTATCTCATAATTAGGTGGGACATTGAGCGCTCTGGCCGCCTCTATAGCCCTCTCGACCTCATCGGCACTTATTTCTCCATTGGCCTTTCCGACGGCGACAACCCCCTTACTCCTCTCACATTTTATATATGGGTCGCTAATACTTAAAAAGATATCCGACACCGGAACACCTATCAATCTTTCGGCCTTTTCCAAGAGGGCGGAAATACAAGAAGTGGCATCGTCAATGCTCTTGACCACACCTCTATTCATACCATCAGAAGCTATGTCGGTGGCACCGATTATCTGTATTCTATTACTACCCTCGACTCTTTGCCCGACGACTATCCTCGCCTCGACAGAACCGATGTCCAAACCTGCTATTAGTTCATCTTTCATAAAAAATTCTGGAAAATTATATTCCCCAAAAGCAAAAAGAAAATTTATATCTTATACTACAAATTATACAATATAAAAATCCTCTTGCCAATATCAAATCATGCCCAAATACCAATCTATTATGGTCCGACCAAAGAATAAGCAAAAAACACTAGAAATAGCCAAAAAAACGCCAAAAGGAAGCTCTGATTTCCAACCTTTTTTCTTAAACGACATGAGAGTTATCCCAACCAAAGACCCGACAAAATAAGCTATCATCAAAACAACCAACAAATAATCCAAACTGCAAAAAGCCGCACCCACCAAGAGTCCTAGTCTTATGTCCCCGCCACCGACCCACTTACCACGAGAAACGGCGAATTGAATAAAGAAAAACAAAGCTCCGAGAAAAGACGAGGCGACGGCCCAGCGCCAATCGCTACCAAGCATTAGGTTCATAGTTAGTAGAACGGCCGCTGCAGGGAGAACAAACCTGTCAGAGACTAAAAACCAACGGAAATCGTAAATAAAAACGACCGTAAAAACAAAAATTATAAAAAGATTCCTCGCCAGAAGCAATGTGAAATAATTATCGAGAAAAACGAGGTAAGGCCAATTCCCACCAAATTTATCTATCAAAGAATAGGCCGCGGCACCGAATAACAAAGCCGTCGATATCTCGACTATCGGATATTGCCAGCTTATAGAACCCTTACAATGACGACAATGCCCCCTAAGCAACAAGAAGCTAAGCACCGGAACATTGTCATGCCAAGATATCATCTTGCCACATTTTGGGCAGTAGGACCTATTCATCAAGCTCTCACTCTTGTACAAACGCCAAACAAAACAATTCGTGAAACTTCCTATAAGTAAGCCTATGACGGTGAGTAAAAAGACATACAACATATTTAAAAATTATTTTTTACGGACCGAGACAAAAAAAGAAAGCTCCTCAAATCCCCCAACCCAATAACACCAAATTCTTTCGGTTACAGCCGGATTGATATTTGCCAAAAAATTAATAATAAAACTTAAAGCAAGTATCGGCCACGAGCCCTTTTTCCCCTTTGCGCCACCACGCATCCAGTGTAAATATTTTTTTTTCACGACGAATTCAGTGCACCCGTAATACTCCTCATTTTTTGTATTTAAAAAATCAAACAATTTGGTACTGATTGCTGATTTATGTCCCGGGTGAAGCCAATTACATGAAAAATGTGGTGATTTTATGGTCACGACAGCGCCATCTTGCGCCAAGCGATAAATTTCCGCCATTACAGCCAATGGATCAGATAAATGCTCGAGAACATGCTCCATTAAAATCTCTTTTGCGCAACTATCGGCAAATGGATAAGGGAAAGAATTCAAATCACAAACAACATCGGAGTTCACGCTTTTATTGTTATCTATATTAACCCAACCGGATAAATAGTTGCGACCACAACCAAGATTTAATTTTAAATTTTTCTCACTCATAGCTATTCCAATCTAAATAATAACTAAATACTATCAACCTATTATTCTTATCTTTTGCGAGTAATAAAAAATACAAAATTTACACTCTTTTCAACTATTCAATCAAATTCAATAAATCAACCATTAAAACATTCTCATCTCTTTGACTTCCCGTATTTTTCCAAAATCTTAAGAGCTGAAGTTGCTGCTTCATTTATGGCCAAAGCTTGATTAGCATACTCAACAGCCATCTCACCATTTTTATTCTCGTCATATAAAAGACTTATGGCTAGCGGCCAAGAGTAGTCCTTGCGCGACATTGAATAACCACGCTGATTGCAAGTAATAGCATCGTCTATTTGTCCGCTCAAGTAATACATATCCGCTCTCCTTTTGTAATCAACTAATCTATATGGACTAGCCTTAACAGCTTTAAGATAATAATCAGCAGCGCCCATTAAATCGCCCTTCTTCTCGCTAGCGCTAGCGGCTAGATCATAAAAACGAACACGCTCATCAGCTATTGTCTGCCAATGTTCAATGTTTAAGGAATATATTGGCAATTTTAATTGTGGCAAAATACTATCTACTTTTGAAACTAAGGACAGCACTCCCTCGTAATCGCCAAGGCGCAGTTTATGGAAACCATAATAAAAATAGACTTGACTAACGTTAGGATACTCTTTAATTAAGCCCAAAAAAGCATTCTCAGCCTTTTCATTATAACTTTTATCAAAATATCGTCCTTTTACGGAAAGACTATTGGCTATTTCAACCTTCAAGAAATAATTAACCTCCTTTGGCGGAATATCAGCTAAAACTAAATCTATATTATCCATCAAAGCTTTTTTATTTTCGTTATCAACAATAACCTCCAAACAATTGAGCGCATTATAGATATATTCCTCACGGTACACGCCCTCGTCTGGATTAGTGACCATAGCCAAACGACTTGATGGCAGTGCCGCACAATTGGATATCCTCTCTTTATTTCGTGTATCCATGAAGTAACTATCAGCCTTCAACATCATGACACCCTTATAAAAAATAAACACTGTTATAAAGAAAAAAAATGCTACAACAATAATAATCTTTGAAAATGGCGTAAGGAGCACCTTAAATTCCCTCTCTTTCCAAGGAATGACTAATGACGCAAGCAGGGCCAAAAAAAGGTAAAAATAAATAAACAAAACCGTCAAAGAAAAACTCAAAAAATTATTCATTAAATAGCCAGCAAAAGAAACCACTAAAGTCAGAACAAAAAAATATTCATTGCTATTGTTTCTATTGCGAATATATCTAAAAACATAAAAGGCGAACAGAATAAAAATAGCGAAGTATACCAAAACAGAAAAAACGCCAGTGGACATTAAGGCGTCAAAAAATAAATTATGCATTCTATCGGGCCACAAATTCAACTTCTCAAAGTTGGCCCACTCGCTGTCATACCACCTTACAGTAAAACTGGAAAGAACATCCTGCCCAAAACCAAACACTTTTCTCCCTGGGGAGGCATTCAAAAATTGTTTCGTGGCGCCAGACCAATAAAGCATTCTTGTCTTTGCTGATCCAATATTGAGATTGAATGAACTAATCCAGCGACTTTTCATCCAAAAATCATTATTGCCATTTTTGGGAACAAGAAACAAGGCTGCAAACAGCAAAGCAAGTATTGTGGATATGATTAAAAACACCTTAAAAATGCGCCTACATTTTAGCCAAAAGAAAAATATCAAAAACACCCACCCCTGAACGAATAATCCGAGTAAAGCCGAACGACTCCAAGTAAAATAAAGACAAGACATTTGCGAAACAAGAAGTACCGACAATAAAGTGCGGGCGATAATTTTTTTAGACACAAACACTAACCAAAAAACGGTGACCGGAATCACCATTATAAGATAGTGGCCTAAAAAATTTGGCTGACCGATGGTTGAAAATATTCTTCTGGTATAAGAAAATGGCTCCGCCCAATTAAAAGGATCTAGATATAGAAATTGTATTACCCCATAGAAACAAACGAAAACCGAGGATATAATTACAGCCAAAAGACACTTCTTTACCATTGCCCAGGTTCTTACTTCAAAAAAACACAACCAAAAGAATAAAAAATAAGACAAGAAAGAGGAAAAACCTTGCAAGCGATGATATTTACCCCAAAAACTTGTCAAAGGATGAATGGAAAATATGCTGGATACAAAAAAAGATACGAGCAATAGAGAAAGCAGAAAAAACAATGGTTTTGAAAAACGTATTTTAAAATATCCCTGCAAAAAACTTTTAGAAATCCAAGCGATTATACCAGTGGCCAATAAAAACCTGAATAAAACCATCTTGGGAAGCTCAAAAGCGTTCCACGACTCACTAAAAGCGGAAAATAGCACTGGCACTAGTAAAACAATAGAAAATATTGAAAAATCGATAACTCCTTGGCAAATTTTAATAGCTTTTTCTTTCATAGAAGCATTATAACATCACTTTTAAGAAAAATAAAACCCCCACCCCAACCATTGTCCATTAACCAAGAATTGGCTAAATATTCAATGGATGGGATAGGGGTTTGAACACAAGAAATCAATCGTCGATACCGGCTGGAGTGGCGTATCTGGTGCCGGCAGCGATGCCGCCGGTAGCCTCAGACAAGCAATAGGTGATGGTGTAAGTGGTCACACCTTGACGACTGTAATCATAATTGCTGTTTGGGCAATTTCCGTCGTTCATAGGGATCGGATTGGAAGGAACCGAAGCCATATAAGTCTTGCCACCACCCACGATTGAAGCGGTTGTAGCAAAAACCACGGCACCGGTAGTCGGATAACTTCCGAGATCGTTCATGTAGAGCTCCAAAGCGGTCTGCACCTGCTTAACATCGGAAACTCTTCTGGCATTCCTAGCTTTCTCTCTGGCGCTGTTCAAAGCAACGACAGAAAGGGTTGATAACAAGCCAATGATGGCGATAACCACCAAAAGCTCGATGAGGGTAAAACCCTTGCGATTTTTAATCATATGATAAAAAAATAATAAAGGCGTTAATTATCCACAGGCAAAAAACATTCTGTATTTAATTATACCACAATCAAAAGAAAATAGAAACAACGTTAATTGCTTATACTAGCTGGAGTGGCGTGATTCACGCCAGCTGTAATTCCTCCAGTATTATCGCTTATGCAATAATAAATAGAGTACGTATTAACATCAGCGGTCTCGTATATGTAGTTGCTATTAGTGCACCCCCCCTCACTCCAAGGAGTCGGATTCACCGGAACGGCGGTCATGTAGGTGATACCGGCATTTGCGATAGTGCCTGAACCGGAAAAATCGACACTAGTCGGATAAGAATTATTATCGTTATAATAAAGCTCCAGAGCCGTCTGAACCTGTTTTATATCTGCGACGCGTCTAGCGTTTCTGGCTTTCTCTCTTGCACTACTCAACGCGACGACGGATAAAGTCGATAATAGGCCAATGATTGCGATGACCACCAGCAACTCTATAAGAGTAAAACCTTTTTGTGTATTTATTTTTTTATTCATAAATCACCTCCTGTCTATTTAATAATAACGGCGTCGTAATAAACAACACCTAGATTATACATTATTTTGTATTTTTTTAAAACTGGCTAGCCATGTTGTACATAGGCATCAAGACTGCGGCGACCATCATTCCCACGCCAACACCCATGAATATCATTATTAAAGGCTCCATCAAGGTCATGACGTTGGCCAAAAAAGCCGATATCTCTCTGCTGTAAAAATCCGATATTCTCTTCAAGACTAAATCCAACTTACCGGTTTTTTCACCGACTACTATCATTTGCGGAACCATCTTCGGAACTTCTTCGCTGGCCATAAAAGGCTTAGCCAGCGATCCACCCTCCTCGACAGAATTCTTACTGGCAATTATCAAATCGCGAAATATCTGATTACCCACTATATCAGCTATAACATCCAAACTCTTGGCTATAGCGACACCACCGGTTATCAGAGTACTTAACGACCTAGAGAAACGAACTATATATATAAGCTGGAACAATCTACCAAAGACCGGTAAATGGAGTTTCGCCCTATCAAAAATCCTTCGCCCCTTTTCGGTTCGCAGGGTCGATCTAACTCCGATGAAAACTCCACCGATAATAAAGGCCAAAGTCCACCAAAAATCGACTAAAAAATCGGATATGCTTATTATGATCCTAGTAGAAACCGGCAATTTGGCACCGGTTTCCGTCATTATATTGGTCAATTTCGGAACAATAAACACCATCATAAGAATACCGACACCGAACAACATCGACAACACGAAAGCCGGATATATCATTGCACCTTTTATCTTACTGGACATATCATAATCCTTTTCCATCTCGTCGGCCAAATAAGTCAAAACCTCGTCCAAGCGCCCGGAAGTCTCACCGGAACGAATGACGTTAGTAAAAAAAGGAGTGAAAACCTTCGGTCTCTTAAGCATCGCGGCGGACAAAGAAGACCCACCGTCGACCTCATAGGCCAACTCGAAAACCACAGCCTTGAGAGTTGCGTTCTCGGTCTGCTCGGCACAAATTTTCAAAGCCTGAACCAGGGCCAAGTTCGCTGAAATCATCACCGAGAACTGACGAGAAAAAACCACCAAATCCTTAACCTTGACAGGCATAATCAAGGTCATGACTTTTAGTAACAGGCTATCGGTCTTGTCTCTGAGTTTGATCGACTTCAACCCCCTCTCATCCAGACGCTCGATTGCGGCACGGTCGTTAAAGGCATTGATAGTTCCTTGAACGCTAAGACCGTGGGAATTGATCGCTTTATAACTATATGTTGGCATATTTTTTTATTAAAAACCTAGACATCCACACTATGTCCTACATCCGCGCGATCTATTTCTCCTGATAAAAGAAGGTCTTTGATCGACTTTTCCATACTAACCATCCCCTCTTCTCCGGAATTTTGCATGACGTTTTCCAATTGATAAATATTGCCGTCACGAATCAGCGACCTGACGGCGAAATTCGAAACCAAAATCTCGACTGCCAGAGATAGACCGCTCTCACGATTAGGCAACAATCTTTGCGCTATCACACCATAAAGAACATCGGCCAGTAGATAGCGAATCGACTCACGCCCCAAAGACGAACAGTTAGTGTTCATTATCTTTTCCAATGCCCTTATAGAATTTTCCGCATTAATCTCCAGAATAACCAAAGTATTGCCTGTCGCAAGCTCCAAGATATAAGGCAGCGCCTTGTCGAAATCTTCTCGTACCTCGTCGATATAGACCACATCCACATCATCACTCAGATAATATTTCAAACCAGCGGTATAAGAACTCACATCCTGCCCAACTTGACGCTGAACCACCACGCTCTTTTTGCCGATAAATATCTTTTCTATCGGACTCTCTAAAGTAACTATCAATTTTCTTTGCTCGTTGTTGACCCTATCGATAATACTGGAAGCTGTCATAGTCTTACCTGAAGACGGAGGACCGGCCACTATCAAAAGGCCGCTTGCCCTCGATAAACCCCTAACGAAACTTTTTGGAAAACCAAGCCTATCCAAATCGATTATCTCGTCGGAAATATAGTTGACAGCCATTGAAAGAGTGCCCCTCTGATAATATATACTCACACGAAAACGAAAATTCTCACCAAAATCCTTAACCATAGACAACTCTCTTTTATCCTCCAATTCTATAACCTCACCCTCGGTGAGAAAAGAGTTTATTATCTTAACCAAATCATCACTCTTCAAAATCACATCTTCCGAATCGAACACAAAACGTCCGTTAACGCGAAACAACGGCGAACTTCCCACCACCAAGTGAAGGCTGGAGGCACTTCTCTTTACCATCTCTAAAAGCAATCGTTTGAAAAAATCTACTGGTGATTCCATATTTTATCTATTAAGCGCCGCCAAGGCGCGAATTTTATCAGCTACGTCTTTGAGTGGCAAATCGTCACGGACCAAATACTCTTTAGCCCCGGCCGCCAACCCCCTCTTTTTATCATACTCGTCATTAAGGTCGGTCAAAACCATTATCGGTGTATTTGACAGCTCTATATGTTTTTTTACCCTTTCTATAAAATCTAAATCGTCGCTTTTCGGCAAACTTATATCCAACACGATAACATCCGGACGGCAGGAAACGGCGAGATCGAACCCCTCATCCTCATCATCCTCGACAAAAAGATCAAACCCGAAAGCCTTGAAACGATCTTGATAAAATTTAGAAAGATAAGGGTCGTCCTCCAACAACAGAACTCTCACATCACCCTTTTTCTCGTTAATGTTTAAATCTCTATAAGTCATAACTAGTCTTGTATTACTCTTAAGACCTCCTCTATCGTAGTCAGCCCTTGCAAAACTTTAATATAGCCGTCCTCCTTCATTGTAGTATACAATTGATTCTCGCGCACTACGTCGTCGGTCAGGAGCTGATCGGACTTCATGATAAAATTTTGAATGAAAGGATTGACGTCGATGACTTCGACTACGGCAACACGACCGCCATAACCGGTATTCTTACAATATTGACAACCGGCACCTTCATAGAACATATCGGCCTTTATGTCGTCCACCGTCTGAATACCTGGAATCCTCTCTTGAAGTATCTTCGGATTGACGGTTCTCAATTCCTTCTTAATCTGTTCCAGGAGACCCAGTGATACGGAAGCCTTGGTCTTGCAATTGGAGCATATTTTACGAGAAAGACGCTGAGCTACTATAGTATTCAATGTCGAAGAAAGAAGAAAAGGCTCGACTTTCATATCCAAGAGACGAGGGATGACGTCGATAGCGTTATTAGTGTGCAAAGTGGAAAGAACAAAGTGACCGGTCAAACCGGCATGAATGGACAATTCGGCGGTCTCGTTATCACGAATCTCACCGACCATAACTATATCGGGGTCTTGGCGCAAAATAGAACGAAGACCACTGGCAAAAGTATACCCGATGCTTGGCCTAACCTGAGATTGATTTGCACCCTTTATATGATATTCGACAGGATCTTCTAGTGTCACTATGTTAACCTCTTCGTTATTAAGCATGCTCAATACCGATGCTAATGTGGTCGATTTACCGCTACCTGTCGGACCGGTTATCAAAACCAACCCGAAAGTTTTTTGTATATTCGTCTTAATGACCTCGAGAGCGTGATGAGAATAACCCAAATCTTCCAATTTAGGGATACCGCGAGCCAAATCCAAGATTCTGATAACGACTTTTTCCTCTCCGGCCAAAGGCATGATGGAAATACGAAAATCGACTTCTTTCTTGTTGACTATGAGCCTTATACGCCCATCTTGAGGGATACGAGTCTCGTCCAATTTCAACTTCGCCAAAACTTTTATCCTAGAAACAACGGCGAAATGTATACTCTTCGGTAAAACTAAAGATGTCCTCAAGAGACCATCGACACGATAACGAACACGTGTCTCACGAGCCATAGGTTCTATATGTATATCCGAGGCTTTCTCTTCAACAGCATGACGAATAATAACAGAGACGATTCTTGCCACGGGAGCTGTAGCCACACTGTCATCGAGCAATTCTTCATTGCCCTCCTCCTCTTCAGTAAAATCACCCTCCTCTTTGCTTTCGCGAGCTTTACTTTCCAAGGCAGTGGAAACCTCTTTCGCCAAATTACGATGCTGGGTGAATAAACTATTTAAACTATCCTCGGAAATTAAATAATACTCTACTTCCAAATTCTGCTCTTGCGCCAAAAAATTAACGGCTTCGACCGCCTTCGCATTGAAGGGGTCAAGCATACCAACTTTTATCTTTGACCCAATCTTTTCGAAACAAGCGATTTTATAATTCTGCGCCACCTCGAAAGGTATCACATTGAGCGATTCCTCCGGAATATTCTGACCATCGACGTTAATATAGGCCATGCCCATCATTTCCGCCTTCAACTCGACCATCTTTTCCGAGCCGATTATTTTCTGCTCTATCAAAATATCCTCCGCCCTTTTTTGCGAGTCGGAGGCACCACTAACGACTTCATCCATCTTTTGTTGGCTGATTATTCCCTTTTGGACTAAGTATGATAATAATTGTTCTCCTCTCTCATCAATCATTTTAACAAGTGGGGCGACAGAGCCTCTGAGCCATTGTCGCTACAAAAGAATTTAATAAGTTTTAAAAGGATTTCTCTTTCCGACAGGAAATGAAACAGCCGGCAACTTATCGAACCGCAAATTTCTGAATTTATCGGTGTCGAATAATTCCGCATTTATCTTTACGTCTCCCATTAATTTTTTATTGACATCGACACTAGTCCTACCTTCTGGAACATCTAAAGGCTCTATCATGGAAGCCTTATAATAAAAATAAACGAAAAAGACTATGCCTAAAAACAGCAAAGAAGCATAAATTATCATTTGTTTTTTTCTAGAAACTGTCATATTTTCAAGATTCTTTTTCTTTATCGGCCTGTATATAATATGTGTCTATGAGAAAAGTGGAAGATTCACCTGTGGGATCAAAATTCAAATCTATTACATCCATGACTGGCAGATTATTCTCCATCGCGGATAGGAAGTTCTTGAATGCCTCGTAATCCGTCCCTCTAACACTTAAACTGATACTTATCTTCTTTATCTCATTTCTGGTTATGTAGTTATCCTCTTCTTTAGGAATAAAATCTATGGGCGATCTACCTCCAGCCTCATTCAAGGATACAGACTGTAAAATCAATCCGTTTCTACCAACCAAATAATTTATCTCGGAAAAAATCTCCTCTTTGTTCTCGCGCACCGGAACTATCGAATACACCTTTTTCTTATAATCATCGTCGACGTCGTTATAAGTCTTGAGCATGTCCCTAACCTTTAAAAGCTCCTTCTTCTTTGCTGTAAAATTCGCTTCTTCTTGCCTGTTGTAAACATCGATAGCTTTAATAGTTTTGTCGTATTTTGGGCCAATAAGTAAAAAATACCCAAGAGACAACACAACAACCGCTATTCCGATCAAAATAAAACCGAAATAATTATTCAATATCAAATTGACACGGCGCTTAACTTTTTGCGCTCGCATCATTTTCTCCTCCTTCTCTTTTTCTTCTACTGATAATTCTTCGATCATTTTATTTCTTCTTTAGAAAAACCTCAGGGTCCAATTCAAATACGAAATTAAAAGAAACTTCAACATCACCATTAGCCCCTTGAATCTGTCCGGCATCAACCTTGGCCGCCCTAACATACGGATTGTTTAGAAATTTCTTAGTCTGGATATTTATAGCATCAAAATTGTCACTAGTGGCCGACAAGACATAGGTACCGTTCACATTTCCGGAAAAAGCCGAAAAATAAACGTTGGATAAAGTATTCTCTTCCAAAAAATCAAAAAAATTAGACCAATATATATGATTCTGTAATAAGAAATTGGCAATATCCACCTGCTTCTTAAAAACCAATACCTCGTCGACTTTGGATTCACTATCTTTTATCTCTTTAACCATTTTTTCAAAATTCTTTTCATATTCCACATCCTTGTCGCGTCTCTTCGTATTTCCCCACCAAGAAATACCCCAATCTGCCAGACTTATTACAGATAAAGAGGCAAAAATCACCAAAAAACACAAAAGTACACCCTTTTGCCAATCAAAAAACTTGACTATCTCCTCCTTCACCAAATTGACTTCTAACACCCCACTACCTAGAGAAACCTCTTTCTTGCTGAACATCTCTTTAAAGTTCGCCAAAAACTTATCGAGGTATTCTTTAAAAACACTTTCTTTTCCCGAACTATCTGAAACATCACCCAATGGAATATCGTCCTTTTTCTTATCATCTTTCTTATCATTCCCAAGCACTATATCTTCGATCGCAACACCTTTAGCCAAATCCGAAAGAGTAGGACCTTTTTTGTGCCCCTCTCCAAGATTAGGATCAAACTTCTTGCCAAATTCTATCTTCCTATCACTCGGATCCTCTTCGTTCTTTTTTGAAGAAAAAGATATATCCATAATCAATTTATTTCACGCATAGCCGATCCTATGGCGACAGCGAAACCAGGACCTATTTCTGTCAATATAGGCTTCAGCTCTGGAGGATAGGAAATTCTTGCCCATGGGTCGCCTATAACAATGGTCATGCCCAATTTCTCCCTTAGATGATCGACTAAACCGGGCAAAAGAACGGAGCCCCCCGATAAAATTATCTTTTCGACCTTCTCGTTATTCTTGCTTTGAAAAAGATTTAAAAGATATCTAATCTCATCGACCACCGGATTTACGGAATTAGAAATCGTCTTAGGTATCACACCATCGCTACCCTGAGCGCTGGCGAAACCGAGGTCTCGCTTGAATTGATCGGCCCTAAATTGCCCTATGCCAAGAGTCGAAGATATAGCTTTAGTTATAGTCCTACCACCAAGATCCAAACTGCGCGAAACCATCGGAATACTTTCTTTGACTATACAAATATCGGTATTGCTAGCGCCCATCTCTACCATCATGACAGTAGACTTGTCGTCGCCCAAGAGAGATCTTATCAAAGAGAAAGTCTCAGTCTCCAGACTAACGAGATTAACCATCGTCTTTCTGAATATATCTACATATTTTTTCACTAACTTTTTAGGAGACCCGGTTAAAAACACCATTTGACCGTCCTTATTGACGCCTTTACCATTAAAAATCAACTTCCAATCCAAAATCATCTCCTCTAGCGGTAATGGAATGAACTTCTTAGCCTCCCACTCCACGGCAGAAGCCATCGTCTTCTTGTCCACATTGCGTAAGTTTATTATAGAAGAGAATACGGAAAAAGCCGGCAATGTGGCTATTGCTTTATTAGTAGAAGCTTCCATCTTCTTGTAGATGCTGTCTATGACTTTGACGACATAGTCGGTATTCTTAGTCCATCCTTCCATTGCCCCTTCATGGGCATTCTCACTGTAACCGTAAGTCACCAACTCCAATTTTCCACCACTCTTAGATAGTTCGACCATCTTAATGGAAGACGTTCCTATGTCGACTCCTATATATCCTCCGTTGGGCATAATCTTTTTATCTTTATTTTATCTCTTTGAAATATATCATCTTTTATTATATAATATATTATAGCATAAGACCAGTGGAAACGACAAAGGTTTATCGACATAAGAAACCTTGCGACCATTGGCCGATAATATCCTCCGCCAATATTTTAGCGGGGGTAAAATAAAAAAATGAACTTCTTCCAAAAATATAAAAGGGTCTTTATCATTATTGCCTTTCTGGGCTTTATAGTCCTGATAGCCTATCTGCTATACATTAACTTCTTCAAAGGAATAGTCGCGAATCCGCCGGAAGGAATCAGAGCTACGACCAGCGCAACCACACAACAGGGGCAACTGACAAGCTCTCAGACTGGACAGCCACAAGTAATCATAGATGATACCGGCACAGAGAAAATAGTCGCGACAAACACAGAGAAACCTTCCGAAGAGGCTAATGGTGGATTAACAAAGACTACCACCGTCACACAAAACCCGGCTCTAAGTCCTTCTTTAGGCGCTAACGGTAAAGATGTCAACTTTTACGATAGGAACGACGGAAAATTTTACAGAGTCGACGAAAACGGCAATATCTCCCTTCTTACAGACAAAACCTTCTACAATGTGGACAAAGTCACTTGGTCGCCTAAAAAGAATAAAGCGGTTTTGGAATACCCGGATGGATCAAACATCGTCTACGACTTCAATTCCAATAAACAAGTCACACTACCAAAGCACTGGGAACAATTCGATTTTTCGACAGACGGCGAACAATTAATCATGAAAAGTATCGGAGTGGACGTCGAAAATCGTTGGCTAGCGATATCCAATAGCGACGGCTCCGGTTCTAAACCGCTAGAATTTATCGGCAAAAACGCCGACACCGTCATTCCTTCCTGGTCACCGAACAATCAAACGGTCGCTATGTACACCGAAGGAGTTGACTTCAACAGAAAAGAAGTCTTCTTCGTCGGATTAAATAAAGAAAACTTCAAATCTACAATAGTCGAAGGTCGCGGTTTCGAGCCACTCTGGTCTAAGAGCGGACAACAGCTGGCCTACAGCGTCTATTCATTAAACGAGGAGAGCAAACCGGAACTATGGGTCGTCGATGGCCAAGGCGACGATATAGGATCGAATAGAAAAAAACTGAATGTGCAGACATGGGCATCAAAATGCACTTTCCACGACACGGAGACGATGTATTGCGGTGTACCAAAAACATTGCCGGAAGGATCCGGTATATTCCCGGAAATGGCAAACGATACGGCCGACGACTTATACAGAATAAACATAAAGACAGGCGTGAAAGAGCTGATCGCAACAACCGAAGAAGGATATGGCATAACGAATCTAATAGTAAGCGACGACGAGAAAACCATTTACTTCACCGACAGCAAAGACTCTTTAATAAGAAAGATAAAATTATAAAAAAAGCCGGAGCAATCCGGCTTTTAAAAAACAAAAATGATAAGGAGGGGTCTTGTCTCAATATTAAATGTTATCTTCCCGATAGAATGCATCATCTGCAAAAAGGAGGGTGAAATTATCTGCAAAGACTGTTTCGAAAAAATCGCGCAAACGACTACGCAAAACTGCCCATTCTGTAAAAAAATCGACGTCAACGGCAAGACTTGCCAATCCTGCCGAAAGAATTTCCACCTGGACGGCATATTCTCCGCCGGAAACTACGAACAGAAAGAATTAAAAGAATCGATAAAGCACTTGAAATATAATTTCATAAAGACGTTGTCTAACGAGCTTAGTCTTTTCATTCTTAAAAATCTAGAGAAGCATAAAATGGTCAATGGCGAACTTTTCAAAGGAGAATTTTTCTTAATGCCAATACCGCTAAGCAAACAAAGGGAAAGATGGCGCGGATTCAACCAATCTTCCTTACTAGCCGAAAAAATAGCGGCAACGAAAAATTGGCAAGTACTACCAGGTCTCATAAAAAAGAAAAATTCCAAACCGCAGGCCAAATTATCAGGACAAAAAAGAAAGGATAATCTTCGCGAATGCTTCGAATACAACGGAGAAAATTTGAATGGAAAGAAAATAATACTGATCGATGACGTTGTCACGACCGGTGCGACACTAGAAGAAGCGGCTAAGACCTTAAAAAAACATGGCGCAAAAACAGTCTGGGGCTTGGTCGTAGCCAAAGGATAAAAAACACCGGAGCCTTACGACGCCCGGTGTCCTTGTGTATTCTAAAAATAGTTTAAGCCTTGCGCACCACTATCGTACAATACAACGACAAATCCAGATTGGACATCTTCGGAAAAGACAGAATCTTCTCAACCTTAAAGAACTTCTCGGCCGAAGAGATTATATCGCGATGAGAAGAAGGGTGAAGTTTGCGCGGGTCGTAGCCAAAAATTCTATAAAAGACATCTGTTATCTTGTTTCTGACAGGAAAAGAAAGCACCGCCACTCCCCCACTTTTCAAGACCCTCTTCATCTCCAACATGGCCTTATCCAATTCGACTATATGTTCAAGGGTGCTGACACAAACTATCTCGTCAAAGAAATCGTCCTCAAGGGGCATTTCCAGAATACTGCCCGAAACGAGCGTCACCTTATCGGCCGAAATCTTTTCATTATCAAGCATCAAGCGCACCTTGCCCTCATTGCCATGCGTCTCGATACCATAGCAAGAAGAGCACTTCTTTAACAAGGAAGGGAAAAGCAGGCCGCTACCATAACCGACGTCCAATATTTTACCATCGACTTTTTCCGTCAACTGCAGAGTATTTTCCAAACGCTTTTGATACACATAACCTATCAAAGGTAAACGATAGTACAATGTCGGATCTTCGGCGTTGGTGTTGTAGAACTTTTTTGGCAAAATCAATTCTTTCATAGTTTTATTTCTTAGCGCCGACAAACAACGAGCCGGCGATTTCTCTTACTGGTAATTTTTCAAGGAAAAAACCAAGCTTATCAACTATAGGTGCTAAGAAGTTTGGTACAGACGGATGCAGAAAATCAAAGGGCACTATATTTATCTCGCTAAAACCCAACCCCTTAAGCTTATTGGCCAAGGGCCAACGGAAAAAAGCTGTCTCCTCCGGAGAATCGCCCATAATCTTCTTTATCGGTGGAATGTTCTTTTGCACGACTATCTGAGGATTCATCATGTTCGGCTCGGCAAAAGCCAGCTTACCGCCAGGTTTCAAAACTCTTTTTATGGAAGCGAAAGTCTTATCGATATCCAAATGATGCAATATAGAAAGACCCACGACAGCATCAAAACTCTCGTCGGCAAAACCATCCAAAGTTTCCGCATCAACAATTCTAAAAGAAACATTTTTATTATGACCGATCTTACCCTCCACCACCTTTAAAAAATCCTCAAAGATATCGGTGGCAACAAGCTCGGCGCCGGTAGCCACAAGACTTTCTGTCAACGTTCCAGTGCCACACCCGATCTCCAAGACTCTCTTACCGGAGTCTATCCCGCAATACTCAATAACCATTTCAGCACGACGCTTCAAGCGACGCTTTCCCGCCTCGCCAGAACGCCCCCAAACCTTTTCAGCGCCCTCCAAGATTTTTTTGTCATGCTCTAATTCGCTATTTTTGATCATATTTTTATTTATTTCTTTATTAAACCTTCGGAGCCTCGTCGATCTTTTCGACAACAACTGGCGGCTTGCGATAGACAAAATATTTATATAAGAAAAAATTCCAAGAAACCATAATGGCGACGGTTATAAGACGAACTAAGCGATAATCAAAATCCCAAACCTTCGTGCCGACATACATGGCAAAAAAACAATACAGATAATCGAAGCCTAGCACGATGAAATATCTGATAAGCTGCTTGCGAGCCTGAAAAGAAGAGTTGAAAGACCAATATTTGTTAGCCAAAAAAATAAAAGTGATGGAAAAAACCTGGCTCAAGGCACCAGCCCAAATCGGATCCAACCCAGCTATTTCTTTAAAAAAAACCAAAAATACAAAATCTACCACCAAGCCGGAAACTCCGACTATGAAATATTTGACGAATTGCCTTTTGAGCGACCAAAGATATTTGATGAATTTGATAAACATAAAAATAAGCCGCTTAGCGGTCTCTTGAGTTAAGTTTAGCAAATCGCTAGTAAAAAAGAAAGGATAATAAATAAGCCCTACGCATTTAAAATAGGCTATTTTTCATATTTTATTCTAATATTCAACCAAAATAAAAGAGCCGGGATGAAAATTCATCCGCGGCTCAAAACTATTTCTTAATCAGCGCCTTTTCGCTGATCGGTTAAGGTTCAAATTTTTAACCATTCCTCCATTCGGCAACTGAACAATATTAACTCCACATGCGGAGCGATAATCGCTTGAGCCGATTTTCCGACCTCGTAAGTCAATGGTTTTAGAATCGAAAAACCTACTTTGCTGTTGCAATTTAATCGCCGGTTTCAAGGCCTGCTTGACCGAAGTCGCTTGCGGGCGATGCCAAACGGTCAGGCCACCTTGCGTGCCGAACCACACGGAATTCGTCGCCGAATCAACGTAAATCGTATTAACGTAATCATCGGCGAGCGTGTGACTATATCCAGACTCGATTCGCAGCGGAACATCTTGCCAGAAAGAGCCAATACGCTCATCCTCTTTTAAATTAAGATAGTAAGCACCTGAATTAGTGGCAATCCAGAAAGTAGAGTCTTTTTTATAGACTGAATTTATTTCTCTTCCTTGCGGGAAACTTTTTGTTCCTATTCTGTTTTCCAAATCCCACAAACGATAACAATTATTTAAATTGTCATAATCAAAAACATAAACTGTTTCGTCTGCGCCGATTACGAATCTTTTTCTTGAATATCCCCTTTCATAACGTGTCCAACTCCCAATAAAGTCATAAGAGTAAACAGCACTGTCAGTACCGATCCAAAGCTTCTTTCCATTCGAAGAAGCAGAAAGAATTTCTTCTTTAGCTAGTTCTTCCGGGGTGTTTAATTGATTACCCCAAGTTCCTTCGCCTGCATAAACTTGCAGACGATGAACAGGGTCACTAGTTAAAAGCCAAAGGTCACTGGCGCTGGAACTCGGCCCCTGAAGGAGCCAGAAAGGATAATTAAGACCGGTTGTAGAAACTGGCAGGTTTACCGCTTCTCCGTTTCTGGTTAGCTTAGTGTTTTCCCAAACCCATTCAGCATTTTTATTATCGACGAAAGATGCTAAAACCGGTCCAGAAACATTCATTTCACCATTATTCAGTATTGGCGACTGACTGTTATTTTCATAACGATATCCTCCGAAATAACCTCCGACCAAAATACGGCCAGTATTGTCGCGATTAATATGCGTTATGTTGTTGTCATGCGGATAACGAATACCGGTAATCGATCGATTTACTAAAGGTGGATAAACCATTAAATGCCAATCCGTTCCCCAATAAAGCTTTGAACCGTCCGTTATCAAACAATTAGCGCCGACACGATCATCACCACCGGCATTATTGCCATAGGCAACAGAAAATGGTCCAGAAAAAGAAGATCGATAAAGCTGACCATCCCTGCTGGCAACATAGATATTTCCTCCCATAATAGCAATTGAACCAGCATTATTACGAGGCATCGAAGGAGGCTGCGTCTGAGTCGAGACTTGAGACGGATAGGCAATGACGACCGGGTTGGAATTTTTCCCGTTAGCGAAAAAATAAACCCCTGATTCGCCAGTAACCACAACCGTATCACCACTAGCGGCGATATTCAGCGGGGCTCCGGCAATCAAATCAGTTCCAACCAACCACACTTTACAATTCCCAGAAATAAGATCGTATGAGTATACCCCGTTAGGAAATGTTCCCCAAAGAGCATGATACGAACTGTCCAGACCATTACCATAATTACCAACCGCAATCTTAGAAAACCCAACTGAGCAATCCGAGAGAGGAATAGTTGATGGCAGCGGCACAAGCATAAAGCCCATACCATTGTCGACATAAAGACCATGCTTATTGTCCCGAGTCATAATAGCCCATTTAACATAATTCGGACCATCTGAAACAATTAAAAGTTGCTCCACTTGCTGAGCCGGTATCCTTGTCCAACTATTTCCAGACTTGCACACCATCCAACCATCTCCGCCTGCATAAATATTACCAGAGGAGTCCATGGCGACGGCACGCACATAATTGCTGGGCAAAGGACTGTTCAGCGTTGTGAACACCTGCCAGGACAAACCGTTGCTGAATTTTTTCGTACTGTCTTTTTGAAAAAGCTCAAGACCACCGTTCGTTCCAATACAAATAGTATCCTTAACAACACATACAGCCAGAACTGAGTTATCGCCAACAAAACTTTTATAAGTATCATTAGCGCTCCCGGCAAAAACCGACAAACAACAAACCAAAAACAACACGACCGCAAAACCGATAAGCTTTTTCATTAAGCCTACCCCTTTCCTTATAAATGGTTAAAAATATTTAATTGTAAAAAACGATTGAATAAGACCGATGAAACATTCGCCTCACCGTTCGTGCTTAATGATAGCATAAATTAAACATTTTGTCAATATATGATGATTTTCATCACCCCTTTCCTTTTTCCTTATTTTCTTGCTATTATTGAATAATAACCGACAAAATTATGCGTGTTCCAACAAGAAAAGCCGATAAATACCTTTTGCCCAAGGGCGACGGCCTTATGACGGCCAAAAGATACCAAGAATTAAGCGCGGAATTGGAAAAATTAACCAAAACAGTCCGCCCAAGGCTGGCCGAAGACGTGAAGAAAGCGGCTTCGGACGGCGACTTTTCCGAAAACGCCGCCTACCAGATCGCCAAAGGACGTTTGAGAGGCATCAACCAGCGCATCACCGATATAGAAGAATTACTAAAAAAGGCCGAGATAATACAGCCCAGCAAAAATAATCTGGTCGTCTCTTTGGGTAGTTCGATAACCGTGGAATCCGCCGGCAAGACCAAGACCTACACCATCCTCGGCTCGGAAGAAAGCGATCCATCCCGAGGCATCATCTCCAAAAGCTCCCCGCTCGGCTCGGCCCTACTTGGAAAAAATGTCGGCCAAAGCGCCTTGGTCAAATTAAAAGACAAAGTCGTCGAATACAAAATCATAAAGATCGATTAAAAAATGTCCATACTTTTGCAAGGTAGTAATTTAAGCAAGGAATATGGTGGAGTGAAAATTTTCTCCGGCCTTTCTTTTAGCGTGGGTAAAAAACAAAAAATAGGCGTTATCGGTCGTAATGGAGCTGGAAAATCGACACTATTCAGAATATTGATCGGCGAAGAGATGGCCGACAGTGGAAAAGTCATCGTCGGCAGCGAAGCCAGACTCGGCTATTTGAAGCAAAACGACGACTTCATCAAAGAAGAAAGCTCTCTCGATTATCTCAAAAGACAAAGTGAGCAGGAAGAATGGACTGTTAAAAAAATCGCTAGCAAATTCAGGATAAACGACGAGCGCTTGGGTCAAGCGGCCGAAAGCCTGTCCGGAGGCTGGAGGATGCGCTTAAAATTAGTCGCAATGCTTCTTAGCAACCCTAATATCTTTCTACTCGACGAACCAACGAACTACCTCGACTTGGATACACAGCTATTATTAGAAAACTATTTAGATTCATACAAGGGCAGTTTCATGATAATTTCCCATGATCGCGAATTTTTGAAAAAGACCTGCGAAGAGACTATCGAGATATCCTCTTCCGGCTGTTACCACTATCCTGGAAAAATAGAGAACTACCTGGCTTTTAAAGAAGAAAAATTATCCACCATAGCCAAGGCCAACGAAGGAATCAAACGTCAACAAGAACATTTGCAAGACTTTGTCGACCGCTTTCGTTACAAAGCCTCCAAAGCCACCCAGGCCCAAGCCTTCATTAGAAAGATAAACAAGCTAGAGAAAAAACGCATCGCCATCGAACATCGCGCCGGCATCACTCGCATCATCATTCCGCCGGTCGAGAATAAAAAGAACTTCGCCTTAAAGATAAAGAATCTTTCCATCGGTTACCAAGACAAGATAATCGTCTCCGGTATAAATTTCGATTGCCGTTCCGGGGAAAAATTGGCTATTCTGGGATTGAACGGACAAGGCAAGACCACACTCTTGAAGACATTGGCCGGAGAACTACCGCCGATAGAAGGGGCCTTCCGCTGGGCCAGCGACACTAAATTGGCCTATCACGGTCCGGACCCGATCAATAAGATGAATGAAAAGGAGCAAGTGGAAGAATACTTATCCAGAATGGCCGGACAATCTCAAAGAAGGGAAACGATCATGAAAATGGCCGGAAACTTCCTTTTCAAGGGACATGACCTGAAAAAATCGGTTTCCATGCTTTCCGGCGGAGAGAAGTCGCGCCTACTCTTAGCCGGACTACTACTCTCCCACCCCGACATAATAATCCTGGACGAACCGACCTGTCATCTCGACTTCGAGACGGTCGAAGCCCTGGGAGAAGCTTTGAATAAATTCAAAGGAACGATATTGTTCGCCAGTCATGACAGAACCTTCTCCAGCTTGATAGCGACCGCCTTGATAGAAGTGAAAAACGGACAAGCCAAACGCCGTCTGGACGACTACGACGAATATGTCGAAAAGCTGGAAGAAGAACTGGCCGCCGATAGAGAAAAGAACGAGAAGGATACATCAAAGGACGAACCGAGCAAACAAAATAATCAAGAGAATAGCAGAGAAAACAGAAAAAAATCAGCCTCTATCGAAAAACAATTAGAGAAACTCAACACCAAACAACTCGAGCTATTAGAGTACTTCCTCGCCAATCCCGTCGAATACGACATTCAAAAAGCCAAAGACTTGGAAGAAGTAAAGAAGGCCATCGCCGAAAAGGAAGACGAGTGGCTAACAGTCAATAGCTGATTCGATGAAATAAAAAAACACCGCCCACATCGGAGCGGTATTTTTTTGCAAGCGATGAAATTATTTTTTCCAAATCTTCTTACCCGCCTCCCAACAGAATTTACCGACGACGAATAGTAAGAATATATAGACCAAATACTTGACCACCACCATCACGAAAGCGACCAAGCCGAGACTCAAGTCTTTAAGCAATTGATTTATATCGAGAACGAAACTCTTGAAAGAAGCTACCCAATAATCTTTGAACTCTTGACCATCGATGACTTTATTCTCATAGATATAGACGTAGAAATCGACGTACTTCAAACGATCCAACTGTTCGGCTTTAGCCCTGCCGAGACTTTCCAATTCATTGCTGACCTGCAAACGCTCCGAAGTCAATCTTTCCAAAATGCTTATCTTACTATCGATAACCTTAGTCAAACTCTCGGCGTCGCTGGTCTTGGTGGCCAACTTGCTTATCTCGTCGTAAGAGGCGATGGCGTTCTTCAAGGTGTCGTCGATCGAAGCCTGTTTACTCTTCAATATCTCTTCGCGACTAGTGAAGTCCTCTATCTGCTTCTTGATAGTCTCGACGTTCTGCGACATATCACGAGGCTTCAAACCCTTGATCATGCCCAAGACCTCGTCGACTTTTTCTCTCTCGACTTTAAAACTGAAATTACAATTCTTCTTGCCGATATTGGAATTATTGAACACCACATAATCCAATCCTTTTAATTCGGAAATACTGGAACAATCCTTCTCCAATTTTCCGGTCTCGATCGTGGCATTGTAGTTCATGACCTCATAAGCACCATTAGAAGTCTGGGGAGTAGACATCGAATCCGAATATCCGACGCTGCCGGCAGTATTGCGAAAAGACAGACTAACTCCCTCTTCCTTGGCGTAATCGTAGCTTGCCATAGGGGCATTCATAGGAGATGCCGACTGGTATTTCATCACGGAAGAGGAATTACCAAAGGACGAGCCCATGCGAACCTGAGACATGATAGGCTTAACCACCAAGTTAACGGCAATGGACAAAACCACTAGAGCCAAAAGAACTATGCCAAAAATCTTGATAGCCTTCGGCCAGTTGATATTCAATTTTCTTAAGTCTTCCATTTTTTTGCGGTTAATAATTATATAGTAATAATAACACAATAATAACAAAAATAAAAACGCGCCGGCCAAAATGGCAAGCGCGCGACAATCCCTACTCTCAATTCCCTGAATCAATCTTAAAAAACTTTTCCGCAAAACCGGCGACTTCTAAAACGAAAAAGATGGCGACGGTAAATAAAAAAGTTCTTATTATAACACTCCCCAATGGCAAGGTTAAAACACCCAAAAAAAGACAGAAAATAAAAACAATCCAAGCGACAAAAAAATTTTCATTCGTCTTTTTAATTTTTAATTTTCCATTTTTGATGGCTTTTTCCATATTTGCCCTGGAAAAAAGTGCTAAAAAGCCATAAAAGAATCCCCTGCCGACAATAACAATAAGCAACATTAAAACATAAGAAACGTTAGAAAAAACACTTTTATAGCTTTCCCTAACCCCTTCGGAAATCACGACATGCAAAACAACTTCCAAAATCGAAGCTATCGCCCCGACGATTAAAAAAACCCAAAGTCTTTTCTTGTTAGAAACAAAACTAAACCATCCTTCCATTTTAAAGCCTCCATCGTAATGTTAAAGAACCAATTAAAATCTATTTATCTAATTCTGTTATTAATTGTTCCAAAGTAACTATTTTTGTCTCTTTGTTCTTCCTCCAGCCCAATTCGTATCCGCCGGCGGCCAAAGATTTGCCACTAACGATAAGGCGACGACCGATGCCGATCAAATCGGCGTTGGCGAATTTCTCTCCGGCGCTGGCCTCGCGATCGTCGTACAGCACTTCTATCTTATTCTTCAATAATTCGTTATAGACTTTTTCCGCCTCTTCATTTTGACCCAAACTGATCAAGTGGATGGCGAAAGGAGAAACAGCCTCCGGCCAGACGATTCCCTTCTCGTCGTTATTCAATTCCACTACGGCTCCCATCAAGCGAGACGGACTCATGCCGTAAGAACCCATAAATACCGGTTCTTCCTTGCCTTCTTGGTCACGGAAATTCAAATCAAAAGCCTCGGAATATTTATAACCCAAGGTGTAGATGTCTCCGACCTCGATGGACTTATGTCCGACCAATTTCTCTTTATCCAAAGTCGTCAAGTTGAAATCTTTGATAACGTCGTCGTTGAAATCGTCTTTATTGATAGCGATCTTCTTCTCCTCATCGACGATATAGACCACATCCTCGCCGGCCTCGGACAATGTCTGGAATTCATAGGAATACTTGGAAAATGATCCGCCGGAAGATATGGTGATATAAGTCCTGTCGCCCATGCCGAGACGAGTAAACACTTTCATATAGACGTCCTTCATCTTTTCATAGAAAGTCTCGTGCTCCTCCTTGCTTCTGGAGAAGGAATAAAGATCCTTCATAGAAAACTCGCGACCGCGCATCAATCCGGATTTAGCGCGCGTCTCATTGCGGAATTTGGTCTGAATCTGATAGACATAGACCGGCAAATCCTTATAGGAATTGATATGATTCTTCATTAAGCGAGCGAAAGCCTCTTCATGAGTAAAACCGAGCCCGAGCTCCACACCGCTCTTCAGCTTTGTCTTGAACCAATTATCAACAACTTCATCGCTCCAACGATTAGTCTTCTCCCAAGTCTCTTTTTCCTGCAAGGCCGTCATCGTAACCTCCTGTCCTCCGGCAGCGTCCATCTCCTCGCGAATGATATTGGCTATCTTATTAAAAACACGTAAACCCAAGGGCAAATAAGCATACGCGCCGGCTAATTCTTTATTAACAAAACCGGCCCTGATCAACAATTGCGCATTGCGACTGACTTCATCTTTTGGATCCTCTTTTCTTGTTTTGGTGAATAGAAATGATTGTTTCATATATTTATTTGCTTAATAGTAGAATAATAGACAATATTTGCTAAAAAGTAAAGAAAACATCCCCCACCGACGGCAAAGCATGCATAACGATTAACGAGTGTTTTCTTTTTTTATCTTAAATGGTCGGTAAGTTCGGAATCACAAAAAAGCAAAAGACGACAGCTGAGGATACGACAAACAAGGTCAACAAAGCGAAGGTAAAAACACCACTGGCGCTATACCCCCTCTTGGAAAGTTTTTTTAAGGTTTTTTTCTTTTTAGCCATAACTTGTATTTTTATTTTTTGAATCTTATAAATCAATTATGACACAAAACGAAATACGGTGCAAATAAAAAACTTGACTTATTTTTTAATGCCTGCTACCTTTTTATATAAAGGTACTAAATATGGAAAACAACGAAGACAAATTCGGCCCAATCCGCAAAGGATTATTGGAATTGATCGTCTTAAAAATAATCAAGAACGATAAAGTCTATGCGGCCGACATCTTGGAAAAATTAAAGACGACGGAATTCTCCACGCAAGACGGGACGCTCTACCCACTACTCTCTCGCTTCAAACGAGAGCAGCTCTTGTCGTACGAATGGGTAGAGTCGGAGTCCGGACCACCGCGCAAATATTATTCCCTCACCGCCAGCGGAAAAAAACGATTGCAAGACCTTTTGGATTACTGGGAAGAGCTGGACAAGACCATAAAAAACTTTTAACGCTATCAGATAATCATAAACTCAAAATATGAACAAAATCATTTCCATCAATTTAGGCGGACGAGCCTATCAATTGGAAGAGAACGGATACAACTTATTAAAGGACTATTTGGAGAAAGCGGCCGAGCGCCTAGCTTCCGACCCGGACAAAACCGAGATAATCAACGACCTCGAGCAAGCGATAGCCGAAAAAATCAACCGTTTATTGAACGCCGGCAAAAATGTAGCCACCGACGAAGAAGTCGAGAAGATCATTAAAGAAATGGGACCAGTAGAAAGCCCGGAGGAGCAAAAAAATGAAAACAAAAAGGACGGTGAGGATAAAAAACCGGTCAAGAGACTCTATCGCATCTATGAGGGAAAGATGATAGCGGGAGTCTGCACCGGCCTAGCCGCCTATTTCAACATAGACGTCGTAGTAGTCAGAGTCGTCTTTATACTTTTGACATTACTGACCCAAGGCGCCGGTATTATCGCCTATATCGTGCTATTAGTGATCGTTCCGATAGCGACCACCTCAGAACAGATGGCCGCTGCCCACGGAGAACCCAAGACGGCTCAAGAATTCATCAACCGCGCAAAGGAGAAGATGTCCGAATTCTCCGATAAAAACGATTGGAAGAGGAAAAAAAAAGAAATTAAAGACCGAATCAGACTTCAAAAGCTGGAATGGAGCGAAAAGATGGAAAAAATGAAATGGGGCGGTTGTTGCGGTAACTGGAAAAATTCCTCCAGTCCATACGGTCTATTGATAGTCGCCTTCATAGTCCTTTGGATTTTCGGACTCGTCTCGATAATCACAAGCGGGGCAATATTCGGCATGATACTGCCGATCGCCTGGCCGATCTGGGCGGTGATTATCGGCTGGGCTTTTGTCTTCGTAATCATAATCAGCGCTCTGTCCACCCCTAAATGCGGAAATGGCGGTTGTCTGGGAGGCTTAGCCTCTCTTGGCTGGCTGATATTGTCCGGCTACTTAATATGGCATTTCATACCGGTCTCCCACGACTTCTTTCTCTGGTTCAAAGACTTAGCTGAAAATATCGAGCGAAGCATCAAGGATTGATAAGAAAAACAGGGCTCAAAACCCTGTTTTTTATTTCAATGTCGAAAAAAAGAAAAAAGTCTTTACAAATTTTAAAAAATATTTTATCATAACCTTGTAATCAATTTTTATGAGAGAGTTTCGCTGACAACAGCAAAAACAATTTCACTAAGTGAGAGATGAAAATTTCCGTTGTTCGCACCTTATCAGGCGGACGAAATTTTTGTGAGATAGTGGGATGAAGGAGGGAGTAATCTAGCCAAGTCGCTTTGGCTGGTTTTTTATTTTTGGAAAATAGTTTTTAAAATAATAATTGTTCTTTTTAAAAAAGGAGAAAATAGAAGATGGAAAAAATCTTCCCATCGCTTGTGGCAGTCTTAACCTACAGACTTTCATATCAGTCTTTAACTAAGGAAAATCTCGCAAAAATGACTGACTCAGTAAGAGAGGCTATAGGAATGAGAGCTCTAGGCAAGATGACCATAGATGAGCTCCCGTCGGAGATCGCCGGATTCAACGCCTTCAGCGTCAATCAACCGCTGATGACGTCGATCATGAGCACTGACAGCTGGCCAGAGACAAAGGCTGGAAATGTCGTTGGAGGATTCGTTATACTCGTCCATTCTTGCCAGCGTTTCAAATGGCAAGACGTGGACAAAGGAGTGAAGGATATCTTTCCATCGGCAGAACTTTTGCACAAGAATTTCAAAGACAACACTTGTCGTGGAATTTCCCTGAAACTGACATTGACCAAATTATGGCTATTAAATCTTTTTCGGAGGAAACTTCGGCGTAGTGCGGTCGCCAATCCAAGAATCGCCTAAGGGCAAAACAAACAACCCCCCTGTTTTCATTTAACGAAAATAGGGGGATTTTATTTTACGAAACAAATAAATTGACAAATAACATAAATAATGATTAAATATCATTCAGCTCTTTTAAAAACAACCATCCGCAATAGGAGTATTTATGTTTAAAAAAATCGTTTTGCTTATAGTCATTGTTGTAATGTCGAGTTGCGACAGAAATCCAACTACGGTAGAAGACTACGATGAATACATCAATGTCCCACAGGACACGATAATCGACAAAACCTTAACTGACCGTCTAGGAGGAGATTCGCTTAAAAACTTCTATAGCGACACGATACCGCCTAGCACCGTTGCCGGAATCGGAGACACCTCTTCTTTGGCGAGTGTATACTTCTTCATCAAAACCACCGATAGCATACTGCTAAAACCCACAATCGCCACACTGGCAAAAACCGCCATCAATAGGACATCTCTTTGCAATTTCAGATTAAGCTCTGTAAACGCCATGACCTTGCAGGCGATATCGCTCACCGGAGAAAGCGACACGTTGAATTTTTCCTTCAACATCGTAAATGGCATATGCACGACAAAGGTAGTCAAAATTCCATCTGGTAAAAAATATGAGATCTTAATAAGTCTGTGGTATTTGAAAAAATGCCCATGGGACGACTACAATCTGTCCGACAGATCTTTCTCGGCTTTGGATACGGTCGACTTATCGACCAAAAACTCGGATACACTGCACGCTCTATTCCGCGAATCACAAAGAATGCGTTTTTTTGTAACACTGCAAATACCGAAATCGATCGGCAAGTGGACGAATGGCAAAACCTATGAATCGTGCATAGACTCTTTCGCGATACCTGCCTTATACCGCAACGACATGATGATGTGCAACTATTTCTCGAGAGACCTTAACGGAAAATACGCTTCAGAGATAACCTTTGTTTGCGACACCGGAAAAGTAATAATATCCTTCTATCCCAATCTTATGAACATCATAAGTGACGGAGTAGTTGAAGTGGCGAGCAAAGATATCGTTGCGGGGCACATTTACCGACCAGGAATAGACGAGATACCGCTCGACGGTGTACCCGAACATAAAAGATACGACGAATAAAAACACACCCTCTTATTTAAAAAATAAGAGGGCTTTTTTATAATTAAAAAGACCATGGTTGTTAAACCACGGTCTATTTAATGTTCAAGAGTATGAAGCCGTTAATACAGCTTCACCTATAGGAGTCATGGTAATCGTCATCTTCATCAATGAAGAGGTATCACCAACTTTTACAAGAGTGATTGTTGCCGAAGATCCGACAGAGGGAGAAAGTGCAATATTGCTATTCCCCTTATAGTAAGTACCGTCACCATTATCAATAATGATTTCGGCATTATAACTAGTCGGGGTGCTCGTTCTTAGCGAATTGAGCGGAATAATCCTATCCAACTTAACCGTATCGACGGTATTTACAGCGAACGCCGTCTCTACGGTATCACGATAGGGCGCACCACTGGCAAGATCACTAGAACTAAGAATCAGCTTGACTTTACAAGCCGACAAACCCGATGGCGTTCCCTTGATTGGGATATTTACTCTTACCTTGTGAGCGATAGCCCCCATAGCAAGATTAGCACTGACTTCAGCACTATTACCAATCGAAACACTAACTGAACCAATGTTGTATTCTATCCCTAAGATTTTGGACGTACCCATCTGACCATAATCAGCGCTAACAGCCATTGCCGTAATGACATAATCTTTATTTCTCTCAAAGCCGAGAAGAGAACAAGAATACGATGGCCCTGCTCCGGTAAGATAAAGAGTGTCTGTCACATGACCAGGCCGCATTGGACTGGTAGAGAACAGAATTTTGGACGGGGCGTCTGGGTAGTTACTGGCAGCTACTTTACCAAGAACGCCAAGCGACTTAACAGTAACATTAAGATTAACAACTGAACTCCCATCACCAAACGAACTGGAGACAGGGCTTACCGAAGAACAACCATACGCAAGCAATGCTACGATTGCAACAAGAATATTAAGAATCGTTTTCATTTGATATCTCCTTTGATTTCAATATTGATTTGAGTGACGCCGAGAGTATCGACATCGATATTAATTTTGACATCCGAGGTTGATTTCATCAATCGCACCTCATTAACACCACTGGAAAGAGGTCTTTCCAGAATCTCATATCCTGGCTTCTCAAAATAAGCCAGGGCCAACATTGCTGTCTTCTTCAAGGCTTTCTCACACCCCTTATCGATAAGGGCCTCCTTTGCCTGGCGAAAACTTCCTCCGCCAATAGTTTTAGAGGCTACCCCATCGACAACGAATATATGAACACCGGAAGATAGTCCTTCGAAAGAACTTACTTTCCGGCCATCGATATTTATAATATCAAATGCGCCTTTTTGAAAACCATCGACATTCAACCTCACGGTCTCATATCGACTTCGCTCCATAACCGACACCGACGGCAACAGCAGTGAAAAACTACCGTCACTATCCGTGAAAGTCGTGCAAGCAGAGATGACTACCTTAACCTCAGGAAGAGGTTCGTTCGTCACAGAATCCTTTACCTTTCCGGATATCACTTCAGCCGCAAGGGCCGGAATGATTCCGATGACTAACACCGAGAAAAAAATGAAAAGAACTTTCTTCATCAATCCTCCTATCCTTACGGTTTTTGATTTTTTGATGAAAGGGTAAACAAAACCCTTGTTTACTAATTTACAGTATAACAGAAAAATGGAAAAAAGTCAAATATGCTCAAAAAAGGCCGTAAAAACAATATCTTGATATATGGGCTGTAAGAATATCACGTTCGTTCGGCTTCCGCCTCACTCTCTTGCGGGAGAGGCAGCGAAGACCTGCCACTCGTATATGATTATCGCGCTCACTCGTCGCCGAATAGCTCCTCGTTCACTTGTCCAAAAGTTTCATGGAAACATCGCGTTCGTTCGGCTTCCGCCTCACTCTCTTGTCCAGAGACAGCGAAGACTTACATACGATTGTCGCGCTCACTCGTCGCCGAATAGCTCCTCGTTCACTTGTCCAGGGTTGGCGACGAACATTCCCCGAATGTTCGTCGAGCACTCGGTGTCGGCCTGCTCGTTCCCTCGCAGACCTAACCTCGTTTCCAACCTGTTCGATTCCTACTCTAACCATATAAAATTAAAAGACGAAGCTTTTTAAAGCTCCGTCTTTTAATTTTATTGGCACGGGCTGTAGGAATCGAACCCACGCTAAAGGTTTTGGAGACCTCTGTACTACCATTATACTAAGCCCGCAACAAAAGAAATGATATCAAAACCATTCCTTTTTTTCAAGTCCTTACTTTATTGGCTTACTTACACAAAATTTTCTTATACTCTATCTCGTCGTAAATATCCAGCACTGTAACTGTTAAAGCTATTATCATGGGACCGATTATGACACCCCAAAAACCAAAAACCACAATACCTCCTAAAACCGAAAAAAGGATAAGCAAAGGATGTGCCTGGGCTTTATCTTTTATCATCAACATACGAAGCACATTATCAATATTACTAATAACCACCAAACCCCAAACAATCATAAAAATACCTTGCCAAATTTGTCCAGTGGCAAAAAGATATATCGCTGCCGGCAACCAAACAACAAAAGATCCGACATAGGGAATTATAGAAGTTAACGCGGTAGCAATGGCCGGGAAAAAAGCCGGCAATCCAACGATGTAAAACCCAAGAGCGCAAGTGGCAGCCTGAGAGGCGGCTACGGCAAAAGTAGATACAAACAAACTATAACTGACATCTTTGAATTTTTTGAATATACGATGATCATACTTATCGGGAAGTGGAGTCCAATACATTAATTTCTCCAACATCTTTCGACCGTCGACAAAAAGAAAAAACAAACTAAAGATTATCAAGACCAAAGAAACAACAAAAGAAGTGGTCCCCTTGACCAAACTAGTGGCGCCACCAACCAACCAATTACTGGACTTTTGAGCGACATCAAGAAGAATAGGCTTAATATCGAGTCCCTTAACATCAAACCACCCTCCAATCTTGGAAAAAACTCCATCCCCAATCGTCCCCTCAACACCATTACTATTCAAAAAATTCATAGCATCAGAATAAGCCTCTATGGATTTTTGCGCACCATAAGCAATGAGATTGGTCAAAGGAATAATAATGCATAATGTTATTAAGGCGCACATTATGGCGCTAGACAAATTACGACGTCCTCCGGTTTTCTTAACTAACCACTCATAAGCTGGATAAAACACCGATGTTAGAACCGTAGAAACGATTATAACAACCAAAAAAGGCTTAAAAATCAAATAACACCCAAATAAGACCGCCGCCAAAAGCAAAAAAAGAAAAATTCTTGTCAAAAATACTCTGTTCATATTTTTTATTTTAATTCGCTTAATAAATTCGGATAACGAAACAGTATATAATCGTAACGATCGATTGATTTTCCGGTATCGGGATCGAACAACGGCGTACCGCCTTTATAGAAAGCCTTCTTGTCGTCACCATAGCGATTCAATCCCCTTTCCTCTAACCACTCGTCTATCGCCGCCTTCTGTTCGTCGTTCAAATCAATCTTCGTCGTCGTTGCGACAACCCTTGACTCTTCCTTCTTCTCCATTATTATTTTCAATAAATCGTTCTGTTGAATATCGCCACCATCGACCACCCTACCCAAGGCCTTATCGAATTCTTTTAGCCTTTCCGGCACGGGCCCCAACTGACACCCTGACAACAAAAAAACCGCCATAGGTAAAAAAACCAAAGCGGCGGCTCTTCTGATAATCTTCTTTTGAATTGGCCTCCCACCAAGTTCCATTTTAAAGAAAATTATTTAGTCTCTTTGTGCAAAGTGTGCTTATTGCAACCCTTGCAAAACTTATTAAGTTCCAAACGCTCCTTCAAGATCTTCTTATTTTTGTGAGAAAAATAGTTGATGGTCTTGCACTCGGTGCATTCCAACTTAATCATGAAATCCTGTGACATAAATTGAAAAATTTAAAAAGTAAAAAAGCATCAAGGAGGCAACGCTAACCACCTTTGATATTTATAAATTATAACAAAAAAGGCTAAAAAGTCAAATATTCCCCTACTTTTGGCAAACCGGACAAAAATGGGTCCCCCTGCCGGCAACTCTTTTTTTGCTTATTTTACCGCTACATTTAGGACATTTCTCTCCATTTCTGCCATAGACTTGTAAAAAAGCCGTAAAATTACCATTTTTGCCATCAGCATCGACATAGTCCGAAAAAGTGGTTCCGCGATATTTTATGGCTTTGGCGATTATTCTCTCCGACTCTTTGTGTATGCATTTCAATTCTTCGTCACTCAAAGAAGAAGCCGCTCGCCAAGGCAGGACACCAGCCGCGAAAAGGACCTCGTCGGCATAGATATTACCTATACCGGCGACCTTCTTTTGATCCAACAACGCCGCTTTGACTGTAATCCTTAATCTGGAAAAAATCTTCTTAAGATTATCGAAGGTGAAAGATTCACGAAGCGGTTCCGCGCCATACTCCTTCTTTATCGCATCGAGCTCCTCCATCGTCACCACCTTCGCCAATCCGAATCTGCGCGCATCGTTGAAAAATAATTTTCCACCACCGGAAAACTCCATCCATAACCTAGTATGCTTATCCGGCAAACCGTCTTTGAATTCGTTGCCACCGAAAGAATGCCCTCCGGTCGTCATCTTGCCATCGGCGACATAGACAAGCTGACCGGTCATGCGAAGATGTATCAATAAAAAACTTCCGCCTCCGACATCGAATATCAAAAGCTTACCGATACGATCAATAGAGACCATATTTCTTCCGGATAAAAAATAAGCCAATTTTCCATCTTGGCTTATTTTTTTATCAACGACCTCTATTGTTTTTATCTTGCGACCGACGATTCTTTCCGTAAGGTCGCGTCTTATTGTCTCAACCTCCGGTAATTCCGGCATATCTTTAGACTACTTTTAGAAGAATGATGATGGCGGTCAAGGATACGAACTCAAGAACGAGAACCTTGGCAAAGACCGTCTCCATTTTGTCAGGGTTAAAAAGCATATTCCTTATTTCTTGCAGATGTTCTTATCCCAATAATTGATCTTATTGAAATATTCATCCGTCTTATCGATGATCTTTTTCATGATCTGGACGCATTCCAAAGGATAATTACCGACAGCGGTCTCATCGGAAAGCATTAAGACATCGGCACCGTCAAAGACGGCATTGGCCACATCGGTCACTTCTGCATAGGTCGGATGAGATTTCTCGACCATAGAAAGCATCATTTGAGTGGCGACGATAGCCGGCTTATTGTGCCAATGAGCATGGCGAATAAGCTCTTTCTGCAAAATCGGCAACTCTTCGATAGGCATCTCGATTCCCAAATCACCACGAGCGATCATAATACCATCGGCGGCCTGAATTATCTCGTCGACCACATCTATGGCAACAGCGCTTTCGATCTTGGCGACAATCTTGATATCAGGACCGACGATCTTTCTCAATCTATTGATATCATCGGCGCTCTGAGCAAAAGACAAACCAACCTGATCGACGCCTTGTTCGAATCCGAAAGCGGCGTCTTTCTCGTCTTTAGGAGTCAATCCACCGCCGGAAATCTTGGTGGCAGGGACATTAATGGCCTTCTTAGAGGACAAATGACCGCCTCTCTCTACGCGAGCTATGATAAATCCGTCTTTCTTTTCGATAACAGTGAGCTCGATGGCTCCATTGATCAAATAGAACGGATGTCCGACTTGGACATCGTTATAAAGCCCCTCGTGATCTATCGGGATGCATTTATTGGCAATATTGCACTCTGCACCAAAACCGAAAGAATAAACCTCTCCGTCCTTCATTAAAATATCTTCCGGCAAAACACCGATACGGATACGAGGACCGCAAAGGTCTTGAAAAATTTCAACTTTCTTACCAGTCTCTTCTTTTATTTTTCTGATATTCTCCTTAAGCTCAATCAACTGATCGTTGCTGGCGTGAGAAAAATTCAATCTAAAAATCTCCACTCCGGCTAAAGACATCTTCTTGAGCAATTCATAGTCGGCACTGCGGCGGCCGACATTGGCCATGATTTTAGGATTCATTTTTGTAAAGGCCGAAAGACGCATTTCCCTAAAATAGCACCAAAGATCAAGAGAGGGCTTAATTTAAAAACCTTTTTGACGATACCGAGCGACATCGGCAAAAAAATCTTTAAACAAGCCTTCACAAATCAATAGTGCCAGGAAAATGCCTATTTTCAGCTAATTTAATTTATATCACTATTCTAACAGAAAAAACCGTGATTTGTAAACGCTCACCTTATCTGCCGGAACGGCCACCAGAACGACGACCGGATCCGGAGTTGCGACGAGGCCCCTTCTGGGACTTGAACGATTTATAATGCTCCTGTCGTCCAACAAAAGCCGCGGCACGAAAACGATCGCGATCAGTAAATAGGAACCTTTCCGGATTCAAAAGGATATCGTCATTGTTTTGAGACGATCTGCCACGGCTCGAAGATTTACCGCCGAATTTAGATTCGGAACGACCTCTGCGACGACCATCCTTCTTTTCGAACCTATCATCGCCTTGCCTGCCTTGTCTGTCCTGTCTTCCCCTTTCGAAACCGCGCTTCGCTCCCCATTTAGAATCGGAATCACGACGCCCCTTGCCAGAATCGCCACCGGAACGATAACTACGTCCGGAACTTCTCCTCGGAGCTCTGAATTCTTCATCCACGGTCTTGGCCAATTTAGTCGTCGGGATGCTCTTCTTTATCAATCTCTCTATCTCGCGAATATCACCCATCTGATCAGGGCAAGCGAAAGAGATGGCTTTACCGGTAGCTCCGGCTCTCGCGGTACGACCGATACGATGCACGTAGTCGGCCTTATCTTCAGGCAAATCGTAATTTATGACGAGTTGGATGCCGGAGACGTCAATACCTCTAGCGGCGATATCGGTAGCCACTAATATCCTTATCTTTCCTTGTTTGAAAGCGTTGAGAGCCTGCTGACGTTGAGCCTGAGAACGATCGGAATGTATCTCTCCGGCCAAGAAACCAAGATCCTTCAATTTAGCGGCGACACCGTGGACTCCGCGTTTAGTGCGACAAAACACCAAGACGGAACCATCGTTCTCGCCCAAAATCTTCTCCAATTGGTCGAAACGATCCTCTTTCCTTATCACTATGATCTCCTGATCGACGCCATCGGCGGTCTTGCCGGCGAAAGCGACTTCGATGCGCAAAGGAGACTCCAAATGCTTCTTGGCCAATTTGATTATCTCGTCAGGCATAGTGGCGGAGAAAAGCATGGTCTGTCTGCTCTTAGGAGTCTTCTCGATGATCTTCTCGATCTGAGGCAAGAATCCCATGTCGAACATAAGATCGGCCTCATCAAGAACCAATACTCTGACATCAGATAAATCGACGGTCTTTCTATCCAAGTGATCGTTAAGACGTCCCGGAGTAGCGATTATGATGTGAGGATTCTTCCTTAAAGACGACAACTGTCTTCCCATGCTATCGCCACCGATCAAGACGGCGGTACGCAAACCGAATTCCTGACCTATGCGATGCAAACTCTCCTCGACCTGAACGGCCAATTCGCGAGTAGGAAGCAAGACAAGCCCCTTTCCCTTTAAAGAAGCGATCTGTTGCAACATCGGTATACCGAAAGCCAAAGTCTTGCCGGTACCAGTCTGAGCTATTCCGACCAAATCCTTACCCTTTAAAGCCACAGGAATGGCCTGGTGTTGGATAGGCGTCGGAGAGACGTATCCATTCTTATTCAAACAATGCAAAAGACGCTCGGCTATACCAAGATTATCGAAACTAATCGCATTGTCGTGTTTTTTCTGTTCCATTTTTTTCAAAAAATAATAATAACGACCCGGAATAAGGTCGTTTTCAATGATTTTTGTCTTACTTTAGCAAAAAATATTAAACAAACGCCAAACGGGCTCTATGTGTTTTTCTATAATAGCATAAAAAATAAGAGTCGTCAAATCCCCTTCTTACCGTGCCCGTTGCGTCTATCCTTGAGCCATTCCAAAAAAGAACCCTCCCCTCGATAGAGAATAAGTAACACTAGAACACTAGTGAAACCAACTAAAAATATAAAGACAAAAAGATACTCAAAACCCAAGCGACTAGCGATAAAAGACCCTATAGTAGCCGATATAGCTGTAGCTATACCGACGCCGACATCGTCCAAGGACCATTCATATCCGACACGATCCTTATCCATATTCTTAGTAAAGATTACTCGCCAAGCCGGAATGACTAAAGAATAGGCCACGGCATTGAAGAATTGCACCACGTATATCTGCCAAGCCTTATCTATGAAAATATAGCACAAAGGCATGGAAGATATAATCAAAGTTCCGAGAATCATCAAATAATACTCGTCTTTCTCACCCTTTATCCTGTCCATTAACTTACTGAGAGGTATAACGGAAATCACCCTAGATATCCAATATATAGCGGTAGCAAAACCAATAACCTCCAAACTGGCTCCTTCTATATTATCTAGAACGAAAACGGCATAGATCGGCGACAAAAGACCTGTCGCGAAAAAAAGAAAAAAATCCGATAAAACTAAAATCCTGACCACCAAATTGACGTTTGTTTTAAAAATCTTCAACATTATTTTATTTTTATTTTAATTACATTTCTTCGACGGTCTCTATGCCCAAAAGCTCCAACCCCCTCTTTATGACCTCGGCGACACTGGAGACTAGGAATAATCTGGCTTTTTTCAACTGCTCATTCTCTTCGTTGACGATATTGCAGCTGTGATAGAACTGATTGAATTTTTTAGCCAAAGCAAAGACGTAGTTAGCTACTAAGGCCGGATTGCAATCATCTGCCGCGCGCTTGACGCTGTCCTTGAAAGAAAGCAGTTCCACGAGCAGAGAACGATCCTCCGGAAGATTCCCAAACAAACGACTGTTCACATCTCCGGCAGAGATGCCTCCGACTTTCTTGATGATATTCGCGGCACGAACATAAGAGTATTGGCAATAAGGGCCGGTGAAGCCTTCCATGGAGATGGCCTCGTTCTTATCATAATAAATGTCTTGCTTAGCACCCACTCTCAATAGATAGAATTTTATAGCCGCCAAGGCGATCTTATAAGATATGATATCGGCGGAGACCTGACGATCGGCTTTCTCCTTCTTATTCATCTCCTCTAAAACGCTCTTGTTGACGTCCTCGACGAACATATCGATATCCACGACATTGCCCTCGCGAGACTTCATTTTACCGTCCGGCAGATAGACCATGCCATAAGAAAGATGGTAGTTGTCGGCGACTTTAACGCTCTTGAAACGACTTAGAATATGGAATAGACATTTGAAATGGAAATCCTGCTCACTGCCGACAACGTTAATGGAGCGGTCCAAATCAAAATCCGAGGCCTTCGCCACAGCCAAATATAAATCCTGCGTCACATAAAGACTGGTACCGTCGGACCTTAAAACTATTATTTTGCGATTATTGCCATTCTCGTCCCGTCCGAAATCCGGAGGCAATTCGGCGAATATAGAACCATCCTCGTTCTTTTGGAATATCCCCTCCTCCAAACCGCGCATAACCAGCTCTTTGCCGGCCTTATATACCTGCGACTCGTAATAGAAGACGTCGAATTCGAAGCCGACTTTGCGATAAGTGGCCTCGAAACCTTCATAGACCCAACCGTTCATCTTCCTCCAGATCTCCAAAACTTCAGGATCGTTGTTCTCCCATTTCAACAAAAGCTCTCTGGCGCCTTCGTCCAAGGACGAATCGTTCTCGGACCTCTTGGCGAATTCGACATACCATTTACCGACGAAGTGATCACCCTTCATTCCGGCGCTTTGCGGGGTCTGCCCATCACCGAACCTCTGCCAGGCCAATATACTCTTGCAAATATGTATACCCCTGTCATTTACCAAGTTGGCACGAACCACATCGCAACCGACGAACTTGAAAATATTAGACATCGAGGAGCCGAGACAGCCGTTGCGAAGATGCCCGAGATGCAGAGGCTTATTGGTATTCGGCGAAAGATACTCAACCATAACTTTCTTTCCGCAAGAAGATTCTGACGCTGAAGCAGCCTTCACTTGGCGCAATAAAAAGTCGTCGTCCAGAAACAGATTTATGTATCCTCCTTCCACTACGGCGTCTTTAACTTCGTTCAAAGACTTTATTTCTAAGACTACAAAATCCGGCAATCCGCCCAAACTCTTCATCAACCTAAAAACCTTGACGGAAACATCGCCTTTTTTGCCTTCCGGCACGGAGCCGAATTCCAAAAGAGCGGTCGAATCGACGCCTGTAGCCTTAGTAATGGCTTCTACTATTTTATCCTTTAATTCATTCATAATACTAACATCTAAACATATTTTTCTCACTTAGTAAAGAACGCTTTAAAAATAAAACCCGCCCAAGAGAACCTTGGACGGGATAATAAAAAGTACGGACAAACAGTTAAGGTTTAGGGATATCGGAAGCGGTTACCGTCAAAGTACGAGCAAAAGCCGTAATTTGTTTAAAATCATACTCGTCTTTAGCGAAATTAATACCGGCCCTAACAGCATAGTTACCGACTTCTAAATGCTCTATCGGCGACTTTTTATGCCACCAAATGAAGCCTATATCAGCCGTCAATGTGCCGAGTGTATCGATTCTAACGCTATCGGCCCCGACCATCTTGTATATACGAAGTTTCTGCGTCGAATCCGGATAGATGTCGCAAGTTTTATTATAGGATATCTTTATACCGCCATAATAAGGAGCCGCATCGACAACGGTCAGCGCCTTCTGATAATCAAAATCAATGGTGCCGATCTTTACGCTAGCGTCCCCCATAGACACCAGACAATTGTTTGACACATAGGTATCAAGATTAAAAGATAGCCCCAGATTTATAGTGTCGTTCTTACTATCCACTACGCGAACGCTTGCGGTATTCACATTCAAATTACCTATATACAGCCAATGCTTCAGCTTTCCGCCCTGATAAAAAGCCGGACGACCAGTTCTACCTACCGATTCCAGCACATAATATTTACCTCCTTCGACATAAGATCCGGACGGATTGGCAAGCTCGAAGAAAAAAGATAAAGCTGTCACTTCTTTAAAAGACAGATCAAGAGTGGCTGAGGACAAGGAGCGGAAGTCGACAGTGTCGCGCGCGAAGAATGGAGCATCTATCAATTGATATGAGGTGTCCCAAGGACAAGTTACCGCATACCTCAAATACGTCACGATCTCATACTTATAACCGACAGGAATAGAAAGTTGACCGGAACATTTTCCATCTTTCAATAAAAAATAATACTCCCGCTCTTTCTTCAAAGAATCCGACAGCACCACATACACTTGAGAGGACTTACCCTTCCTGAAATTAGTCAATGCCAATTTGTTAACTTTAACCGCACTCCTTTTTGATAGGACAAGGCTAGTGTCGCCTATGGAATCGACTTTCAAATCGTTCAAATCGATATCGAAATACAATTTCCCTTCACCATCAACCAAAACAGTACTGCTAGTGTCTTTCTTAATCTTAGTACTATCGTTTTTATTCTCCGGCTCAGAGATTATCACATATTCATCCTCTTCCAAATAATTCGGCTTAGCGCAACCGACTACAAAAACAATCAACAGGCCAAACCAAAACAACCATTTAAACATAGAACCTCCTCTGTTTGTTTTAATTATCAAAGAACGATTTATTGTCTAAAAAAACAATCATAACGAAGACAATACTATATAAATTAAACACACAAAAGTCATACTGTCAACAAAATCGCCAACCTTAACAAAGGTTGGCGATATGAGGCACTTTAAACTATACGAAGCAAAGATTAGTTTTGTCCGTAAACACTCTCGCGCGTATGAAAACCATCCTTAATAACCGTCTCGTCGATGTTATCCTTATCGACGATCGTTGGTTGTATCAAGTATGAAGAGACATCGATCTTCCCATTGTTGACCAAGCTATTGGTCTCAGCCTTGCGACCATTCGCGATGACGAAAGCCATTTCAGCAGCCTTATCGGCCAAAGCTTTAATAGGCTTATAGACGGTAGAGGTTTGCGTACCGGCCACAATTCTCTGGCAAGCCGCTAAATCGGCATCCTGACCGGAGACCGGTATTTTGCCAGCTAAACCTTTCTCGGTCAAAGCCTTGATGACACCGGAGGCGGTACCATCATTGGCCGCTACGACAGCATCGAGTTCTCCGCCGGTAGCCAAATATTCCTTGATGGTGGTATAAGCCTCTTCAGGACTCCAATTGTTCATATACTTATCGACGACCAACTTAATATCTCCGCTCTGTATCTTCGGCTTCAACACCGCCATAGAGCCATCTTTGACCAGGAAGGCGTTGTTATCGGTCGGTGAACCTCCGATATAGGCGAATTTCCCCTTACTTACCCTTGCTAAAATACTCTCGGCTTCCATCTGTCCGACGGCCACATTATCGAAAGATATGTAAAAATCCAAATCACTATTCTTAATCAAACGATCATAGGCGATAATCTTCACACCAGCCTCTCGAGCTTTGGCGATAGCTGGAGCCAATTTTTCAGAATCGGAGGGAATGACGACAATGACTTTGACGCCATCTTTGATCAAGCCCTCAATTTGAGAAATCTGTTTCTCGACATCGTTGTCCGAAATAACATGCTTAACTACAGCGTTCAACTCTTTAGCCCTCTTAGTGAATAATTCACAATCGGTCTTCCAACGCTCCTCGACGGTACTTCCTTGAGAGATACCAATAACGACCGGAGAGGGTCCTTCAACTTTTTTCTGACCCCCCGTAAGCACTTTCACGGAAATAGCTCCGCCTACGATAACCAAAACCGCCAAACCAATGGCAATGATTTTTTTGTTCATAGTTTAAATTTTATTAAGCTTATATTCCAATTATAGCACTTATAAAGAATCGCGCCAAACAAAAAAGCGCTCCTTTTGCAGGAAACGCTCTTTTGTTATATGAATTGGGGAAAATCTATTCGCGAGCCACGACGACCGGATTCTTATTGGTATCGGATTGAGGCACTACGGCGATTATGAAGAAGTCGTCGCGATAATGGACATTGGCCCAGACATCGCCCACTCTCACACCACCCCTCTTGCCGAGATTGTAACCGGAGATGTAAAGCACTCCCATAACCTGAGAATCGGCTTTGACGTACTCGACGCGACGAGCGATTCTGGTCACATTGACCGGACCGAACTGAGCTTCGTTGGAGATTATTCCACCGGAAGTCACGGTCACGTAGCCGTAATGATAATTATCACTGATCTGTATTCTTATCTCTTGACCATCGACAGTCTGGAAGATGCCTAGCACCTTAGCCTTCGGAGTTATGACTGTCTTGGCGGCGTCAGCATACATATATGTTATCTGATTGTCTTTCATCAAGCTGGAGAAACCACTACCTTTGATAGTTAGTATCTTAGTGTCTTCATTGAAACCTGCACTCTTGATATTCGGACGGATGTTGGCTATGGCACTAACCGTAGAACTCCAATTATCATAGGTTAAAGACAGGACACTATTCTTAGCGATTAAAGCCGGAGTGGTTAAAGAAATATTGGCATATCCTCCGCTATGAGTGACACTGCGCGGTTTGACGCTGTCCTTTTGGCCATTGGCCGCGAAGTTGACGGTAATCTTATCAAGATCCGTTCCGACTCCGGAAGCGACGATAGTCATACTCGATTCGGAAGTCATATTTTCCGGACTATAGCTTACTATCGTCGGAATTATTTCCAAGGACAAGTAGTTAGAGGTTTGTCCATTAACCACGACGCCAACATAACCGTTCACGGCGCCGGCCGGGACTTGAACCTTAAGAGATCCGCCACCGACGGAAATGTCTCCGGTCGGGATGCCGACTCTCACTCTTGTGGAATTGATGCCGGAAAATTCTACGGAAGTACTATAAGAAGAAAATCCTGTTCCATTCAAAGTTATGATATCGCCGACTTTAGCCGCTTGGATTCTGTTGTTCTGTTCGGCGCGAGCGTATGAAGTCGCTATTGATTGCAATTTTGGTTTGGCTACATACTCGACCATATTGGCAGCATCGGACTCGATATTGCCGACAGCGACAGCTATCTTGTATTGATTGACTTTGGAAGTGGACACGACCTCGACATATTCCGAATCGGAAACTTCCGTCATTTGTCCGACTTTGAAGTCTATCTGTTTGTCGCTCATGTCATAGAATATGACTTTCGGGCGATAACCTAAGCCTTTACCGGATATCTTAAGCTTATCTCCCACCTGATCGTAACCGCTCTTGCTCCAAGTGACACTGTAAATGACCGGTTTGACTTTATAGGCCAAAGAGTTGGATTTGTTTATCTTAACCTCGTTATCCTTGTCGGCATAGGAAACCCTGACACTCAAAGAATCGGGGATGATACCGTTAGGAGTCGCGACGGTTATCTGAGTCAAGGCCGAATCAATGACCGTCGGCTTGGCCCAATGCTCATAATTCTTACCGGCGACATCCACAGCCTTCATTATCACGTAGACATTATTGGCGATGTCCGGATGAAAACCGGTGCCGACTATAGTTATACTCTCATCGGCGCGCACTACTTCGGGATGAATGGCGGTCAATTTTATTTGAACATTGTAATTGAATAGACCAACCTCTTCGTTGTTAGCGATTATCTTACCGACTCCGGCATATGTCCCGGATTGAAAATCAAAAGTTATATAACCGTTCTCTATCTTTTTAGGAGCTATTTGAATAGTCTTTTTCTCGCCACTGACAGAATCGAAATACGGCAACTCGACTTTAAGTTCTTTAGCTGAAAGCATCTCTAATCCGGTAACCGATAATCTGGCTTCGGTGCCGATATAGCCTCTCACTTCAGGATTGCTAATCTTGATGTCGGATTTATACAATCCAACGCCGTCCATAATAAACGACCCGGCCGACATATCGCCGAATACGAAACTGAAATACGATTGACCTCCCTTGGTCGGAGTGAAAGCGATGGTGTGTTTCTCCCAATCGGTACCGATAGTGACGGTGATTATTTCAGTCGTCGGAGCACTGCCATCATTGAGATACGCCAAAATTTCTAAAGGAGAATTCTGCGACTTGGCATAGAAAGTTAAGTAATAATCTTTATTAGCTTCCAAAACGAAAGCCTTCTTCGATGAAATTCCAGTCTGCCAACGATCACCGGAAGTTCCTTCGGCGCTTATCAGAGCCGAATAGGAACCGAGGCCAGTCGGCATATTCTGAAAACCGTAAGAACGAGACAATTGATATTCTCTCGAGGAATTATTATTCCACAATATCCAATCAGTATCGATATTGCCCTCAAAACCTCCGCCGTTTATCAAATTAGTGGCGGCCAAGGCTGAGGCCTTTTCCGGAGAAGTGATCAGTGTCCAGTTAAAAAAAACGGCCACCAAAATTAAAAACATTGGAGCCATGAACACTGTAATTTTTTTTCTAGTCATAATACTCATAAAAGATATAAAAATTACGTTTAATAAATCTTAATATAATATCATAAAAAAGAAATTTTGTCAATAGACGGATGGTCTAGCTACTTTTTAGCAAAAACGCCGTTTAAAAGCTTCCGGAGCCGAAATTGCTTGGATTCGCTTAATAACGAAAATTTCGGCGAGGACGAGAGCGAGATTTTTTCGCAGGAAAAAAATCGAGCGTCTTTTAAACGGTGTTTTTTGCTAAAATGTCATAAAAATCATATACATAATAAAAAAATAGCCAATTAAAATGGCTATTTTAAGCAAAATAATTTTTATAACTACTACCTCTGATACAAATACATCTTCGCCCTCCCCTCGGCCTCATCGACCTTCTCCGCTTGCCAGCCAGGCATCGCCCAGACGTATGTTATCACCTTAGCGCCTTTTTTAAGCTCTTTCTCTAATTTTTCCTTGAGCTTTGGATAAACCTTCGGCATCAGGAAAAAATAGACGATATCGGCATCAGAAAGGTCGGTATGCCAAATATCCCTAAAAAGGATCTTCACTCTGGCGCGACTCGGAGAAAGGAGCTGGCGAAAAACGGCCATGGCGAAAGGAAACAAAGAAAGCTCCACCCCTCTCGCTTCAGCGCCGGCTTCGGCCGCCGCTACGACCAATCGACCATCGCCACAACCTAAGTCATACATCCGCTGGCCGGGCTGAATCTTGGCTAACGCCAAAAAACGCTCTAAATCCTTGCCGACAGTCGGCACCCATGGCGCACCTTTGATCGCCGCATAGGCAAAGGTAAGAGCTACGATGAAAAAAGAGATATACAAAAAAGTCAACATATATTAATTAAGCGCCCAATATGAATAAGTGAGATAAGAAGCGAAACTAACCCAAGCTATATACGGAAACAACAGATAAGCCGCCGGCCGAGATATTTTGAAAAATAGGATTATTGTAAATAATATCGATAGCCACAGTATTACGATTTCGAAAAATGCACCACCTAAAGAACGAAGGCCGAAGAATATTACAGACCAAAGTGTGTTCAAGACAAGTTGAGCGATAAAAAAGCCCAAGGCGACTTTAACGTCTTTACGTTTCAATCCTAAACGCCAGATCATAAAAGCCGAAATGCCCATCAAAACGAAAAGCGTAGTCCAAACCGGAGCGAACACCCAATTCGGCGGAGCGATACTCGGCCTCTCCAAAGAAGCGTACCAAGTCGGAATAGATTTAGTCGTGAATATCGAGCCGATAAAACCGGCCATTTGGCAAGCCACAATCGAGACAGCCAACTTAACAATGTCTTTTTTCATAAAAAATATATTATATTTAGATTATACAGTCTTAAACGACAAAAGACCAATGCTTATTGACAAAAAATAAAAATTATGCCAATGTAAAGACGAAACACACCAAAAAACCAACAAAAGGAGTCCTATATGAAGTTCTTTAAAATCATTATTCTCTCTGCACCGCTATTGGCATTCGGGCAAAACACCGCCGATAAAGAAATCGACACGTCCAAGTCTGCACAGAAAACGCAAACATCCGTCGTCGACAACGTCAAGCAAATCGATGTCCCGATATCGGCCGTCGACTCAGTAAAAAAAGACAGCACTACCGGAATAATCATTGAATTGACAAAAAAAGACACTACCAAAGCAGACACCGCACAAGCTGCAAAAAAAACCACCGCAGTAGTCGACACTGTCAAAAAAATAAAGAGCACGGATACAACCAAAAAAGCGGAAGTTCGCCAAAAGCAAACGACACAACAACAGGTTGTCAGATTTTCCGGATTCTTCAAAAACCCAAGAGACAAAATGTCTCCGAAAATAAAAATATCCATAAGGACGACATCCAACAATCTGAACGACGAGCAGATAAGCACGATCAAAAAGATAAAAAAATGGGTCGCTGATAGTCTAGCTGTCTGCAAAGATACAACCGAGCCATACTATGAGCTTGGCGCAAAAAAAGTAGACACCGACAAAGGAAAAATCCTTGCCTTTTATTACAGTCTTGGTGGTGTGATTGGAAATAGTGGTCTTTACGACTACGTAAACTCTGAAAACGTGTTCAACGAATTCAAAGAAAGAGTGATAAAAAAACAATAACAAAAAACTATAACAAAACCCCCGCAAATCATGCAGGGGTTTCTTTTTATCCGTTCGATTCTATACTATTCCAATCTAAACGTCGCTTTAACAGTCACCATCACATCCTTCTCTATGCTAGAAGTGTCGTAATTGCCGTAATCGGAGACGTCGACAGAATTCGGGGACACAACCTGTACCACTCCGATAGAAGCGGACTGGACACCGCCAACCCTACGACCTGTTCCACTGGCTATCTTGTCGGCGCGCACTTTGGCGTCCTTAACGGCCTCAGTCAATAAAGAGACGCGCAAATCCGGCAACTTGGAATAATAGTATTCTAAAGACTGTATCGAGACTAAAGCCCCCTTGTCGACAAGGTCGGGAATCTTCTTGGAGATTTCCGTTATCTTATTAACATCGGACGACTGCAATGTTACCGACTGACTGAACTGATAGCGAACGACACCTGTATTGTACTGATCATAGGCCTGATACATGGAAAGCGGGCTCTCGTTCACACCGGACATATCGATGCCGGCCGACTGAAAAAGTTCACGCACCAAACTCAGATCGCGAGCGATTTCTTTCTTGCCGTTAGACAATTCCTCTTGACGCGCCGTACGACTAAGACTAACGACTAATTTAGCCTGATCAGAAGTTACACGCGTCTTGGTCGACCCGGTAACAGCTAACACGTCCTTAGAATTTACCGCCTGAGCGGAATGATAAAGGAAGCCAAAGACCGCAGCGCTGGCTATTATAGCCAAACCCAGAATGACCGCTGAAAAATTTTTTGATTCTGTCATATTTATTATAATTATTATTGATACCAATATTATAACAAAAAAAAGACGGGCTTTCAATATCCCGTCTTTTTTCTTATTTGAATTCTTTTAAGAATTTATTTCTTCTTAGTTGCCTTTTTCTTAGCAGGAGCCTTTTCCTCCTTTTTCTCGGCTTTCTTGGCAACCTTCTTGACTGCCTTCTTAGCCTTCTTCTCGACCTCCTCGGCAACCTCTTCTTTCTCTTCCTTCACTTCCTCGACGACCTTCTCAGCCTTCTCGGCCTTCTTGCCGGCATAGACCTCTTTGACGGCTTCGATAGCCTCGGCCTTAGCTGTCGGGCTCAACAATTCCAAAATCTTATTGATCTTGACGTTAAGAGCTTCGAACTGCTTTTCATAATCGCTTCTATTGCCATTATTGCCCTTGCTAGACTTATCGAAAATCTTGAGGTCTCCGCCCTTTTCCTTGTTGCCGAAGCAATCACTGCATAGAACGTCCTTACCCTGAGTAGGTCTGAACGGAACTTGGCAATCGCTACCGCACTCGGAGCAAACGGCGTCGAACATCTGTTTCTCCTCGAATCTCGGGCGATCAAAACTGCGACGATCGTCGCGTCTCGGTTCGTTGTGTCCAGGACCTTTGAAGCAGGTACTGCACAAAACCGGACGATCGCCGGTCGGGCGGAAAGGCACCTGGCACTCGTCGCCGCATTCGGCGCAAATAGCCTTATGCATGCCACCGTTGGAGGAGCCTCCAAAGCCGCCGCTGCGTCTTGGGCCGCGATCACGGCCACCGAATCTTGAACCGCCGAATCCACCGCGGTTACGATCAAATTTACCCATAAAAATAAAATTACTTGATTGTTTTGAATTAATGGTTCTACCGGAAACAATCAATAAAGAAGCTTAATTTCCTCCTTTAACCCGATAAAAGTTAATTAAAGCACAAAAAATAAAAATAATCAAGAGGCAAGACGTAAAAAGACGGAAAAACCTAGTAATCCGACAAAAAACGCCCTCATGCACTTAATCCTCGATTACCACGTGAGTGCTATCGTCTTCAGTATTAAACCAAAAAACAAGCTTACCGGCATCAGAAGTAAAACACTCCTTAAAGCTTGTTTTCGTTCCGGATGGGCGTATTACCCCATATTTCTCTATTGCCTTTTTTATTAAGGCTTTTTCTCTAGCATTTTCTACCTTGTTTTCACCATTCTCTTCGTTGGCAAAAAAATCCATTTCTTTTTCCATACTTTTTATGTATTTACTCTTTAAATATTAACAATAAAAACGAGACTGGGCAAGTAAATAGTATGTCAATAAAAAAGAGAGGCTATATAATCCTCTCTTTAGTCAATGTCAGTATTTAGTCGCAAAAGAACGTTTGATCGGCAAGCTGTCTTTCACTAAAAGTGCCAATAAAAAAGAAATATTAAAAATAACCACCGAGATCACTCCCCATCGCCAATTCATAGAAACAATAGCGACTATAGACAAAACCGGAAAATAAGCGGAGGCGAGAACAATTACCAATCCAATATCGATCTTGCCGAACAAAAAGACTAATACGGCAATAATGAAAAAAAGGATAACCGGCGAATAGGCGACGATTGCCCTAGCTGTCTCGGCTTGTAAAAAAGAGGCGACAAAATAAACGACAATCATAACCGCCATCGACAGCGTCACGGAACACAATGAAGCAAAGACATACTCCCCCCTCGCACCTTGCTTAAAAAAATGTCTAATCGATCCAAATAATAATATCAATAAGGAAATAGTCAAAAGTAAAAAAATCAATAACATGGATTTACTCACAAAGAATTTTCCGCCAATGCTTTTTTCCTCTAAAAAACGCACGGTCGGCAAATCTCCATCAAGACTTCTCTCGTACTTCAAATAATCCAACCTCTTAACAAATTCCGGAGGAAACCAACCCTGCACAGCCTTACCATGTCCGTTTTCGATAAACTTTATCGTGAAGGACATCGGGAATGCCGGCAAGTATTCACTATCCACCTCTCCACCCTTGTTAGCGGCGGCGATAATAGCCTCCGATGTGTCGATATCATAGACACCGAGATTGATGCCTGAAAAATCGACACGAAAAGAGTCTATCGGAACAAAGCTCTCTTTAACGGAGATATCTGCACCGGTAGCCCCTTTAAGAACCCTGACATAGGAACCATCCTGAGACTTTTCAACGAAATAGGTGTCGGCGGAAAGTCCGAAAGACGACAAAGAGACGAGTAGCAAAACAAAAGCTTTAAGCATAGCCTCTCCTTTTTAGAAAATGATAGGTATTTTATTTCTTCAATATTGTCGAAGAACGAAATCAATTTTTATCATAAAAATAAAAAAATGTCAAATGAACCGGCGCAGACAAAAACATAAAGGGACAGCAGACACTCTCTTGTGATATAATAAACATCTGAATAAAAAAATAAAAAATATGCCCAAGGAAAAATATAAACACAACTCCCCTTTCTCGTTATCGGTCAAAAGATCCATGGCCGGCCTAGGAGTCTTCGCGAACGAACCAATCAAAAATGGAGAGTTCGTTCTCGACTACTCCGGAGAATTGATTTCCGCCGACGAGGCTAATAAGAGAGGCGGACGCTACTTGTTCGATATCAACTCTCGCTGGACTATGGACGGAAGAAAACTCGAGAACCTTAGTCGCTACTTAAATCACTCCTGCCGACCCAATTGCGAACCGGAGATAAAAGGAAAGAGAATAATAATCTCATCGATAAAGAATATTAAAGCCGGAGAGGAGCTTACTTATAACTACGGCAAAGAATATTTCGACGCTTTCATAAAACCTCACGGCTGTCGTTGCCCTAAATGCGCAGAAAAAAGAGAGAAGGAGCAAGAGGTCAAAAAAGAATAAAACAAAATCGCGACCGAAACTTTCGGCCGCGATTTTTTATCGATCAATTGGAGTTCCCCTTTGCTCTCGCCTTCTCAACGTTCAATCTGATTCTCTCTGTCAATTCTTTTAGGGATGTGTTAGCCTTAACCAAATGGTCATCGGCACCGAGCTGTCTTATTTTTTCCGTGTCCTCGGAACGATCGTCGAGATTGGTCAAAACTATTATCGGTATACTTTTGAGTTTTTCGTCTTGTTTGACGATTTTCAAAACTTCGAAACCGTTCATCTTCGGCATCATGACATCAAGAAGAACGATGTCAGGACGCTCTTTGTTCAAAGCGGCCACTCCTTCCTCGCCATTGAAGGCCAAGGAAACTTCGTGTCCGTCGATGGTCAATTTCCTTTGATACAGTTTAACGACCATCGGATCGTCCTCAATCAAAAGAATTTTGAATTTTTCCGACATATTTAAAAAAATAAATTATCGTCAATAATAACCACTATAATAATAGCACAAAAAAATATTTCTTAAAAACGAAGGTCTTAGCATGGTGCAAATAAAAAACGTCCAGAGAAAACCCTGGACGTCATAGAATGAAGTTTAAAACCGCACTCATTCTCTAATGATTAGCAATTCAGCTACTTTTTTCTCCTGATTAAAAGTGGAATACGATGAAGGTGGGGTATAGTCCTTGGGAATCAAGAAGACGTGAAATTTAGTGGCTGTCTGATCGGATCCGCCGGTAGTAACATCACAGATCCAACTACCATCGGGGTTTATTTTTGTGACCGGAGACGCATAAGTCGGCTTTATCCACCAACCAGCGCCAGGAACATTTATATAAACCACTATACCATAATCCTTCGGCTTCACATGGAGAACTTTTCCTTGGAGATTGTCAGACGTGCCAATTTTTGGAACGAATACAGTATCTATCGCCGGAACCCCTTCACCTCCGACTAAAAAATCACCAGTCCAATTGTCGACCATCGTATCTCCTTGAAAGACTTTTTCCATACCGGCCTTCATTACTCCGGCCGTATCGAATAATCCCCAATGCTGTCCGACTGTTCCTTCGTTAGTCTTCCACGACTCGTCAAAGGCTTCGAAATAATTGATGCTGATTTTTTTAGCTCTACTCCAAGAGACTAGATTCAAGAAATAATAAGCGGCGTTCTCTTTTGAAGGAAGAGACTGTCCGTAAAGAGTTCCTTCCGAAGGCCATCCGGCTTCCGATATCAAAACCCTCTTGCCACCGGACGTATCCAAGAGATTCTCATAAGAAGCGTCCAGACTGGCTACGGCATATTTGACGTCGACGCCTTCCCAGTAAGGATAGAAATTACCATAGACGAAATCGCAGACAGCCAAAACTTTCGGGTGTCCGATCAACTCTCCATAGACATCGGCTGTCGTCACTGGTACGTTCGGCACGGCAGTCCTGAAACGCTGAAGATGCGCGATCAAGCTATCTTCGTTTATATCCTGTCTTAGCAAGGCCTCACTACCGATTATGACGGTATCAACCTCGCCACGCAAAGACATAGCGATCAAGCTATCTATTTCCGCACGATTGACTGCAGTGTCACGACCAATCCAAGCGCCGGCAAAAGTCTTCAGTCCGAATTTATGAGCGACTTCGCAAGAAGCCCCAAGACCGCTAAGCGTACTGAATATTCTTATACTTTTAGTATAGGGCTTAACGATACTCATCCGTTCAATTATCTGATGCCGAGGAATAAAAACTTTGTTGTTCGGATTTTGACCATTCTTGTATGGGCTAAAATTGATACAATCCAAACGATAGACGGCATTGGCGATAAACTTCATTCCAACCTTCAAGCTATCGACGCCATCGGCGACGACGACTTTCTGCGTGTCAAAAGAAGTTTTAATAAAAGACAGAGTGTAGACATCGCCGACATCGGCAGAGACATCAAAACTCGACGAGAGAAGCGCCTGATTCATATCAGACCAGCTTCGACCATTGCCATACCGAAGATACTTAAAGACAAGTCCGTTCATCTTCATCAAGTACATGCCGCTGGGCAGTTTAGCCAAAGAAAAACTTCCAAGACTATTACTGCTTGAGAATTTTTCCACTAACCGTCCGGAAGCACTAAAGACCATGAGGGAAACAGGACTCTGTGCATCTCGCCAAGTAATCATATCACCGCTATGACGAATGTTCGGCATCGCTGATATTTTTTTAACAGGCAGATTGGAAACTTTGACAGGAGTCTTAAAACTGAACTTACCCAAAGAATCGGTAAACGTAGAATCCTTTAAGCCCGGGCCATCGATTTTTACTTTGACCAGGCTCAAACTCAAAGAAGAAGATGAATCGGAAACAGAACCGCCGACGACGCCGGCGAAGACATTACTGATCGACAAAGCGAAAATCATCGCAAGAAACATCTTACGCATTAGGAACCTCCTAGTTATGTTTTTAAAAGCAGCTAAATTTTAAAGGACGCGTGTACCATTGTATTACAACTTTATTGCAAAAAAGTCAAGTCTCATGGGTAATGTGCACACACATATTGCACTTTTTGCTAATCTAGGGGCATATGTCAAA